>JAVEDE010000080.1 GCA_030841105.1 Pyrinomonadaceae bacterium
GACGAAGTCTCTCACTTCGTCGCGCACTCCTTTTCTATGCGCGCACCTTTTCTATGTTTGCAGGGGGCGGCGCGTTCGTCCTATGACAATTCGGAAAGTGTCCCACCCGCGCGAACGCGCTGCGGCGGCGGAATCTATGCTCCGCCCCGTCACAGAGGAGGGCACATGAAAGCCGACGCGCCGAGCGCCACCGCATATCTCATCGCCACCAGCACGCTCTTTGTCGCCGCCGACCCGCGCGCCGGTCGTCTCATCCCCGCGCGCGCCGCCGAACTCAGCGCATGCTTCGTCGCCGCACGCACGCGCGCCGCGCGTTGGGCGCAAGCTGCGCTCCGGCGCAAGGAAGCGCGCCCCTTCGTCTCCGCGCTCGAACGCCTGACGCTGCCCGGCATCCAATTACACTACGCGCTGCGCAAGCTCTATCTCGAAGAGACGGCGCGCGCCGCCATCGCCGACGGCGTCGGGCAGGTCGTCATCTTCGGCGCGGGCTACGACACGCTCGCCCTGCGACTGCGCGAACAGTTCCCCGCCGTGCAGTTCATCGAGACGGATCACCCGGCCACGCAGCGACGCAAAATCCACGCGCTCGCCGCCGCGCGTCGCGACTTCACGCGCACCCAACCGCCGACCAACCTGCACTTCCTCCCCGTTGATCTCACGCGCGGCCGACTCGCCGCCACGCTCTTCAATTTCGAGGGCTACCGAGCGGACACGCCCACGCTCTTCATCGCCGAGGGCTTGCTGATGTATCTCGCGCCCGCCGAGGTGGACGCGCTTTTTCAAACCATACGCGACTGCGCCCGCCGTGCGCCCCTCGTGCGCTTCGCCTTCACGTTCATGGAGCCGCAACGCGACGGGCGCGTCAATTTTCTCACGCGGAGTCGCGCCGTTGACGCTTGGCTCGGCTGGCGGCGCGAAGTCTTCAAGTGGGGCATCGGGCGCACGGAGCTTCCGGCGTATCTGCGAGAGCGCGGTTTCACTCTGCGCGAGATCGCGACGGGCGACACCTTTCGCCAACGCTACCTCGAACCCCAATCGCTCGCACACCTGCCGCTCGCCGCGGGCGAATATGTCTGCGTCGCCGAAGACTTCGACGAAGGGGGCGAATGAAGCTGATGCGCGCCGCAAAGAATCTGAAAAGTTACCCGCCGGAGCTACTCGCATCCGACTCTGCGGCTACGCGCAACGCGCTTGAAGCAAGCAACGCGGCGACGACGAACGCGCGCGAGCGTCGTTTCGCGCGCACGCTAAATTCTCTGTCGTCGCCGATGGTGATCGTCAACGACGTGCATTCGCAGTTGAACGAGACGCGCGTCGGCCGCGTCGTCGCGCCCGATTCGGTCGAGGCGTTGCAGGCGCTCGTCCGGCGTGCGCGAGACGCGGGCGGCGCGGTCTCGGTGGCGGGCGGCAGGCACGCGATGGGCGCGCAGCAGTTCGCCACAGGCGGCTTGCTCGTGGACATGCGGCGCATGAACCGCGTGCTCTCGTTCGACCCGTCGCGTCGCAAGATCGAAGTCGAGGCGGGCGTGCAGTGGCCGCAACTCGTCGAGTTCACGGTCGCCGCGCAACGCGGGGGCGCGCCGCGCGATCAAGTAGGGATCGTGCAGCCCCGTTAAATTTGGTCGTTAGGCAATTGATAATCGGGGTAAGATGGCGGCATGGAACACGAACTCTTCCGCTATCTGAGTCCGGGGATCACGTTCATCGTGCCGATCTATTTAGCGGCGTGTTGGGCTGTTGTCAATACCGAGCGCGGGGAATCAATCAGGGATTTTATACTCCTAGGCGGTTCAGCAACCGTCCCTGCGCTAGCCATCCCGCTCGGGTGGTGGATTTACAACTGCTATCGCGCATTCCGCCACATCACGACCAGTTCCTACGAAGAGAAACCTTTCGTTCGCGTGATCCGCGAGGGCTTGAAAGTTATCTATGACCCCGCGCGCCGAAGCTACTACATTGATTTCACCTGCATCAACAAGGATGTCGGCTGGAGGAGTTTTTCGGAGAGAGCGTTCTTGATAGTATTCCACCCTTTCGTGAAGGGGCGGCGGGCGCGGCTGCGAGAACAGCGCAAGGGCAAACTCAGCCTCGGGTATTTAGAGCCTGTTTCCGATCTCTTGCTGTGGCCCAATCCGACCTATGACTATGCCAGAAGCATTTCTTCGGTGCGATATGGGATTGACAGCAGTTTCTTCGCTTTTATCTTCGGGTTGTTGATCGGTCTCGCCTCACTAGGCTTGCTCTCACACTACGTTCCCGAGCCGCCCTTCAAAGTGTTCACGCATGCTCACGTACTCATCTGGTATGCGCTACTCTTCGTCCTGATCACCATATTGATCACGCTTTCCCTTCTCAGGCGGAAACAGGCTGATCGTGAATATTCGGCACGCCTCACCCTGATCACCATAGTTTCAAGTGAGACGACCCGCGTTGATACCGCGACCCACGACGAAGACCTACCCGCTGCACTCAGGCAACAACTTGCCCGCCTGCCAACCGCCGCGCATTGTTATGCTGCCTTCGATCTGGACAACACGCTCCTCGTCGGAGACATCGGGGACGCGCTCTTCGCAAAGTTGGTTCAGCAGGGGATGGTTAACGAATTCGGGTGGAAGGCGTACCAGAAGAAGATTGTCGAGAATCGCAAAGAAGCGTATGTTGCGGTGGTCGAAGCCATGCGCGGCCTGCCGGTGGCGACAATATGTGAGATGACGGAAAAAATCATCTCGGGGCAAGAGCCTTTCGTCTTGATCGAGGGGGAGAGCGTCCCCGCCCCGCGCCCAAATGCGCTCATGCAGTCATTAGTCACAGCGCTGCGTCTGCGCGGCATCGAGGTCTTCGTGGTGACTGCCAGTAACCAGACCGCCGCCACGATCGCCGCGTGGAATTTCTTCGGCATCCCGTCAGAAAATGTCCTCGGGATTCGTTCCGGCATTTACCGGAATAAACTCGGGCAACGCCTGTTTGATTCAGTAGAGCATCCCGTTCCAGTCGAGCATGGAAAGGTCGAAGTGCTCAAGGGGAGATTAGGGAGTGTGCGCCCTTGCATCACTGCTGGGGACAGCGAACAAGACCTGCCATTGCTTAACTACACACATGACGATGGGATTATTCTCTGGGTTGATGACTCTCAGGCCACATTTAGCGAGATGCAACAAACTACCTTCCGCAACCGCAACGCATTTTTTATCGAGAGGCCTAGCTGAACAGCGGTACTAGAGGGGTGGGATTAGAGTGCGCGGGTCTGGCCGCCGTCGGCGTCGAGGAGCGTGCCCTGACAATAGGCGGCCTGCGGCGAGGCGAGAAAGGCCACGGCGCGCGCGATCTCGGCCGGTTCGCCGAAGCGCGCCGTGCCGAGAGCGCGCGACATGCGGCGCGTCGCTTCTTCGCGTTCGACGCCGTGCTCGGAGGCGAACTGCGCGATGCGCGTCTGCAAGCGTTCGGTCTCCGTCGCGCCGGGGTTGACGGCGTTGACGCGCACGCCGTCGCGCACGCCGCGGTCAGCGAGAGCCTTCGTCAAGTTGAGGAGCGCGGCGTTGACCGCGCCGCCGATGGTGAACTCCGCGCTGCCCGCGCGCCCGCCGACGCCGACGACGTTGACGATGCAGCCGCCGCTCGCCGAGAGGTGCGGCCACGCGGCGCGCGCCGAGCGCATCGCGCCGTAGAACTTGAGCGCGAAGCCGTCCGCCCACGCGTCGTCCGCGAGAGTGAGAAAGTCGCCGCGTTGCGTCGCGCCCGCGTTGTTGACGAGTAAGTCGAGTTGCCCGAAACGCTCGACGGCATCGGCGATGACGGCGGCGGGCGCGTCGGCTTCGCGCAAGTCCGCGACGCGCACGAGCGTCTCGACGGGCAACGACTTCGCCAGCGCGTCGAGTTGTTCGCCGGAGCGCGCCACGAGCGCGAGCCGCATCCCTTCGGCCGCCAGCGTCTCGGCGACGGCGCGGCCGATGCCGCGACTCGCGCCCGTGATGACCGCCACCTTGCCAGAGAGACGCAAATCCATGACTCGTTAACTCCTCTGCTTCTTCCGTGTCGCCGCCTGCGGTCGCTGCTCCTCGCTCGCCCGTTACGGGCGGGCTTCGCTACTAAAACTTTTCAACCGAGGCGTTGTTTCAAGGTCGAGAGGTTCTGCTTGATGCGCTCGCTGTCTTCGTCCGTCAGCGCAGGCTCGTTGAGCAGACGCTCGTACATCGCGAGGCTCTCGGCATTCCAGCCGCGCTCGGCCAGAAAGGCGGCCTTGTGTTCGGCCGCTAAGAAACGCCCGTGCGCGCGCTCGTAGCCTATCGCGCGGTCGTACCACGCCAGCGCGTCAGAGTCCTGCCCTTTCTGCCCGAAGATGATCCCCAGATTGATGCACACGATGGTCTTATGAAAATCGTCGAGTTCGCATTCGACGAGCGGGCGCAGGACGATTATCGCATCGTCGTGCGCGGAGTTTTCCACGAGGCGCGCCGCCAGATACAGCGACTGATCTAAGTGCTCGGTTAGCATCGGATTCTTAACCCCTGTTCAGGCGATGCGGAGATGCTCGAAGACGCGCGGCATCGAGGCGTGCCACGAGCCGTGCCAGTTGCGGAGCAGGATGTCGGCGGGCGAGAGTTCGTCCGCGATTGTCTGTTGATGGAGCACGTCGAGGTAAGGCAACTCTTCGGGGGCGACGCGGCTGAGTCCCTCGGCGGCGAGCGCGATTGATTCTTTCGCGAGCGCGAGCACGTCAACTCCGGCGGCGCGCGCCGAGAGCGCGTCGCGTGCGACGGCCGCGCGCAGTTCGAGCGCGCCCGCGCGGTCGAGTGCGGGCGCGAGGCGGAGAGCGTGCATGAGCGTGTCGGGGTCGTAGAGCAAGCCCTTCCAGTAGGCTTGAAAGGCGAGCGCGTGGGCGAGCGAGCCGCAGTCTGCGCTGCGCAGTTCGATGTGCTGTTTGAGACGCGCGTCGGTGAAGATGGTGGTGAGATGATCCGCCCAGTCGCCGAAGACGGGCGCGAGCGCGTCGCACCCGCGCGCGAGAAAGTCGCCGAACTTCATGCCCGTCGGCGCGTCGGTGTAACTCCCGCCGCGTTGCGCGAAGAGCATCGGCACGTCGAGCGCGTAGGCGATGAAAGAGGCGGGCGAGAAAGCGTGTTCAAGGAGCGCGGGCGGCGAGATGCCGCTGCGGTCATCGTCGGTCGCAAGCCACGCGGCAGCGCGCGTTGACTTGTAGCCGGAGGGGCGACCCGACTCGAAAGGCGAGTTGGCGAAGATGGCAGTGGCGATGGGCGCGAGCCGGTTGCCGACGAGAAACTTCGCTGCGAGGTCGTCTTCCGCGCCGTAGTCGAGGTTGGTCTGGACGGCGCAGGTGCGCGTCATCATGTCCCACGCGCGCGCGCCGCGCGTCGCGAGATAGGGGCGCATCACGTCGTAGCGCATCTTGGGAAACCAGCGTTGCTCGTCGAGCGCGCGGAGCGGGTCGAAGCCGACGGCGAGGAAGACGAAATCTTCCGCCCCGGCGATCTCGTGCAGGCGCGTGAGGTAACGCGTGACTTCGCGTTCGACGTCGGCCAACTTCCGCTGCGGCGCGCCGGAGAACTCGATCTGTCCGCCCGGTTCGACCGTCAGGCGGTTCATCTGCCCCGCATTCGCCTCGACGACGGTGCGCCCTTCATAAACAAGATCATCGGACGAAGGCGCGAAGCCCGCGAGCACGCGCTGCACCTGCGCCGGATTCAGGCGCGCGGGATCGGTGGCGTCGCGCGCATCGTAGCCGAAGAGTTCAAACTCGATGCCGCACATCCACTCGGCGGCGGGCTTCGCGCCGCGTCGCAAGTTCTCTTCAAAGAGCGACACGGAAGACACGTCAATCGCGTCCGTCAGCAGAGGGAAACGCGCGCTGTCATCCGCGTGTGCGACGGGGTGAGCTGTAGGGTCGGCAGCGTCGCCCGTCGCGCAATTGCTCGCCGCGTCTTCGATGAGTTGGTCGTGGGTCATACGCGAAACCGCAAATCCGCTAGCGCGCGACGAAGAGGTTGCTGCTGAAACGGCCGCCCTCGTCCGTCCAACGACGCGTACACGCGAAGCCGGTCTCGGCGGCGAGCGCGTCGAGTCCGTCGCGGTCGTACTTGTAGGAGTTCTCCGTGTGGACGCGCTCGCCCGCGTCGAAAGTGATCTCAAGATCGAGTCCGGGCAGACGCACGATCTGCTCACGCCTGCTCTTGATGTAGATTTCGACGCGCCCCGCCTCTTCGTTGTAAGCGGCGACGTGGCGGAAGGCGCGCACGTCGAAGTCTGCTCCGAACTCGCGATTGAGGCGGACGAGTAGATTGAGATTGAAGGCGGCCGTGACGCCGAGCGCGTCGTCGTAGGCGGCTTCCAGAGCGGCGCGGTCTTTCTTCAAATCCGCGCCGAGCAAGAGCGCGTCGCCTTCGCGGAGCACGCCGCGGAGCGCGCGCAAAAATTGCTGCGCGCCGTCGCGGTCGAAGTTGCCGACGTTCGAGCCGAGAAAGAGCGCGAGGAGTCGTTCGTCCGCGCGCGCATCGCGCCCGCGACTCAAGTGTCCGAGCGCGCCGTCGTAGTCGCTGGCGTAAGCCTCTATGCGGAGCGCGGGGTAGGCTTGGAGCAACGCGTCGGCGCTCGCCGTGAGGGCGGAGGCGGAGATGTCCACGGGGCGATAGAGCAAGTCTGGCTGGCGTTTGAGGATCGCTTCGATGACGCGGCGCGTCTTGGTCGCGCTGCCGCTGCCGAGTTCGAGCAGCGAGAGCGGCGCGCCGTCCGGCGCGCGCGAGGATGCGGCGGCGGCGACGATCTCGTCGGCGTGGCGCGCGAGAATTTCGTTCTCGGCACGCGTCAGGTAATACTCCGGCAAGAGACAGATGGCATCGAAGAGTTCGCTGCCGAGTTCGTCGTAAAAGTATTTGGGAAAGAGTTGTTTGGGCGACGAGCCGAGGCCGCGCGCAACGTCGCGTGCGAAGGCGGCGCGGGCGTCCTCTGTGTCGAAGCGTTGGAGGCGCAGGCGTGCGGCGTGGGGGGCGTCGGCAGTGGGCGGCATCGTCGTAAAAATTCTTCGCTCGGAGTTATCGGGTCACGGCTTCGGAGGGAGAATCCTAAAATTTCGCTTGATGCGCTCTCGCGTTTGTTCGTCCGTTTCGCATGCTATCATAACTCGTCAAAGTTCACTGTCAACCGACGACGCGGGGCGAGTTTCAAGTTTCAGAGTTCAAATCTCAAGTTTCAAATCCGAACGTCCCTCGTTCCTTAACTTGAAATCTGAAACTTGAAACTTGAAACCAGAAACTTGCTTATGAGCGAAGAGGCCGCACAGATCGCGGAGATGTTGGAGGCGACGCGCGCCGTCACCTTGAGGCTGTTCGACACGGTGGCGCGCGAGGCGGATTTACACGAGAGTCCGGGCGGCGGCTTCCGCCCCGTCATCTGGCATCTCGCGCACATCGGCGTCTTCGAGGCTTACTGGATTCTGCAAAAGGTGAAGGGCGACGCCGCGCCCGACGCGCGCTACGAACGCATCTTCGACCCTATCGCCACGCCGCGCGAGAACTCGAAAAATCTCCCCGCGCGCGGCGAGATGGAAGCCTACCTCGCGCGCGTCCGCGACGCGACGCTACGCTATCTCGAAGAGGCACGCTTCGACGACACGCCCACGCAATCAACGCTCTTGCGCGACGGCTACGTCTTCCGGCTCGTCCTCGAACACGAGCGGCAGCATCAGGAGACGCTCGCCTACCTCCTGCACATGCTCGACCCCGCGAAGAAAAAGCGCGCCTTGCCAGACTCGCAGGGCGCGGCGGCGAATAATTCACACGACACGACAACGGGCGGTTCGCACGACGCGTCGCAAGTCGCCGCGCGCGCGTCGTCCTCGGCCGCGCCCGCAGTTGTCGCGCGCGACATGGTGACGGTCGCGGCGGGCGAGTTTACGTTGGGCGCGCCGTGGCGGATGTTCGTCTACGACAACGAACTGCCCGCGCACGCGGTCGCGCTGCCCGCTTTCAAAATTGATCGGCTGCCCGCGACCAATGAAGAGTACGCGCACTTCATCGCGGAGGGCGGCTACGCGCGGCGCGAGTGGTGGGACGAAGAGGGCTGGCAGTGGCGCGAGCGCGAGAACTGGACGCGCCCGCTCTACTGGATGGAGAGCGTGGAAGGCGACGCCACAGCCGCGCGCGGTTGGAGCGTCCGCACAATGTTTGAAGAGGGCGCGCTCAAGCCGGAGCATCCGGTGGCGGGCGTGAGTTGGTACGAGGCTTCGGCCTACGCGCGCTTTAAGGGAAAGCGCCTGCCGACGGAAGCCGAGTGGGAGAAGGCCGCTTCGTGGGACGCGCGAGAGGGACGCAAACGCCTCTACGCGTGGGGCGACGATGCGCCGGACGAGACGCGTGGCAATTTCGACCTGCGCCTCTGGGACACGACGCCCGTCGGCTCTTTCCCCGCGGGCGCGAGCGGTTATGGTTGTCTCGACATGACGGGTAACGTCTGGGAATGGACGAGCGATCCGTTCATGGGTTACGAAGGCTTCCGCGCACACCCTTATCCCGAATACTCCGAGACGTGGTTTGACGGCGATCACCGCGTCTTGAAAGGCGGCTCGTGGGCGACCCACCCGTCAATCCTGCGCACCTCTTTCCGCAACTTCTTCCGACGCCACTTCCGCATCGCCTTCGCCGGAATCCGCTGCGCCGCGGATGCGTAAACGAACCGCGACCTACATCGTCTGCAAGTCGGCGCAGCACGCGGCGCAGCGCGCGGCCTTGAGCGGGATGGTGGTCAGGCAGTGCGGGCAGTCTTTGGTCGTCGGCGCGGCGTCGGTCGCCTGCTTGCTCTTGAGCCGGTTGACGTAGCGGACGATGAGGAAGATGACGAAGGCGACGATGAGGAAGGTGATGATGTCGTTGATCAGTTGGCCGTAGGCGATGACGGGGATGCCTTCGGCCTTAGCGGCGGCGAGGCTCGCCGGGCGCGGCTTGTCCGAGAGGTTGAGGAAGAGGCCGGAGAAGTCTACGCCGCCGAGCAGCAGGCCGATGGGCGGCATGATCACGCCGTCAACGAGCGTCGTGATGATCTTGCCGAAGGCGGCGGCGATGATGACGGCGACGGCGAGGTCTATGACGCTGCCGCGTTTGATGAACTCTCTGAATTCTCTGAACATGTGTGACGCTCCGAAGTTTTCCCGAAGGGCGAGGAGACGTATCGGGAGAGTAGGGTCGTGCGGCGTGAGTTCTATTGTATTCGCGCGGTCAAGTCAAACGAAATCCGCGCCCGCCGCCCGTCGCACTGTTTGGCTTTCCGCGCCGCCTTCCATTACACTCGCGGCAGTTACAGACAACTTTCGGCGGCAAGAGAACTGCGGATGAGTGAACTGCGAGAACAACGCTGGTCGGTCGTGAGCGAACGCGGCTGCGAGGCGGCGGGCGCGACTTACGAAGAGGCGGCCGGGCTGGTGCGTCGCCTGCGCGGCGACAAAGTTCACGGCCTCTGCGTCATCAGCGACGAAGCCGCGCGCCGCTACAACTCCAACAACAACCACGCCAACACGACCGCCACCGAACCGCCACCCGTCGCCGCGCCGGAAGCCGCGACCCCCGCGCCGCCCGCCAAAAAACGCGCCCCGCGCCGCAAGAGCGCGAAACTCTCCTAGCAAGATTCAATATTGACGCGCGTCGGCCGGAGCAGCGAGCCGCCAAAACACCTTTTTTCCGCTGTAAATTTAAACTTCCGCCCTGTAAATTCATACTTTCACCTTGCAGATTCATACTTTGCACCTGCAAATTTAAACTTTCGCACTGTAAATTTGAACTTTCACTGTGTAAATTCATACTTTCGCTCTGTAAATTGATACTTTCGCGGTGCAGATTCATAGTTTCACTCTGCAAATTCGCCCTTCCGCGTTGTAAATTCATACTTTCACGCTGCAAAAGCACACTTTCACGCTGCAAATTGAGACTTTCGCAGTGTAAATCCACCCTTTCACGTTGTTAATTGAGACTTTCAGGCTGCAAGTTGCAATTTCTAACCTGCGGAAACGGACTTGCAGCCCGCAAATTCACACTTTTACGGCGTAAATCAAGATTTGTGCGACTCGTGGCTGAACTTTGATTTTACGGGCGCAGGCGGAAGTCCGCGACGAGCGGGAGGTGGTCGGAGGCGACGAGCGCGGTGAGGCTTTTGTGCAAAGTTAACTGTTGTAGTTCGAGCGCGGGGTCGAAGTAGATGTGGTCGAGGTGGACGAGCGGGAGCGCGCCGGGATAGGTGCGCGGGCTGCGCAGGTGCGTGCGCAAATCCGCGCTCTCAAGGTGCTCGGTCAGGAGGCGCGTCGCCAAGCCCTTCGTCCACTCGTTGAAGTCGCCGAGGATGATGCGCGCGCCGGTCAGTTCCGCGCTGCCGAGTATCTTGTCGCCGACGAGTTGGCGCGCCTGATGGCGACGCTCGATGTAGGCCGTGCCGAGATGCACGTTGAAGAGGTGTATGAGTTGACCGGCCGACGCGCCGCTGCTGCTGTTGCCCGTCTCGATGTCCACGCGCAGGCAGCCGCGCCGCTCGCGCCCGCGCCAGGTGATGTCGTAGTTGTGTACGTGTCGCCACGGCAGGCGGCTGAGGATGACGTTGCCGTATGCGCCGCCCGCGAGCCGACGGTTCTCGCCGAGACAGTAATCGTAGCCGAGTTCTTCGGCGATGAAGCGCGCCTGATCCATCTCGCGCGCCGCACCCCCGACGCTCAACACCTCTTGTAGCGCGATAATGTCCGCGTCCAACTCGCGCAGCACCGAAGCGATGCGCGCCGGGCGCACGCGCCGGTCGAGGCCGCGGCATTTGTGTACGTTGTAGGTGACGATGCGGAGCATGGAAAAGCTCGTCGGTAGTCAGTGGTCAGTCGTCCGTCGTTTTGTGATTCATGCGTTAGTTACTAAAGATTCAATCCAACAACTGACTAACTGACCACTGACTACCGACGAGTATTTATTGTTGTCTCTCCAACAGCATCCCGAACAGTTCGTGCGCGCGTTCGAGGATGGGGCGGCGTCGCCATTCGGCGTAAGAGACTGCCTTGCTCTCGGCGCGGTCGCGCTCGAAGTCTTCGGTGATGCGCGCGGCCAACTTCTCGTCGCAGACGGCGAGGTTCACCTCGTCGTTGAGTCCGAAGGAGCGGTTGTCGAAGTTGGTCGAGCCGACGACGCTCCACATGCCGTCAACGACGAGCGTCTTGGCGTGAATCATGGTCGGGGCGTACTCGTAAATCTTCGCGCCCGCCTCAAGCAGATCGCCGTAGAGGCGTCGGCTCGAATTGCGCGTCAACGCGTGGTCGCTCTTCTGGCCGGGCACGATGATCTGAATGTCCACGCCGCGCTCTTTGATGGCGCGCACCATCTCTGCGCGTGCGCTGCGGTCGGGCAGGAAGTAGGGCGTCGTGATGAGGACGCTCTTTTGCGACGCCGCCAGCAGCATCTGGAAGAGTATGCGCGCGCGCGTGGAGCGACCGGCCGAGGGCGAACTGTTGACGACGAGCGAGGGCGTCGAGTGCGGTTCTTCGCAGAGCGGGAAGAATTCTTTCGCGGCCAGTATCTCGCCCGACGCTTCGAGCCAGTTCTCCGCAAACGTCGCTTGCAAGTTCGCCACGGCGTCGCCCTCGACGCGAAACATCGTGTCGCGCCAGCGCGGGTGCTCGTTGATGGGATAACGCCAGTGGTCTGCGACGCCCGCGCCGCCGACGAAAGCGACGCGCCCGTCAACGATGAAGAGTTCGCGGTGCGTGCGGTTGTTGATGCGCGGCAGCATGTACCAGCGCAACGGGTGATACCAGCAGACGCGCCCGCCCGCCGCGCTCAAATCTTTAAAATAACTGTCCCAAGAGGCGAAACTCCCGATGGCGTCAATCACGAGTTGGACGCGCACCCCTGCGCGCGCACGCTCCGTCAGAACTTTGACGAACTCGTCGGCCACGCGCCCCTTCTGGAAGATGTAAGCCTCGATGTTGACGTTGTGCTCGGCGCGGCGGATGGCTTCGAGTTCGGCCTCGTAATAGTTCTCGCCGTTAGTGAAGACCTCGACGGAACTGCGGCGCGTGACCTGCGCGTCGGTGAGTGCTTCGAGAATACGCAGAAACTCAGGCGAGTCGGGCGGGCAGTCGGCGGCCTGCGTGATCTTGTAATCCAGCCCCGGCTCGAACAGCGCGAGAAACAGCACCAGACTCTGCGCCACGATGGCGATAATAGCGATGACGAGAAAGGTATTCGAGTCCACGAGTTCAATTAAAAACTACAGGCCGGGAATTTGAAACTAACAACGAGTGGGAGAATTTTTCGTTTCCTAATTTAGCACAACCCACGCGCCGCAGCGGAAATTTCCCATCGAATCCGCTATATTGCCCCCGTTGTCGTCCTGCTATGAGTTAGACGTGTACGTGGATATTAGAGTGATGAAGAAATTAATTGACGGAATTAATAAAGGGCGAGCACCTAGAGATTTTACAGTAGATGATTGGAATGCAGCGGTCAGAGTCTTCTTCGGCCCCTACTTTCGTCGAAAGTCTTTATTAAAAAGCAAGAGAGAATTGCTGCGCACGGAGTTGTTAAATCTAGCGAAAATACTACCTTTCCCTGAATATACCGACCTATTATTGAGGCTTCTGAAAACATATCGTTCTGTACTTAGAAATCACACAAACGACTCATATAATTTCCTCTCCCTCATATTTCAAGACACTATAATCGCAGATGAGAAATGGATGAGCCTAGTGATTATGCATGAACCTCTCAGCAAAGAGGCACCCCTTACTGACCGCGTTTATCAGAAGTTTGATTTATTAGACGCCATTTTAGAAGGGTCTTATAAGCTTCACTTACGCCTACTGTATGGTTTCGCTCTAAAATATACAGGCAATCAATTTCCATCTAATGTAAGAACCTTAGACTTTGGCGCAATGGTTTCAACTTTCCCTTCGACTCTAGCTTCATCCTGCAAATTACTTCTTGAAGATCCAGAACACCTAATTAAAGTTAATCAGTGGCGTAATATTGCCGCCCACAAGAACTTTATTATGAAAACTAGCAGGACGTTTGAGATCGAATATGGGAATCAACCTCGACGGATCAAGAGGCTTACTAATGCGAGTCTTGAACGGACTCTACGTTGGACAATTTTAACTCTAAATACTGTACGACTTTGTAACCTTATTATTTACGTCGAGCATATGCATGAACTCAAAGCCGCCGGTCTTCAAGTTGTGCCAGTGCGTTTAGAATCTAGGCTAACTGGATTGTGCCATAACCTTGGAATAGTAGGCTTTCGCTGCGTTTCTTATTATGATCGCCAAAGCCAATTTACTCTAGTATTACAAAATGAGCTTGACCGACCACTCAAAGATGCCATCATTCATGCATCACAGGTTTTAGCTCAACTTAGTACAGCTCTTAACTCCGCCCTCTCTCACCGTGTCCGAATTAATCGTGCCGCTGTCCAATTAGTTGATAAGAATGGCAACGAACTAGCGACCGCTTCCGTTAACATTGATGACGCACTTGCCTTTACGAATAAGAAAATTAGGATGAAGAAGTACATTAGCCAGATTGACTTTAGCTTTGCTTCATCACGGGAGGAACTTCGGACGAGGG
This sequence comes from Pyrinomonadaceae bacterium, assembly GCA_030841105.1. Taxonomy (GTDB): domain Bacteria; phylum Acidobacteriota; class Blastocatellia; order Pyrinomonadales; family Pyrinomonadaceae; genus JAIVJZ01. Next base: position 13,593 of record JAVEDE010000080.1, read on the forward strand.
GATAAGCGTTCGCTTCAAAGGGCGTGGATTTGCGTCGCTTCGTCCGGGGAATTGCCTCATGCTCTTAGTACTTAAACTTAAGGTAACGTGAGCGAGATCATTTAGAGGAGGTGTCTATGTCGCAAGAGACTGTGGCGGTGATTCGCGGGTTGTATGAAGCGTTCGGGAGGGGGGATGTGCCGTCGGTGTTGGGGAGTATGGATCAGGGCATCGAGTGGAGGGAGGCGGAGAACTTCATTTACGCAGACCGCAATCCTTACGTCGGGCCGCAGGCGGTGCTCGAAGGCGTGTTCATGCGTCTGGGTTCTGAATGGGAGGGCTTCACGGTCACTCCCGAAGAGTGGCTGGACGCGGGCAATCACGTCGTCGTGCTCGGCACTTACAGCGGCAGGCACAGGGAGTCTGACCGGGAAGTGAGGGCGCAGTTCGCGCACGTCTGGGGCGTGCGGGGCGATAGGGTGGTGCGTTTCCAGCAGTACACGGACACGAAGCAGTTTGCAGCCGTGGTGGCGTGAGTAGTCGTACGCGCTCTCGGCTTGCCTGCCGCCGTTGAAACTACATCGGGTCGTCGCCGCCGGCGGCGCGCTTCTTCGGTGGCGGCGCGGTGGCCGTCGCTTCAAGTTTCCCCTGACCGCCGTAGCCGTCGTTGACCTTTGCTTCCAACACCTCGAACGTGAGCGAGAATTTGTTCTCGCCTTCGGCGAACTGCCCGCGCGCGCGCAAGGGGTGGCGCGGCGGCGGGACGAACGAACCGGGATCAACGCGCGCGAGCGTGAGCGCGCCTTCCGGCGTGACCGTGCCGGTCGCCACGTCTTGCAGCGCGTGCTTGCCTTCCGCGCCCGTGCCTTCGAGTGCGAAGAAGACGGTCGCGAGTTGGGCGTGGCGCATGATGCGTAACTCGCCCGCGAGCTTGGAGCGTTCGGGGCGTCCGGCGAAACCGCCCATCCGCGTGAACTCACCCGCGCCCACTTTGTAAGGACGCGCGGCCTCCTGCCACGCCGCGTCGAGCGCGAGCGCGAGCGGCCTCTCGTCTTTAACCGGGACGGAGACGATGCGAAACGCGTAAGTGAGCGCCATCGTCGTGATCGCATTCTTCCCCGGCGACTTTTCTGAGACGCGCAGGACATTGCCGCCCGCCGCCGCGTCGTCGCGCGTGAACTGCACGCCGTAGCCGCCGCTCGAACGCTGGCCGAGGTAGGCCGCGACCACGGCGTTCGCTTTGAAGAAGTCCGCGCCGAGCGGCGGCAACTGTTCGTGCCACTGCCGGAGCGTCGCGTAAGTCTGCGCGTCGCGCGCGACGAAGACGAAGGCGTCTTTGACGGAACTGAAGCCGCCCGCCGCCAACTCTTTGATCTCACCCGAAACTTTCGTCTCCAAATTTCCCTCCCCCTCTGACACCGGCGACGCGAGCGGCGCAGGCTGTGTCGAAGGCTGTGTCGAAGGCTGCGCGGGCTGCGTCCTTCGCGTGGATTGCCCGTTGCCCGCGTCCTCGCGCGTCTTGACGGTACACGCGCTCGCCCCCGTCGCGTTCAAGACGAGCGCGGCGAGTATCAACGCGCCGCCGAAATTTCTTACAGTCGTTTTCATTCGCACTCCGTTCGGACGGGCTGCTTGCCCGTGCTCTAAAAAAAGCGTGGGACTTTCGGACGCATGCGCGCGGGAGAGGACGCGCCGAAGCGGGGCGGAATTGTGCCCGCGTAAGTGTGATTCACATGCGGTCGTAATGTTTGCCCGCCCGATTCTAACAAAGGTTCGCGTGTTTGCATGACGCGCGACGCGTCCGGGCTGAACACGCGGG
>JAVEDE010000111.1 GCA_030841105.1 Pyrinomonadaceae bacterium
TCTATGTCACAGAACAGGGGTAGAATGTCCATGAGAGAATCCCTTTCGGCTCGATGTTTAGTTTTGGCGAACTTCATCTTTACCGAATTGGGTTCTCTTTTCAATTCTTACGTCGAACTCACGTTAGGATAGGGTTGTGGCTGAGGAAAGGGAACGGGCGGCGGCATGACTGGTAGAGGAGGTTGAGGCATTCGCTGCACTCCTTGACCTGACACCTCGCCCGCGTTTAAGAGAGTCGTACTGATCAGCAGTGTCAATACGAAAAGATGGGAGAATGTTTTTGGCCGCATATTGTTACTACGCCTCGTCGTCGGGTTAGCATCTGGAGGAGGTTCGTACCTCGGAGCGATTCTCAAGAGCGAGGCGGATCGTCTGGCGGGTTGCGAGGGTTGGACAGGCGCACACTATTCCTGTAAGCGTTGGAAGTCAATGCCCGGAGTAACGACTTCGACCACGACGCCGGGAGTTAACGAACACGTAGCGATTTTCCGAAACATCGTCGCCGCCCGTTGGTGTTTAGCTCGCGCATTTCGACCTTCGATCACAAAGCGACGTTCGGCAATAGATAACGAAACCCGAACGGTATATATTCCCTCCCGACTTAACCGACGCCCGACTCAACGAACGCATGACGCGACGCACTAACGCACCCGAAAAGCGAATCACGCCTATGCCGCCACCACGGCGGCACGTCTATCCCTTCGCGGCCATCGTCGGGCAGGAGGAGTTGAAACTCGGCCTGCTGCTCAATGTCATCGCGCCTTCAATCGGCGGCGTGCTCATCATGGGGCATCGCGGCACGGGCAAGTCAACGGCCGTGCGCGCGCTGGCCGAACTGTTGCCGCCGCTCTCGAAAGTGCGCGGCTGTCTCTACGGCTGCGACCCGGCGGCCGAGTCGAACTTGTGCGCCGACTGTTGCGCGCGCCTCGCCGCGTCGGGCACGTTGCCGAAAGAGCGCGCGCCCGTGCCGGTCGTTGATCTGCCGCTCAACGCGACGGAGGATCGCGTCGCGGGCGCGATCAACCTCGAACGCGCGATCAAGGAGGGCGTCAGGACTTTCGAGCCGGGACTGCTCGCGCGCGCGCATCGTGGCTTCCTCTACATTGACGAGGTGAATCTGCTCGAAGACCATCTCGTTGATCTGTTGCTCGACGTGGCCGCGTCGGGGCGCAACCGCGTCGAACGCGAGGGCGTCTCTATCGAGCACCCGGCCGAGTTCGTGCTCGCCGGTTCGGGCAATCCCGAAGAAGGCGAACTCCGGCCGCAACTGCTAGACCGCTTCGGCCTCTACGCGGAGATTCGCACCGCCACCGACCTCGAAGAACGCGTCGAGATCGTCACGCGCCGCGAAGCCTTCGACCGAGACCCGGCGATCTTCTGCGCCGCTTGGGAGAGCGAACAAGCGCGTCTGCGCCGCCGTCTCATTCGTGCTCGCGCAGCGTTCAAAAGCGTGCGGCTCTCGACGTCGCTCGTGCGCGGCATCGCGGAGTTGTGCATGCGTCTCGGCGTTGACGGCCATCGCGGCGAGTTGACCATCGCGCGCGCGGCGCGTGGGCTGGCCGCGTTTGAAAATCGAAAAGAGGTCATGCCGCAGGACGTGCGCCGCGTGGCCGCGATGGCGCTCCGCCACCGCCTGCGCCGCGACCCGCTCGAACAAACCTCCGGCGGCACTGAACTCGAACATGCCGCGCAAGAACTGTTCGGCGCGGACGACGAAGCCGCAGCAGCAGAACCCGACGCGATGGGCACGCCGCAACGCCCTCCGAAAAAAACTCCACCCGACGAGACGGGCGGCGACAACAACGGCGCAGGCAGCGAGAGGCGTGACCCGCGCCGCACGGACGACGCGCGCGCGTCGCAGTCGCAAGGCAAGGAACGCCCCGCGCCCCCGCTCGACGCGAGACTGCCCGAATCCTTCGATGAGAAACTCGGCATCAAGGATTCGCCCGCCGCATCAACCTCTCGCGCGCGTCGCCGTGCAAACTCGCGCACGACTCAGACCCACACACGCGGGCGTTACACACGCGCCGTCGTGCGTCGCACCGACGACTTGAAGATCGCGCTCGACGCGACCTTGCGAGTCGCCGCCGCGTCACAGGGGTCGCGCCGCCGCGACACGACGCCTGTGCGTGCAATTGAAGTCGAGACGGCCGACCTGCGTTACAAACATTTCAGCCGCCGCGCCGGGACGCTCTTCATCTTCGCCGTGGACACTTCGGGCAGCATGGCGCTCAACCGCATCGCGCAGGCGAAGGGCGCGCTGGCGCGTCTGCTGCGCGAGTCTTACGTCAACCGCGACCGCGTCGCGCTCATCACGTTTCGCGAACGCGCGGCGCGCGTGCTGCTCCAACCCGGCCAGTCGGGCGCGCGCGCACGCCGCCTGCTCGACGCACTCCCCGTCGGCGGGGCGACGCCGCTCTCTTCGGGTCTGCTGCGCGCCCTCGAAATGAGCGAGCGCGCCGCGCGGCAGAGGACAGGGCGCATCGTCCTGCTCGTTTTCACCGACGGACGCGCGAACGTGCCGCGCGACGGAAAAATTGAAGGCGACCGCGCGGGCGTGCGGCGGCGAATCAAAAGCGAGGTCGAGAAGATCGGCGTCGCGCTGCAACGCACGGGCGTCGCCTCGGTCGTCGTGGACACGCAGAACCGTTTCACGTCGGGCGGCGAGGGGCAGGCGTTGGCGCAAGCGCTCGGCGGGCGTTACGTCCACTTGCCCGCGTTGAAGTAAGCGGCCGAGTCTTTGCACAACGCAAGACTTTAGACAGTTTCCGACGCGCCGCTCACATTCTCATTTACAAAGCGATTGAAAGACGGTTAATTTATGCGCGCCCGTTAAGTCTCTCCGTCCCGTGCATCAGCCGATTCATACATGAGCGAGATTCGCGAACACACACGGCTCACCAAAGATGAGCGCGACCGGCGCGTGCTCGAACTGTGCGAGCAGGTGTCGGAGATCGAGCAGCGTTTGATCCCGACGGGGCTGCACGTCTTCGGGCGCGCGTCCGTCGAGGCCGAGCGCGCCGATTTGTTGCGGATGGTCGCCTCGTTCGACCGGCCGGAGACGGGCGCGCGCGCACTGCCGCAACTCATCGCGGAGGGCTTGAGCGTCAACACGACTTCGCCGCCGGACGAAGCGGCGACTGAGTTGAGCGAGCAAAGTTTGCGCGCGCGTGAACAGGTCGAAGCGTTGACGCGCGAGGCCGTCGGGCGTTTCCTGCGCGAAGGAAGCGACGCCGCGTGTGCGTGGTTGGAGACGGCGGCGCGTGTTGACGTTGTTGAATCACGACGCGTCTTCGCGGTGTTGGAAAAGATCGCGGCGCAGTTGTTGGACAACCGCGAGTTGGACGCGTTCGCGCGCGCGCTGCGCGGCGAGTACATCGAGCCGGGGCCGGGCGCGGACATCGTGCAGAACCCGTCCATCCTGCCGACCGGCAGAAACACGCACGCCGTCAACCCTTACAGCGTGCCCTCCGATCTCGCCTACGCGCGCGCCGAGCGTCTCGTCAAGCTGTTGCTCGAACGACACCGCGCGGAGCACGGCCGCTACCCGGCCGCGTTGGCGCTCGTCCTCTGGGGACTCGACAACATCAAGACGCAGGGCGAGGGCGTAGCGCAAGCCCTCTGGCTGCTCGGCGTGCGACCGTTGCGCGACGGGATGAACCGCGTGACTGACGTGGAAGCGATCCCGCTCGAACAACTCGGCCGCCCGCGCATTGACGTGGTGATGACCGTCTCCGGCATCTTCCGCGATCTCTTCGGCGCGACGATGGGTTTGCTCGACCGCGCCGTGCAATGCGTCGCCGCGCTCGACGAACCGCCCGAAGCGAACTACGTGCGACGCAACATCCGCGCGCGCATGGAGGCCGAAGCGTGCCCGTTTGAAGAGGCCGCGCTGCGCGTCTTCTCGAACGCGGCGGGCAACTACGGCACGAACGTCAACTTCATGGTCATGGATTCGCAGTGGGAGGCCGACGACACGCTGGCCGACCTCTTCGTCACGCGCAAGTGTTTCGCCTACGGGCGCGACGCGGAGGGGCGCGCGCTCGAAGGGCGCGAGGCTCGTGCGGCTCTGAACGGCGCGCTCGCGCGCGTGGAAGCGACTTACCAGAACATAGACTCGTTCGAGATCGGCATCACGGACGTGGATCATTATTTCGAGTATCTGGGCGGCGTGTCGAAGGCGGTCGAGAAGCAGTCGGACGCGCGCCCGGCCATCTATCTTTCCGACGCGCTCTCGCGCGAGGCGAAGGTGCGTTCGGTGGAAGAGACCATCCGGCTTGAGACGCGCACGAAGACGCTCAACCCGAAGTGGTACGAGGGCATGCTCAAGCACGGCTTCCGCGGCGTGGCCGAGATCGAGAGCCACGTCGCCAACACGTTCGGGTGGAGCGCGACGGCCGACGCGGTTGACGATTGGGTCTACACGGAAGTGGCCGAGACCTTTGTCCTAGACGAGCAGATGCTCGAACGACTGCGCGAACTCAACCCGCACTCCGCGCGCTCGCTCGTCGCGCGACTGCTCGAAGCGCAGGGGCGCGGCTTCTGGCAGGCCGAGGCGGAGATGATCGAACGGCTGCGCGACATTTTCACCGGATTGGAGGATCGCATTGAAGGCGTCGCCTAAGATCACGGTGCTCTACGTCGGCTCAAGTCTGCTCGCGCCGCTCAAGCAGGCCGAGCGCGAGATCGAGCGCGCCCACGCGCCGGGGCTGCGTGTCGCGGCCTACAACTTCGGCGCGCCATTAGACGAGTCGCAGTGGCGCGAAGTCGAGCGCGAGTTGAGCGAGTCGCAGGTGGTCTTCGTCATTCACGTCACGGACGGCGAGAACGCGTCGCGGCTCATCCCGCTGCTGGAAAAATACAGTTCGACGCAACGCGCGGTGGTCGTCATCAACTGCATGCCCGAACTGATGCGGCAGACGCGCATGGGGCGTCTGCGATTCGGGCGCGAGTCGGCCGAGGGGCGCGCCGCGGATGCGAAGCCCGAAGGCGGCGCGGCGCGCGACGGCATGGCGCGGCGTCTGGCCGGGCGCGTCGGGGCGTGGATGGGCGAGCAGGCGCGCGCGCGGCGCAGGAAGGGGAGAAGCCACACGCAATACCTGCGTTACATCGAGCGGCTGCCCGCGCTCTTGCGCGTCGTGCCGAACGCGGGACGCCTGCGCGACGCGAAGAACTACCTCTCGCTCTTCTGCTACTTCCTGCAACCGACGCCCGCCAACATCCGCAACATGTTGCTCCTCGCGCTCAAGCATTACGCGGCAGACGCGCGCTTCGAGCGGCTCGAACTCCCGCCGCCCGAATCCATGCCCGCGGTCGCCATCTATCACCCAGACGCGCCCGCCCTCTTCGAGTCGTTCGAGGCATATCGTTCGTGGTATGAGCGGCGCGCGGGTAAATTCACTAACTTGAAACTCGACCCGCAACAGACCGTCGGCCTGTTGTTGATGCGGCCGCAGATCGTGAGCGGCGCGCACGCGCATTACGACGCGTTGATCCGCGCGGTCGAAGCCGAAGGGTTGGCGACCGTGCCCGCGATCTCGACCTTCATGGACAACCGCGAGGCGTGCGAGATGTTCTTCGTGGAAAAACGTCCGCTGTCCGTCGTCAGTCGCTCGTCGCGGGAAGCAGAGCGGCGTTTAACTAAAGAAGGGAAGCGCGCAACGGACAGGTCGAAGACAACCGACGACGGACAACGGACAACCGGCAAGCCGCGCGTGAGCCAGATCGTGTCGCTGACTGGCTTCAGCTTCGTCGGCGGCCCGGCGATGAACGACAGCGAGGCGGCGGTCGAATTCTTGCGCGAGTTGAACGTGCCGTTCCGCTCAGCGGTGAGTCTCGACGTGCAGACGATCGAGGCGTGGCGCGATTCGTGGACGGGGCTGAACCCGGTGCAGGCGGGGATGCAGATCGCGATCCCGGAAATTGACGGAGCGACCGAGCCGTTCGTCTACGGCGGCATGTCGCAGTCGGGCGCGTCGCCCCTGCCGCTCGAAGATCGTTGCCAACGCATCGCGCGCCGTCTCGCCCGTTGGAATCGTCTACAAGTCGCCCCGCGCTCCGAGATCAAACTCGCGCTCGTCGTCTTCTGCTTCCCGCCGAACAAAGGCAACACGGGGACGGCCGCCGACCTCGACGTGTTTCCGAGCGTGTGGGAGATGCTCTCGCGCCTGCGTGCGGAGGGCTACAACGTGGAAGTGCCTGCGAGCGCGGACGAGTTGCGCGAGCGTCTGCTCGGCGGCAACTCCGACTCGTTCGCTTCGACGGCGAACGTCGCTTACCGGATGACGGTTGAAGAGTACAGGCGTCTGTGCCCGTTTGCGTCGGAGATTGACGCGGAGTGGGGAACTGCGCCGGGCGCGATCAACTCTTTCGGCGGGACGCTGCTCGTGCAGGGCTTACAACTCGGCAACGCGTTCGTCGGCGTGCAGCCGACTTTCGGCTACGAGGGCGACCCGATGAAGATGTTGATGGCGCGTGGCGGCGCGCCGCATCACGGCTTCGCGGCCTTCTACGCGTTCATCGAAAAAGTGTTCGGCGCGGATTCGGTCGTCCACGTCGGCACGCACGGGGCGTTGGAGTTCATGCCGGGGAAACAGGTGGGGCTGTCGGAGAGTTGCTGGCCTGATAGGCTCGTCGGCGAGTTGCCGAACCTCTACGTCTACAGCGTCAACAACCCCTCGGAAGGCTCAATCGCGCGCAGACGTTCCTACGCCGAATTGATTTCGTATCTGACGCCGCCCGTCGAAGACGCGGGCGTCTACCGCGACCTCGCCGCGCTCAAAGAACTGCTCCTCGCCTACCGGCAGACGACCGACGAGGGCGAGCGCGAGCAACTCTACGAGTCAATCGAGGCGAAGGCCGCGTCGCTTCATTTCGACGGGACGACCGGGAGCGTCGGCTCGGCGGAAGTTAATCGCCGGACGCCAGCGCACGTCTAACTTCGCGCGCGAAGTCGGACGGGGCGAGGCGGTGTCTGAAAGTTTCGACGCCGTTGATGAGGACGACGGGGATGTCCCAACCGTAGCGACGTTTGAGTTCCGGCGAGAGGTCTATGTTGACTTCGAGGAGCGTGTACAGCCCTTCGCAACGGGCGGCGAGCATCGCCTGTTTGGCCTCTTCGCAGAGGTGACAACCGGGTCGCGTGTAGAGCGTCACCTGCGCCTTTTGCGGGTCGTCCGCGTTGCGCGTCTCGTCCATTTTCGTCTCGCTTTCAGGTTTGCGCGGGGCAAAGTTGGCGTAAAAAATACATCTTGCCACAAGGCCGTGAAAAGGGTATAAATTGCGGACACGCCAGAGCTGTTTACTATAATTTTATTGGCTCGGTAGCTCTTCTAAGTAACGCATAGCATCCGAATACCTGACACGGAGAGAGGTTACTCCTCTTTTTGCGGAGAGTCCTACCAACTCCCTCCGGTGAGGCCTACAAGGGGTTTGCCTATCTCCTGAACGTGTGAGCGCGCACGCCTCACATTTCCTGACACGGAGGTTGCGTTTGGACAGCGAAAAAGATCCTGACTTGACGGCCGGTAGTGGGACGGGCGTGCCGCCCGCAGAAGGCGGCGACGCGTCCGGCGGCGAATCCGCCGAAGAGCGGCGCGCGCGGCAGATGGCCGAGATCAAAGCGAAGGCCGCCGCGCGGATGGCTGCCAAGGGCGGAGCGACCGTTACGAGCGAGACCCCCGCCGCCAAGCCCGACACCGCCGACGCTGCGACTCCGCCAGCCGCGACCACAACGCCAGTTGAGACCACGCCGACCGCGACGACGACCACTGCCGCGACGGGCGATGCGCCCTCCGACGAGACACCCGAACAGAAACGCGCGCGCATCATGGCCGAGGCGAAGGCTAAAGCCGCCGCGAAGATGGCCGCCGCCAAGAAGGGTGACGCGGCCGCCGGGACGACGCCCGCAACGGCCGAAGCCGCTCCGCCGCCTCCGGCAACTGCTAACGTTTCGGCCGGGTCGCAGGAAGTGCCCGCCGGGACGCCGCCCGCCGCGCGCGTCGCGCCAGGAGCGGCGAAAGCCTCTACGACCCCGACGGCGGGCGTCGCCAAAGGCATCCCCGCAGCCGTCGCCGCCAAACAACACCCGACGACCGCCGACACAGTGCCCGAACCGCCCATCAACAAGATGCGTCGCCGCATCGTCTGGGCGACCGTCATCGGGTTTCTGGCGACGAGCCTGTTGATGTTCTTCCGCTTCTTCCTGCCGCGCGCGATCTTCGAGCCGTCGAGCATCTTCCGCGTCGGCTTCCCCGGCGACTTCGGCCTCGGCGTGGACACCAAGTACCAGCAGCAATATCGCATCTGGGTGACGCGCACGTCCGACCGTCTCTTCGTCATCTACGCGCGCTGCACGCACCTCGGTTGCACGCCCGACTGGAAAGCCAGCGAGAACAAGTTCAAGTGCCCCTGCCACGGCAGCGGCTACGACAGCGAGGGCATCAACTTTGAAGGCCCCGCCCCGCGTCCCATGGATCGCGCGCACGTCGAACTCGACGCCGAAGGGCAGATCGTCGTCAACACCGGCCGCCTCTACGACTGGCCGAAGGGCGGCGAGAACAAGTTCGACGAGCCGGGCGCTTACATACCTCTGTAAATTTAGGTTTCACTTCCAGCAGGTTTCGTGTTTCTTGCCCGAAGACAGGAGAGATGGGGATGGATTCTGAGCGTCCTGACGAGAAGGAAGACCGGCCGAAGGCGGGCAACGGTGCGTCGCAAAAGCCGAGCGACGCGGACGACGTGAAGTCGCTCTTGAGAGCCGCGTCCGGCGTGCCCGCGGGCAGCAAGAAGGCTGTGGCGGGCGAGACCGCAACGACGACGGCCGAGGGCGGACGCGCGTCGGGCGTCGGCCTGTTGGAGCGAACCAAAGAGCAGGGACTCGCACTCAAAGAGCGCGCGCGCGCCGAGGCCGAGACTTACAAAGACCCGCAGCAGACGCAACTCTGGAAGTCCATCTTCCGCGTCTCGCACGACCGCTCAGACCCGCGCAACCGCAGTCTCGCGATCCTCTCAAACGTCTTCCTGCACCTCCACCCCGCGAAGATCAACCGCGACGCCGTGCGCTACGGATTCACGTGGGGCATGGGCGGCATCACCTTTTATCTCTTCATCGTCCTCACCTTCACGGGCGTGCTCTTGATGTTCTACTACCACCCGACGAAGGTGCAGGCGTTCCGCGACATCCTCTACCTCGAACACGACGTGCCGTTCGGGAAACTCTTGCGTAACATGCACCGCTGGGCGGCGCACCTGATGGTCATTACCACTTGGCTGCACATGTTCCGCGTCGTCTTGACGGGTTCTTACAAGCGGCCGCGCGAGTTCAACTGGTGCGTCGGCGTGGTGCTGCTTGTACTCACGCTCCTGCTCTCGTTCACGGGCTATCTCTTGCCCGACGATCAACTCGGATTCTGGGCGGTGACGGTGGGCACGAACATGGCGCGCGCCACGCCCATGTTCGGCAGCGAAGGTCCCTTCGGGCCGCAACTGGGCATGACGCCCTACAACGACGTGCGCTTCGGTCTCCTCGGCGGCTCAATCGTGGACGCGAACGCGCTCCTGCGTTCATACATCTGGCACTGCATCGGCATCCCGCTCGTCGCCTCGATCTTCATGGCCGTCCACTTCTGGCGCATACGCAAAGACGGCGGCATCTCCGGCCCCGCGCCCGTGATGCTCGAAGCGGAGATGAAAAAGAAGTGACAAGTGACAGGTGACAGGTGACAAGATTCAAACTCTTGTTTTCAACTTGTCACCTGTCACCTGTCACTTGTCACTAAGGATTGAGTATGGACTGGCATCAACTCTGGACAATCACATCTGCGCCGGACAACGTGCCGATTGTGGCGATGTTGTTCCTCGTCCCGTTCTTCACTTGGTACGGGCTGAAACAGGCGCGCGAGAACGACAAACTGATCGTTGAACTTGAGGGCGACCCGGCGAAGGCCAAGACGCACCACCGCAAGATGCTGCCGTGGCGGCCGGGTTGGGCGCGCGAGTTGCACGTCTGGCCGTACCTCGTGCGCGTGGAGTTTCTCGCCGCCGTGATCGTGACGGTCATCCTCTTCGTCTGGTCAATCACGCTCGACGCGCCGCTCGAAGAACCGGCCAACCCGAACTTGACGATGAACCCCTCGAAAGCGCTGTGGTACTTCCTCGGCCTACAGGAGATGCTCGTCTATTTCGACCCGTGGATCGCGGGCGTCGTGATGCCCTCGATCATGATGATCGGGCTGATGGTCTTCCCCTACGTTGACTCGAACCCGCTCGGCAACGGCTACTACACGATCCGCCAGCGCAAGTTTGCGCTCGGCATGTTCGGCATCGGCTGGTTCACCTGGATCATCCTGATCGTGATCGGGACATTCATCCGCGGCCCCGGCTGGGTCTGGTTCTGGCCGGGTCAGACGTGGGATCACAACGCCGTCGTGTTCGACAAGAACCGAGATTTGCACGATCTGTTCGGCATCACCAGCATGCCCGTCAAGATCATCTTCGGCGCGATTGTGGTCGGCATCTTCTACTTGCTCGCCGGGCTGTTCCTGCACTGGTTGATGACGCGCAACGACTTCGAGAAGAAGTTGCTGGCGCGCACGAGTTTGCTGCAATACCTGACGTTCCAGTTTTTCGCCATCTCGGTGCTGATCGCGCTGCCGGTCAAAATCCTGCTGCGTCTGGCGTTCACGATCAAGTACGTCTGGGTCACGCCCTGGTTTAACATCTGAACTCGGTTTGCTTGGAGGGAGACGAAGGTGGCTGAGAGTCCCAAGACCGACACGGACGCGTTGGCTCGGAGAGAGCCGGAAGCCTCCACACCGGCGCGCGATCCGATCGTTAGCCGTTCGACGAGCAACATCCTCCTCGTCTGCGCGCTCTTGCTGATGGCCTCGCTCGCGTGGGCTTTGTACGACGAGGCTTACGGCCAGCGCCCCTGGAAGGGCATGCAGCAGGAGTTCGTCTCGCGCTACAACCGCTACCTCAAGCGTTTGAAGCGGACGGGCACGCAGTCGGAGAAGGACGTGAAGGCGTCTACGGAGTATCAGGAACTCGACCGCGCCGCGCAGGACGCGAGAGCCGCCGCCGAACCGCGCAAGCGCGAGATTGACTCGCAGGTCAAGTTCATTGATCGCCAACTCGCAGCCGTCACCGATCCCTTCCAGAACAAACGCGGCTACATCACCGTCGTCAACTACCGCATCGAGACTTCGGACGAATCGGACAAGAAAGACCTGCGCAGCGAAGTGGCGGAGGAGAAGCGCAAGAAGGTCGCCGTCAAGATGCCGGTTGATCCCAACTCGACGAAGACCGAGGAGCAGAAGCTCGACTTCACCGAACTGGAAGCGAAGTATCTCGCGCTCAAGGATGAGAAAGCCAAGCTCCTGACCGAGCGCGCAGAAGTGCTCAAAGAGTCGGACGAGTTGGCGAAGACGCGCGACACGTACCTGAAAGACAACGTGATCGGCCTGAGCGCCGAGCAGATTGACAAGTTGATCGAGCGCAACGAGAAGTTCGACTACTCGCTCCGCCAGATCAACGTCAACGGCGATCAGATCGTGGATCGCTGCGAGACGTGCCACCTCGGCATCCGCGAGCCGCTCGAACTCAAGCCCGTCAACTTCAAGCGCACGGGCAAGAAGATTGACGCCGACGCGCGCGCCTTCGTCAGCCATCCGAGCAAGGAGTTGTTGCAGATTCACAACCCGGAACGCTTCGGTTGTTCGAGTTGCCACGGCGGCAACGGCCGCGCCACGACGAGCATCGTCAAAGGCCATGGCCTCAACCGCTTCTGGCTGCACCCGCTCTACAGCAAAGAGAATATGGAGGCGGGCTGCCAGCAGTGCCACTCGCAGGATCGCGTGCTGCAAGGCGCGAACGTGTTGACGAAGGGCAAAGACCTCTTTCAGGAGCGCGGCTGCGTCGGCTGCCACCGCTACGAAGGCTTCGACCGCGAGACGGACGGACTCGCCAACTCGCGCCAGACCATCAAGCAACTCGAAGAACAACTCTCCGCCAACGACCGCGAGGCGCGGCAATTGGACGCAGAGGCGGGCACGGTGGCCGACGAGTCGGAGGCGCAAAGGAAACTCGCGCGCGCCGTCGCTTTGCGCGTGACGAACAGCCAGCTAGAAGCGCGCATCGAGCAGTTGAACGTGCAGGCGCGCTACCTGATGCAGGATCAGAAGAAGGTCGGGCCGAACCTGAAAGACGTGCGCTTGAAGCTGCATAAGGAATGGATTCCGGTGTGGCTCAAAGACCCGCAGGCGTTCCGCCCCGGCACGAAGATGCCGACCTTCTGGTATCTCAACCCCGAACACGATCTCGCCAAGAACCTCAAGCAGAACGCGGACACGGAGCGCGCGGCGATTGCGGCTTACCTCTGGCAGTCGAGTTTCGAGGGGCAAGTGCCGAAGCAAGAGCCGGGCGACGCCACGCACGGCAAGGAGTTGTTCGAAACGAAGGGCTGCATGGCCTGTCACTCCATCGGCGAGGGCGTGGAGAATCAGGTCGGCGGCACGTTCGCCGCGAACTTGACGCGCGTCGGCGAGAAGGCCGATTTCAATTACATCGTCCGTTGGATTTACAACCCGCGCGAGCGTTGGGCGCCCTACTGCCCGAAGGAGAAACGCGATCTCACGCGCGCCGATTACGAGAAGAACAACAAGCCTTACCGCTTCGACACGCACGGCAACTCGAAGTGCCCGAACGACGGCGCGGAACTGCAAGTGCAGAACATGACGGTGATGCCCAACTTCCGTCTCTCCGAACAGGACTCGCGCGACATCGCCACGTATCTCTTCTCGCTCGGCAAAGGGGCGCAGTGGCCTGATGCCTCCTTCATGGACGATCCGAAGTTGAAGGATCAGGGCGCGTACCTGATCAAGCAGTACGGCTGCGCCAACTGTCACGAGATCAGGGGCTTCGAGGACGAGCAACGCATCGGCAAAGAGTTGTCCGCCGAAGGCTCGACGCCCATCGAACGCCTCGACTTCGCCCTGCTCACGCACGACGCGGAGAATGGCATCAACCCGTTCACCGATAAAGAGTACGAGAAGAAGGACGGCAAGGAAGCGACTTGGTATAACCACAAAGGTTTCTTCGAGCACAAACTCGAAGAGCCGGGCATCTACGACAAGGGCAAAGAGAAGGAAGCACGCGATCACCTGCGCATGCCCGATCCGTTCCTCACGCCCGAATGGAAAAACGCTTTGACGACGTTCCTCTTGGGCAGCGTCGGCTCGGAGGGCGCGAATGTCCCGGCGTCGTTCTTCTATCAACCGTCGGATCGCCGTAAAGACATACAGGACGGCTGGTGGGTCATCAAGAAATACAACTGCATGGGCTGCCACTCCGTACAGGTCGGGCAGAAGTCAGTGCTGCAAGAGTTGCCGCAATACCTGACGCCCGACGGCAAGGATCAACTGCCGCCCGCGCTGATGACAGAGGGCGCGCGCGTCGATCCCAACTGGCTGCTGCGCTTCCTGACCGACCCGTCGCTCAGCAACGGCGGCGACGACGCGAGTGTGCGCGCGCTCGGCAGCGCGGCCGGGAGCAACAACAGCGGACGGACAGGCTTCGTAACGAATAGCCACACAAGCCGCGCGTCGAACAATCAAACGCAGGGCGGCGCGGCGTCGGGCGACCAGCCGCAAGCGAGCGGCGGCGGAGCGGCGACGGGCGCGAATAGTTCGGGCGAGACGCAACCGCATCACGAGAGTCAGGCGATGCCGCCGCAGCCGGGCGCGAACAAGAACGGCGTGCGTCTCTACTTGAAGGCGCGCATGCCCACGTTCAACTTCTCGCCGAACGAGTTGCGCACGCTCGTCCGCTTCTTCCTCGCGGTCTCTTCGCAGCAAGAGCCGTTCATCAAAGAGCCGGTCAACCCTTTGACGGACGAGGAGCGCACTCTCGCGCGGCAGTTGTTCACGTCGCAGCAAGCGCCCTGTTTGAAGTGTCACCTGACGGGCAACCCGGAGCACGACAAAAACGCCTCCGCCCCGAACTTCTTGCAGGCGGGCGAACGTCTCAAACCCGGCTGGACGTTCCGCTGGCTGCTCGACCCGCAGAAGGTCATTCCGGGCACGGCCATGCCGTCCGAACTCTTCAAGCGCGACGGCGAGCGTTGGGTCTTCAACGGTCAACTGCCCGACAGCTTCAACGAGTACAAGGGCGACCACGCCGACCTGCTCGTCCGATACATGCTCCAACTTACGCCCGCCGAGCAGGCGCGGCTCGCCGCCGGTTCACCTTCGGCCACGGCCGGGACGACCACCACCGGCGCGACCACAAATGCCGCCGCGCAGTCGAGCACGCACCACGCGCTTCCGGCGCGCGCGAAAGCCTCAACAGCGTCGGCGGGGCGGCAGAGGAAGTATCGTCAACGCGCCGCGGTCGTCGGGCGCGCGCCCGCAGGAAGGCGACGGGTCGTGATGTGGAGTCGTGCGCCACAGGCGCGCGAGGCGGTGGTCTTCATGCGGCAATACGGCGTCGGGTATTCGCCGCCGGGCGGCCGTTCTTGGTAGAATCGGGGAAATTAAATTTCAGGAGACACTCAGCCTTATGCCATTCAACCAAGTACGCAGGATGCTCGCCTTGATGCTCGCCGCCGCGATGCTCTCTTTCATGCTCGCCTGCGGCAGCAGCGACGACGACGATGATGTGGCGGAAGACGGCGCGGCCACAGAGACGGCGGGCACGCCTTACAAGTCGGGCGGCAACGAAGGCTCGATCACCGGCGCGGTTAGCTTCACGGGCGATGCTCCCGCGCCAAAGCCCATTAGCATGGACGCCGATCCGGCCTGCGCGCAGAACAACCCGAACCCGCAGACGGAAGACGTCGTGGTCAAGGACGGGAAACTGGCGAACGTTTTGGTCTACATCAAGGATGGCAAGACGGCCGACGGCAAGAGCATCACCGGCTTCACCTTCGACGTCCCGGCGACTGAGGTGACGCTCGATCAGAGGGGCTGTCACTACGTCCCACACGTCCTCGGCATCATGGCGGGTCAGAAGTTGAAGGTGACGAACAGCGACCCGACGGCGCACAACGTCCACCCGTCGCCGAAGTTCAACAAGGAGTGGAATCAGTCGCAGCCCGCGGGCGCGCAGCCGATCACACAGACCTTCACGCGCGCTGAAGTGGTCGTCCCCGTCAAGTGCAACCAGCACCCTTGGATGAAGGCCAACATCGGCGTCATGAAGCACCCGCTCTTCGCCGTCAGCGGCGAGAACGGCGCGTTCGAGATCAAGGGCGTCCCGCCCGGCACGTACACCGTCGCCACCTGGCACGAGCGTTTCGGGGAGAAGACTCAGTCCGTCACCGTCGGCGCGAAAGAGATCAAGACGCAGGACTTCACCGTGGACGCGAGCGCGGGCAAGACGGCCTCGCTCGGCCTGCTCGAAGTGATGCCCGCCATCGAATTTTCGTTCGCGCCGAAACATTAAAACGGGCGCGTCCGGCGGGCAAATATATTTCATGTTTCGGCGGGTTGAAGCGGCTTGCCACCCGGCCGCGCGGGGTGCGACACTCGGGTTTAAGTTCAGCCCTATAAATTTAGACTTTAAGTTTCGCTCCACAGGCATTTCATGGAAACAATCGTTGTCGAAGAGATAGAGCAGTCCGTCGCGCCCGTCGCTGCCGGGGCGACGGCGTCGTCGGGCGCGCGCGCCGAGACGCGCGAGAAGGTGTCGGCCTATTACGAGTTGACGAAGCCGCGCATCACGTTCCTCGTCGCGCTCACGACCTCGGCCGGGTTCTTGCTCGGCTCGACGCGCGGCGCGTTCGACTACCAACTTTTCGCGCACACGCTCGTCGGGGTCGCCATCCTGTGCTCCGGCATCTCCGCCCTCAATCAATGGATGGAGCGCGATCTGGATCGCCTGATGCGACGCACCGCCCGCCGCCCGCTCCCGCTCGGCACTTTGACGCCGCGCGCCGCGCTCGTCTTCGGACTCGCGTTGACCGTCGGCGCGGAGATTTATCTGGCGGCGTTCGTCAACCTCCTCTCGGCCTTTTGCGGCGCGACGGTCATCGTCGGCTACCTGCTCTGCTACACGCCGCTCAAGACGAGGACGTCGCTCTCGACGCTGGTCGGGGCGTTCCCCGGCGCAGTCCCGCCGCTTCTCGGTTGGGCGGCGGCGACGAATCACATCGGGCTTGAGGCGTGGGCGCTCTTTGCGATCCTGTTCCTCTGGCAGTTCCCGCACTTCTTCGCCATCGCGTGGATGTACCGCGAAGACTACGCGCGCGCGGGGATACTGATGCTGCCGGTGGTCGAACCCGAAGGGCGTCTGACGAAGCAGCAGATCGTCCTGTGGACTTTGATGCTCGTGCCCGTCAGTCTGGCTCCGGCCGCGCTCGGCATCTCCGGCGCGATCTATTTCTTCGGCGCGCTTGTGCTCGGCGCGCTCTTCCTGTGGAGCAGCATCGCCGCCGCCGTCACGCTCTCACGCCGCAACGCGCGCCGCGTGCTGCTGGCTTCCGTTCTGTACTTGCCGGTTCTTTTTGTTCTGATGGTCATCAATCAGTGAATCGTTTAATCGTCAATCGTGAATAGAGAAAACTGTTTTCTGCTATTTACGATTCACGATTGACGATTCACGAATAGGAGAACTTCATGGGTCGTGCGCTCGGAGTGTTGATCTGGTTGCTGACGATCGGGTCGGTGTGGCTGTTTGTGAACGGCCGCTGGTGGTTGCCGCCGTATATCTCCGAACACGGCCCGGCCTACGACCGGCAGTTTATGATCACGATCATCGTCGTCGGACTCTCGTTCGCGGCGGCGCAGATCGGGCTGGGCTGGGCGGTCTGGCGTTACGGGGCGCGGGGCAACCGGGGCGAACGCGCCGTCTATTCGCACGGCAACAACCGCCTCGAAATCATCTGGACGGCAATCACCGCGCTCATCTTCATCACGCTCGGCCTGATGGGTCAGCGCGTATGGGCGCAGTTGCACCTGAACGAAGCGCCCGCCGGTTCGACCAAAGTCCACGTCGTTGCGCAACAGTTCCAGTGGAATTTCCATTACCCCGGCGCGGACAAAAACTTCGGGCGCACTGATCCGAATCTGGTCAAGGACGCCGAGCTGAACTTCGTCGGCCTCGACGAGCAGGACGCGAACGCCAAAGACGATCAGGTCGTGACGACGCTGGCCGTCCCCGTCGGCCGCCCGGTCGAACTCACGCTCGAATCGAAAGACGTGACGCACGATCTGTTCGTGCCCGAACTCCGCTACAAGCAGGACGTCGTGCCCGGCATGGCGATCAAGATGCACTTCACCCTGACGAAGGAGGGGCGGTTTGAACTCGCCTGCGCCGAACTCTGCGGCCAGCTTCATTACAAGATGAAGAGCTACCTCATCGCGCTGCCCGCGAACGTCTACGACGAGTTAGTCGCTATGCCGCAGGCGCAGTTTCAGGGGCGCATCACGCAGTTGATCAAGGAGTACCCGCTGGGGATCAGACAGGGGGCGGCGACGACCGCCGCGTTGAGATAGACACCGAATCCGACTCGTCCCTGAAGGGAGAGGAGTTTCAAGATGGAAGAGGCCACGACCCCGATTGAGCCGTCCGCCGCCGCGACCGAGGTGGGAGCGGCCGGGACGGACGCCCACGCCGAGGCAGCCGCAGCACACGCGCCGCACGGCCACCACGGGCCGCCCACGGGTTTTATACGCAAGTATATTTTCAGCATTGATCACAAAGTGATCGGCATCCAGTATTTGCTGCTCGCCATCTTCGCGGCGTTCACGGGGATGTTCATGTCGGTCTTGATGCGCCTGAACCTGACGTGGCCGGGGCACAAGTGGACGATCCTCGAAACGATCTTTCCGCTCGGCGCGCCGGGCGGTGTGATGACGCCGGAGTTCTACCTCTCGCTCGTCACGATGCACGGCACGATGATGGTCTTCTTCGTGCTGACCACCGCGCCGCAGGGCGGCTTCGGCAACTACTTTCTCCCCATACAGGTCGGCGCGGAGGACATGGCCTTCCCCGTCCTCAACATGCTCTCGTTCTGGGTGACGCTCGTCGGCCTGTTGGTACTCATCTCGGCGATCTTCGTCGAGGGCAGCACGATCGTCGGCAACACCGATTTCGTCAACAACTTCCTCGGCGGCGGCGGCACGGGCACGCTCGGCCCCATCGGCGGCTGGACGGGCTACCCGCCGCTCTCCGCGCTCGGCAAGGTCGCCGGGCCGGGGCAGGGCGCGGGCGCGACCCTCTGGATCACGAGCATCGCCATCTTCTGCATCGCCTCGCTGCTCGGCGCGCTCAACTTCATCACGACGCTCCTGAACATGCGCACGCGCGGCATGAGCCTGATGCGCATGCCGCTCACCTGCTGGTCTTGGTTCACGACGGCCATCCTCGCGCTCCTCGCCTTCCCGGTGCTGCTCGCGGCGGGCGTCTTGCTGCTGCTCGACCGCCACGCGGGGACGAGTTTCTTCATCCCCGGCGGGCTGGTCTTCAACGACGTGGTGCAGGCGCACAAGGGCGGCTCGCCGATCCTGTGGCAACACCTGTTCTGGTTCTTCGGACACCCGGAAGTGTACATCGCGATCCTGCCGGGCATGGGCGCGACTTCGCACATCCTTTCCACCTTCGCGCGCAAGCCCGTCTTCGGCTACCGCGCGATGGTCTTCGCGATGTTCGCCATCGGCCTCCTCGGCTTTTTCGTCTGGGGGCATCACATGTTCATCAGCGGCATGGATCCACGCACGAGCATCGCCTTCTCCGTCCTGACGCTTTCCATCGGCGTGCCCTCGGCCATCAAAACTTTCAACTGGCTCGGCACGCTCTGGGGCGCGAAGATACGTTTCACCGTGCCCATGATGTTCGCCATCGGCTTCGTCTCGCTGTTTGTGGCGGGCGGCATCACCGGACTCGTCCTCGGCCAGACCTCGCTCGATCTGTTCATCCACGACGGCTACTTCGTGCTCGCGCACTTCCATCTCGTGATGGGTGTGGCGGCCATCTTCGGCATGTTCGCGGGCGTCTATTTCTGGTTCCCGAAAATGTTCGGCCGGATGATGAGCGAGCGGCTCGGGCAGTTGCACTTCTGGCCGACCTTCATCGGCGTCTACTGCATCTTCGTGCCCATGCACATCATGGGGATCGTCGGCATGCCGCGCCGCTACGCGTCGTTTCAGGAATACGATTTCCTGCGCCCGCTCGACCCGCTCGTGCTGCTCGTCACCATCGCGGCCATCGTGACGGCCGCCGCGCAGTTCATCTTCCTGTTCAACTTCATCTGGAGCATCTTCAAAGGCAAGCGCGCGAGCGGTAACCCTTGGGAGGCGACGACCCTTGAATGGGTGACGCCGACCACGCCGCCGCCACACGACAACTTCGGCGGGCATCTGCCGACCGTCTATCGCGGCCCCTACGAGTTCGCCGTGCCCGACGCGCCGGAGGATTACGTGATGCAGACGACGCCGGACGCAGGCGAGGGGAACGTCGCCGCGGCAGGGGCGGGGCAGGGCAGCGGTCAAGGAGTACAGGGGAGTTCAGGCAATGGTCACAACGGTCAGCACTAAACCGGCGGGCGGCGTCTCGACCGGGACGAAGAACGTCCACATCGGCGGGACGGGCAGACGCGCGACGGGCGGCAACGGCTCGCGCGGCGGCGGTCAACCGCCAAACGGGGGGGGCGGCGACGGCGGGCGCGAGCGTGCCTTCCGCGACGCCGCGCCGCAGCAATACCGCATCGGCATGTGGCTGGCGCTGTCCGCAATTCTGATGATGTTCGCCGCGCTGTCGAGCGCCTACGTCTTCCGTTCCACGCGGACGCAACAAGGCTGGCAAGCCTTCTCCGTGCCCTCGATGCTCTGGGTGAGCACGGCGTTGATCCTCGCGAGCAGCGCGACCGTTGAAGTCGCGCGTCGCGCGCTGAGGCGCGGGGCGAGTGAAGTTTACCGGCGTTGGCTCGTCCTGTCGCTCGCGCTCGGCTTCGGTTTCCTCGTCGCGCAACTGCTCGCTTGGCGCGGCCTCGTCGGGCAGGGAATTTATCTGGCGACGAACCCGCACAGTTCTTTCTTCTATTTGTTGACGGGGCTGCACGCGCTCCACCTTTTCGGCGGCATCGTCGGTCTGTGTTACCTGATGCTGCGCGGGCGGCGCGACGCGACGGCAAGCGGCGCGGCGGGCAAGCAGTTGGCGCGCGTTGACGCCGTCGGGCTGTACTGGCATTTCATGGACGGGCTGTGGGTTTATCTATTCGCACTCCTTTTCCTGTGGAGGTAAGAGTTGACTACACACGCGCACACGGCAGAGCGTTTGACCGCTGACGACTGGAGCGGCGGGACTTTCCCCTACCACATCGGCCACAAGAAACTCGGCATGTGGCTCTTCATCGTCTCCGACGCGCTGACCTTCTCCGCGCTCCTGATCGGCTACAGCTACGTGCGCGTGTCGAGCGATCAGTGGGCGACGCCGTTCGCCTTCAGTCCGAGCATCCTCTTCTCAACCTCGATGACGCTCTGCCTGCTGGCTTCGAGTTTTACGATGGTGATGGCGGTGGCCGCCTCGGCGCGACGCGACCGGCGCAAAGCGCGCCGCTGGATCGGCGCGACCATGCTCGGCGGCCTGACCTTCCTTGCGCTCCACATCTACGAGTGGCTGCACCTGATCGAAGAGGGCTTGCGCCCGTTCGGGCTGGCGCAGGGCAGCGCGTTTGCGAAAGAGTGGACGGAGCGTTGGCCGCAGGCGTCGCCGCTCTTTGGCGCGACCTTCTTCGCCATCACCGGGCTGCACATGTTCCACGTCCTGACGGGCGTCATCTATCTCGGCTACATCGCCCTGCGCATCCGGCGCAAGACGCACGAGGACGTAGAGATAAGCGGCCTCTACTGGCACTTCGTCGATCTCGTCTGGATGTTCGTCTTCCCGTTGATCTATCTGCTGTCGGTGGACTTTCACCCCGCGGTGCATTGAATCGTACTGAGTTGTGTCGGACTGAGTTAATGAAGGCGGGCAAACTTCGTTAAAGAGAGGTGAACTAAAGGCGCATGAGCACACGTTTCGCATCACTCGGCAACCTGGTAAAGAAGCAGGACTTGATCCTGAACGCGGTCTGCCTGCTGTTTGCGGCGGCTTTCGTCGTGATGGCCTTGTCGAACGTGCGCCGGGCGGGCAACTTCTTCTCCATAGACAGTCTCTTCTTCACGCTCGTCAGCCTCATGCTCGCGGGCATCTTTATGATCATCCCGCTCATGTGGGCGTATGAGACCGGCTTGCTGCGAAATCTCTTCGCTGCCGAGGGCGACGACGCCGTCGGAGAGGCCGTCCCGGTTCACTTCGAGGGCACGACGAAACTCTTCCTCTCCATCCTCGGCTTCCTGCTCCTGCTGACTGTAATCGAAGTCTTTCTGGCCTACATTCAAGTGCCGCTGGCCTTGATGTTGACGATTCTCATTGGCCTCTCGCTGATCAAGGCCGCGCTCATCCTCGCCTACTTCATGCACCTGCGCTACGAGCGCATGAGTCTGGTCTACACGCTGATCCCGATGCTCGTCATCTGCATCTGCCTGCTCTTCATCTTCTTCCCCGACAGTTTCAGGATATTCAACCTGCGCAATTACAGGTGACGTTGATGGCATTGAATAAACGGCGGGTGACGAAAATAACTCTTCTGCTGCTGGCGCTCGTCGCGGCGGCCGCGACCCTGCTCGCGCCGGAAGCCCTCGCGCAGTGTGCGATGTGCAAGGCGTCGGCGTCTAACCTAGATAGCGTCTCTGCGCGCGCGCTCAACCTCTCGACGCTTATCCTGCTGTGCCCGCCCGTCGCCATCTTCTGCGCGATCTTCGTCGTCGCCTACAAGCACCGCAAGTCGCCCGGTGATGACGAATCTTAGACGAAACCGGGTCGCATCACGGACAAATGTAGTCTCCGGCGGAATTTCTTATGGCTAACGAACAGGCGCTCGCACTCAACAACGACCACCAGAGCATCCGCGGGCGCGCGTGCCCGCAGTGCGGCGGCAAGATCATCCCGTCCGACCGCGCGGTCTACGAGAGCAAGGCCGACCCGTCGGCCGTCTTCCCGCTCTGGCAGTGCGAACGCTGCGGCTACGAGCAGATGAGCGAAAGAGCGGCCGCGCCGAAGAAGCCCGCACACGCCGCGAAAAAAACGGAAGAGTGACGGCGGTAGCAGTAGCGGTGCAAAGAGTGTCTTTTCCAGTTGCGAGTATCTCTCCCTGTTGCTAATCGTCGTCGAACGGCGTCCTGCTTCGTCCACGTCTTCTACTTGCATCCTCAACGGGTAATGTCGGCGCGCGGCGCGGGTGTTATAATCCGCGCATCTTTTGCCGCCCCGAACCGATTCATGGATTATTCAATACTGCCGCACATCAACGCCATGCTCAACGCGACGAGCGGGCTGCTGCTCCTCGCCGGTTTTTACTTCATCATGCGTCGCCGCATCACCGCGCACCTGCGCTGCATGACCTCCGCGCTCGTCGTCTCGTGCATCTTCCTCGTCTCGTATCTGGTCTACCACTACAACTACGGTTCGACGCGTTTCGCCGGGCAGGGCTACATCCGCCCCGTCTATTTTTTCATCCTGTTGACACACACCATCCTCGCCGCCGTGATCGTGCCGCTCATCATCGTCACGCTCCGGCGCGCGTGGCGCGGCGACTTCGGGCGACACCGACGGATCGCGCGCTGGACGTTCCCGCTCTGGCTCTACGTGTCCGTCACGGGCGTCGTCGTCTATCTCATGCTCTACCAGCTTTACCCCTCGCGTTAACTCGCGCGGCCGACAGGTCAAACCGGATGGACGGCGAAAATTCAAACGGCAACTTACATGTCGGCACGCACGCCGCGCCGCAGGCGACGCACGCCCGCCGTTCGCCGTGGCCGCTCGCCGTCGTCGCCGCGCTCTTCATCCTCCTCCCGTTCCTTTCGTGGTACGGCACCACCTTCTGGCGCGAACTCAACGACGACGAGATTGAAAAATATCTTGCCGACGAGCAGAAGCCGCGCCACGTCCAGCACGCGCTCGAACAGATTGACCGCCGCATCGTCAAGGGCGATGAAGGCGTCCGGCGTTGGTATCCGGGCGTGTTGCGCGTGGCGGAAAATCCGCTGCCGGATTTACGCATGGCCGCCGCGTGGGTGATGGGCGACGACAACAAATCCGCCGAGTTTCAAGCCGCGCTCGCACGACTCGTGCGGGACGACGAACCTGCGGTGCGACGCATGGCCGCGCTGTCGCTCTCGCGCTTCAATGATGCGGGCGGGCGGGCGGAGTTGCTGGCGATGCTTCGACCGATCAGCGTCAAGCTGCCGTTCGCAGGCACGCCCATCACGATCCTGCCTGTCAATTCATCCGTGTCGAGGGGGGCGATGGTGGCGCGCGTGCGCGACGCGGGGGGAACGGCGCAGGAAGTCCGCGCGCCGGTCGCGGGGAAGATCGAGCGCGCGTCCGCGGTTGATGGTCGTGCGTTGGCGGCGGGCGAAGAGTTACTCGTGCTCGCGCCCGACGGCAGAAATGCTTGGGAGGCTCTGCGCGCTCTGTATCTGGTGGGCGCGGCGGAAGACTTGCCGGAGGTCGAGCGTTACGCGCGGGGCGACGTGGCGGGCATGTCCGACGAGATCAAAAAACAAGCGGCTCTGACGGCGGAAGCCATCAAGAGCCGCAGCGCGCGGAATTGAAATTTGAGAGAGAGGCGAGCAGGAGGTCGTTGTGATCAGCGTCCGCCGGGCGCGTCGGGCAGCGTGATGCCGTGCGCGGCTTCCCAGTCCTCGGTCGGAACCATCTCGATGGCGTCCCACGGGCAGCCGTCGAGGAACGCGCCCTCCGGCCCTTTGCTGATGCACTTCTGGCAGCCGATGCAGAGTTCCGGGTCAACTTCGATGCGGCCGAACGGCGGGTGATCCTCGTCGGGAATCCAGAACATGCACGCCTCGATGGGGCAATACTCGATGCACGCGGGCGAACCCGCACAGCCCGTGCAGCAGTCGGTGGTGATGGCGAGGATGCGCGGCTTCTTCTTGCGCGTGGCTTTCCCGTCGCCCACAGACATCGGCCAGTGTTTTTCGATGATCTCGATCATGCGCGTTGCGTGCTCCCGTGCGGCTGGTGGTGGTCGGACGTGCGACCCACACTTTAACACGACCGCCGGTGCGGCTCAATCAACTTTTTAGCGCGCCCGAAAGATCGCTTGAATGTCTGCGCGTAAAGAGCTAAAACTAATCCCACACTTAATCCAATAAGGAGACTCTACAGCGATGAACACAGTCGCCGGAATTTTCCAGACGCGCGCAGACGGGGGGCGCGCCGTCGAGAGCTTGCGCGGACTCGGTCTGTCGGAAGCGAACTTGAGTTTGCTCACGCCGGGAACGAGCGCGCCGGAGGGCGAGTCAGACGTCGAGACGAGCGACACGGAACAGCCGGGCATGGGCAACGCGCTCGGCGGACTCGTCGGCGGCGCGATGGGCGCGGCGGGCGGCATGACGCTCGGCGCGGCGGCGGCGAGCCTGCTCGTCCCCGGCGTCGGGCCGATCATGGCGGCGGGGATCGTCGGCGCGGCTCTGTTCGGCGCGGGCGGC
>JAVEDE010000112.1 GCA_030841105.1 Pyrinomonadaceae bacterium
CAAGCGGCGACTCGCCCCGCCCCGACACTGCGGCGTTTTACCGGCCGTTACTGCCGGGTTGCGCCCGTCGCCTGACTGACGACGCGCGAGTTGGTGACCTTGCCGGCGGCGTCGAGCGTGAGTTCGATGACCGCGCCCGAAGTGTCGCGCACCTGCCGGAGAATTTGCCCGCCCGCGCCGGTCGTCTCACGCAGCGTCGAGAGGTTCAGGACGTTCCCGACCGTGCGCTGGTTGACGACCGTCCCCGCCGTGTCGAGCGTGCGTTCGAGGATGTTGCCCGAACGGTCAACCGTGCGCTGCAACGTCTGGCCGAGCGTGTTGACGGTCGAACTGAGCAGGCCGCCCGGCTGCGTCACGTTGTTGAGCGTCTGCCCGACCGTGCCGACCGTGCGATCCACGACGCCGCCCGGTTGCAGCGCCGTGCCCGCCACGCCGCCCACCGTGCCGACCGTGTTGTCCACGCTCTGCAAGAGGCGTTCGAGAATCTGCGGGTTGCGATCAATGGTCGTGAGCGTCCGGTCAATGATGGCGGCCACGTTGTCGAGCCGCACCTTGAGGAGCAGTTCGGCGCGCACGCCCTTGATCGTGAGTTTCACTTTATCAATCCCGGCGTCCGCCCCGGCGGTCAACTGCAAGAGGTTGGCGAGTCGCGCGTCGAGCGAGACGCGCGCCCGCAAGTTTTCCACTTCCAGAGTGATCTCTTCGACCGAGAGGTTGGGCACGTCGAGCAACACGTCCGGGTCGCCCGACGCGGCCGACTGTCGGCGACGCTCGCTCGCGGCCTGTTGCCGCTGCTGGTCTTCCTGCGAGAGCGGGCGCACGGTCGGGACGGGCGAAGGCGTCGCGCGCGGCTGCGGCTGTTGCGCCGTGGACGTGCGCGCGAAGATCGAGGCGTTGTCCGTGCCGCGCGCGGTCGTGTCGGTGTCCGTGGTCGGGGTCGGCGTCTGTGCGTGAGCGGCGCAGGCGACGCAGGCGATGATGATCGCGACTCCGAGAGACGAGAGCTTGTTCATGGGCTGTTCTCCTCAGAAAAAGTTTGATGAATACGAACGTCAGCTTTCAGGCGAAAGGTCGGGATAAGACTCCGTCCATCTCACTACAGGTTTGGGAGAGCGAAAAACTTCAAGGCACTTCCGGCTGCGTCACCGCTGCCGCGGGGCGACGCGCTTCGAGCACGCGCCGCAGGGCGTCGAGCGAACCGCGAAAGCGCACGCGGCCTTGCACGTTGCGCAACAGCACGTCAATCTCGCTTGCGCCGACGGCGACGCCGATGCGCAGAGACAACCCGTGCGCGCTCGACTCGCCCGTTTCAATCGAGGTCGAGGCGAAGAAGTCGCGCTCGGTGATGCGCCGCTCCGCGATGTTCAGTTCAAAATTTTCGTCAACGTTCGCCTGCGTGCTCGTCGCGGGCGCAGACGCCGCGACCCGACGTGCACGGCTGTCTGACGCGTCGCCCTGCGGCTGCTGTGGCTGCTGTGCGGCGGCGACGACTGAGAGCACACAGATGATGAACGCGACCGGGACGATCCGGCGCACGACTCGACCCATCACGGCCTCCCCCGTCGCGGCTGCGCGACGCCGCCGCTAGGGCGACTGTTACTACCGCCCGACCGTCGCGCTTGCGAGGACGGCGGCGAGGAGGAGGATGCGGGCGAAGGCATCGTCTTGTCAGGTTGCGCCGCGTCCGTCGTTAACGGTGCGTTGGCGACGGGCGGTTGTGCGTTCGGGTTTGAGTTTGCGGGCGGCGCGGCGTCGTCGCTCGCGGGGATTTCGCCGAGGGCTTCGGCGACGATGCGTTCGATGTCTGCGAAGACGCTCGTGATCTTGAGCCGGATGCCGAGGTCGCGGTAGGTGACGCCGGGCTGCACCTGCGGCGGGAGGTTCGTGCGCTCCGCCTCCCACACGGTGTCGCGGCGCGGCCGCCCCGTGAACTCGACCTTCGGCGTCGGCACGACTTCAAAGCGCAACTCGCGCGCCGTGACGTTCGCCGTGATCGAGAGATCGGGATTGTCCGTCGTGTTGCTAGTGTTGGTCGGCGAGGGAGTCGGCGACGCGGCGGCGGCGACGGGCGGCGCGTCCGGTCGCGCGGCCGTCGGCGTCTGTGCCGCGACGAGTGTGGCGGTGGCGACGACGATGCAGACCAAGATGGCGACGCAGTTGGCGGCGCGCGCGAGAAGTGTTGTTAGCTTCGACACGCTCATGCTCCTCATGGAAGCGTGCGACCCAAGAGGTCGCAGACGTTCCAGACTGCTGCTGCTGTTGGGGGGCAGGGGAAGTTAGGGGTTGCCGGAATGACGGCATCATAACAGAGCGTTCTAACAGTCGCCAACTTTTATCACTCGCCGCCCTTATCACTCGCCGCGCGGTCGTGGCTCACTCGCCGCGCGGCGGCGGGGCGGGGCGCGGGCGCAGTTCGCGCGGCGCGTCCTCGCCGCCCGGAGCGGAGCAGAACGCGCTGACGCGATTCCGGCCGGACTGCTTGGCGTGGTAGAGCGCGGTGTCGGCCAGTTCGATCAGTTCGATGGGGTCGCGCGCGTCGTCGGGGTAGGCAGCGACGCCGATGCTGATCGTGATGCGGAGCGTGCGGTTCTCCTCTCCCGCCGCGCCGTGGCGCGTGGCCGAGAAGGCGTGCTCTTCGATGGCCGCGCGGACGCGCTCGGCGGCGACGAGGGCTTGCGCGCAGTCGGCGTCGAGCAGGAACGCGGCGAACTCTTCGCCGCCGAAGCGCGCGGCCACGTCGCCCGCACGCAAGGCGCGCGTGATGAGGCCGCCGATCTCTTCGAGCGTCTGGCTGCCGACGAGATGGCCGCAGGTGTCGTTGACGCGCTTGAAGTGATCCAAGTCCATCATCAGCACGCAGAACGGCCGACTCTCACTCTCGGCGCGGGCGGCCTCGCGGCGCAGTTCGGAGAAGAAAGACTTGCTCGTCAGCAGTCCGGTCAACTCGTCATGCGCGATCAGGCGATAGAGTTGACGTTGGAACTCGCGGTCGAAATCGTCGAGCAGGTCGAAGCGGATGAGGTGCTCGCCGATGTTGAGTTTGTCGCCGTGCTGTAGGAAGGCGTCAGCGGTGACGGGTTGGCCGTTGAGGAGCGTGCCGTTGGTCGAGCCGAGATCGGTGAGACGGTAGCGCGGCGGGGCGTCCGTCTCCGCGTCGTGTTCGATGCGGATGCGCGCGTGCAGGCGCGAGGCTCGCGCGTCGTTGACGCGCACGTCGGCTTCGAGCGCGCGACCGAGTATGACCTCGTCGCGTTCGAGCGGGATGGGCGCGGCCAGTTGCTCGCCGCGCATGAAGACGAGCGCGGGGCGGCGTTCGTGCGACGCGGGCGGGTCGGCGGGGAGCGTGATTTCTAAATCTTCTCGTTCCATAAACTCGCGTTGGGCGACGCGGAGAGGATGCGGGATGGAAAGAAAAAGATCAACACTAACTTGTGCCTTCATGGTTTTGCCGCCGCCCGCGAACGCGCCCGCGCGCCTGCTTGTCGCCGCCCGCGCGGGAACATATAATTCGGGGCAGATTAATCGTTCATCAAAACGCGCGACCGGCGGCCTCATGTTCGGGAGACCAAGCGAAACATCCTGCCGGTCGTCCGGGGAGTAAGAAGTTTTGGAAGAAGCAACTCAGACCAGCACCACCTGCCAGTGGGACACAACCCAGCTTTCGGTCGAACGCGTGTCGGTGGCGAAGTTGCCGACCGAGTACGGCGAGTTCAAGATTGCGGGCTACCGCGCGCGCGAATCGGGCGAGGAGTTCGTCGCCATCTTCAAGGGCGAGATCGAACGCGAGACGCCCACGCTCGCGCGCATCCATTCGCAATGCCTGACGGGCGACGTGTTCGGCTCGCTCAAGTGCGACTGCGGGCCGCAACTGCATCAGGCCATGCAGATGATCGAAGCCGAGGGGCGCGGCGCAATCGTCTACCAGATGCAGGAAGGGCGCGGCATCGGCATCATCAACAAGATACGCGCCTACGCCTTGCAGGACGGCGGCGCGGACACCGTGGAGGCCAACGAGCGGTTGGGGCTGGCCGTTGACCTGCGCGAGTATCGCCAGTGCGCCGAGATACTTTTCGATCTGGGGTTGTGCCACGTTCGCATCATCTCGAACAACCCGCTGAAGCTGCGCGCGATGGAAGAGGCGGGCTTGCAGGTCGTCGAGCGCGTGGCGATTGAAGTGCCGCACACAGAGGCCGCGATGCACTACATGCGCACGAAGAAAGAGAAGCTCGGACACCTGCTGGAAAAGATCAAGTGAGCCGTTAGCATAGAGTGAGTTTGTCGGAAGTGGCCGGGGCGAAAATCGAGATTCGCCCCGGCCTTTCACGTCCGGCCGCCGCGCACGGGAAGTCCAAAATTCTGAATTTTCCATTACTTTTTTGGATTCACACGCAGACGCGCGCGCGCGTTCCGCTACAACTTTCCGCATTAGCCCGACGCGGCGACGGCGCGCCCCAGTGGAACGCTCGTTGCGTGCGTATTTTCGACTGAGTATTCCTGCAAGCGAGCCGTTCGTGCCGCCGCGTTAACCGAGACATCTGCCGGGCGTCACGGCCTGCTCCTTAGACGTTCTTCAACCATCACGAAAAGTCGTCGGGATTTCACCACGCGCGCCGGGGTCTGGTCACAAGCACATGCCGCCCCGCAACGCACGCGACGATCAACGGATCGTCGCCGGTGAAGCTCATTAACCTTCCTCAGACGGCAGCGCGCGGCCTTCAAGCTCATCTGCGCCGCGCGCCCCGGCTGAAAATTTCGGAGGCCAGTTCAATATGCGTAACTTTACCCGAAGCCGTACCGCTTTCACGGTCTACGGAGTTCTCTTCTCGCTCCTGCTGCTGGCAGGCAGCGTCTTCGCACAGGGCGGCCGGTCTACCGTGCGCGGCACGGTCAAAGATCAGCAGGGCAACGTGGTGGCCGGCGCGACCGTCACGCTCATCAACGAAGGCAAGAACTTCTCTCGCACGCAAACCACTAACGAAGAAGGCAGCTACACCTTCACCGCCGTTCAGCCCGACACCTACCGGGTTGACGTTGAATCGGGCGGCTTTAAAAAAGTCTCGGTCTCCAACGTCGCCGCGCTCGTTGACACGCCCGTTGACGTGGACGTGCAACTCGAAGCCGGTCTCGGCACTGAGACCGTGACGGTGACCGCATCCACCGATGCCCCGCTCAACACCTCCGACGCCACGCTCGGCACGGCCTTCGGGTCGCAGCGCATCTCCGAGTTGCCCTTGAACGCGCGCAACGTCGTCGGCCTGCTCTCCTTGCAAACCGGCGTCACGCCGGGCGGCTACGTCAGCGGCGCGCGCGCCGACCAGACCAACATCACGCTCGACGGCATTGACAACAACGAACAGCAGCGCGGCCTCGACGTCGTGACCGACGAAGCCTTCGCCGGGGTGCTGCGCGTGACGCCCGATTCGCTGCAAGAGTTTCGCGTGACGACGACGAACGCCAACGCCGATCAGGGTCGCTCCTCCGGCGCGCAGGTGTCGCTCGTCACCAAGTCGGGCACGAACAACTTCCACGGTTCGCTCTACGAGTTTCACCGCAACACGGTGACGACCGCCAACGACTTCTTCAACAACGCCGCCGGTCGCTACACGGCCAACGACTTCGCCGTGCAGACCGGCGCGGCGCGTGCCGGTGACCCGCGCGCGCCGCGCCCGCAACTGCTGCGCAACGTCTTCGGCGGCTCGCTCGGCGGCCCCATCAAAAAAGACCGCGCCTTCTTCTTCTTCACCTACGAAGGCTTCCGCGAGGCTTCGGAAACTCCGGTCGAGCGCGAAGTGCCGCTGCCGTCGCTCGGTCAAGGCATCGTGCGCTACCGCACCGAGAGCGGCGCGAGCGACCCGACGTGTCCCGCGGGCACGCCCGCCGGAGTGCGCTGCCTGACGAGCGCGCAGATCGGCGGTTTCTACAACGCCGTCAACGGCGTCGATCCAGGACGCAACCCCGTCGCGCTCGCCGCGCTCGCCGACGCCGCGCGCCGCTACCCGGCCAACACCGGCACGCTCGGCGACGGCCTCAACACCGGCGGCTACCGCTTCAACGCCAAGACGCCCTCGAACCTCGATCTCTACATCGCCAAGTTCGACTTTAACCTGACCGACCGCCAGACGCTCTTTGCGCGCGGCACTTATCAGGACGACCTCATCACGCAGGTGTCGGCCTTCCCCGACACGCTCTCGCCGCGGTTCTGGAATCACCCGAAGGGCGTCTCGGCCGGGCACACTTGGACGGCCACCAACAACATCGTCAATCGCTTCAGCTACGGCCTGACGCGCGCCGCTTTCACCAACGGCGGCGACCTGACGCAGAACGACATCTTCTTCCGCTTCGTCTACTCGCCGACGCTCGGCACGCGCACGCTCAGCCGCACCACGCCCGTCCACAACTTCGTTAACGACCTCTCGTGGATCAAGGGTTCGCACTCCATGCAGTACGGCGGCAACGTGCGCCTCATCAGCAACAACCGCAACTCGTTCGGCAACTCTTACGACCGCGCCATCGTCAACCCGTCGTTCTTCGACTTCTCCGGCGCGTCGCTCTACCTCGACACGAACGACACCTTCGACCCGATCTTCCCGGACGTGAGCGCCGACTTCGAGACAGACTTCCGCGACGCGCTCGCCGCCGTCATCGGCCGCTTCTCGCAGTACGAGGCGAACCTCAACTACGGCAAGAACGGGCAACTGCTCGCGCCCGGCACGGGCATCGAGCGCACCTTCGCCACGCAGGAGTACGAACTCTACGCGCAAGACTCTTGGCGCGTGCGTCCCAACCTGACGCTCTCCTACGGCTTGCGCTGGAGCACGTCCACGCCCGTCTACGAAACGAACGGGATTCAGGTCGCGCCCACGCAGAGCCTCGGCGAGTATTTCGAGCGGCGCGTCGCGGGGGCGAACGCCGGTCGCCCCGTCACCGATCCGATCACGGTTGATCTGGCGGGCAAGGCCAACGGCCGCAAAGGCTACTACGATCAGGACTGGAACAATTTCGCCCCGTCGGTGGCCTTCGCGTGGTCGCCCGACCTCGGCGACAACTTCATGGGTCGCCTGCTCGGACGCGGCGGCAAGTCGGTTGTGCGCGGCGGCTTCCGCGTGGTCTACGACCGCATCGGCAGCCAGTTGGCCGTCACCTTCGACTTGAACTCGTCGCTCGGCTTCAAGTCCACGCAGGGCATCTCGGCCAACACCTTCGACCTCAGCAACAACCTGGGGCCGCTGCTCACGAGCTTTAACCAGAACGTGCGCACGCTGCCCGGCCTGACCATCACACCGACGGTCTCGTTCCCGCTCGTCACCCCGTCGGACGAACAGCAGCGCATTGAGTCGTCGCTCGACGACACGCTGACGACGCCCTACAACTACAGCGTCAACCTCTCCTACGGCCGCGAGATCGGGCGCGGTCTGTCGTTCGAGGCGAGCTACGTCGGCCGCTTCGCCCGCGACCTGCTGGCGACGCGCGACATCATGCACCTCAACAACCTCAAAGACCCGGCCTCGGGTCAGACGTGGTACGAGGCCATTAACCTCTTGACCGACGCCCGCTACCGCGGCGTGCCCGTCAGCCAGATGGGGACGATCCCATTCTTCGAGAACGTGCTGCCCGGCCTGCGCACCGCCACGCAAACCGCCACGCAGCGCGCCTATCGTCGCGTGGCCTTCCCCAGCCTCGGCGGGCAGGGCATCACCGACTACACCTTCCTGCAACTGCTCTGGGACGACGGCCTCTCGCCGCTCGGCGACAACCTGTTCTTCCACCCGCAGTACGCGGCCTTCTCGGCCTTCGGCACGATCGCCAAGTCGAACTATAACTCCGGCCAGTTCAGCATCCGCCAACGCTTCAAACGCGACGTGGCGTTCGACTTCAACTACACGCTCTCGCACTCGCTCGACAACGCGTCGGGCTTGCAGAGCGCGACCACGTTCGCCTCGTCGGCGTTCATCGTCAACCCGCTCGATCCCGATCAGAACTACGCCAACTCCGACTTCGACATCCGTCACATCGTCAACGCCAACTGGCTCATCGGCCTGCCCATCGGGCGCGGCCGCGCCTTCCTCGGCGACATCGGCGGCGTGGCGGACGCGATCCTCGGCGGCTGGCAGATGACCGGCATCGCGCGCTGGAACTCCGGTCTCCCCGTCGGCGAACCCTTCGAAGCGGATCGCTGGGCGACGAACTGGAACGTGCAGTCGAACATGGTGCGCGTGGCGGACGTGCGCGCCGATCCGGTGCGCGGGCCTGAGCCGAATCTGTTCAGCAACCCGACGGCGGCCTTCCGCGGCTTCCGCGAGCCGCGCGCGGGCGAAGTGGGCGACCGCAACGTCCTGCGCTATCCCGGCTACGTCACGGTTGACATCGGCCTCACCAAGAACTTCAAGATGCCCTGGGAAGGCCACGCCCTCCAATTCCGCACGGAGGTCTTCAACCTGACCAACACGCAACGCCTGACCGGCGCTATCGGCTTCGGCCTGCCGGTTGATCCCTTCCTACCGTCCGACCCGTTCTCATCCGACCCGGCCGATCGTCAGCCGCAAAAACCGAGTTCGGACTTCGGCAAGTTGACGGCCACGCAAACGCCGCTCAACGAGAACAAGGCCGGGCGCGTCATTCAGTTCGCCCTGCGCTACACCTTCTAACCACGCGCGTTTCTCGAAGACGCGTTTCGCCTGTGGGCTGGTGGCTTCGGCTGCCAGCCCACTTTTTTATCGGTCGTCACCTTCGGCGAAATCCTCTCCGGCATTTACCATTTAGCGTTTACCCTTTACCATTCTTCGACAATGAGCGAACGCATCTACCGCGACCCCGTACACAACATCATCCGGCTGCGCACCGACACACGCGAGGGGCAACTGCTCGTGCGCCTCGTTGACGCGCCGGAGTTCCAACGCCTGCGCCGCATCAAGCAACTCGGCCTCGCGCTCTACACCTATCAGGGCGCGGAGCACTCGCGCTTCACGCATAGCTTAGGCGTGCTCCACCTCATCACGCGCGTGCTTGACAGACTCGGCGAGAACCATGCGATCAGCGAGGAGGATCGCGCGGCGGCACGCGCGGCCGCGCTCCTGCACGACGTGGGACACGGCTCTTTCTCGCACGTCATGGAGCACGTCCTCGGTTTCCACCACGAGGATTGGACGGTGCGCGCCGTGCTCGCCGAAGAGACCGAGATCAATCAGGTGCTTCGCGACTATTCGCCCGAACTCCCGCGCCGCGTCGCAGACATCATCGAGGGCAAGTTCCAGCCAGCCTTCCTCGCCCAACTCGTCTCCTCGCAGTTGGATGTGGATCGCATGGACTACCTCCTGCGCGACTCGCTGATGACGGGCGCGAAGTACGGCATCTACGATCTCGAATGGATCATCAACGCGCTCTCCGTGGACGTGGAGAACGACCGCATCTACGTCGCCGCGCGCGGCCTCTACGCCGTCGAGGAATATTTACAGGCGCGCTATTACATGTTCCGGCAAGTCTATTTCCACCGCACGCTGCGCTCGGCCGAAGCGGTCTTGCGCTCGATCTTGAGGCGCGCGCTCGAACTCGTCGCGGCGGGCGAAGAGGTGTGGTGCGCGCCCGGCACGGCCTTCGAGAAAGTTCTCCGACGCCAGACGCTCACGCTCGAAGATCATCTTGAGATGGACGACTCCGACGTGCTCTTTCACCTCAAACAGTGGCGGCGCACGAAGGACACGATCCTCAACGACCTCAGCCACCGCTTCGTCGGCCGACGCCTCTTCAAGGCGATTGATCTCGACATGCCCGCAGAGGAGCGTGCGCAGTTTCTCGCCGAGGCGCGGGCGTGCGTGGCGCGCGCAGGCTTCGAGCCGCGCTTCTACTTCATCGAAGACCACGCGGGCGACGTGCCCTACTACAACTACTACACGGCCGAGGGCGCGGAACCCAAAGCGCGCATCTACGTCGAAGACGGCTACGCGCGCCCCTCCATTCGCGAGATCAGCGAAGTGAGCGGCGCGGTGCGCGGTCTCCAACGTTATCAACTCGACCGCGTCTGCTTCCCACCCGAAGTGAAGGAAGAAATCTACGCCCTCTACCACGCCGCCTCGCCCCCTTCGACCCGTGCCGCGGGCGACAACAACGGCGACTAGAACGAGACCGTTCAACACGAAAGCACGAAGCCACAAAGTTACTCCTGCGAGTTTTCCTTGTGGCTTCGTGTCTTTGTGTTGAGCTTATGCTGCGGTCGCTACTTGATCGCTTTGATGTTCGCCGGTTTGGCGAAGAGAGTGTCGGGAACGGCGGTGTTGAACTCGACCGAGTCGTAGTTGATGCGGCTCGACTGCGCGCCCGCGCGGTAGTGATCTATGACGAAGGGCACGGTCAGCCCGTTGATAGTTTTATAACTGGCGAAGCGATCCTCTTCGTCCACCTCTTCGCCTTCCGCGTTCTTGCGCTTGAAAAAAGTTTTGGCGGGCAAAAAGTCCTTCGCGCCGATCTCGTAATCCACCCAGAAGCCGTCGGGGTAAGTCACCCGCACGGCCTCGTTGCGTTTGGCGAGACCGGCCTCGCGGCGGCCGAGGTAGGTGAGCCGCGCGCCGTCCTTGCGCCACCAGCCGCGCAACAGATTGTCCGTGCTCGTCCGCATGGCGAGGCGAAAGTCCGCCACCTGCTCCGGCTTCAAATCCACGATGGAGCGCGTCGAACTCTCAAACAGCCAGCCGCCGTCTCCGGCGTTGGTCTGGATGGTGCGCCCGCGTCCGCCGCGAAACTCCGTCCGCTCGCGGTCGGGGAAGACGAGGTAGTCAACGAACGAGAGCGGCGGCAGGAAGATGCCCTTGTCGAACTGCGAGAAGTAGCCGCGCCCGATGATCGTCTTGACGCCGAGATACGCGCTCCCGCCCTGCGCCTCGATTGCGCGTTGCACGATCTGTTCGGCCTTCTCATCATTTGCCGCTTGCGGCGTCGCCGTCACGGTTGCCGTTTGCACGTCAACTTTCGGCGGCGAGTTCGCGGGCGTCGCCTGCGCGAAACACGTCACTCCCGCCGCACACAGCAGAACGAGCGAAAACGCGAACCGCGCTGTTTTGTGAAATGAAGTTGTGTTCATAAACTGCAAGTGAAAGAGGGTCTCAGCTCATCTATAAATTCTAGAAAGCTGAAACCCTCCGGTTCAAAACGGGCGTTCGGGATTGCCCGCGGTTAACGACCGTCGCGGCCTAGTTGACGCTTGGAGCGTCGAGCGCCTTGATCGTGATCTCGCCGTCCTCGTAGTCCACGACGAACTGCGACGCGCCTTTCCACATCGCCGTCAGCGGCAGCTTCACCTTCTCGTCAATGTGCCGCTTGAGGAAGCGCGCGCCGTAGGCCGGGCTGAAGCCCTTCTCCGTCAGGCTGTCAATGGCGCGCTCCGTCACCTGCACGGTCTTGGCCTGCCGCTCCATCTGGCGGCGCAGCTTGTCGAGATAGATGACGGCGATCTGCCGCACCTCGTCCATCGTCAGCGGCGAGAAGACGACGATCTCGTCAATGCGGTTGCGAAACTCCGGCGAGAAGCGTTGCTCCGCCGCCTTCATCACTTCGCCCTTCACCGCACGCACGTCGCCGAGCGTCTTCGTGCCGAAGCCGAGCGGCTTCTCGTACTTCTTGAAACTCTCCGAGCCGAGGTTCGAGGTCATGATGACGATGGCGTCGGAGAGGTAAACTTTCTTCCCGCGCCCGTCCGTCAGCCAGCCTTCGTCGAAGCCTTGCAGGAAGAGGTTCATCAACGTCGGCGAAGCCTTCTCAACTTCGTCGAGCAAGAGCACCGTGTAGGGGTTCTCGCGCAAACGCTCCGTCAGTATCCCGCCGCGCTCCGAGCCGACGATGCCGCGCGGCATGCCGATCAGTTTCTCGACGCCGACCGTGCCGTCGCCGTACTCCGACATGTCAATGCGCACCATCTTCTCTTCGTCGCCGAACATGAACTCTGCGACGGCCTTCGCCAGTTCCGTCTTGCCGACGCCCGTCGGGCCGAGGAACAACAACACGCCGTCCGGTTTGTAGTGCGACTCTTTGAGCGGCCCCTTGTTCAGCCGCAGGCGTTGGGCGACGGACTGCACCGCCTCCTTCTGCCCGATGACGCGGTTCGCCAGTTCCAACTCCATCTGCTGGAAGCGGTCGGTCGTGTCGCGCGAGATCATGTCGCGCGGGATGTGCGACTCCTGCGAGATGACTTCGATGATGTGCTCCGGCCTGACGACCAGCGCCTCCGGCTCGTTGATCTCGACTTTGACGGAAGCCGTGTCGAGCCAGCCGATGGCCTTGTCTGGCAGGTGCAGATTGCGGATGTACTTCGGAGCCATCTCCAGCGCCATGTTGATGGCGTCGTCAGAGATCGTCACCGAGTAGTTGCGTTCGAGCCGCGGGCGCAGGCCGAGCAAAATTTCGCGCGTCTCCGAAATCGTCGGCTCGTCAACCTTGACCATGCGGAAGCGACGCGCCAAAGCCTCGTCCTCGCCGATGTACTCTTTGTACTCGGTGATGGTCGTCGCGCCGATGATGCGCAGGTCGCCGCGCGCGAGCGACGCCTTGAACATGTTAGCCGCGTCCGAGGACGTGCCGAGCGCCGCGCCCGCGCCGATGATGGTGTGCGCCTCGTCAATGAAGAGGATCAGTTCGGGGCGTTCCTTCACTTCGTCAATGATGCCCTTGATGCGCTCCTCGAACATGCCGCGCAGCATCGTGCCCGCGACGAGTCCACCCATCTGCAACTGCACGACGTGCGCGTTGCGCAGACGCGCAGGAACTTTCTCCGGTTCGAGTTCGATGAGCCGCGCCAGACCCTCGACGACGGCCGTCTTGCCGACGCCGGGTTCGCCCACGAGCATGGGCGAATTCGCGCGCTCGCGGTGGCAGAGGATTTCCACCATCTGCTGAATCTCGCGCTCGCGGCCGATGGTCGGCGGAATCTTGTCCATCCGCGCCAGCCGGTTCATCGAAGTGCCGAAGTGTTTCAGGTAGGGCGGCAGTTCAAACTTCTTGCGATACTGCTCCTCGTCCTGTTCGCGCATGCGGACGCGCGCGCGAACGTTTTCCGTCAACGCTTCGGAGTCCGCGCCGAGGGTGCGGAGCATGCCGCTCAAGATGCCGCCGTCCTGCGCGAGCGAGATGAAGAGGTCGGTGGATTCGATAGTCTTGCGACCCTGCGCGCGCGAACGCTCCATCGCGCGTTTGAAGAGGTCAATCGTCTCCGGCGCGATGCGCAAGCCCTTGCCGACGTGCTGGAAACGGTTGTTGTCCAGCCGCCGCTCGATCTGCATTTTGATATGAAACGGATCGAGCGAGAGGTCGCGCATGGCCGAGTTAAACAGTTCGGCCTCCTCCGAGATAAAAGCATGGAGAATGTGTTCGACCGCGATGTAATTTTGGTCACGACGCTTCGACTCCTGCATCGCGTACTCAAAAATGCGCTGGCCGCTCTCCGCGAAACGGTCTTTATATGTTCCGAGATCAACCATTGGTATTCCTTCAATCTGCTGTTCGCGCCCCGCGGGGGTCGCGAGTTTGTTGGTCGCCGTCTACCGCCCGAATCAATTTACGCTACGGCGATCCATTCCGGTTCTGGACGGAGAAAATG
The DNA here is from genome assembly GCA_030841105.1 of Pyrinomonadaceae bacterium. Lineage (GTDB taxonomy): Bacteria > Acidobacteriota > Blastocatellia > Pyrinomonadales > Pyrinomonadaceae > JAIVJZ01. The sequence continues at coordinate 13,580 of JAVEDE010000112.1, forward strand.
AAGGCCGCTTTCTCTCCGTCCGGCGGCTACTTTTAGATGCCACGCGCCCGCGTCCCGTTGCGTTTCGGGACGCCTTGAGCATAGCACACTTGAGACAGCAATTATTCGGCCATGAGAAGTGCAGCAGAAGCTAAAAGTGAAAAGGCAAAAGTGGAGAAACTGTGTCGCCCCTCCCTTCTGCCTTCCACCGTTTACTTTCGCCGCTTTTTAATAATCGCCGTAGTCTTCCCCGCCCCCCATGGGCGGCGCGGCCGACTTCTTCGGCTGCGGCGCGTCCGTGATGGCCGCCCCCGTGGTCAACAGCAGCGCGGCCACCGACGAGGCGTTTTGCAACGCCGTCCGCACCACTTTCGTCGGGTCAATGATGCCGGAGGCGACGAGATCTTCGTACTTGCCCGTCGCCGCGTTGTAGCCCTGTTTGCCCTTCGACTCTTCGACACGTTCGATGACGATTGCGCCGTCCACGCCCGCGTTCTCCGCGATGCGCCGCACGGGTTCTTCGAGCGCGCGGCGAAGTATGCGGACGCCCGTCTGCTCGTCCTCGTCCTTGAGTTCCAGCTTGTCGAGCGCGCGCGCCGCGCGCAGCAGAGCGATGCCGCCGCCGGGCACGATGCCTTCTTGAGCCGCCGCGCGCGTCGCGTTCACGGCGTCGTCCACGCGCATCTTCTTCTCTTTCATCTCCGTTTCGGTCGAAGCGCCGACGCGGATCACCGCGACGCCCCCGGCGAGTTTCGCCAACCGCTCCTGCAACTTCTCGCGGTCGTAGTCCGAAGTGCTGTCTTCCATTTGACGACGAATCGTGCCGACGCGACCCTGTATCTCTTTGGCCGCGCCCGCGCCTTCGACGATGGTCGTGTTGTCCTTATCAACGATGACGCGCTTGGCCGTGCCGAGGTCTTCGGCCGAGACGTTCTCCAACTTGACGCCGATGTCTTCCGTGATGACGCGCCCGCCCGTCAAAGCCGCGATGTCTTCGAGGATGGCCTTGCGGCGGTCGCCGAAGGCCGGGGCTTTGACGGCGCAGACTTTGATCGTGCCGCGCAGTTTGTTGACGACGAGCGTCGGCAGCGCGTCGCCCTCGATGTCTTCCGAGATGATGAGGAGCGGCCGACCCTGACTCGCCGCTTGCTCAAGGACGGGCAGCAGTTCGCGCATCGCCGCGATCTTCTTTTCGTGGATCAGGATGAGCGGGTCATCCAAGACCGCCTCCATGCGATCCGGGTTGGTGACGAAGTAGGGCGACAGGTAGCCGCGGTCGAACTGCATGCCTTCGACGATATCCAACGCGGTTTCGAGCGTCCGCGATTCTTCGACGGTGACCACGCCGTCTTTGCCCACCTTGTCCATCGCCTCGGAGATCAACTCGCCGATCTCGCGATCGTTGTTCGCCGAAACGCTGGCGACGTTGGCGAGTTCGCCCTTGCCCTTGACCTTCTTCGACTGCCGCTCCAAATCCGCGACCGCCGCCTCGGTCGCGCGCTGGATGCCGCGCTGCAACGCCATCGGGTTCGCGCCCGCCGCCAAGTTCTTGACGCCCTCGCGGAAGATGGCCTGCGCGAGCACGGTCGCCGTCGTCGTGCCGTCGCCCGCCGTGTCGTTCGTGCGGGTCGCCACCTCGCGCACCATCTGCGCGCCCATGTTCTCGTAGTTGTCTTTGAGATCGATCTCTTTCGCCACCGTCACGCCGTCTTTGGTGATCACGGGCGAGCCGAATTTTTTGCCGAGCACGACGTTGCGACCTTTCGGCCCCAGCGTCACGCGCACCGCGTTCGCCAGCGTGTTCACGCCCTTCAACATCGCCGCCCGCGCCTCTTCGCTAAACTTCAAATCTTTTGCCGCCACTTAGTTTGTTCTCCTCAGATAGTAAGTTCCGTTAGTCCGTCGCCGCCTGCCCCCCGGCCTGCGCGCGCCCGACCTGCACGCGCGCGGGGCGCAGCAGTTGGCCGCCCATGCGGTAGCCGCGAGAGTATTCGGCCGTGACCACGCCGTCGCGCTCCGGCTCGACCTCAACCACGTCAACCGCCTCGTGCAACTCCGGGTCGAACTGCTGGCCGATGGCCGTGATCGCTTCGACGCCGCCGGAGGCGAGCGCGCTCTCGAACCCGCTGAGCGTGCCGTGCAGGCCGCCGAGCAAAGCGTCGAGCGAGCCGCCGCCCTCGGCCGCTTCCATCGCGCGCCGCAAGTTCTCCATCACGGGCAGCAGCGCGCCGACGAAGGCGGCCTTCTCGCGCATCGCGCGTTCGTCGGCCGTGCGCGCGAGCCGCTGCCTGATCTCGTCCGTCTCGCGCTTGAGTTCCGCGCGCACCTGTTCAAAACGCGCCTGCACGTCGCGCGCCGACTGCTCTGCGGCACGCGTGCGCGCTTCGAGTTCTTCCACGTACTTCGGTTTCAAATTCGGCGCGTCAGACGTGTCCTCCGCGCGCGCGCCTTCGCCCGACTCGTCGAGGACGACGCGCCGCCTGTCCGTCACACGGATGCCCTCGGCTGCCGTGGCGTCCGGCGCAGCTCCCGCGGCGCGCGCCTCTTCAGCCGCCATTCTCTCTCCCATACTTCTTCTCTTTTTCTCCCTGCGAAAAGATACCATATAAATTTTAGTGACAAGTGACGGGTGACGAGTGACAAGTTACAACAAGTTTTCCGACTTGACACTCGTCACCCGTCACTTGTCACTGAACCGATATTTTGACGCGCGCCGCTTTCTGCTCCGCGCGCTTGGGCAGGCGCAGACTGAGCACGCCGTCCTTGTAGTCGGCCGCGATGTTTTTCTGATCCACCGTCGGCGGCAGCGGCCCGAAGCGACTCAGGAAACGCCCGAACGGGCGACCCCGGCCGCCGTTCGCGCGCCGCGTCCCCGCCTCTTCCGGCGTGCGTTCGCCGCGCACCGTCAGGCGGTTCTCGTCAATACTCACTTCAAGCGCAGCGCGCTCGATGCCCGGCAGATCAATTGCGATGACGAACTCCGTCGCGGTCTCGTAGATGTCCGAGGCGGGCGTCCAGTCGGCGCGCTCAAGCTCCGCCTCGCGCTCCTCGTTCAAATGATCGTGCCGCCGCGCCGTGTCCTCGAACAGACGGTTCATGCGCTCCTGCAACGTCACATAATCACGCCACTCGTCCCACTTGTGTCCCACGGTAAAAACCTCCGCCCTTATCCCTTAGCTTCGTTACGCTGTTGCCGTCGCCGCGTCGGTTGCGAACTTCAACTCGTCGCCGTCCGCTGAGAGGCGAATCGTTTGACCGGACGCGATCTCGCCGCGCAGGAGTTTCGACGCCAACGGGTTTTGAATCAACGTCTGGATCGCGCGTTTCAACGGACGCGCGCCGTACATCGGGTCGTAGCCCTCGCGCGCGAGGAGTTCGCGCGCCGAATCGTCGAGCACGATGGTGATGTTGCGCTCGGCCAGCATGTGCCGCAGGCGTTCGAGTTGCACTTCGATGATGCGGACGATCTCCGCGCGCGAGAGTTGGTGGAAGATCACCACGTCGTCTATGCGGTTCAGGAACTCCGGCTTGAAGTGGCCGCGCAGTTCTTCCAACACCGCCTCGCGCACCGCCTTCTCGTCGTCTCCGGCCGCCTGTATCTCCCGGCTCCCAAGGTTCGAGGTCATGATCAAGACCGTGTTCTTGAAGTCCACGGTGCGCCCCTTCGAGTCGGTCAGGCGGCCGTCGTCGAGTATCTGCAAGAGCACGTTGAAGACGTCCGGGTGCGCCTTCTCGATCTCGTCGAAGAGGACGACCGAGTAGGGACGACGCCTGACGGCTTCGGTCAACTGCCCGCCCTCTTCGTAGCCGACGTAGCCGGGCGGCGCGCCGATCATGCGCGCGATGGCGTGCTTCTCCATGTACTCGCTCATGTCGAGACGAATCATCGCGCGCTCGTCGTCGAAGAGAAACTCTGCGAGCGCGCGCGCCGTCTCCGTCTTGCCGACGCCCGTCGGGCCGAGGAAGATAAACGAGCCGACGGGGCGGTTCGGGTCTTGCAATCCGGCGCGCGCGCGGCGCACGGCGTTGGCGACCGCCGTCAAAGCCTCGTCCTGCCCGATGACGCGCTCGCTCATGCGCTCTTCCATCGTGACGAGTTTCTGCATCTCGCCTTCGAGCATCTTCGAGACCGGAATGCCCGTCCACTTGGCGACTACCGCGGCGATGTCTTCCTCGTCAACCTTCTGCTTGAGCATTACGCCGTCGGCCTGTAACTCGCCGAGCCGCGCCTGCTCCGCTTCCAACTTCTGTTCGAGTTGGGGAATCTCGCCGTACTGGAGTTCGGACGCGCGCGCCAGATCGCCCGCGTTGCGCGCGCGTTCGAGTTCCAACTTCAACTCGTCCAGTTTCCCGCGCGCCTCCTCCATGTGCTTGATGGCTTCTTTCTCCGACTGCCATTTCGCCTTCATGCCGGAAGACCGCTCTTTGAGATCGGCCGCGCGCTGTTCGATCTCGCGCAGACGCGCCTTCGAGCGTTCGTCCTCCTCGCGCTGCAAGGCCAGACGCTCGATCTCCAACTGCATGATCTCGCGTTCGAGTTGATCAATCTCGACCGGCAAGGAATCAATCTCGATGCGCAGGCGCGAGGCGGCCTCGTCAATCAGATCGATCGCCTTGTCGGGCAGAAAGCGATCCGTGATGTAGCGGTTCGAGAGCGTCGCGGCGGCCACAATCGCGGAGTCTTTGATGTCTACGTTGTGGTGCTTCTCGTAACGCTCCTTGAGGCCGCGCAAAATCGCGATGGTGTCTTCGACGGTCGGTTCGCCGACGTAGACCTGCTGGAAGCGACGTTCGAGCGCGGCATCTTTTTCGATGTGCTTCTTGTACTCGTTCAGGGTCGTCGCGCCGACGCAGCGCAACTCGCCGCGCGCCAGCGCAGGCTTCAACATGTTCGACGCGTCAATCGCGCCTTCGGCCGCGCCCGCCCCGACGAGCGTGTGCAGTTCGTCAATGAAGAGGACGATCTGCCCCTTCGCGTTTTCGATCTCTTTCAAGACCGCCTTGAGTCGATCCTCGAACTCGCCACGGTACTTCGCGCCCGCGAGCATCGAGCCGAGGTCGAGGCCGACCAGACGCTTGTTGCGCAACGTCTCCGGCACGTCGCCGGAGATGATGCGCTGCGCCAAGCCTTCGACAATCGCCGTCTTGCCGACGCCCGGTTCGCCGATCAAGACCGGGTTATTTTTCGTGCGCCGCGAGAGCACTTGAATCGTGCGACGGATTTCGTCGTCGCGGCCGATCACGGGATCGAGTTTGCCCTGCCGCGCGAGGTCGGTCAGGTCTTTCGCGTATTTCGAGAGCGCCTGATAGTTGGCCTCCGCGTTCTGATCCGTGATGCGCGAATCGCCGCGCATCTCGCCGACGACCTTCGACAGGTCTTCGCGGTTGACGCCGTGCTGGCGCAGGATGCGCCCGGCCGCGCCGTCCTTTTCATCCACGAGGGCGAGCAACAGGTGCTCGGTCGAGATGTACTCGTCCTGCATCGCCTCGGCCTGCTTCTGCGCGGCCGTGAAAATTTGCGTGAGGCGCGGGCTGAAATACTGCTGCCCGCCCTGCACCTTCGGCAGGCGATTGATGGCGGCCTGCGCGTCGTTCAAGACGACTTGCAGGTTCGCGCCGATTTTGCCGATGAGCGGGCGCACGATGCCTTCGGGCTGTTCGAGCATGGCGACGAGCAGGTGTTCCGGCTCGACCTGTTGGTGCTGGTTGCGCTCGGCCTGTTCGATGGCCGTCTGGATGGCCTCTTGCCCGCGCAGCGTGAAACGTTCTAGGCGCATAATTTCTTGAACCTTAACTGACACGCGCGGGACGATGAATGAGTTCACCGCTCATCGTTCCGCGCGTTCAGACTTGAAACTTAAACTATTACTTTCCGGCGGTCGCAGTCTTACCTTTGCCCTCCGCCGCGCCTGACTCTTCGACTTTCGCCTCAAGAGTCTTGGGCGTGGAAGCCGCGCCCTCGCCCGCGATCTCGATGCGGCGCGCCCTCACCTCTTCGCGCTTTTGCAGCACGACGCGCAGCACGCCGTTCTTGTACTCGGCGGTGACGTTCTCCGACGAGACCGTCTGCGGCAGCGTGAAGGAGCGCGTGAACGAGCCGTAAGAGCGTTCGACGCGATGATAGTTGTCCGCTTCATCCCGCTTCTCGAAGCGACGCTCGCCGCGAAGCGTGAGCACGTTGTTCTCGATGGAGAGGTCAAAGTCCTCGCGGTTCATGCCCGGCAGTTCGGCTTCGAGCACGATCTGATCCTTGTTCTCGTAGATGTCCACGCTGGGCGCCCAAGCGCCGCGCGCAATGCCCTCGTCGCCGAAGGAGCGTGACAGGTTGCTCGAAAACAGGCGATTCACTTCGTCTTGCAGCATCCGCAGGTCGCGGAACGGATCGTAACGGGTAATAGACATGACGTAATTCCTCCTCTTAACTCAACAAAAACGTTATTTGCTGGACGCCCAAATGAACCTACGGCGCGACTGACTCACGCGCCATTCACCTTTGAGCGTGCCGAAATAATAATATCTGAGTCTCTCCTTGTCAAGTATCAAAGGCAAAAAATTTTGCCCTTTCCGCGCCCCTGGAGAGTGGGGCAAAGAGAGGCTCGGAATCCGCTTAGTCTAATCCAAAGAACCGTTTAATAGATGAGATGACGCCCGCCGAGGCCTTCGCCTGGTCTCCGGTTTCGGCAGAGGCGGCGAGTCCGGCGCGGCGGTCGGCGATGGTCTGGCCGAGCGTTTCGGCCAGATCGGGGTTGGAGTCGAAGACGGATTTCATCGCCTCGTGGCCGATTTCGAGCACTTCCGTCTCGACGGCGGCGACGACGTGCGCCGAGCGCGGTTCGCCCGTGAACAGCGCCATCTCGCCGAAAAAGTCGCCCTCGCCGAGCGTGGCGACGGTGCGCGGCTGGCCGTTGTCATTGATCTGGACGGCGACGTTGCCGTGCCGGACGATGAACATCGAATCGCCCTCGTCGCCCGCGCGGATGATGGTTTCGCCGGGCGCGTAGGTGTGGCTGCGCGAGCCGCAGACGAGTTGCGAAAGCTCGTCGGCGTTGAGCGGGGCGAAGATGTCTGTGGCGGAGAGGCGACCCGTGAGCGTCTCGGCGTCTGCCGCCGGGCTGGCGGCGGCCTTCGGGCGCTCGAAGTAGAGCGTCTGCGTGGGGTAGGCGAATTGCAGCCCGGCGCGTTTGAAGGCGTACCAGATGCGCTGGCGCAGGAGCGCGTCCGTGTCGTTGTGCTGGACGTAATCCACCAGCCAGTATTTGATCTCGTAGTCCACGGCGAAGTCGCCGAGGTTGCGCATGCGGACGATGGGCGGGGGCTTAAGGCGCACGTTCTCCGTCTCGCGGATGGCTTCGCGCACGACGCGGATGACTTGATCGGGCGAGTGCGCGTAGAGCGCGTTGAAGTAGACGAGGCGCGCGTTCGGGTTGTCGCGCGGGCAGACCTCGATGGCCTCCTTCGCGATCTGGCTGTTGCTGACGAGGACGATGTGGTTGGTGAACGTCCTGATCTTTGCCGCACGCCACGTCACGCTCTCGACGACGCCCATCCACTTGCCGACCGTGATCACGTCGCCCACCTCGAAGGGCTTGTCTGCGTGCAGCGAGATGCCGGAGAAGAGGTTGCCGAGCGTGTCTTGCAGCGCGAGGCCGAGGATGACGCCGAGCAGTGCCGACCCGGACAGCAGCGCGCCGAGGGAGAGTGCGAAATAGGTTTTCAGGATGACGGCGACGACGAGGATGTAGACGACGATGGAGAACAGATCGCGCACAAGGCTCGGCGCTTCGCGCCGCTTGCGGAGGCGGTACACCACGTCGAAGAGGAACGCCCCGGCGAGCCGCACGCCCACGAACATGAGGCTCAGCCACAGGGCGATCTGCGCGAGCAGTTGCACCCAGTAGAAGACGGGCGCGGCCGTCTGCAACTGCCCGCCCGGCGGCGGTGGCGACGGGGCGAAGGCGGGCAGGACGAGATAGAACAGGACGGCGAACAGCGCGGTCGCGACGAGGGGCAGGGCGAGTTGTTTTTTGAGACGGGAGCTACTCATCTTGAAGCGTTACACGTCAACCGCGGATCGTACACGGCAAGTTTGAAAGGGAGTGGCCGGGGCAGCTATTAAGACGCGCCGCCGAACACGGTCTTTGCCACTAACACGAGCGACAGGGTGGAGACGACGACGACCGTCAGCCACGCCAGCACATTATAGACCGCCCCGTTCGCGTATTCACCCATCAATTTACGGTCGCCAGCGAGGCGCAGGATGGCGACGAGCATGACGGGCAGCAAGAGACCGTTGATAAACTGCGTGACGACGAGCACGCGGATCAGCGGCAGCCCCGGAATGATCGCGATGAGCGCGCCCACCGCGATCAGGAAGGTGAAGATGCCGATGAAGATCGGGGCTTCACGAAAACTGCGCGAGACGCCCTTCTCGAACCCCAACGCCTCGCTGATCGAGTAGGCGGTGGCGAGCGGCAACACTCCCGCCGCGAGCATGGACGCGCCGAAGAGTCCGACGGCGAACAGCAGCCCGGCGTACTCGCCCGCGAGCGGGACGAGAGCGCGCGCGGCGTCGGCCGCCGTCTCGATAGTTCCCGTGAAGCCGCCCGCGCCGAGCGTCGCCGCAGTCGAGATGACGATAAAGAAGGCGATGGACATCGCGAAGAGCGTCCCGACCCACACGTCCGCGCGCACCAGTTTGTAGCCCTCGCGACCGACGCCCTTCTCCACCACCGACGACTGCACGAAGACCTGCATGTACGGCGAGATGGTCGTGCCGATCAGGGCGATGAGCGTGAACAGGTAGTGGTTGTCAAAGGAGAAAGAAGGGCGCACCATCTGCCGCGCCACCTCGCCCCAGTGCGGGCGCGCCAGAAAGGCCGAGACGATGTAGCCGAGGAAGACGAGCGACATCAAAAGGAAGACGCGCTCCACGCGCCGGTACGAACCCTTGACGACGAGCCACCACACCGAGAGCGCGGCGAGCGGCACGGAGATTTGACGCGGCACGCCGAACAACTCCGTCGCCGCCGCGATGCCGACGAACTCCGAGACAGTCACGCCCGCGTTCGCCGCGAGCAACGCCGACATCACGACCATCGTCCAGCGCACGCCGAACCGCTCGCGGATCAAGTCGGCCAAGCCCTTGCCCGTCACCACGCCCATCCGCGCGCACATCTCCTGCACGAGTCCGAGCGCGACGAGGATGGGCACGAACGTCCACAGCAGCGTGTAGCCGAACTCCGCGCCGGAGGTGGAATAAGTGGCGATGCCGCCCGCATCGTTGCCCGCGTTGGCCGCGATCATCCCCGGCCCAATGACGGCCAGATACGCGAGAAAGCCCGTCTGCCGCGCCACCGCCCGCCGCACACGCCGCGACCCGCTTCGCCACAGGCGACGCCCCATCTCCCGCACATCTTCTGTACGCGACGCGGCCACTCGCAGGTTCTCCGTCGTTCATAAGAAAGCCGTGACAAGTGACGAGTGACGAGTGACGAGATGTAAGACAAGTCTAAAGACAAGCAGTTGGGTTTAACTTGTCACTCGTCACTCGTCACTTGTCACTTAAAAAATTCTCGGCAACCTTTGTCGCCAGCCCTTCGGTAATAACAACTCCATCGCGTCGTCCACGGTGACGATGCCTGCGATCTCGCCGAGGTCGTCTACGACGGGCAGGGCGAGCAGGTTGTACTCGGCGATCTTGTGCGCCACGTCGCGGGCGGAGTCGTCGGGGTGCGCGTGTTGGAACTCGTCGCGCATGACGTGTTCGAGCGGCGCGGCGGGGTCGGCGAGGATGAGACTGCGCAGGGCGATCACGCCGGACAGTTTCCAAGAGCCTTCGCGTTCGACGACGTAGAGGTAATAGATCATGTTCGGCGTCTCGGCCATCTCGCGCAGCGTGGCGAGGGCTTCGCCCACCGTCAACCCTTGCGGAAGCGTGATGAACTCGTTGGTCATCAGGCCGCCCGCCGTGTCGTCTTCGTAATGGAGAAGTTCGGCCACGTCGGTCTTCTCCTCGCCCTCCATGCGGCTCAACAAATCTTCGGCGGTGGCTTCGGGCAGATCGCCGAGCACGTCGGCGGCCTCGTCGGGCGACATCCATTCGAGGATGTCGGCGGCGCGCTCCTTGTCCATGTCGCCGATGATGCGCGCCTGGCTCTCGTCGGGCATCTCTTCCAGAGTCTCTGCGGCCGTCTCGTCGTCAAGCGCGGCGACGACCTCCGCACCCTGCCGGTAGGAGAGCGACTCCGCGAGCCGCGCGATCTCGACCGGGTGCAGGCGCGACAACTTATCGCGCGAAGACTTGAGACGCACCGTCGCCGCGTCCGTCGCCAGATAGCCCACGTCCGCCCAGTCAATCACCTCGACCGCGCGGCTGCTGCCGTAGAAGCCTGCCGGGGCGAGCCTGCGCCAGAGTCCCTGCAAGCTCACGTCCGCACCCGTCACGCGCCACTCGCCCGCCACCTCGATCAACTGCACGTCGTTGACGCGCACGACGCGTTTCCCGTCCACGTCAATCAACTGCTTGTCAAGCACGTCGCGCGCGAGCAGGACTTCGCCCTCGCGGCGTTTGAAGTCGCGAAGGTCTAACAGATCGAAGTTGAGTTGCGCGCCCGTCTCGCCGAAGCGCGCGACGCGCGTGCGCGGCAGGAAGATGTCGCGCCGCATGTGGCGCGCGACCAGACCCGTCACGGGCGGGTGGTCTTCGCCGAGCCGCACGATGACGTCCTTGATCGAGGCCACGGGGCGGCCTTCCACGTCGCGCACGGGGCGGCGCAAAACTTGCGACAGATACAGCATGAAGAGATTGCTCCGGCTCTGAGTTGTCGGGGGATAATAACATGCTGCGCCGGGAACACAGGCGCGACCGCGCGGAAGTTTCCCGGCGACAGTTCAGAATTGAAGAAAGCCCGCTCCGGTCAACACAGGATGAAGACGACGCGGCCGGGCATTGTCCACGGTGGGCGCAGAGTTCGTCGTCAACTGTCTCAACTTAATTTTGACGGCTCGCCGTTTTCAAGAGCGCGAGGGCGTGTGCTAACGCGACGTCGCGGCCGTCGCGGAGGTCGCGGCGGGTGGGGCTGACGATTTCGTCGGGCGTGACGCCAGCGCCTTCGAGCCGCGTGTGGCGGGCGGTGCGAAAGTCCATCTCGCTGATGTCTAAGAGGCCGCCGTCGGGCAGCGTGTGGCGGCGGCGGATGGCGAGGACGCAGCCGCACGTGTTCTCGCCGATGACGCGCGCGCGCCGCGTCTCCTGCAAGGCGGCGGCGAGAATTTCGGCCGCGCTCGCCGTGCGCGTGCTCGTCAGGACGACGACCGCGCCGCGAAACTCGGCCACGGCGTCGGCGGCAAACAGCATCGCTGCGCGCGTCTGCGGCGCGGAACTGACGCGCCCCTCGCGGTCTGTAAACTCGCCGAGGTTCGTGCCCTGCGGCAGGAAGGCGGAGGCGATGTCGGTCATCGTCTCGGCGTGGCCGCCGCCGTTCTCGCGCAGGTCAATGACGAGGCCGCGCGCGCCGCGCAGTTCCCCTCTGCGCAGAGCGCGCATCAATTCGCTCGCGATCTCCGGCACGAACATGTTGAAGTTGACGATGGGGAAGCCTTCGCTCTTTTGCACGTTGAGAACGGGCGGGCGACTTTGCAGCACGCGCCGCAAACGGACGCTGCGCGACGCCGCCCCGGCGCGCTCGTTATCTTTAGTGAAGACGGCGGTGACGAACGTGTCGCGCGCGCCTTTGAAGAGTCGCGCCGCGGCTTGTTGACGCGCGGCCGAGTCGGTTGACGCCCCGACTTCTTCCGCCAGTCGCCGCGCGAAGACGGTTGCCGCAGGTTCGCCTTCGATGCTCAACAGAGCGTCGCCCGCGCGCACGCCGCCGCGCTCGGCCTCGCCCCCGCGCTCGACCGACGTGACGACGATCTCGCCCCCGATCTCACGCAAAGAGACGCCGACGCTGACGTAGGTCGGGCGTTGCCAGTCGAAGCGTTCGTCGGGTGAGTAGACGCGCGTGTGCGCGTCGCGCAAGCGGCTCGTCAGGCGGCGCAGCACTGCATAGAACTCCGTCTCGCTCGCAGCCTCGGCGGCCAGCGGGCGCAGCCGCGCGCGCAACTCCTCCCAGTCAACGCCGTGCAGCGTCGGGTCGTAGTAACGCTCGCGGATCGTCTGCCACGCCTCGTCGAAAACGATGAGCCGCCCCTCGCGCGTCGCCGTCGTCACGCGACCGTGGGCGGCCGAAACCGGGGAAGGGGTAAGGGGAAAAGAGGAAAGGAGAAGGACGAGGAACAGCGCACACGGTAGCGAGCGATAACCGACAAGCCGAAACTTTTGCATCACCTTTCCCCCCTCCCCTTTCCCTTATCCTTTCCCCTTGGCTTCGTCCGCGGGTCGGCGGAAGTTGTAGCGCAGGAGGACGCGGACGGGGACGGCGCGGCCGTCGCGCGTGGCGGGTCGGAAATGGAGTTGCCGCACGGTCGCCGTCACCGCTTCGTCCAGACCATAACCAGCCCAGCGCACGATCTCAATATCTTTGACTTCGCCCGCGGCGTCAACCTCGACGAGCGCGTCCACCGTCGCTGCGACGCTCGCGCGCGCCGCCGTCTCCGGGTACGCGGGACGCAGGCTGCGGTAGGGTTGCGGCGCGCGGAAGTTGACGGCGGCGGGGCTGCCCTCGTCCGGCACTTCCTCGAACGCGACTGCCGAGTCCGCGCGTGCGCGCGCCGACAGCCGCTCGCTTCGCTCGGCCGCCTGCGACTTGGAGATGAATTCAGCGTAGCGCGACGCGCGTGCGCGCAACTCAACAAGCAGACTCTTCTCCGCCTCTTCGGGCGCGCTTGATTCGGCGGCGACGTGTTCCCACAGGACGAGCCGCCCCGTCTCCGCGCTGACGAGAAAGAGCGAGGCATAGGACTCGAAATAATCCGGGCGTGCGGTGGACGTGCGGCGCAAGGTCTGCGCCTCGCCCGTGACGTAGAAGTCGCAGCCGATGGCCGCGCCGAGGTCACGCGCTTCGGCGAGCGTCAGGTTGAGCGAACTCGCGTAGCCCACGCCACGCGCGGCGGCGCGACTCTGCGCGCGGTTGACGACGGCGAAGTGCGACGTGCTTGCGAGCGCGGCTGAGAGTTCGTCACCGATGCGTCGCCCCGCCTCCGTCTCGCCGAGGTCGAGCACGGCGACGCTCGCGCGTTGCGAAACAGCAGCCTGTGCGCGCGCGCCCGCCGCGCCGAGAGCGAGCGCGCATGCTAACGCGAAGACGAATTGCGGGAGGCGAAACTTCATGGCAACAACAACAGTAGCAGAGTTGATGTGTGCAGCGGACAACGCAGGCGGCACGCGTTGCGAGTCGGGGTAGCATTGGACGCCCGTCGCGCGAGTCGCAGGCAATATTGATAGCTAACCGCGCGAATCGCAGACGATGGCGGCGGCAGCGACGACGGCGGTTAAATTTTCCTGACGCCCGCTTCCGAGACGCGTTCGATGGCGTCCGGCGCGAACTCGGTTTCGTGGACGAGCGGGCGACCGGCCATCTGCGCGAAGAGGTTTTCGTAGCGGTCAACGATGCGCTCCCAGTCGTAGTGCTCGCGGATGCGCTTCTGCGCGCGCTGCCGGTAGGAGTTGACGAGCGAGCCGTCGCGCAGGACGCGTTGGAGTTTCTCTTCGAGGTCTTTCTCGTCCGTGTAGGGGATGCCCGCCTCGCCGACGGCCTCGATGTTTTCGGGCGTGGCGAGCGTGAGCACGCAGTTGCCGTAGCCCATCGCTTCGAGGAGCGCGGGGTGCGTGCCGCCGACCTCCGTGGCGTGGACGTAGCAATAAGCGTTCTGTTGCAGCGCGCGGTAGGCGTCGCCAAAGACGAAACTCGTGAAGACGATGCGACGGTCGCGCCGCGCCGAGGCGCGCAACTCTTCGATGTACTCGTGCGCGTAGGGCGCGTCGCCGACGATGACGAGTTTGTGTGAGGTACGCACGCGCTTGAAGGCTTCGATGACGAGGCGCGCGTTGTTCTCCGGTTCGAGGCGCGAGACGTAGAGCACGTAGCGGTTCGGCTCGATGCCCCACTGGCGCACGGCCATGCGGTCTGGGATGCGCTCGACCTCCGCACCGTAGGCGATCATGGTGGTCGGGTGGTTGTAGCGCGCCATGTAATAGTCCTGTATGACGCGCGCGTCCGTCACCGTCTCGTTCGGGAGGATGGTGGCGAGTCGCTCGGCGATCAGGTAGTAGCGGCGCGCGAGCCAGTTCCACTTGCGGCGTTTGTGTTCGAGTCCGTCCACGTTGATGGCGACGGGCGTGCCGGCGAGGCGCACGATGGGCGCGAAGGGTGCGTTGGCGGCGTTGCAGATGAGCGCGGCGTCGAAGCGTCCGGCCGTCGAGTGCAGGGCGGAGAGAAAGGCGTGGACGATGGTGTCGAAATACTTGTGGCGGAAGGTGGGGAGGACTTTGAGGTGGACGCCCTTGTATTCGAGTTGGCGAGGGCTTACGTAGTGCGAGCGGCAGTAGACCGTGACGTGATGGCCGCGCGCGACGAGCCGCGTCGAGAGTTGTTCGGCGAAGGTCTCAAAGCCCCCGTAACTCGCGGGCACGCCCCGTGTTCCTAGAATCGCTATCCGCATCGCCGCGAGCGGCAAGTGACGAGTGACAAGTGACGGTGACGGGAAAAAGCCGTGAATCGTGAATCGTATATCGTAAATAGAAAGAATAAGTCTTACATCTATTCATGACTTACGATTTACGATTGACGTAATTCACTTGTCACTCGTCACTCGTCACTTGTCACTCCCCTTTCCTCCTGTCGCTTGTTCGTAGACCTGCAAAGTCTGTCGCGCGGTCTCTGCCCAACTGAAGCGCGCGGCGCGTTCGAGCGAGCGCGCGCGCAAGTTTGCGCGCAAGTCGCCGTCGTCTATGAGGCGGGCGACGGCCGCGCCGATGGCGTCCTCGTCAAACGGGTTGACGAGCAGCCCCGCGTCGCCGATCACTTCCGGCAAACTCGTGCGGTCGCCCGCGACGACCGCCGCGCCGCACTGCATGGCTTCGAGCGGCGGCAGCCCGAACCCCTCGAAGTAGGAAGGGTAGACGAAGCAGAGCGCGCCCGTGTAGAGCGCGGGCAAGTCTTGTTCGGGCACGTAGCCTGTAAAGATCACGTTGGCGGCGACGCCTGACTGTTCGACGGCGCGCAGCGTTTCGCCGTACAACCACGCGCGTTTCCCCACTAAAACGAGTTGTGGCAGCTTATCGTGGGAACGTCGGCGGCGCAAGTCCGAGTAGGCGCGCACGAGCCGCACCAGATTCTTGCGCGGCTGGATCGAACCGACCGCGAGCACGTAGTCGCCGCCGATGCCGTACCTGCGCCGCGCGTCGGCCACGGCTTCCTGAGACGCGGGACGGAAGTGCGGCGCGGCCGCCGCGTGCGTCACGCTGACGCGTTCGGGCGCGACGCCGTAAGTCTCGATCAAGTCGCGGCGCGAAAACTCGGAGGGCGTGATGATGTGCGCCGCGGTGCGCGCCGTGCGACGCACGGTGAGTCGCAGTTGCATCCAACTCCGTCGTTTGAACGTCTCCGGCAAGTGCTCGAACGAGAGGTCGTGGATGGTGGCGACGACGGGGCACGGGGCGAAGGGCGGCGCGGTGAACTGCACGTGGAGCACGTCGGCCGCGTGGCGGCGCAACTCCACGGGGAACGTCAGGGGCAGACGGACGAGCGGCGTGTGCGGCAGTGTGCGGCGCACCGAGACGTGCGGCCAGCGTCCCGCGAAACGATCCCCGGCGCGCCCCCTCGTCACGTAGAGCGTGTAACGGTGCGCCTCGCCTTCGGCGGACGCGGCCAACGCCTCGATCAAGTTCGTGATGTAAGTCTCGACGCCGGCCAAACCCGTGCCGACCGTGTGGGCGTCAATGGCGATGTGCAAGCGGTCAGATGCTCCCGTTAACACTCTGCGAAGTTTTGAGGAGGGGTCACCAGCGGGCGCGAGTTTACCCCACCCCGTCGCCCCGCGGGAAGCACGCCGCGCAAGCCACCCTGCACAGTCTTGCTCTCGGCGACCGTCTTTGACTACCATAAGGCATGAATGATCGGCTCATCACAATCTCGCCCGACGTGCTCGGCGGCACGCCCGTCTTCGCCGGAACGAGAGTGCCCGTCCAAACGCTGCTCGACTATTTGAAAGGCGGCGACTCGATTGACGAATTTCTCGAAGGCTTCCCCACCGTCACCAAAGAACAAGTCATCGCGTTCCTCGAAGAGGCCGAAGAACAGATCGTCAAAATGGTGATCTGAGGTGAAGTTACTTTTAGACGAGTGCATTGACCGGCGGTTCGCGGCAGAACTTGCTTGGCACGAGGTCAAAACCGTCCCGCAGATGGGTTGGGCAACGAAGAAGAACGGCGAACTGTTGAAGCTCGCCGAGTCAGAGTTCGATATTTTTCTGACCGTTGATCGCAATCTCGCCTTTCAACAAAACCTCTCTAATTTCAATATCGCCGTGTTGATCTTGCACACGACTTCAAACCGTCTCGCCGATTTGAAGCCTCTCGTTCCGCGCATACTATCAATCATCCCCGCGCTCATCAAAGGCAGAGCGGAAACTATCAGCAGCTAAGCATGTTGGGCGTCGGCAGTTAAGAATTTTCGGTGTCTGTCGGTGAGAGCACGCCGCGGAAGCTGCGGCGGTGGATGGGGCAAGCCCCGTGCGTGCGCAGGGCTGCGAGGTGGGCGCGCGTGCCGTAGCCGACGTGCGCGGCGAAACCGTATTGCGGGTAAGTTTGTTCGTAGTCGCGCATCAGCGCGTCGCGGTAAGTTTTGGCGATGACGGAGGCGGCGGCGATGGAGGCGGAGATCGAGTCGCCGCGGATGATGGCGCGCTGCGGAAGCGCGACCTCTCGCAGTTGCAGTGCGTCAATGAGCAGGAAGTCGGCGCAGGGTTTGAGATCGTCGAGCGCGTGGCACATGGCGCGGCGCGTGGCGATGAGGATGTTGGTGCTGTCAATCTCGGCGGGCGGGATGAGGCCGACGCCGTAGCAGAGCGCGGTTGCCTTGAGTTCTTCGGCGATGCGTTCGCGTTGCGCCGCCGTCAGCTTCTTCGAGTCGTCCAAGCCTTCGGGGAGCGGCGCGTCGGGGTCGAGTATGACGGCGGCGGCGACGACCGGCCCGGCCAACGCCCCGCGCCCGACCTCGTCCACCCCCGCGATCATCCGGTGACCGCGCGCCCGCGCCTCGTCCTCAAACGCCGTGCAAATCTCGGAGACGCGTTTTCGCCGAATCATAAGAAAACAGTGACAAGTGACGAGTGACAGGTGACAAGTTAAAACAAAGAGCCTGTCTTCAACTTGTCACCTGTCACTTGTCACTTCCTCACGCTTTGCTCTTGCGGGCGGCGGCAGCGGCGGCGGCTTGCACCTGGCTGCTGCTGGTGGGGCGCGTGTCGCGCTCGCGGATGCGGGCGGCCTTGCCGCGCAGGTTGCGCAGGTAGTAGAGCTTGGCGCGGCGCACCCGGCCGCGCTTGATCACTTCAATGTCTTTCACGATGGTCGCATAGAGCGGGAAGATGCGCTCGACGCCGATGCCGAAGCTGATCTTGCGCACCGTGATCGTCTCGCGCACGCCGCCGCCCTTGCGCGCGATGACGAGTCCTTCGAAGACCTGCAAACGCTCTTTCGTCTCCGACTCTTTCACGCGCACGTGGACGCGCACCGTGTCTCCCGGCTGAAAGTCCGGGAGGGTCTTGTTCATCTGAGTTTTTTCGACAGCATCTAAACGGTTCATGACTAACACTCCAAATCTGAAAAGTGACAAATGACGGGTGACAAGTGACGAGTTAAGGACAAGAATTTTGATCCTGCCAATTGCAACTCACTACTCGCCACTAAAATTTTCCGGCTCCTCTTCCGCGAGCCACGCGCGTTCGGCTTCGGTGAGCGCGACGCGTTCTAAAAGATCGGGGCGGTTGCGGCGCGTCTTCGAGAGCGCCTTCTGCCTGCGCCAGCGCGCGATCTCGGCGTGATTGCCGCCGAGCAAAACTTCCGGCACGCGCAGCCCGCGAAACTCCGGCGGGCGCGTGTAGTGCGGAAAGTCGAGCAGCCCTTCGGAGAAGGATTCGTTCGTCGCCGAAGTCTCGCTCCCGAGCGCGCCGGGTATCAGACGAACAATCGCGTCAACCACGACGGCCGCCGCCGGTTCGCCGCCCGACAGGACGTAATCGCCGATGGAGATTTCGTCCGTCACGAGCATCTCAACGACGCGCTCGTCCACGCCCTCGTAACGGCCGCAGATGAACACGATCCGCTCCGCGCCCGCCAACTCCTCCGCGACTCGCTGATCGAAGACCCTTCCCTGCGGCGACAGCAGCACGACGCGCACGCCCGTGCCCGCGAGTTCCGCCGCTCCGCGCGCGCCCGTCAGAGATTCAACCGCTGCAAAGATCGGATCGGGCTTCAACACCATCCCGTCGCCGCCGCCGAACGGGCGGTCGTCAACCATGCGGTGCTTATCAATCGTCCACCCGCGCAGGTCGTGCGCCTCGATCTGGACGAGACCGGCCGCCGCCGCGCGCCGCACGATCCCGTAATCGAACACCGCGCGGAAGTAGTCCGGGAAGATCGTGATGATGTCAATCAGCAACACAACAAGTGAATCGTAAATCGTAAATCGTAAATAGAAAGAACCCTGTTTTAACTATTGACGATTTACGATTCACTATTTACAACTCCAACAGTCCTTCCGGCGGATCGACGCGAATCAGCTTCGCCTCCGTGTCAATCTCCACGCAGATGCTCGCGGCGAGCGGGATCAGGTGTTCGCGCGTCCCCTCTCGGACGACGAGCACGGGGGCTGCGCCCGTGTGGAGCACTTCGGCGACGCGCCCGATCTCGCGTTTGTCAATCGTCTCGACGCGGCAGTCAATCAACTGCCAATCGTAGAACTCGCCCTCGTCTAATTCGACCGCATCCGTTACCGGCACGGCGAGTTCGCGGCCGACCAGAACTTGCGCCGTCTCCGGCGAATCGTACCCCTCGAACTTCAAGATCACGCGCCCGCCGTGCAACCAACTCTTTTCAATCGCGAGCGTCTGGCGCGCGCCCCGTTCGTCAATCGCGACGAGTTCCGCGAGACCTTCAAAGCGTTCGGGGAAATCGGTCAGGAGGTGTGCGGCCACTTCGCCGCGCACGCCCCTCGTCTTGACGACGCGCGCGACGGCAATCAACTCTTCTTCGCCGCCGTCGCCCGCGTCGCGCGTGTTCGCCTCGTCGCTCATTCCACGATCTCTAAGATGTAGCGGCGACCCTGCTTCAAACTCACGGCGTGGAACAGCGAACGCAGCGCGCGCACCGTCCGCCCCTGCCGCCCGATCAGCTTGCCCATGTCGTCGGGCGCAACCCGCACCTCGATGATCACGCTCCGCTGGTCGCGCCCCAACTCCTCGCGCACGTCCACCGCCTCGGCGTCGTCCACGAGAGCCTTCACGAGCATTTCCACGGTCTCTTTCATCGCTTAAGTTTCAGGTTTCGCGTTTCAAGTTTCAAGACTGCGGTTTCTTGGTTTTTAAACTTGAAACCTGCAACTTGAAACTTGAAACTAAACTTCCGCCTGCGCCGCCTTCGACTGACTCTTGATCAACTGGCGCACGGTGTCGGTCGGCTGCGCGCCGCGCTCCATCCAGTAGGTGATGCGGTCAAGGTTGAGTTTCACTGCCGCCGGGTTACGCGTCGGGTCGTAAGTGCCGACGTTCTCAAGGTACGCCCCGTCGCGCTTCGACAATTTCTCTTTGACGACCACGCGATACGAAGGGCTTTTCTTCGCGCCCATGCGCATCAATCTGATTGCTAACACTCTCTGTATCCTCCAAAATTCAGTGACGAGTGACGAGTGACGGGTGACGAGTTGAAAGACAAGTTTTTTGTTTCAACTTGTCACCCGTCACTCGTCACCTGTCACTTCCTTTTCTTGTGTCGCGGTTTCTTGCGCAGTTTCTTGCGCCCGTTGCCGCCTGCTCCGCCGCCGGGGGGCAGCGCGGGCAAATTCATGCCGCCTTCGCCGTCTCCACCGCCCATCAACGCGCTCATGTCGGGCATGCCCATCATGCCGCCGAGTTTACGCATCATGCGGCCTTTCATGCCGCCTCCGCCGCCGCTCCCGCCGCCGCCGCCGAACAACCCCGCGCCCGACAACTGCTTCATCATCCCGCGCATCTCGACGTACTGCTTGATGAGCGCGTTGACTTCCGAGACGTTGACGCCCGAACCGCGCGCGATGCGACGACGCCGACTCGCGTTCAGGATGCGGTGATCGCTGCGCTCCTCGCGCGTCATCGAGTCAATGATCGCCTCGGTGCGCTTGAGTTCCTTTTCCATCTGCGCAGACTGTTCCTCGTCCAAGTCCGGCATGCCCATCCCACCCAAGAGTTGGTCGGGCAGCAGCTTCATGATCTTCGAGAACGAGCCGAGCTTCTTCACCTGCCGCAACTGGCTGCGAAAGTCGTCGAGCGTGAACTCGTTCTTCTGCAACTTCTTGAGTTGCGCTTCGGCTTCCGTCTGGTCAACCTGCGACTGCACCTGCTCAATGAGCGAGAGCACGTCGCCCATGCCGAGGATGCGCTGCGCGATGCGGTCGGGATAGAACGGTTCGAGCGCGTCGTACTTCTCGCCGACGCCGACGAACTTCACGGGCTGCCCCGTCACCTGCTTGATCGAGAGCGCCGCGCCGCCGCGCGCATCGCCGTCCATCTTCGTCAACACGACGCCCGTGATGCCGACCTGCGCGTGAAACTGTTCGCCCGACTTGACCGCGTCCTGTCCCGTCATCGCGTCGGCGACGAAGAGGACTTCGACCGGGTGCGTCTCGGCCTTGATCTGCTTCAACTCGTCCATCAACTCTTCGTCAATGTGCAGACGCCCGGCCGTGTCAATCAGCAGCGTGTCGTAGCCGACTTCGCGCGCGTGCCGGTAAGCCTCGCGCGCCAGTTCCACGGGGTCGTTCGATTCCGGCTTTTCAAAGATGGACTGCCCCGTCGCCTTCGCGATCACTTTCAACTGTTCGCGCGCCGCCGGGCGGTTCACGTCCGTCGAAACCAAGAGCGGCTTGCGTTCCTGATTCTTCGCGAGCCAGAGGGCGATCTTGCCCGTCGAGGTCGTCTTGCCCGAACCTTGCAGGCCGACGATCATCACGACGTTCGGCAGCGTCTTCGTAAAGACGAGCCGCGAAGACTGGCCGCCCATCAGTTCGACAAGTTCGTCGTAGACGATCTTGACGACCTGCTCCGAGGGCTTCAACTCCTGCCAGACGTGCTGCCCCTCGGCCTTCTCCTTGACCGCCGCGATGAACTCTTTGGCGACCTTGTAATTAACGTCCGCTTCGAGCAGCGCGAGCCGGATTTCGCGCAGCGCCGCGTCAACGTGCTCCGGCGTCAACACGCCCTCGCCGCGCAAATTCTTGAGCGTGCGCTTTAGTTTGTCGGATAAAGACTCGAACATGATGCCTCAGACGCGGCCACGGGCTGTAGCCGAAAACTGACATGATAAAGGCGTGGGCAAAGAGAGTCAAGGAAAGGGGATGCGTGCGCCCGTGCACCCGCCGTCGCCGTCCGGCCGCCGCCCCTCTGGCACTGTGCTTGACTGATCACCCTGATGAGCCGCCGACACGTACTGTAACCGTGCAAAATCCGGGCTAAACAACATAGGGAGGACGAAAGATGGACGCAATCACACTATTGAAAACCGACCACGAGAAGGTGTCCGGTATTTTTGAGAAACTCGAAGAGACGACCGAGCGCGCCGAAAAGACGCGCGAAGAGTTGTTCACAAAATTGAAACAGGAGTTGGACGTTCACGCGCACATCGAAGAGAAGATCTTCTACCCCGTGCTCAAGAAGTCCGAGGAGACGCGCGACATCACGATGGAGGGCATTCAGGAGCACCACGTCGTCAAGGTGTTGCTCGGCGAATTGGACGCGATGGGCGTCGGCAGCGAGACGTGGACGGCGAAGTTGAAAGTGCTCAAGGAGAACGTCGAGCACCACGTCGAGGAAGAAGAGGGCGACATGTTCAAGAAGGCGCGCGAAGTCTTGAGCAAGGAGCAACTGGAAGAACTCGGCGCGCTGATGGAGCAGGAGAAGCAACAGCAGAAGGCTCTCAACGCCTCCGCGTAAACTCAGAATTGACCACACGGGCACGAGAAGGCGCTAAGACGAATTTCACGTTCTTAGCGCCTTCGTCTCTTCGTGTTTAAGGCTTCCCTCCCGCGCCAGTCGCTCCGACGCGAGCGCGAGTCCCATGATGAGATAAAAGACCATCACCACTTCCGAGTCGCCGAAGTTGTAATGCACCAGGCCGCTCGCGAAAAAGCCGACGAGGCCGCCGAGCGCGCCGAGCACCAGCCCGCGCTCCCGCCAATGGGCGAGCGCGGGCGCGCGCCACAGCCGCCACAACATGCGCGCGTAGAGACCGACTATCGAGAGCCAGAGCAGGAGCGCGGGCAGTCCTCTTTCCAGAGC
The DNA here is from genome assembly GCA_030841105.1 of Pyrinomonadaceae bacterium. Lineage (GTDB taxonomy): Bacteria > Acidobacteriota > Blastocatellia > Pyrinomonadales > Pyrinomonadaceae > JAIVJZ01. The sequence continues at coordinate 36,029 of JAVEDE010000112.1, forward strand.
GAGTTGCAGCGGCGTCGAGTGCATGTGGCCGACGGGCAGACGGCCGTTGTCGAACAAGCCCCACTCGCGCCAGTGTCGCTTCAACGAATCCATCCCAACGCCGACGACGACGTGACGCGGCTCGCGCGCGAACAACTCGAAGCCCTCGCGGTAGACGGTCGTGCGCCAAGAGATCGAGCCGTCCTTGCGGTCGAAGAAACCCACGCCGCGCTTCTGCTGCAACACGTAGAGTCCGAGCGGGACGACGAGCAGCGCGCCGAGCGCGACCATAAGCGCGGCGCGCCGACTCCCCAAGCCCACCAGCGACATCACGACGATTGAGAGCAGAAACGACAGCCAGGAGGCGCGCGTCACCGTCAGCAGCAACGCGCCGCCGATCCCTGCGACCGCCAGCGCGAGCAACGCGCCCTGCCACGAACGCTTTCGCCGGAGCGCGATGAGCAACCCGACGGCGAGCGAGCCGATGAGTTGCAAGACCTCTGCGTAGGTCGTGTAGTGGCCGTAGAAACCCGACGCCCGCTGGTCGCGCCCGCGCGTCCAACTCGTCAGGCCGAGTCGCGCTTCCGGCGTCGCGCCCGCGAGCAACGCGCCGCGCGGCACGTCCGTCTCGAACAACCATTCGCGGCGATAGACGAGCAAGCGCGCCGCCGCCGGTGTCTCCGTCGCATTAACTGTCGAAGGCGCGGCTGACGGAGTGTTTGTCTTGCCTGTCGTGATGAGGCGCGTTAGTTCATCCGGCGAGTGGAAGGCCGTGCCGTCGAGCCGGAGCAGCGTGTCGCCCTCGTTGACGCCCGCCGCGTGCAAGGGGCTGTCGGCCGCGAGTCCGGACACCTTAAGCCCTCGCCCCGTAGCACGCTGGCCGAACGTGTAGACGACGTTGATCATGCACGACGCGACGAGCGTGAAGACGAGCAGGCGGACGGCGCGCCGCGTCGTGACGTTCTCCGCGACGAGATAGACGATGGTGAAGAGACTGGCCGCGCGCAGTTTGCCGATGCTGACGTCCGGGTCGTAGGAAGTGAGCGCGGAGATGAAAGTGAGGATGAAGAAGCCGAGCAGCGCGTAGTCGAGGGGCGTGCGGTGGAGTTGCGGACGGGGGCGCAAGGCGAGACGCACGAGCCACGCCAGCAGTCCCAAGCCCCACGCGATCTGCGTCCCCGCAATCGAATGCGGCGCGCAGAAGGCCAGCAGGAACAGCGACGCGGCGAGCGCACGCTCGACCCAGTTGATCGCCACGCCTCGCTTCGTGCCGGTGTCAATGCCGTCGGTCGCTCCGGCCGCGCGAGTCGCAGAAAGGCTCATAGCGTTGGTGGTTTCCTATTCCGGGTCGGCGTCCTCATCGTCGTCAATAGGCATTGTCGCCGCGCAGCATGACGGGCAGCGTGCGGAGGATGATCTTGAGGTCGAGCAGAAGCGACCAGTTTTCGATGTAGAAGAGATCGAGCCGCACCATCTCCTCGAACGAGAGGCGGTTGCGCCCCGAAACCTGCCACAAGCCCGTCAGCCCCGGCTTCATGTCGAGCCGCTTGCGATGCCATAACTCGTATGCCTCCACCTCGTAAGGGATCGGCGGGCGTGGACCCACGACGCTCATGTCGCCCCTGAGCACGTTCAACAGTTGCGGCAACTCGTCGAGGCTCAGACGCCGCAGCACGCGCCCGACGCGCGTCACGCGCGGATCGGTGCGTAGTTTGTAAACGGGTCGCGCCTCGTCGCCGAGATTCGTCTCGGCCTGCCCGGCGATGTACTTGCGCTGGTAGTCGCGGTGCGCGGCGTCGTCCGAGCCGGACTGCATCGTGCGGAATTTGAGGAAGAGGAAGATGCGCCCGTCCATCCCCACGCGCTCCTGCTTGTAGAAGACGCCGCCCTTCGAGTCGAGTTTGATCAGCGCGGCGATGACGATCCAGAGCGGCGAGAGCACGAAGAGCGCGAGCGAGGCGACGAGAATGTCCGTGCCGCGTTTGACGACGCGCGCCGTGCCGGAGAGCGGCTCGCGGAACAGTTGGATCATCGGCAGCGCGCCGATCTGATCGATCTCGGTCTTGCGCGGCAGGCAGTTGAACAGACTCGGCGCGATGCGAAACTCGACGCCGCGGATGCGCCCGACGCGCATCATCACGTCGAACAACACGTCGCCGGAGACGCCCGCGTCCGCCACGATCACTTCGTTGGCCGCCGTCTCGCGGATCGTCTCGGCCAAGTCCTTGATGCTGCCGATAACGGGGACGCCCTCGAAAGTTTCCGGCACGCCCTTCTCCAACGCGCCGTTCTCCACCACGCCGATCACGCGGTAGCCCAACTCCGGCCGCTCGCGCATCTCGCGGATGCACAAACTCGCTTCCGCGCCGCGCCCGACGACGAGCGTCGGGATCAAGTTCACGCCGCCGCGCCGGACGGCCGCCTGCGCCGCGCGCACGGCCAGACGCATCGCGCCGAACGCCGCGAGCGCGAACGCGAAGTCAAGCACGAAGACAGCGCGCGAGTAGGAGAACGCGCGGAACGCAGTCCCGCCGCGATAGAGGAACGCGACCGCGACGATCAACAGCGACGCGACGGCCGTCGCCTTGAAGACGCGCAGGCAGTCGTCCACGTAAGAGAACTCGCCGCGCAGTTTGTAGAGATCGTAGTAGGCGTGTGCGAGCACGCGCACCGGCACGACGAACAACAGCACCGCCGCGTAAGGCGCGAACTCCGCGCTCCAACTGACGCGCCCCGCCGTCGTGCTCCACCCCGCGACGACGTGCTCGCCCACGCGCAAGTAGAAGGCCGCGAGGAACGAGACGCACGCGACCACGGCGTCCGCCGCGACGAGCGCGGCCTTCACCGACGGCAACACCCACTGCGGCGCACGCCCCTCGGCGCGCACCGCGCGCGCGGCGACCAATCTGGTTTTGAGCAGGTCGGCTTTCATTCAATCGTCGCACGCCGGACGCCCCGGCGGGTCAGCGCGCGCCGGGCAATCTCCGGCGGCTCGGAGTCCGCGTCAGTTCGGCGGCCTGCCTGATCCATTCCTTCGGCGACGCGGCGAGTTCATCCAGCGTCCGCTTCACGTCAGCCCGCGCGAACAGCTTTACGTTGTCGGCGGCGGCTTCGGCGCACTTACTCAAGCGTTTGTCTTGACGAGGCGGCTGCCCTTCACCCGGCAACGTCGCAGACTCTTCCGACGCTTCGGCGTCTCCGTGCCGCCCGCCGAACCACATCAACGAGCGTAAGACTTCGACCTCATCAGTTGAAGTCAACGCCGCCGCCCATTCGTCGGCGTCGCGCGGCGTGACGCGCGCCCCGACGGCGGCGTCAAGACACTCGTAAGAGTTCCGCAAAGCCTCTCCGTCTCTCCCTTCGAGGCGGATCAGCACGGCCTCTGCGCCGCCCCTCAGCGCGTAGTACTGCCGTGTGAAAGGCGCGAACGCGAAACCGCCGATGCCCGACGCGGACATGACCAGATACGGAAACGCACGCTCGTCCTCGACGAGCGTAGCCTCTCCCGGCATCATGCGCCAGCCGGTCGTGAAGAACTGCGAGTTTAAGAGTCGTCCCCGGGCGTCGAAAAAATAGAGGTAGTGGATTGCCTGCCCCGGAAAGAAGACGACGGCTTGACTATCGAGCAAGACATAGCCGGTCTGTCGCTCCGTCGCTTTGAACTCCCGCAGCAGCCACGGGCGACGCATCCGCACGCTGAACGCTTCCGGGTCTTTCTTTCGCTCCGGCAGTATTTGATTGGCGAGCGCGGCGATCTGCGCCTGCGTCCCCTCGTCCAGCTCTTGCAGGTTACGATTCTTGAAGGCCAACAACTCGCGCCAAGCCTGTTGCTCCGTCTTGCTCTGCGCGCCCGTCGCCGTTTGGACGGCGAGAGACAGGACGAGACAGAGCAGACCGGCGGTGAGTTTTGGTAAGACTCGCAACCCTCTATCCTTCCCGGCCGCGCTCAGGCGGCGACGATCAATCCGGCGACTTGCGCGCGCACGCCGACGGCGCGGCGTGCGTTCAACAGCGCGGCGTCTTTCTTGACGACGGGCAGCGCGCGGATGTCTGCCTGCGTGCGGATGCGTGTGAGCCGTCCCTGACGGACGAGTTCCTCGTCCACAGCCGCCCACTGCCCTGCGTAGACGGTGGCGGCGGGCACGCCGAGCGCGGCGGCCTCGCGGTTCATCGTGCCGCCCGCGCTCACCACCAGGTCGGCGGCGGCGATGAGCGTCGCGCCGTCGAGCGCCTCGCGCGGCATCAAGATGCGCCCGGCCTCGTAGCGCGCCGCAAACTCTTCGCGCTGCGCGCCGTTGCGCGGCAGTAGGACGATGCGCGTGTTGTCGCAGGCTATCAGGTGCGCGAGCAACGCGTCGAACAGTTCGTTGTCAAAACGGTGATAGAGCGCGTCGCGCGCGGGCGGGCGCACGACGACGAGCACCTCTCGCGCGTCCACGCCGAGCGACTCCAACATCTTCTCCGGCGCGCCCGCCTGCGGCTGCCAATCGGCGAGATACACGTCCTCTTTGAAACCGTCGTAGCGTCGCACCTTTCGCGCGTGCGCGCCGAAACGTTTGAGCGCGTCGTCGGGGAAGGCGCGCGGCACGACGACGCGCGAGGCCAAACGAAACGCGAGATGATTCGCGGGCTGGTGTTCGTAATCCATCAGCGTCACGCTCCGCACGCCGAGCGCGCGCGCCGCGATGATCTGCGAGTAGGAGTTATGGCTGACGGCCAGATCGAAACGCGGGCGGCCGCGCGCCCAACTCCTGAGCGCGAGCGCGCGCCCGAACAAATTGCCCGCCTTCCCCTTCAACTCGCGCCCGCCGTGGCCGCCGATGACCGTGGGCGCGAAGCCCGCCTGAACGGCCAACTCGACCGTCTGCGCGAACTCACGCGCCGACACCTCCAACTCGTGTCCGCCCGCCCGAAACTCCTCTACGAGCGCGGCGAAGAACGGCACGTGCGGCGAGTTCGCCAGATCGATCCAGATACGCAAAGTTTAAGGCACGGGTAAAGGGAAAGGGGCAAGGGGAAAAGGAATTTGACGGCTCTGCCCTTTACCTTTCCCCTTTACCCCTTCCCCCTTTCCCTTTTACCCCTTCCCCCTTTCTTCCATCCGTCTTGCCAGCGCGTACATCATCCACGCTTGCGTCCAGCGCATGTAGGGCGTGCGGATGGTGTAGAAGCGTCGCCGCTGGTAGTAGAAGAAGCCGCGCCGCGGATCGCGCAAATGTGCGAGCGTCCAGCCGAGCACGCGGTCGGCGACGGCGAGCGCGTCCGGCATCGTGTCTTTCAGTTCGACGAGGGCGACGACGGCCGCGCCGGTCGAGTGTGCGTCCGCCGGGTACGGGTTGTCATGGTAGTATTTCGGCCAACCGTCCGCAAGAAAGAAGTTCTTACGCCAGAACTCGTAACCGCGCCTGAGCGACTCGGCAAACTCCGCCCGCGCCCCTTCGTCGCACGCCGCCATGATGCGCGCGAGCGACGTGAGGACGAACGCCGTGTGGAAGTTGTCAGCCCACCCTTGAAACCCGGCCGCGCCGTAAGCCCAAGAGCCGTCCGCGCGTTGACGCCGGACAACGTAACGCGCCGCACGCGTGGCCGCCGTCAACAACTCGCCCTCGCCCGTCAACGCCCCGACCGACGCCAGCGCTTCGCCCGCCAACAAACTCGCGTTGAAGACGCGCGTCTCGTCGAGCGGCGTGTAACTGAAACAAATTTCGTCCGCCGCTTCCGCGCTCCGTTTGAGATCGCCGAGGATAAACTCGCACGCGCCGCGCGCCGCGCGCAGGTACGTCTCATCATTGAAGGCGCGCGCGGCCTCAACGAGCGCACGCGCGGCGAAGGCCGTCGGCACGACGGTCGGCGTCCCACGCGGCGCGAAAAAGGCGCGCCCCTGCCAGTCGAAATTGTAGCCCCACGCCGACGCGCCGCTTTCGCCTTCGAGTCGCGCCGCAAGCAACGCGTCCAACAGTTCGCGCGCTTCCCCCGCGCCTTCTCCCGTCGCGCGAAAACGCGACAGCGCGGCGAGCGCGAACAACGCCGTCCCCTTCGCGTTCCGTCCCACCGGCACAAGCGCGGGCGCGCGCAAATTGACGGGCGCGCGTTTGAATGCCTGCGTCCACGCGAGCCGCGCGACGCGCGAACGCTTAAGCGGCGTTGACTGAAAGAGGCGACTATTCAACCCGTCGAACGGATCGTGCCCCGCCCAATCACGCGCGCGACACCACTCAGCTAAACGCTCGAAGGCGACTTCGACATCACGATCAAGCGCGGTCTTAGATAAATCTCGGCTCATCTCTTATAAGAATCTAGAGCCAAAATGATAATCTGGTTTCGCCATCCGCATTTTCCATATCTACAGGCCAATCTCTGATCTTAACTGCCTTAAATTCAGTTCGGCTGCATACAGCTCTCCTATGGATTCCGTATCAATATGCCTATAACGAGATTGAAATTCTGCGAAGGCTGTCATTACTTGTTGATATTTCTTTTGTTCATTAGAAATTACATAAAGCCGGACATTTGCGTAATCAATTAGCGTTGCCATCCTTCCAACTCCCGACCATGTTCCAGTTGAGAGTTCAACTTCAAACGCACACTCAGGAATCAAATTTTGATTCTTTTCACGAAACCAAAGCACATCAATTTGTCGCAGTAAATTATATTGCGAGAATTGAAGCTCAGGACATGATGGTAGTGATGCGATCTCTAATAATTGCTTACCGTTGAACTTTTTAGATTTATTTGGACAAAAGGTGTGATACCCACGGACATTACCAATCTCTAACAATCTACCTTGAACGACTGAATGCAAGCTCTCTTCAACGCTATTTCTTGCCCGCGCTAAAATCTTTGGCGGATTCAGAAGCAACGACCAAGAATTGATAAAGGTCGAGCAATCCAAACGATTGCCGCGTCCGCTCAGTACTATATTTAAATCCTGATCAATATTAATTTTATACTCACCATTTCGATCATGACTAATATTTGGCAAATTATTAAGCAGTAGCTGTGCCGGAACAATTAATGTTCGGTCACTTGATCCACAGATAAAAACGAAAAATGGATTATCTAAATTCGCAACTTCTTCTGCATGAATATAATTCAAGCCAAAAAAGTATCTCCTATTCCCCTCTGACGCCGCGCGAATCAAGACACTAGCATCGCCGATTTTGTAGGCGCGCGCTTTGAGAATGCGAATCGGCTCGACACTGCCATGCAACTGAGCCGCTTTTTGCAAAAATTCTCGCGCAAGTACTTCGGTCGGAGTTATGTTCGTAGCCATAGGCACACTAACCTTCTGGAATTTGATTTACTTCAAACGCCTCATTCACTGTCATTTCAATTTGCTCAATAAGGAATTTTTGCTCTGCCTTATCCTTTAGGCTTGAACCATCTATATGAATTACATAAAACTCTGCGAAGCTTTGCGCAGCGTCCTCGCTCTCTGCTTGCAGAGTAACTACGAATGAACTGGTTAATGAAACTTCATAGCGCGGCATAAACAACCTCATTTAATTCTCAAGGAAATAAACTTCACTTCTTAAACATTTGCCGATAAAAGCATTGAAGGCGGAAACATCCACCCCGACCGCGTGCAATCCTAGCTCGTTTGCCTGAACCAGAGTCGTGCCGCTACCGGAAAACGGGTCTAAAACAACGTCGCCTTTCCGGAAAAATACTTCTTGTTTGAATTCGTCTGTATGAGTGTCTAGAAAATACTCGACCAGTTGAGGAATAAACTTGCCTTTATAAGGGTGGAGACGATGAACATGTTTAGTTGTGTCTGCTTCTTTTAAATGTTCGAATGATAAGTACCAGTTTAAGTCGTCGCCGAGTTTGTCCTTCCAATCCGTTTGCCGCTTGCCATAGAAAGAATCATAGTAATCAGTAAGTTCTTGCTTGCTGACAAATGTGCCACCCCGCCGCCCTATTCTTTTAACTTTACCGTATTGGATGAGATAAGAAATGTTTGAAGGGGTCACGTGCTTATTGACATAACCGCTCGCCCAGTCACTTGCTTGCTTAATGGTCAACAGATCAGACTCGTCTTCTGGAAACAAAGATTGGTCTAGCATAGGTAAGATTCAGCCTCCCAGAACAAGTTAACCGCTCAACCCGTCGAACGGATCGTGCCCCGCCCAACCCCGCGCCCGACACCACGCCGCGAGATTTTCATACGCCTGCTCAAGTTCAATCATAATCAGAGAGGCCAGCGGCGAGAGGTCGGAGGCCAGTGACAGACGATGCCGGCTCAACTGACTCTTTATCTCTAGCCCCTGACCTCTGCGCGTTTCCGATTAACCTGTGGCCGCTGTCTTTTCTTAACTGATTTCTAACCTCTGATCTCTGCTCTCCGCATTTATCCGGCGCGGCGTCTCGATGAAGCTCTCGTGCCAGAGTTCGAAGATGAGGAGCGTCCAGAGAAGTTTGCGGTGGTTGGCTATGCCGCGTTCGTGTTCGTCTTGCAGGCGCGCGACGTAGTCGGCGTCGAACAGGCCGTGACGACTGAGGCGCGCGGGCGACAGCAGATCGCGCGCGAGCGGGCGCAGACGCCCTTTGAGCCACTCGGCGACGGGCACGCCGAAGCCCTTCTTGCCGCGCTTGGTGACGAACGCGGGCAGATGCGGCGCAATCGCGCGCTTCAAAATGTACTTCGTCGTGTTGCCGCGCAGCTTGTAACTGAGCGGCAGCGAGGCGACGTATTCGACGAGGCGGCGGTCTAGGAACGGCGCGCGCACTTCGAGCGAGACGGCCATGCTCGTGCGGTCAACTTTCGTCAGGATGTCTTCGGCGAGGTAGAGCTTCGTGTCGAGATACTGCATCCGCTCGATCGTCTCTTCGGCGTCGCACTCTTCGAGCAGGGCGCGCGCGCCCGCGTAGATGTCCGTGTCCGACGCGCGGCGCGCGGCGGGCGTCAGCAACAACGCTTGCTCGTCCGGCGTGAACGAACCGAACCAGATGTGGTGGCGCATCACCTTGTCCGGGTAGCGCATGCCTTCGATGAACTTGCGCGCCTTGTAGTCGAGCGAGAGGTTCTTCGTCTTGACCGGCAGGCGTTTGACGATTGACTCGACGAACATGCGGCGCGCGGCCTGCGGCACGCGCTCGTAGAGACGCGCGACGCGGTGCGCGGGGTACATCGGGTAGCCCGCGAAAATTTCGTCGCCGCCGTCGCCGCCGAGCGCGACCGTCACGTGCTGGCGCGTGAAGCGCGAGAGCAAGTAAGTCGGCACGACCGAAGGGTCGCTCAAGGGTTCATCCATCCACGAACCGATCTCGCCGATCAGGTCTGCGGCGAGGTTCGAGTTCAAACGTTCCTCGTGGTGGTCGGTGTGCAGGAAGTCTGCGACGCCGCGCGCATACGACGACTCGTCGAAGGACTTTTCGGCGAACGAGATCGAGAAAGTTTTGACCGTCTCGGCCGAGGCGCGCACGGCGAGCGCGGCGACCGCCGAAGAGTCCACGCCGCCCGACAGCAAGACGCCGAGCGGCACGTCGGCCACCAGCCGCAGCCGCACCGAATCGGCCAGCAACTCTTCGACGCGCGCCGCCGCCTCTTCTTCCGACGGTTGGCGTTCCGGCTTGCGATAACTCAGTTGCCAGTAAGGGCGCACCTCGACGCGCCCGTCTTCGAGCGTGAGCGCGTGCGCGGCGGGGAGTTTCTGGATGCCCTCGTAGATCGAGAGCGGCGCGGGGACGTAATCGAACGAGAGATATTGACGCAGCGCGTCCGTGTTCAGGCGCGTTCTCACCGACGGGTGCGCGAGCAAAACTTTCGGCTCGGAGGCGAACAGCAAGCGACCCTCGAAGACGCCCCAGTACAGAGGCTTCTCGCCGAACGGATCGCGCGCCACGAACAACTTGCGACGCCGCGCGTCCCATAGGGCGAAGGCGAACATGCCGTTCAGGTGCGCCAGCATCCCCGTGCCGTACTCTTCGTAGAGGTGCGGCAAGACCTCCGTGTCCGACGCGCTGCGGAACGTGTGCCCGCGATCTTCCAGACGTTCGCGCAACTCGCGGTAGTTATAAATCTCGCCGTTCAAGACGACGGAGATTTGGCCGTCCTCGCTCAAGGCGGGCTGCTCGCCCGTCGCCAGATCAATGATCGCGAGCCGCCGCATGCCGAGCGCGACGCCCGCCCGCGTCATCAACCCTTCCGAGTCAGGCCCGCGGTGCGTCATCCGCGCGCACATCGAGCGCAGCAACTCCTCCGCGCCCTCGCCCGGCGGCGTCCGCGCGTCCATGTATGCCCATCCGGTGATTCCACACATAAGAAGACAGTGACGAGTGACGAGTGACAAGTGACGAGCGGAAGACAAGTTTAAGGAGCGGAGTGCTGCTTTAACTTGTCACTCGTCACCTGTCACTCGTCACTGCTTTTCAAACCCTATTCGTTCGCGCACGGCGTAGATGGCCTTCGACTGCGATTCGTGATAGGTGCGCACGGACATTTCGGCCAGCAGCCCCATCAGGAAGAACTGCACGGCGACGGCGAACATGACGATGGCGAGGATCGGCAGAGGCGTCTGCACGAAGTCGGCCTTGTGGACGACCTTGAGAAAGAGCGCCCACAGCCCCGCGAGGAACGAGACCGCGAAGGCCAGCATGCCGAACGAGCCGAAGACGTAGATCGGCTTCGTCTGGTACGACGCCATGAACTTGATCGTGACGAGATCGAAGACGACCTTGAGCGTGCGCGACAGCCCGTACTTCGAGACGCCCATCGTGCGCGCGTGATGATCCACGGGTATCTCCGTCACGCGCGCGCCCGCCCACGAAGCGTAGATCGGGATGAAGCGGTGCATCTCGCCGTAGAGCCGCACGTCTGCGAGCGAGTCGCGGCGGTAGGCTTTCAGAGAGCAGCCGTAGTCGTGCAGCGGCACGCCGCCGATCCAAGAGATCAAACGATTCGCCAGCATCGAGGGAAACTTCCGCGTGATGGCCTTGTCCTGACGGTTCTTGCGCCAGCCGGAAACCACGTCGTAGCCTTCGTCCAACTTCTCCAAGAGACGTTTGATGTCGGCCGGGTCGTTTTGCAGATCGGCGTCCATCGGGATCAGCACGCGCCCGCGCGCCGCATCAATCCCTGCGCTCATCGCGGCGGTCTGCCCGTAGTTGCGGCGCAAGGCGATGACGCGCACGCGCGCGTCCTGTGCCGCGATCTCGCGCAACACTTCGAGGCTCGCGTCGCTTGAACCGTCGTCCACGTAAATGATCTCGGCCGTGCGCCCAAGCGTCGCGAGCGCGTCCGTCATCTTCGCGTGCAGCGGACGCAGATTCGGCTCCTCGTTGTAGACCGGCAGGAAGACGGAGATGTCCGGCGTCTCATTGTCGCCGCCGTCGTCCGTGTGCCGCACGTCCACGCGCCGCCGCTTCAAAGTCTCTTCTTCTTCGTAAACTCTCATCACTACTCCACCCTCCGCGCCACGCACACGGCGGAGACGCCGACCTTCATAATTACTCTCTTAAATATCAAGATGCCTTTTCCTGAAGCCAGAGGTTCACCAATGTTTCAGGTTTCACGCCTCTCTCTTTGGCGATAACACGCAGTTTGCGATACAGATCGCTATCGAGCGAGACCATGTATGTTCGCCGCTTGATGTTCACTTGGCATTCGACATCACGCATATACTCTTCATAGTCCGCACTGTCGTGTGTATCCCAGAATTCGGCGGCCTCTTCAATCGTGGCGAAACGCTCCGGCAACGGGTCGCGTTTTTTCGCAGTCTTATTTTTTGCGTCTGCCATAATTCTTACGCTCCCCATGACTAACATCACGCGCGGAAATGACCAACGCGCGCTCACGCCCTTTGTAAATGAAAAAGACCACAAGGTAACGCACGGCATCCGTTTACCCGGTCGCGCGATAAAGGTCTTCGCCCTCTAAAACTCCGCGCTCGACTCGTTGAATGCGTGGACGATTATTCAATACCTCTTCAACTTCATCCGTACTGACTCCATGCTTACCTTCCAGCTTATCAACGAACTGTGTAAGCCAGATGATATCGGTAACATTCATTTACTCCACCCTCCGCGCCACGCACACGGCGGAGACGCCGAAGGGAAAATTCAGAGGACGTTGTAACCAGAAACGCTCTGCGCCGAAGATGTGGCCGAGCACGCCGTTCAAGGCCGACACGTTGATATTGTTTTCCGACGCGGGTCGCGCGCCCGTCGCGCGCATCAAGAGGCGTCCCGCAAGTATCGGCGCGAAGAACGTCACGTTCGCGTAAGTCGCGCGCTCGACCGCGAGACCGGCGGCCGAGACGCGCTCTTTGAGTTGCGGCAGAGTGTAACGGCGGCGGTGATGGCTCACGTCGTCCTGCACGCCCCACAGCCACATGAAGGCCGGGACGAACAACAGAGCGCGCCCGCCGGGACGCAAGACCCGGCGCATCTCCGCCAGCCCGCCGAGGTCGTCGTCCAGATGCTCAACGACGTCGAGCGCGGTGACGAGATCGAATGAAGCATCATCGTAGGGCAACTGTTCCGCCGCGCCGAGTTTCACTTGATTGAGGCCGCGCGCGCGGCAGAAGGCGAGCGCGTCTTCCGACACATCAACGCCCTCGGTCTCGCCAAACTGCGCGAGCATCTCAAGGTTTGCGCCCGTGCCGCAGCCCACGTCCAGGATGCGCGGCGCACGCCCTTGTAAGTTTAAATCGGCGACGATTGCGCGCACGAAACTTTCGAGGATGCGCCGCCGCCCTGCGAACCACCAGTGGGAGCCTTCGACCTCGTACATGATCGCGTAGGTGTGCCGCTCCATCTCGCGCGGCAACGCGCTCGTGAGATCGCTGGTTTTAACTTCACTCGCCATCTGCTTCACTCTCGCCCGCGCCTGCCGTCATCCGACCGAAGCCGCGCCAACTGTTTTGATTGTGCCAACCGATTTCGACATCAGCCGCCTTGATCTCGCGCCACCACTCCTCGAACTCGACGCGCGAGATGTAGAAGGCCGTCGGCGCGACGAGGTGATCGAAGACGATGGTGTGTTGCTCGCGCCAGCCGAACGGGGCGATTGACTTCAGGTAGTCATTGTAAAACAAATGGCGCGCGAGTGCCGCGCCGCGCGCGCTCCCGTTCAAAGGCGCGTAGACGAGTTTCGTCGCGGCGTAGACGAGCGCGGTCGGCAGTTTCGACAGGTGCAGCAGCGTGCGGCGACTGATGCGCGACGTGACGCGCTCTCTGAGCGGCGACACGAAGCGCGTGATCCACTCGTTGTTCTCCGCGCCGTAGACCCACGCCGAGAGGTGGCCGCCCGCGCGCACGCGCGTCGAGAGCGCGACGAACCCGGCGCGCGGGTCGGGCAGGTGGTGCAGCACGCCGACGGAGAACGCGTAGTCGAACGCGCGCCGCCTGACGGGCAGTTGATAGATGTCTGCCTGTACGACGTGCGCGTTCGGCAGTTCGCGCGTCGCGGCGTAGGCCGTCTCCACCGCGTCGCTCAAGTCCACGCCGACGACATCGCGCGCGCCCCACGCGGCGGCGAGTTGCGTGTGCCGCCCCTTCCCGCACCCGCCTTCGAGCACGAGTTTGTCGCGAAAGAACTCCGGCCGGACGGGCGCGAGCCAGCCGCGAAACTGCTCGTCGTAGCGTTCGTCAACTTGCGTGAAGTGCTGCCACTGCCAGCCGAAGTTTTCGGCGGTCGCCGCCTTCTCCCGCTCGATCTCGCTCACGTCCGCGAAACGCGGCACGCCGCGCCTGACGGCAAACTTGCGCGCGCAACCCGCGCACGCCAACTCACCCTCCAAAATCTCCGACCACCCGCGCGACTCTTCCCGCGCGGCAACCGACGCCAACGCCAACTCGCCCGCACACGACGGGCACGCGAGATACTGCAACAGACGCTCTTTCATAAGAAGACAGTGACGAGTGACGAGTGACAAGTGACGAGTTAAGACAAGATGAAGACAAGTTTTCGCTTTTACTTGTCACCCGTCACTTGTCACTCGTCACTGTCTTTTAAACCATTGGACGAAGCGGCGGATGCCCTCTTCGATCTGGGTCTGCGGGTTGTAGCCGAGCAGGCGGCGCGCTTTGGAGATGTCGGCGAAGGTCTGCGGCACGTCGCCGGGTTGCATGGGCTGGCGTTCGATGACGGCCTCGCGGCCGAGTTCGCGTTCCAAGAGCGCGATCAGTTCGCGCAGTTCGACAGTGCGCGACTCGCCGAGGTTGATCGCTTCATAGTCGCTCGCCGTGTAGTCAACGGCGGCGCGCACGCCCGCGATGATGTCTTCGATGTAGGTGTAGTCGCGCCGCGTCGTGCCGTCACCGAAGACAGGGATGGGCTTGCCCTGCGAGATCAACTTGGCGAACTTGTGGATCGCCAGATCGGGACGCTGCCGCGCGCCGTAGACGGTGAAGAAACGCAGGGCGACGCAACGCAGCGGGTGCAGGTGCGCGTAGGTGTGGCAGAGCATCTCGCCCGCCGCCTTCGTCGCCGCGTAAGGAGAGATGGTCTGCCGGATCGGGTCGTCTTCCGCAAAATGCACTTTCGCGTTGATGCCGTAGACGGACGACGACGAGCCGAAGACGAACTGCGGCACGCCCGTCTGCCGCGCGCATTCGAGTAAGTTGAGCGTGCCCGTGATGTTCGTCTCCGCGTACAAGAAAGGCTCGGTCAAAGACGGGCGCACGCCCGCGCGCGCCGCCAGATGCACGACGCAATCGAAACGCGCCGCGTTGAAAACTCTTTCGAGCGCGCCGCGGTCGCGGATGTCCGCTTCGACAAGCGCGTAGTCGTCGCGGTCGAGGTGCGGCGCGACGTTGGCGCGTTTGAGCGTCGGGTCGTAGAAGTCGTTGAAGTCGTCAACCACGGTCACGCGCCACGCGTCTTCCGCGAGCAGGCGTTCGACGAGGTGCGAGCCGATGAAGCCCGCGCCGCCCGTCACCAGAATGTTCCGCTTCTTCGTCAAACTGTTTGCGCCTCCCCTTTGCGCGCGTAAATCCACAGATGCCAGCCCCAGCGCGCGGCGAGTCGCGCCTCAAGGCCGCGCGACAACATCTGGCCGACGACGGGCAGCCAGCGTTTGTTCAGAAAGTGCGTCGCCGTCTCGACCTCCGCGAAGTCGCGGAACAACTCGCGCGCCTCGCGCCGCGAATAGACGCGCGCCAAAGGATTCCCCGCGCCGTCCGTGTTGCGGTTCAAAAACTCACCCGGCGCGAGATAACTCTCCGCGTCCGCTTTGACGCGCGCCGCGTGCTCGCGCAAAGACGCGACCGGCTCACCCGTCAGACGGTGCGCCAGAGCCAAGCCCGCCTCGCGCTTCAACAAGTGCGCGCCCGCGCGCCGGAGCAAGTTGATGTTCACGCGGTAGTTGTAAGAGTTGCGATGATAGAGCATCACGACGGCGCGACCGCGCGGCCGGAGCACTCGATGCACTTCTCGAACAGCCCGCGCCGTGTCCGGCGTGTGATGCAGGACGCCGTGCGAATAGACGAGATCGAAACTCTCGTCGGCGAAATCTAAGTTCTCCGCGTCGGCCGTGCGAAACTCACCTTTGAGGCCGTAGACCTCGAAACACTTGCGCGCCAAACCGACGGCCGCGTCCGTCAAATCCACGCCCGTATAATCCGCGCCCGCGCGCGCAAACTGCGCCCCGTCCGTCCCCAGCCCGCAGCCGATCTCCAACACACGCAACCCGCGCGCACGCCCGAACTCCGCCGCCGCCGGGATGTGCCACTCCGTCCCGTAACGGTGCTCCGCGACGCGCTCGTAAAACTCACGCGACCCCTCCTCGGCGTCCGTAAATTTCGTCCCGCACGGGTTCGCCTGCCAAAAGGCGCGCACCTCGTCCTTCAACTTGTTCCCGTTATCACTCATGCAGAGTCCGGCCGGAGGCGACTGCAATTCGCGCCCGTTCACGCGCCCTCACGCCACAGAAAGAAACACCCGCCCCACGCGAAACAGTGAAATTAACACGCCCCTCCGCGCCCGACAAGCACGCTACGGGCGAACCTTTTCGCTCTCACCACGCACTCCCGCGTCTCCCTTTCGCCACAGCCGCCGGATAAGTTTTCCTTCCGCCGCGAAGCCCTCAAGGTTTATGCTCTCCGACGCCGCCACCACCAGGAGCGGCAGAACGTCAACGCCGTCGCCGACAACTTCTTCACCATTCACCCGGCGCAACACTTCTCAAGGGAGACTGACGTGGCGAGAATCTACATCTCTTCAACCTATAGCGACCTCGCAGAGTGCCGCGAGGCCGTCTACCGCGCGCTGCGCTCGATGGGTCACGACATCGTCGCGATGGAAGATTACGTCGCCGCCGACCAACGCCCTCTCGACAAGTGCCTCGCCGACGTCGCCAGTTGTGATCTCTACGTCGGCATCATCGCCTGGCGTTACGGTTTCATTCCCGCCACAGACAACCCCGAGCGGAAATCCATCACCGAGCTAGAGTTTCGTCACGCCGTCGCCAAAGGCATCCCCTGCTTGCTTTTCCTGCTCGACGAGAACGCCCCCTGGCCGCGCGCCAAAATGGAACAAGGCACAGGAGCTAAAAAACTCAAACTCCTCCGCGCCGGGATGAGCGCGGACTACACGGTCAGTTTCTTCAAGGACTGCCAACAAGTAGCCCTGCAAGCAAGCGCAGCGGTCGCCAACCACACTGCGACAAAGACACCTTCGACTGGCGGCCTCTCAAAGCCCGCCCCGCTCACGCCCGACAAAATCTCCACCGGCCGCCTCCCCGTCACGGGGCGCGAACTGTTCGGCCGCGCCGAACAGCTAACAAGACTGGACGAGGCGTGGAACAGTCACGACACGCACGTCCTCAGTCTCGTCGCATGGGGCGGCGTCGGCAAATCCGCCCTCGTCAATCACTGGCTCGCGCGCATGGCGCGCGACGATTATCGCGGCGCGGAACTCGTCTACGCATGGTCGTTCTACAGTCAAGGCACGACCGACCGCGTCGTCTCCGCCGATCAGTTCATCGAAGCCGCGCTCAACTTCTTCGGCGACCCCGACCCTAACCAAGGCTCGCCATGGGACAAAGGCGAACGACTCGCACGCCTCGTCGGCGCACAACGCACTCTGCTCATTCTCGACGGCCTCGAACCGCTCCAACACCCTCCCGGCACAGACGAAGGCCGCCTCAAAGATCAAGCCCTCCAATCGCTCCTGCGCGGGCTTGCCGCCGCCGGCAAAGGCTTGTGCCTCATCTCCACCCGCGTCGCCGTCACCGATCTCAACTCCTTCGAGACCACCACCGCCCCGCGCATTGACCTCGAACACCTCTCGCCCGAAGCAGGCGCGCAAGTGCTCATAGCACAGGGCGTCAAAGGCACACAGGCCGAACTGGAACAGGCCGCCGCCGCCTTCGACGGCCACTCACTCGCGCTCACGCTGCTCGGCAGCTACCTCAGCGATGTCTACGGCGGCGATGTCAACCGACGCACGGAAGTCAGCGACCTTGAAGGCGATGTTCGCTACGGCGACCGCGCGCAAAAAGTCATGGCCTCCTACGAGAAATGGTTCGGCGAAGGTAGGGAGCTATCTGTGCTGCGTATGCTCGGACTCTTCAACCGTCCCGCTGACAGAGACGCAATAGCCGCGCTGCGCGCCGCGCCCCCCATCCCCGGCCTGACGGATGCCTTGCAGAATTTGAATGAAACAGAGTGGCAGCGCGTGCTCTCCAAACTGCGCCGCGCCAAACTCCTCGCCGAGCCGAGTCCCAATCAACCCGGCACGTTGGACACTCACCCACTCGTGCGCGAACACTTCGGACAGCAACTCAAGCTGTCTTGCCCCGACACTTGGCGCGAAGGCAACCACCGTCTCTATGAACATCTCAAGAACACGACCAAAGAGTTCCCCAACACTATCGAGGAGATGACGCCTCTTTATGCGGCAGTCGCTCACGGTTGCGAGGCAGGCAAACATGAGGAAGCATTCAAAGATGTGTATACGGCGCGCATTTTAAGAGGCGCGAAATATTACAACACCTATGTGCTCGGAGCGTTTGAAGCTGATCTCGCAGTGTTAGCTTCCTTTTTTGAGTTGAGATGGCATCAACCCATATGCGGACTCACTGAGCCAGTGAAAGCCCTCATTTTCATCATTGTCGGCTTCGACCTGCGCATGGCGGGTCGGGCGGCCGAGTCAACTCAACCTATACAAGCTGCTTTGAAAGCTCATATTTCGCTGGAAGACTGGAATAACGCCGCTAACGATGCCAGCAATCTCAGTGGGGTTTACCTAGTCCTCGGCGATTTGAACCAGTCCATGCTCTACGCTAAAAAAGGGATCGCATGGGCACAGGAGCATGGTTATCAGCTCAAGCTGAAAAGCAATAAGGGGTCACTGGCCGCAGCCTTGCATCAGGCTGGTCGCATATCAGAGGCGGAGAACATCTTTAAAGAAACCGAGGCTGCGCAAGAGTACCGATTCCTCTACTCCCTCACAGGTTTTTTCTACTGTGATTTGTTACTCGATAAGGGGGACTACCTCGAAGTGCAAACCCGTGCCTTAGAGACAAAGCAGATTGCGGAGAAAGAAAAATGGATTTTTGACATCCCGCTGTATAGCTTATCGCTGGGGCGCGCTTACTTGCTCGAAGCTCGACAAAATAATACGGAAGATTTCTCACAAGCTATCAGCGAGTTGAATAGAGCAGTGAATGGGTTACGGCAAGCGGGGTCGCTGAATGTTCTGCCACGCGGGTTGCTAGCACGCGCAGAGTTGTATCGGATCATAGGCGATTTTCATCATGCACATGCCGATCTGGATGAAGCCATGAATATTGCCACGCGCGGGGAAATGAGACTGCATGAGGCTGATTGCTATTTGGAATATGCAAGACTTCATCTGGCGCAGGACGAGAAGGGATTAGCGCGGGAGAGTTGGGAGAAGGCCAAGGAGATGATTGGGCGGATGGGATATCACCGGCGGGATGGGGATGTGGAGGAGATTGGGCGAGAGTTAGAAGCGGCGGGCGGGTGAGAGGGCGGCAGTGAGTGGGCGACGCGGCGGTTAGTCCATGAACTCGCGTTGCCAGAGTTCGAGGGTGAGGAGTTGGAAGACTTGGAGGTTGTAGTCTTCGCGCCCCGAAAGGTTGGCGTTGATGATGCGGCGGACTTCTTGTGGGCGGAAGAGGCCGCGGCGGCGGATGGTGTCTTCGGAGAGCAGGTCTTCGACCATGGGGCGGAGCGCGCCGCGCAGCCAGGAGCGGACGGGCGCGCCGAAGCCCGCTTTTTTGCGCCAGACGACATCTCGCGGGAGCAGGCTCTCGGCGGCGCGTTTGAGAATGTACTTGCGTTTGAGGCCGCGGAGTTTGAGGTTGACGGGCATGCGCGCGGCGAGTTCGACGAGTTCGACGTTGAGGAAGGGCACGCGCACTTCGAGGGTGGCGGCCATCGAGGTCTTGTCGGTGTAGGCGAGGTTGAGGCAGGGGAGAAAAGTTTTCAGGTCAACGTAGAGCAGTCGGTTGAGGGGCGCGGCGTCGCGGACGCGTGCGAAGTGGCGGCGGTGCTCGCGGTAGGCGTCGAAGTTTTGTGTGGCTTCGTTCAAGTCGTCGGTGTAGAGGCGGCGTTTGGCGGCGTCGGTGAAGTATGTGCCGAAGCCGAGATAGCGATCCTCGAAGTCGAGCGCGGCGGAGCGTGCGAACTTCTTGGCGTTGCGTAAAGGGGCGGTGAAGCGTCCGGGCAGGCCGCCGGGCAACGCGTGCGAGAGAGCCGACATCAATGGGCGTCGCAGGATGGCGGGCACGGGATCGAACGCGCCCGCGAGCCGCATGGCGAGTTGACGCGGGTAGCCTGCGAATACTTCGTCGCCGCCGACGCCGGAGAGCAGCACCGTCAGGGTTTCGCGAGCCGCGCGCGAGACGAGGTAGCTGGTGATGACGGCCGGGTCGGCGACGGGTTCGTCCATGTGCCGGACGAGTTTCGGCAAGAGGTCGCACACGTCCGGTCGAAGCATCAGCTCGTGATAGTCGGTGTCGAGCAGTTTGCCGACCTGTCGCGCCCAGCGCGCGTCGTCAGGGATGATGTCGAAGCGCAGGTCTTCCGCCTCGATGCCGACGGTGTAGGTGGAGACGCGCCGCCCGTCGCTGTGGCGATTCATCAGGGCGACGATTGAAGACGAATCCACGCCGCCCGAAAGGAACGCGCCGAGCGGCACGTCCGCGACCATCTCCATCTCGACGACGCGCTCCAACGTTTCCAGCACGCGCCCGCGCCACCACTCTTCGCTCCGTCCCTCTTCGATCTCGTCAAAGGACACGTCCCACCACTCGCGCACGTTCACCTCGCCCGCGCGCCACGTCAAAACGTGCGCGGGCGGGAGCTTGTGGATGCCTCGAAAGACCGTGTGCGGGTCGGGCGTCCAGAGGAACGTGAGATATTGATTGAGGGCTTCCGCGTCGAGCGCGCGTGCGACGAGTCCGGTCGCAAGGATCGCTTTGATCTCGGAGGCGAAGACGAACGAACGATCCGCGGAAGATTCTGACGCGCCCGCTGCAACAGGGTGCGCGCCGTTTCCGTCCGGCGCGCCGAACGCGTAATAGAGCGGCTTGATGCCGAGGCGGTCGCGCGCGAGGATCAACTCTTTGCGGTGCGCGTCCCAGATGGCGAAAGCGAACATGCCATTCAGCCGCGCGAGCGCGCCCGCGCCCCACTCGGCGTAGGCCGCGAGCAGGACTTCCGTGTCGCAGTCGGTGCGAAAGCGATGGTTCAGTTGTTCGAGTTGCGCGCGCAGGTCTCGGTAGTTGTAAATCTCGCCGTTGAAGGTGACGGAGTAGCGGCCGTCGGCGTACTGCATGGGCTGATGCCCGGCCTCGCTCGTGTCAATGATTGACAGCCGCCGGTGGCCGAGACACACCTGCCGCCCCGCGGCGTCCACGGCCGCAGACGCCCACACGCCCTCGTCGTCGCGCCCGCGATGCTCGATAGACGCGAGCATCGCGCCGATGCGACGTTCAGGATGCGAGCAGATGATTCCGGCAATTCCACACATGAGAAAGCAGTGACGAGTGACAGGTGACAAGTGACAAGTTAGAACAAGACAGTGACGAGTGACGAGTGACGAGTGACAGGTGACAAGTTAAAAAAGCCGTGAATCGTAAATCTTGAATCGTAAATAGAGGAAAGCAGATTTCTTTCCATTCACGATTCACGATTGACGATTCACTTTCTCCTTACGATTGACGATTCACTTTTTTCTCTTGTCACCTGTCACTCGTCACTTGCCACTGTCTTATTCTGACTTGTCACTCGTCACTCGTCACTTGTCACTTCTACGGCCTGTCCGGTGCGCAGGGAGTCGCGGATGCGGAAGGTGGCGCGCGTGGTGGCGGCGAGGTCGTGGAGGGCGATGGGCGCGGCGTCGTCGTTCGCGCCGACCATCGCGCAGAGGGCGCGCACCTCCGCGGCCTGCCCTTTGTCCTGCGCGCGCAGTTTCATCCGGCGACGCTCGCGCCCGCCTTCGTAGAGCGTGGCGGAGCGGAAGTCTTCGATGAGGAAAGTACGGCCGCCGCCGAACACCTCGACGCGTTCTTTCGGGAGCGCGCGGTCGCCTTCGGCGAGATAGGCGATCTGGCCGTTCGAGCCGTCGCTGAAACGCAGCGTGATGAAGACCGAATCCTCGTCGGGCGTCTCCGCGTTGCGCCCGGCGATTGACTCGGCGTAGACGCGCGTCGTTGTCGCGCCGGTCAGGAAATGCATCAGGTCTATGAAGTGGCAGACCTCGCCGACGATGCGCCCGCCGCCCTCGCGCGCGTCTTGAATCCAGTGCGTGCGCGGGATGCGCCCGGCGTTGACGCGGTACAGAATGGAGAGCGGTTCGCGCCGCGCGGCGAAGGCTTCGGCGCACGCACGCGCGTGCGGCGAGAAGCGACGGTTGTAGCCGACCATCAAGCGACCGCCCGCCACGCGCGCCGCTTCGAGCACGCCGTCCAACTCTTCATCGTTCAGCGCGAGCGGTTTTTCGACGAAGACGTGCCGCCCCGCTTCGAGCGCGCGGCGCGCAAGCTCGGCGTGCGAGTCGTGGCGCGTGGCGATGACGACGAGGTTCACAGACGCGTCCGCGATAACATCGTCCGCGCTCGCGACAACGCGCGCGAAGTCGTACTTCTCGCCGATGCCGCGCGCGGAGATGCCCGAAGCCGTGGCGATTGCGTGGAAAGCCGCGCCGTTCGCCTTGAAGTTCGGCAGCAGAAACTTCTGCGCGTAGCTGCCCGCGCCGATCATGCCGACGCGCACCGCTGCCGCTGCCGTTGCCATCGTCGCCGATGCGCTCGTCGCAGTCGCATGCGACTGCGCGCCGTCGTCGCTTGCGATGCCGCGCGTGGGGCGACGTTCGATGCTGCGCACGAGTTCGCGCTCCGTATCGTAGCCCAGCACGACGCCGAGGTAAGGCTCTTTGGTCTCGCCCGCGATTAAGTTGTACGCGCGCTCGCCGTCTTCGATGGAAAACCTGTGCGTGATGAGCGGCGCGATCCGCACCGCGCCCGCCGCGACGAGATCGAGGAAGGCTTCGATGTTGCGCCCCTCCGTCCAGCGCACGTAGGCGAACGGGTAGTCGTGGCCGCGCTCCTCGTACTCCGGGTCGTAGCGACCCGGCCCGTAAGACATCGAAACTTTGAGCGTCAGTTCGCGCTCGTAATAAATCTTGCGCGGGACGTTCATCCCGACGAGGCCGACGGCGACGACGCGCCCCTTGAGCCGCGACATCTCGCCCGCCAACTCGACGGGCTGATCGGAAGAGGTCGCCGCCGTAATCAACACCGCGTCCGCGCCGCGCCCGCGCGACCACTCCATCACGGACTGCAACGTGTCGCCGCCGGACACGCAGCCGTCGTCCGCGCCGAGCGTGCGCGCGAGTTCGACTTTCGACGCGTCCAGGTCAACGCCGAAGACGCGGCAGCCGTTCGCCTTCAAAAGTTGGACGGTGAGTTGACCTAAGAGGCCGAGTCCGATGACGACCACCGCTTCGCCGAGCGTGGGTTCGGCGAGCCTGACGCCTTGCAAGGCAATCGCGCCGAGCGTGCCGAACGAGGCCGCCTCGAAGTCAACCGCGTCGGGCAGGCGCACGCACAAATTTTTCGGCACGGACAAGAGTTCGGCGTGCGAGGCAAAGCCCGCGCCCGCGCAGGCCACGCGGTCGCCTGCATGAAACTCCGTCACGTCGTCGCCCGCGCCGACGACGAAGCCCGCCGCGCTGTAGCCGAGCGCGTTCTGTGCGTTCAGTTTCGACTGCACGGCCGTGAAGGTGTTCATCAAGCCTTCGCGCTGCGCTTTTTGGATGACCTGCTTGACGAGATCGGGGCGTTCGCGCGCCTTGCCGATGAGACTCTTGCGGCCGAGTTCGACGGCCATGCGCTCCGTGCCCGCGCTGATGAGCGAGGCGGCCGTGCGCACGAGCACGCGCCCGCGCTGCGCGATGGGCGGCGGCACGTCTGCGACGGAGACTTCGCCCGTCTTATAGTTTTGCAGAATCTGTTTCATCTTGCGGCGAGCCGATTATATATTTCCAGATACTCCGGCGCGACCGACGCGGCCGTGAATTGCTGCGCGAGTTCGAGGTTATAACGTCGCATCGCCGCGCGCCTCTCAGGTTGGTCGAGCAGACGCGCGATCTGCGCCGCGAGCATACGCGGGTTGCGCGGTTCGACCCAGAGGCAGTTGTCAGGCTCGCGCAAGTAGTCTGCGGCGGCGCGGATGCGCGTCGTGATGACGGGCAGCCCGGCGGCGATTGATTTGAAGATGACCATTGGGAAGCCTTCGTAATGATACGTCGGGAACAAGAGCATCGTGCTGCCCGCGTAAAACTCCTGTGTCTCCGCTTCCGGCACGTACCCGAAGAAGCGCACGCGCGTGTCCAACTTCAAACGCGCCGCTTCCGCTTCGGCCGCCGCGCGCGCCTCGCCGTCGCCGAGGCAGAGCAACTCGAACGCACGCCCCTCGTCGCGCAGCACGGCGCAGGCGCGCAACACGTCCGTCAAACCTTTCGCCGGGATGAACCGCGCGATAAAGAGCAGCAGCGGCGTCTCTTCGTCAACGCCCAACCGCGCGCGCAAGTTTGCACTCGACGACGCGGCGGCATTACTTGACGACGCAACGGCGTCATTCAACGATACATCGTTGTGCGCGCCTGCCGACAGGATGCCTTCCACGCTTGGCGACCCGACACCTTCTACCGTCGCCACGGCGTTTTTGACGACGAAGAGTTTGCTCCGTTCGACGCCCGCGCGCGTGAAATTCTCGCGCTCCTCCGAAGAGAGCAGCCCGATGCCGTCGGCGCGCGCCAAGACGAATTGGACGAGCGCGCGCAGGGCTATGTTCTTCGTCTCAAACAGCGCGGCGTCAGAGCCGTGAAACTTCAAAAAGATTTTCGCGCGCGTCGCGGGTCGCACGAGTTGGATCGTCGCGGCGTCGCGCAAGAGCGCCATGCGGTCGAATGAAGTGTTCAAATGAACCACGTCGAACGGCTCGCGGCGCAGTCGCCGGCGCAAGAGCCGCGCCGTCGCGACGACGCGCGCGACGCGTTGCCTGAGCGTCGTCCCGCCCAACCTTTCGCCGTAGACGTAAGTCTCTTCCGCGACCTCCGCGCCGAGCCTACGCAACTCTGCGACGAAGGGCGGCTCGCACGCCGCCGGGCCGCCCAGCGACTCGCGGTCAGGCATCCCCATCAATACACGCACGCGTTTCAGCCGTTCCCCGTTCCTCGCACCGCCGGATGTGTGGATAGAACTCGCGTGCGCGATCATGGCACGCCCGCCAGAGACTTGTACAGTTTGAGCAAATTCGCGACGTGCGTCTCGATGCCAAACTCGCGCGCCGCCCAACGCCCCGCTTCGTCCGCAAGACGCACGCGCCGCGCGCTGTCGGTCAGGAGTTCGACGAGACATCGCGCCAGATCGTCCGCGTCACCCGTGCGAAACACCGCGGCGTACTCGCCGCCGTTCGACACTTCCAAGAGCGCGCCGATACTTGAGACGACCGCGGGCACGCCCGCGAGCATCGCTTCGACAACGGCCACGCCGAACGAATCCTTGCGCGACGAGAAGACGAAGAGATCGAGCGCGCGTAAAACGTCTGCCACGTCGGCGCGCTGGCCGAGAAAATGCACGCGCCCCGCAATGCCCTGCTCGCGGCAGTAGGCGACGCACTCCTGATAAATGCGCGTCGCGCCGTTGTCATGCCCTCCGGCAAACGCGAAATGCGCGTGCGGCACTTGGCGAAAGACGGCGGGCAGAGCGCGACACACCGTCAGTTGATCCTTGCGCGCGTCCGCGTAGAAATTGCCGACCATGCCGAGCAGCAAGTCGCCCGGCTGCAAGTTCAACTCGGCGCGAAGGTCGCCGCCCGTCGTCGCCTGCCTGAGTCGCGCGGCGTCCACGCCGTTGTAGATGACGTGAAAGTTTTCCGTTGTCGCGAAGCCGCCTTCCGTGCAGAGGCACGCGAGCAGTGCGCGACTGACGGCGACGTTCGCGTCCATGCGCGGCGCGAGAAACTTCAAGGCCAGACGGTTCTTCGCGTCCGCCCCGCAGAGGTGAAAACTGAGCACGCGCTTGACGCGCCGACCGCTGCTGCTGCTGTTGCCGCGCGTCGCGAGATACGTGTGCAGGGCTTCGACCGCTTGATGACAATGGACGACTTCGATCTCGCGTTCTTCAACCAGCCGACGCAGTTGCCCGACCAACTTCAGATCGAGCGGCGCGCGGCGCGAGAGACGGACGAAGTGTGCGCCGGAACGTCGGAAGTCGTCTTCGAGCGCGCCGCCGCCCGTCGCCGCGAAAGTTAAATCAAGACCGCTTGCGCGCGCGTTGCGGCACACGTCCAGCGCGAGCGTTTCCGCGCCGCCGCGGTTGAGCGAATCGAGTAGGTGCAAGACTCTCATGGAAGACCGGACTTGTTTTAATATAGTGACCGAATGCCAAAAGCGCTAGCCACCACGCCGCCCGCGCCGGAGACCGACGACGCGCCGGGCGTCTCCGTCGTCGTGCCGTCGTACAACCATGCGCCGTTCGTCGAACGCGCGCTGCGCTCGGTCTTCCGGCAGACGCTCGCGCCGCTCGAACTCGTCGTTATAGACGACGGCTCGCGCGACGACTCGCCGCAGATCATCGAACGCGTGTTGCGCGACTGCCCCTTCGCCTGCGCGTTTGTCGCGCGCGAGAACCGCGGCCTGTCGGCGACGCTCAACGAGGGTTTCGCGCGCGCGCCGCGCGGTCGCTACTTCGCCTATCTAGGCTCGGACGACGTGTGGCTTCCGCAGTTCTTAGCAGCGCGCGTCGAAGCGTTGGCCGCGCGGCCGCGCGCCGTGCTCGCCTACGGGAACGCCTACAGCATAGACGAGCGCGACCGCATCATTGATTGCACGATTGACTGGGCGCGCTACCGCGACGGGGACGCGCGGCGGATGCTCTTGGAGACGCTCGCGCCGCTCAGCCCGACCGTCGTGTATCGCCGCGACGCGCTGCCGCCGCAACCGTGGAACGAAGCGGCCGGACTGGAAGATTACGAACTCTACCTGCGACTGAGCGCGGAGGGCGAGTTCGCTTTCGACCCGCGCGTCCTCTCCGCTTGGCGGCAGCACGGCTACAACACGAGCCGCAACTTGAGTCTGATGCTGAGTGAGAAACTCGCCGCTCAGCAACGCGCGGCCGCGTCGCTCGATTTGAGCGCGGCGGAGCTTGCCGAGTTTCAAAAGCTCGCAAAGTTTCGCGGCGCACAGGAGTTCATGCGGCGGGGCGAGAAGTGGCAGTCGTTGCGGTTGGCTTCGGGAAGCTGGCGCGGCGCGCAGACGAAGGGCGAGGCGCTCAGACTGCTCGCCGGGCTGCTCACACCTCACCATTTGCTCGCGCGGCGACAGGCACGCAGGCGCGGCGAGGCCGCCACGCGTTACGGAGTGTTGGAAATTTAAAAAGACGCAAAGGAAGGCAAAAGCATTTGAATGGTCGTCGCTGTTGAATGGTCGTCGCTTTGGAAGTTGCTACGCTTCGCGGATGTAGCCGAACACGTCGTGGTGTTCGTCCCAGACGCGCTCCGCGAAATAGACTTCCGAGAGTCCGCCTACCTCCGCCATCTGCGCGCGTATCCACGCGGGCGAAGTGAGCGCGACGCCGTAGCCGCCCTCACCTTCCCGGTAGTCTTCGTAGCCGAAACCCGTCGCGGCGTAACGCTCGGTGATCGTCTGCACCTGCGCGGCCGTCAACATGTAATCGAACTCGCCGGACGGCATGCGACGGCGTGCGACGAAATCGCCGTGCGCGCTAAAGAGCAGGAGGCCGCCGGGCGCGAGGTGGCGCGCGAAGAGGCGGAAGAGGGCGCGCGTCTGAGGCGCGTCGAGGTGCGTGATGAGCGAGCCGCACCAGATGAGATCGAAGCGCGTGTCGAAGGAGAGCGCGTCGAGGTCGGTCTGGGAATAGACGGGCGTCGCGCCGAACACGCGCGCGCAAAAATCAACTCCGTCGTGGTCGAGATCGCAGGCCGTGAAGGCGGCGCGGGGGAAGCGGCGCGCGAGGAAGCGCAGCACTCGCCCGTGGCCGCACGGCAGATCGAGGACGCGTTCGACGGACTTTAAACGCGCATGCCGCAACGCCTCTTCGACCACGCGCATTGCGGAGAGGCCGACTTTGAAATAGTGCGCGCCGTCGCCCGTGTACATCGTGTCGCGCGGCGAGATGCGGCTCTCGATTTGCCGGAGCAGTTCGCGCTCCGCCGCGTTCAAAGTCCGGTCTTCGAGCAGGCGTCGCCGCTGCGCCTCAGTCCGGTAGGCGAGCGCGCGCACGCGGCGTCGCGCTGCCCCCAGACGCGTCCTCAACGTGCGCGGAAGAAGTTGTTTCAACGTGTGGTCTAGCGCCCCCTGCCAAAGTTGAACCCGAAGCAGCCGACAGAATGCACCAGCGTGACGCCGCGAGGCAAACGGGGGGAGGGATGAGGGATGAACAAGGACAAGTAAATGGTGAATGGTAAATGGTGAATAGAAAGATCAGGCTTTCATCCATTCACCATTCACGGCTTCACTTCATCCCTCATCCCTTCGCCCTCATCCCTTCATTCCATTCCTCATCCCTCATCCCTTCCTTTGACTCTTCCCCGCCCTGTGTCTAGACTTGCGTTGTCTTGTCAACGCAAAACTTCTCCGGCCGTCGCCGGTAAACGCGCACGCGCCGCTCGAACGACTTCGGACGCGACTCGAATTTGATGGATTCAAACACCAGCGAACCAATCGCGTCTCCGCACCACGTAGCCGCCACGCCCGTCGCCAACCACGCACCGCCAACGCCCCGCACTACTGCCGACGCCGACGGCGACGACGCGCTCGTGCTGCCCGACCGACCGCTCATCCTGATCGAGTCGGAAGAGACGGGCGTGCAGTTCGCCTTCTCCGATTTGTGGTCGTACCGCGAGTTGCTCTACTTCCTGACGTGGCGCGACATCAAGGTGCGCTACAAGCAGACCGCGCTCGGCGCGGCGTGGGCGATCTTGCAGCCGCTCGCGACGATGCTTTTGTTCACGCTCGTCTTCAACCGGCTCGCCGGACTCGACACGGGGCGCATCCCCTATCCCATCTTCGCCTACAGCGGACTACTGATCTGGACGTTCTTCTCGAACGCCGTCACGAACAGCACCAACAGTCTCATCAACAACACGAACCTGATCACGAAGGTCTACTTCCCGCGCGCCTTCATCCCGTCGGCGGCGATTGCGGCGGGGCTGGTTGACCTCGCCATTGCGGGGCTGATCCTCGTCGTGATGGTCGTCTATTACGGCTTCACGCCGACGTGGGGGCTGGCGCTCGTGCCCTTCTTCCTGCTGCTCTCGGTGCTGCTCGCGCTCGCCGTCGGGCTGCTCATCTCCGCGCTGACCGTGAAGTATCGCGACCTGCGACACGCCTTGCCCTTCCTGATTCAATTCTGGATGTTCGCCTCGCCCGTCATTTACCCGGCGGCGCGCGTGCCCGGACGCTGGCAATTCCTCATCGCCCTGAACCCTTTGACCGGCATCATCGAGGGCTTTCGCGTCGCGCTCTTCGGCGGCACGTTCGACCCGCTGGCGACGCTGCTTGCCGTCGTCGTCACGCTCGCCGCGCTCGCCGGTTCGTACTACGTCTTCCGCCGCATCGAAGAGACCTTCGCCGACATCATCTGAACCGCCGCCGATGAAACCAATCGTCACCATCGAAAATGTCAGCAAGCGTTACCGGCTCGGCGGCCTGCATCCAGGCTATTTGACGATCCGCGATCTTGTCGGCGGCGCGTTCCAGCGCGCCGCCTTCAGACGCGACGCGGAAGGGACAACGGCGGGCGAGCGGCGACGCGACTTCTGGGCGCTCCGCGACATCAACCTCAGCGTGCAGCCGGGCGAACTCGTCGGCGTCATCGGCCGCAACGGCGCGGGCAAGTCAACGCTCTTGAAAATCCTCTCGCGCGTGACGAAGCCAACCACGGGGCGCGTCGCCATGTACGGGCGCGTCGGGAGCTTGCTCGAAGTCGGCACGGGTTTTCACGCGGAGTTGTCGGGGCGCGAGAACGTCTTTTTGAGCGGAGCCATACTCGGCATGCGCCGCGCCGAGATCGAGCGCAAGTTCGACGAGATCGTCGCCTTCTCCGAACTCGAAAAGTTCATAGACACGCCCGTCAAGCGTTACTCCTCAGGCATGTACGTGCGCCTCGCCTTCTCCGTCGCCGCGCACCTCGAACCCGAAATCCTGATCATGGACGAAGTGCTCGCCGTCGGCGATGCGGCGTTTCAGCAGAAGTGTCTCGACAAGATGCACGCCATCCGCCAGCACGGCCGCACCATCTTTTTCGTCTCGCACAGCATGCCCGCCGTGACGCGACTGTGCCGACGCGTCGTCCTCTTGCACGAGGGACGCATCGTGAGCGAGGGCGAGCCGCAGGCGGTCGTCAACGATTACCTGAGCGCGAGTTGGAACATCACGGCCGAGCGCGAGTGGCCGACGCCCGAAGAAGCACCCGGCAACGAGGTCGCGCGTCTCGCGCGCGTGCGCGTGCTCGACGCCGAAGGGACGCCGACCATCGCCTTCGACATCCGTCGCCCCGTCCGCGTCGAGATCACTTACGACGTGTTGACAGCGGGGCACGTCCTCACGCCGCACGTCGAGTTTCACAACGACACGGGCGTTCACGTCTTCAGTTCGCACGACACGGGTGACGAGTGGCGGCGCACGCCGCGCGCCGTCGGCCGCTACGCGAGCGTCATCACGATCCCCGGCAACACGCTCTCGGAGGGGACGCTGCGCGCAAACGTCTCCGTCATGTCGCACGTGCCGCAGACGACGCTCCACGCGCAGGCGCGCGGCGTCGTCGCCTTTCAGGTGATTGACAGCCAGCAGGGCGACTCGGCGCGCGGCGACTACATCGGCCCGATACCGGGCGTCGTCCGGCCGCTGCTGAACTGGACGACCAGCCTTGAGACGGACGGGAGATAAGCATGTCGCTCGTGCGCCGCACTAAAGATACGCTTCGGGGGCGTCTGCCGCTGTCGCTCAAGCTGTCGCTCAAGCGCTTGTTCGTCGGCACGGTGGCCGCCGTCCTGCGCGTCGGCGCGCGCGCGGTCAATTTGTTCGACCGCGTGCTCCTGAGCGCGACCACTCACGGACTCGACTTCCATCAGGCGTGGGACATCAAGGCGCGACCCAAGCCCCCGGAGCTTCGGCCGTGGGGCGCGGCCGATTTCCTCTTCGTGATGGACGCGATCAAGGGCAGCAGAGATGGCGTGCCCGCGCCCGACCGCCCCGTGCGCGCGTCCATCGTCCTGCTCGCCTACAACAAGATCGAATACACGTTCCAGTGCCTCCGCTCCGTCTTCCAAGAAGTTGACCTCAACGAGACAGAGATCATCGTGGTGGACAACGGTTCGAGCGACGCGACGGCGCGCGTGCTCTCATACCTCGAAGGCTTCATACGCGTCATCACCATCGAGCAGAACGCGGGCTTTCTCGACGCGTGCAACACGGGCGCACGTGCGGCGCGCGGTCGTTACCTGATCCTGCTGAACAACGACATCGTGCTGCTACCCGGCTGGCTCGCGCCGCTCGTCGCGACCGTCGAGTCCGACCCGGCGGTCGGCGCGGTCGGCTCGATGTACATCTACCCGAACGGCATCCTCCAGGACGCAGGCTCGATTGTCTGGAAGGACGGCAACTCGATGCATTACGGCTGGGGACGCTCGCCCGAAGACAAGCGTTTCAATTTCGCGCGTGAGGTGGACTACTGCCCCGGCGCATCTTTCCTCATCCGAAAGGAACTGTTCGACCAACTCGGCGGCCTCGACCGCCGCTACGCGCCCGCCTACTACGAAGACGTAGACCTCTGCTTCGGCGTGCGCGCGCTCGGCTATAAGGTCATCTACCAGCCTCTCTCGCGCGTCGTCCACCACGAAGGCATCACGCTCGGCACGAACGTCAACACCGGCTTCAAACGCTACCAAGTCATCAACCGCGAAAAGTTTTACGAGAAGTGGCGCGAGCAGTTGGAGCGCGAGCACTACGAGGCCGCGCCGGAAAACATCGTGCGCGCGTCCGACCGGCGGCGCGGCTCCGCCCTGCTCGTCTGCGACGACCGCCTGCCGACGCCCGACCGCGACGCGGGCAGCGCGCGCATGAGTTTCATCCTGACTTCGCTCGCGCGCTGGAGTCGCCCCGTCTTCGTCTCCCTGAGCAAGCAGGAGTGGCCGGGCTACGAAAAGCCGCTCTGGCAAGCGGGGGTCGAGACGGCCAGCGCGGCCGAACTCCGCCGCCTGCTCAAAGAGCGGCAGTTCCGCGCCGCCCTCATCAGCCGTCCCGAAGTGGCCGGGGCGCTCATCCCCCTGCTGCGCCGCCACGCCCCGCACATCAAGATCATCTACGACATGGTGGACGCGCACTTCATCCGCCACGAGCGCGAGGCCGAGTTGACGGGCGACGCCGAGACGGCGCGCGCCGCCCTTCGCTATCGTGAGATGGAGACGCGCCTCGCACGCGCGAGCGACTTCATCTTCTGCACCTCGACGGACGAGAAAGAAATTATGGAGCGCGCAGCCCCCGGCGTCCCCGTCGCAGTCGTCCCGACGATCCACGAGTTGCACGAGCGCGGCGGCTCGTTCGACGAGAGACAACACCTGCTCTTCATCGGCAATCTCGCGCACCGGCCGAACCGAGACGGCGTGCTCTACTTCCTGCGCGAAGTCTACCCGTTAATCAAACAGGCGTTGCCCTCTATCGAGTTGGACATCATCGGCGACCACCCGGCGGAGATTCTGGCGCACGCAGGCGAGGCGGTGCGCGTGCGCGGCTACGTGCCGGACGTCGAGCCGTTCTGGCAAACGCGTCGCGTGTTCGTCGCGCCGCTGCGTTACGGCGCGGGCGTAAAGGGTAAGATCGGCGAGTCGCTGGCGCACGGCCTGCCCGTCGTCACCACGCCGGTCGGCGCGGAAGGCATGGGACTCGCGCACGCCGAGTCGGCCATGATCGCGGCCACGCCCGCGGCCTTTGCCGACGCCGTGGTCGAACTTTACACGCGCCCGGACTTGTGGCAGCGTCTCGCCGACCGCGGCTACGAACAGATCGCGCGCCACTTCGCGCCCGCGCGAATCGCGCCCGTCATCGAAGACGCGTTGAAAGAATTACTGGCGGCGCGCTCGAAGTAAGAAGTTGGTCTAACGGCGACCATATGTCAGTGACAAGTGACAAGTGACAAGTGACGAGTGACGAGTGACGAGTGACGAGCAGGAATCAAGACAAGTTTTTAGTTTTCAACTTGTCACTCGTCACTCGTCACTTGTCACTGCTTTAAAGGAGGCAGGGACACATGCGTTTATTGGCGAGGGGCGTCCAGTTCTGGCAAGACCACGGCGCGCGTGCGACGTACCGTGCGACGCTCCGCAAGTTGCGGCTCTCCGTCACGGGAGTCAATACGCGGAGTCCGGCCACGTCGCCGCTGCCTTACAGTTACGCGTGCGGGCGCATCTCCTTCACGCATGGCGCGGAGAGTATCAATGCGCCCGGCTTTAACAAGCGGGTCAACTGGATCATCCCTAATTTCCACACGTCGTCAGGGGGCATGCGAACAATCTTCCGTGCGGCTCTCGCGCTGGAACAGGCGGGCTATGAAGTCCACTTCTACGTCTTCGGCGACACGCATTACGTGAGCGGCTCGGAGGCCGCCGCGGCGATACGAACTTTCTACCCTCTGAAAGCGACGACGCATCTCGGCGTCACCGAAATGCTCCCGGCGGAGTTCTGTCTGGCGACTTCATGGATGACGGCCTACCCGCTCAGAGACTTCGCCGCGTGCCGCCGGAAAATCTATTACGTGCAGGACGAAGAATCGCTCTTCCATCCCGAAAGCTCCGGGAAGATGCTCGCGGAAGAAACCTACCGTTTCGGGTTCGAGTGTGTCTGCGCCGGTCGCTGGCTCGCACAACGGATGCGCGACTACGGCAATCATGCAGTGCCCTTCGAGTTGGCCTACGACCCGGAAGTTTATTTTCCCCTCCCCGAAATCCCCCAACGGAAACGAGTCGTGTTCTACTCGCGCTATCACACGGCGAGGCGCGGGGTGGAGTTGGGCTTGCTCGCACTGACTCTGTTGAAGGCGAAGCACCCGGACGTGGAGGTCGTCCTCTTCGGCTCGGATGAAATGCCGTTCGACTTACCCTTCGACTACACACTGGCGGGCGTGCTCACGCTGAACGACTTACCAGACCTCTATCGCAACGCCACCGTCGGCCTCTCCATCTCGCTCACCAACTATTCACTAGTGCCTCAAGAGATGCTCGCGTGCGGCTTGCCCGTCGTCGAGGTGAACCACCCCTCTCTACAGGCTGCCTACCCGGAGAGCAGCCCCGCCATACACCTCGCGCACCCTACGCCCGAACGGCTCGCCGCCGCACTCTCGGAAGTCATCACACTGCCGGAAGCCGACGTGCAGCCCACACGTCAGGAGGCCGCGCGGCTGGTCAGCCACCTCTCATGGCAGAACGCCGACAGGGTGCTACTCGACTTTATGGCTTCGGCTTAAGCGCGGGGTTCGAGCAGCGCGTTGAGGATGCGGTCGGCGGCTTGGCCGTCCCAGAGCGGCGGGCGGCTCTCGCGCGGGTGGTCGAGGGCGTCGAAGGCGGCGGCGGTGATCGTCGCGGCGTCCGCCGTGCCGACGAGCCGGTTCGTGCCGTGCGTGATGGTGATCGGGCGTTCCGTATTTTCGCGTAAGGTGAGGCAAGGGATGTCGAGCGCGGTGGTCTCCTCCTGAATGCCGCCCGAATCCGTGAGCACGAGTTTCGCGCCGCTGTAGAGGCGCAGGAAATCGAGATAGCCGAGCGGTTCGCAGAGACGCACGCGCGGCGCGAGGGCTTCGACGCGCCCGAGCAGCCCGAACTCTTCCAGACGACGGCGCGTTCGCGGGTGCGCGGGGAAGACGACGGGCAGGCGCGCGCCGATGCGTGCGAGCGCGTCGAGGACGCGCGTGAGCGGCTCGCGCGCGTCCACGTTCGACGGGCGGTGCAGCGTCAAGACCGCGTAATCAATCCCCTTCACGCCCAGCTCTTCGCGTATGCGCGAACGATTCGCGCGCTCCAACTGCGCGTAGAGCGAATCAATCATCACGTTGCCGACGAAGCGTATGCGCTCGCGCGGGATGTTTTCGGCGAGCAGATTTTCGTCGGCGTCGGGCGAGGGCGTAAGCAGTAGGTCGGAGAGTTGGTCGGTCAGCAGGCGGTTGATCTCTTCGGGCATCGTGCGGTCGCGGCTGCGCAACCCCGCCTCGACGTGCGCGACACGCACGCCCAACTTCGCGCAGCAGAGCGCGCACGCGAGCGTGGAGTTGACGTCGCCGACGACCACGACCCAATCGGGTTGTTCACTGATGACGACCGGCTCGAAGCGTTCGAGCACGGCCGCGGTCTGCGCCGCGTGCGTCCCGGAGCCGACGCCCAAGTGCACGTCCGGTTCGGGCAGTTCGAGATCGCGGAAGAACGCCTCGGACATCCGCGCGTCGTAGTGCTGCCCGGTGTGGACGACCAGCGGCGCAAACTCCGTCGCCCGCCGCCGCATCGCCTCCACGATGGGCGCGACCTTCATAAAGTTCGGCCGCGCTCCCACGACGTTGATGACTTTCAGCATAAATAAAACCGTCCGTCGTCAGTAGTCCGTCGCCCGTGGCAACCACGCGCGTGGCTGAAACGGATTTGAACGACTGACAACGGACGACGGACTACTGACCGTTTCAGAGCCGGATGATGCGGGCGCAACTATTCTTGCGCAGGTCGCCGTTGAGGGCGTTGCGCGTGTCCACGATGAGCGTGGAGAGTTCGCAGACGCGGGCGTAGTCAACCGCGCTGTGGTCTGTGACGATGACGACGCAATCGGACGTTTTGAGTTCGTCGTCCGAGAGCGCGACGGATTGCAGCGGGTCGCCGCCGCCTTCGGTGTGCGCGTCGTCGAAGCGTATTTCGGAGACGTACTCGTCGTGATAACTCACCTCCGCGCCCTTCGCGCGCAGGCGATCAATGATGGAGAGCGCGGGGCTTTCGCGCACGTCGTCTACGTCCTTCTTGTAGGCCACGCCGAGCAGTAAGACGCGCGACCCTTTGAGCGCCTTGCGCTCGTCGTTCAGAGCGTCGGCAACGAGCGTGACGACGTGATCGGGCATCCGCGAGTTGACCTCTTCGGCCAGCCCGATGAAGCGCGAGTCGAAGCCGTGCTGGCGCGCTTTCCACGAAAGATAGTGCGGGTCGAGCGGGATGCAGTGGCCGCCGATGCCGGGGCCGGGATAGAAGGGCATGAAGCCGAAGGGCTTCGTCGCCGCCGCGCGGATCACCTCCCAAGTGTCTATGCCGAGCGCGTAACAGAGACGCGCCATCTCGTTCGCCATGCCGATGTTGACGGCGCGGAAAGTGTTCTCCAACAACTTCGCCGCCTCGGCCACGCGCGCCGACGTGACCGGGTGGACGTTATTAACGATCTGACCGTAGAGCGCGGCGGCCACTTCCGTCGAATCGTCCGTGCAGCCGCCGACGACCTTCGGGATGTTGTGCGTCTGAAACTGCGGGTTGCCGGGGTCAACGCGTTCGGGCGAGAAGGCGAGCAGGAAATCCGCGTCGAGTCGCATCCCGCGCTCTTCGAGCATGGGGAGCAGCACCTCGTCGGTCGTGCCGGGATAGGTGGTTGATTCGAGGATGATCAGTTGGCCGCGCCTGAGATGTTTCTGAATCTCGCCCGCCGCCGCGAGGATGTAAGAGATGTCCGGCTCTTTCGTCTTACGTAGAGGCGTCGGCACGCAGATGATGATCGCGTCGCATTTGGACAACTCGCCGAAGTCCGTCGTCGCGCGCAAACGCCCCGCCTCGACCAACTCTTTGACGAGCGACGCGCGCACGTCGCCGATGTACGACTCGCCGCGGTTGATCTGCGCGGCCTTCGCCTCGTCAACTTCAAAGCCCGTGGCCTGAAAGCCCTTGTGCGCGAACTCGGCCGATAGCGGCAAGCCCACGTAGCCCAGTCCGATCACGCCGACGTGCGCGCGCCGCGCTTGAATCAACTCTGTCAGTTCTTCTTTAATCATAGGAATAATTTTGCGTCCCGGTGTTAAGTAACTATTGGCAGGCGGACAATGAAGTTTATGATTTACTAAACATCAAGACTAGGTGAGCCGCGCGGCGACTGTCAAGCGAGGGGTTCGGATCATAACCCTTGACAGCGCCGCCGCGCAGGCTGCAACATACGCGCCCGCTCCAACCTTTAACCGTAGCACCCGAACTCTTATGAAGACCGCCAAGGGCGTGACGCCTCCGACACCGAAACTCGAACGCGGCCTCGGGCTGCTCGATGCGACGATGATCGTCGTCGGCTCGATGATCGGGTCGGGCATCTTTCTGGTGTCGGCCGAGTCGTCGCGTCTGGTGGGCGCGCCGGGGTGGCTGCTCGCGGCGTGGGCTTTGGCGGGCGTGCTCACGGTGACGGGCGCGCTGTGCTGCGCGGAACTCGCGGCGATGATGCCGAGGGCGGGCGGGCAGTACGTGTTTTTGCGCGAGGGGTATAGTCCGGCCGTCGGGTTTCTGTTCGGCTGGTCGCTGCTCCTCGTCATCCAGACGGGCACGATTGCGGCGGTCGCCATCGCCTTCGCCAACTTCGTCGGCGTGCTCGCGCCGGACATTTCGGCCAACAATTATTTGATCGCGCCGCAACGCGTCTTCGGCAAGTACGCCGTCAGTCTTTCGACGCAGCAACTCGTCGCCGTCCTGATGATCCTGCTCTTGACGGCGACGAACACGCGCGGGCTGCAACTCGGCAAGCTCATCCAGAACAGTTTCACCTTCACGAAGACCGCCGCGCTCGGCGCGCTCATCGTGCTCGGCCTCTTCGTCGGCGCGAACCGCGGGAGCGCGGCCTTCACTGCGGCGTGGTGGGATTCGTGGGCGAACGGTTGGACGCCGCAGGGCGCGCAGGGCGATCTCGCTTTGACGGGCACGCTCGCGCTCGTGGCGTTGCTCGGGCGGGCGATGGTAGGGCCGCTGTTCGCGCAGTCGGCATGGAACAACGTGACGTTCACGGCGGGCGAGGTGAGAGAGCCGGGGCGCAATTTGCCGCGCGCGCTGCTCGCGGGGTGCGCGCTCGTCGTCGCGCTCTACCTGCTCGCCAACCTCGCCTACGTCGTGACGCTCCCGCTCAAAGGCATCCAGCAAGCCCCGCAGAACCGCGTGGCGACCGCCGCGATGGCGGTCATCTTCGGCGAACGCGGCGCGGTCTTGATGGCGTGCGCGATCATCGTCTCGACCTTCGGCTGCAACAACGGACTCATACTCGCGGGCGCGCGCGTCTATTACGCGATGGCGCGCGACGGGCTGTTCTTCGCGCGCGTCGCGACGGTCAACGCGCGCCGCGTGCCCGCCGTCGCGCTCGTCGTGCAGGGAGTGTGGGCGTCGCTCTTGACGCTGCCGCGCACGGTGACGGAGACGTTCAACGCGCAGACGCAAACCGTCTCCGTCTCTTACGGCAACGTCTACACGCAACTGCTCGAATACATCATCTCGGCCGATCTAGTCTTCTACGCGTTGATGGTCGGGGCGGTCATCCGCTTGCGCCGCAAACTCCCCGACGCCCCGCGCCCCTACCGCACGTTCGGCTACCCGCTCGTGCCGCTCGTCTACATCGTGCTCGCGCTTTTGCTCGTCCTCGACCTCGCCTACCTCACGCCGGAGACTTCCGGCATCGGCTACCTGCTCGTGCTCACCGGCATCCCTGTCTACTTCCTCTGGCGCAAGCGACAAGCGACTGACACGACGGACAACTAAACTTTTGAGCGCGCAACGCGACAACGCTTACTTGTCTTTGATGATCAGCACCGAGTTGAGATTGCCGTACTCGTCCTCTTCCGTGTCGGGGTTGGCGGGGTCGAGCAACCAGTTGCCGTCTACGACGAATTTGTAGGTGTAGCGATTCGGCGTGAGGTCAACGCGGCAGACCCACTCGTCGCCCTCGCGCGCGAAGAGCAACTGCGACTCGTTCCAGTTGTTGAACGAACCGGAGAGCGCCACCACGCGCGCGTCCGTGTAGCCCTTCAACTTGAAGGTCGTGTTCCCCTTCACGCTCGGCGGCGGCAGCGTGACGCGCTGCGCCGTGTACTCGCTCCCCTCGTATTGAAAGGTGAGACTGACGACGCGCCCCTCTTCGTCGCGGTTGAACGTGTAGCGCGTGCCTTCGATCTCGTCTAGGAAAACGCGACGGGAGCGGGTGGCAGCGAGTTTGCGTTTCTTGACGAGCGAAGGCTTCACCCAGAGTTCGTTATTTTCGAGCGTCACGTCGAGCGTGGTGACGGGGATGATGCCCGCGCCGAGTTCGTAGCGACCGGCATAACTTTTCCACGCGTCCGGGGCGACCTTCGCGCCGCCCTTCGCCTTACCGCCCGCCTGCGCCGCCGCGCCCGTAGTTTGAGTTTGCCGAATCGCCGCCTGCGCGTGGAGTGTCAGGGCTAACGCCAGCCCCGCGAGGATAAAAAATCTCTTCATCGCTCCGACCTCAAAAGAAAGGGTAAGGGGTAAGGGGAAAAGGGGAAGGGCAAAACAATACTCCGCGCCAATCGCTTTTCCCCCTTACCCTTTCCCCCTTACCCTTCCCAATGCTTCCACTATGACTAACCGCGCGTTAATACTGCCAGTTGACGTTGACGAACCCGACGCCGCTCGCGGGCACGGTGTAGGTGTGGTTCGCGCCAGCCTCCCACGTGACCGTGCCGTTGGCGGCGATCTTGATGAACTTGAATTGCAGCGTCGTGCCCGCCGGGACGCTCACGTTCAAGAACCAGTTCGGGTAGTTCGGCGTGAGCATCGGCCCGACCGCCGCGTCCCACGTCGTCGCCCAGTTGCTCAACTCGACGGTGTTGCCCGTCAGGAAGATGTAGTCGCCCGTCTGCGTCGGCGAGGCGTTGAAGACGGTGAACGTGACGGGTATGAGTTTCGCCGCGAGCACGGTGAACTGGATGCCGTTCGACACCTGCGCCGAAGAGTTGGTGACGGTGACGTTGTAGTTGCCGTTGGTGACGACGGGCACGGTCGCGACGATCTTCGTCGCCGTCCAAGAGTTGACGGTCGCGGTAGTCGTGCCGAACTTGACCGTGCCGGTCGTCGTGCCGAAGTTTTTGCCGCCGATGGTGACGCGCACGCCGGGGTGCGCGACCGTCGGGCCGATGACGCCGACCTGCGGCGCGGCGGGCGACTCTGTGAAACTCCAGACGGCGACGGTGTGCGCCGGGAGCGTGAAATTCGAGACGGGGTTGTTGCCGCCCGACCCGGCGGCGACCGTGATGCTCGAACCGCCGAGCAAGCCCGTCAGGGTGTCGGCATAAGTGCCGGCGGGGAGCGCGGTGTTGAGTCCGGTGACGGGGTAGGAAGTCGTCTCGTTCTTGTTGATGGCGACGAGGACGGTGTTGCCGAAGAACTTGCGCTCGTAGATGTAGACGTCCGAGTTCATCCAACGCTGCTGCGTCGAGCCGTAGCCGATGGCCGGGTTGTTGCGGCGCAGGGTGGAGAGGCGGTTGGTGAGCGTGTAGGCGGTGGTCGTGGTCGAGAAGGCGTTCATCATGGGGCGGTTGTAGGGGTCGCCGCCGCCCGTGGTGTCGTTGTGCAGGTATTGCTCCGTGCCGTAGTAGATGCAGGGCACGCCGCGCTGCGTGAGGATGAAGGCGAGCGCCTGATGGAGACGGTTGTTGTTGTTGAGGAGCGTGAGGAAGCGCGTCATGTCGTGGTTGTCAATGAACGTCACGAGGTCTTCGTCCCAAGTAAAATTCGCGGCCTCGGCCGTAAGCACGGCGTCAATGTCGGAGAAGTTGGCGTTCGAGCCGAAGACATTGCGGATGGCGGTGTTGAGCGGGAAGTCGAGCATGGAGATGCCGCTCTTGTTGGTGTACTTGTAGGAGTCGCGGTAGAGCGGGTCGGCGGTCGAGGTCTGATACCACTCGCCGAAGAGGAAGCTGTCGCCGTTCGCGTAGATCGAGTTGGCGAGCGAGTACTGCCAGCCCCAAGTGATGTGCTTGATGGCGTCAATGCGGAAGCCGTCCACGCCGTGCTGCTGGAAGAGCAGGGCGGAGGCTTTCATGTACGCGTCAACGGTCGCGTGCTCCTGATTGAGATCGGCGAGGTTGAACAGGGTGTAGTACTGCACCTGATAGCGGTCGTCCCAGTTGGAGATGTTGCCGTTGTGGTGGAAGTAGCCGTTCGAGTCGCTGGTGTAATTGCCGAGGAACGTGCCGTTGTCGTAGAGCGCGCCGAACTCGCCCGCGTTGTCCTGCGTCGAGTGGTTGGGCGCGAAGTCAACGATGACCTTGATGCCGTTCGAGTGCGCGGCGGTGACGAGGTTGTCGAAGTCCGTCCACGCGTTCGACGCGCTGCCGGAATGTTCCTCGATGCGTTTGAAGTCGCGCCCCTGATAGCCGTGGTAGGAGGCGGTGGGGTTGCCGTTGCCGTCGGGGATGTTGGTGTTCAAGTTGTCCACGGGCGGCGAAATCCAGATGGCGGTGACGCCCATCCCGGCGAGGTATGACATCTTCTGCTGGATGCCTTGCAGGTCGCCGCCCCAGTAGGCGCGCCAGTTGGTCTTGGTCGAGTCGTAGAGACCCGAACTCTGCGCCGGGTTGTTGTTGGCTGAGTTACCGTCGAAGAAGCGATCCGTGATGATCTGGTAGACGACCTCGCGCCGGAAATCCGCGGCGCGCGAAATGAAGGGCGAGAGAAACAGGGCGACGAACACGAGCGCACTTAAGACGGCGCGGCGCGTTGATTTATTCAACATGAGCAGACTCCTGTGGGATACCGGCGGGCGATGCACTCGCACGGGGTTGTGAGTTAAAGGAACAGAAGCGAGGACGAACGATAACGCTCGCGGATAATACACCTCTTTGCAGCGATACCGAAACAACACCGCAGCGAACGTTGCGGGAGCGCACGCGATGCCTGCGCACAGCGTCGGCGCACGTTCCTCTCAGGCGCGTCAGGCGCACATCGCGGGGCAATTGTTATTGACTTTTAAGAGCGGCGGACATATCTTCCACCAGCCTCGCACGCTATCACGTTTGCACATTTGCGCTGACGAGCTTTACTTCGTCAGACTCCCACTCATAACCCTGACAAAGGAGCATCTTCATGCCTGAACATGACATCCCCGGACTCGGAAAAAAGATCACCGCCCTCAGCAAAGCTCTCGCCAATCTCAACAGCGAAGATGATTTCAAAGAATTAATACGCATCATCAGGTTTCCCGGCTGGACAACTCCGGCAGAATTTATTCTCGTGTCAGCGCTTGTTGACTCGATGACGGCGCAAGCCGCCACCCTGGCGCGGATGAAAACCGATCTGTTGAAGGGAAGCAGGAAGGTGGCTGTAGGTAAGTAGCAACGAGAACGCGCGCCCATCGCGCCCTTCAATCAACCGACGGCGAAAAGGAGAGGCGGCTCAATGCCCCTCTCCTTTTTTGCGCGCCATATTTACCTTTATCGTAAGCCGGGCCAGACATCTGACGGCGCGCTCCGTTAATCCCTCATCCCTCTGCCCTCATCCCTTCATTTAACCCACTCGTCGGCGACTTCCGTCTCCACTTTGACGGGGACGCGTGTGACGTACTCTTCGCCCGCCGCGCACATGGCCTCTTCCACCAGCCGCGCGATCTCCGTGGCGTCGGCCGCGTCGGCCTCGACGACGATCTCGTCGTGCACGATGTTGACGAGCCGCGCCGTCGTCTCTTTCAGCCTGTCGTGCAGGAGTCGCAGGGCACGCTTGAGGATGTCTGCGGACGCGCCCTGAATAGGCATGTTCTTGCCGTTGCGCTGCGCGAGCGAGGCCGCCTGCCGGTCTTCGGCGTCGAAGTTAAACCGCGCGAGTCGCCCCGACATGGTGCGCGCCATGCGCTCGCGCACAGCCTTGCGCGCCGCGTCGCGCAGCCACGTGTCGAGGCCGCGATAGGTCTGGAAGTAACGCGCGAGGATGCTCTCGGCCTCGGTCAGAGGAATGCCCGTCATCATCGAGAAACGCTGCGCGCCGATGCCGTAGACCACGCCGAAGTTGAGCCGCTTGGCGAAATCGCGCTGCTCCTTGGTCACCTCTTCGAGCGGCGTGTTGAAGACCTGCGCGGCCGTGACGCGGTGCAAGTCCGCGCCCGACTTGAACGCGTCAATGAAGCCCTTGTCTTCGGTGACGTGCGCGAGGATGCGTAGTTCGATCTGCGAGTAATCCGCGATGACGAGTTTCCGTCCCTCCGGCGCGCGGAAGCAACGCCGGTACTCGACGGCGTGCGGCACTTGTTGGACGTTAGGATTCGTACAGGCAAAGCGGCCGGTGGGCGCGCCGATCTGGTGGAAGTTGGCGTGGATGCGGCCGGTGACGGGATTGATTTCGTTGAGGATGTTTTCGCCGTAGCTGGTGAGCGCCTTCTGGACGGTGCGGTATTCGAGCAGCACGCGTATCTCTTCGTGCTCGGCGGCGAGCGGTTGCAGTTTCCAGTTGCGCGTGGAGTTGGGGAGTTCCACGTTGGGGAGGACGCGCTTGAGGGCTTTGGTCAGTTGGACGTGCGAGTCGAGGTTGATGTCGTTGCGCGTGGGGCCGAAGAAGGACTGCTGCGTGGACTCTTCAGCGAGCATCACCTGCAACTCTTCGGCGAGGATGGCGCGACGCTTTTCGACGATAGCTAACTGCTCGCGCCAGCGCGCGGCGTCGAGAAAAATCCCGTTGAGTTCGAGACAGGCGACAGCGACGACGCACTCGAATTCGAGTTGGGCGACATTGAAGAGACCGTCGCGCTTGAGCAGTTCGATGAGCCGCTCGCGCAAGGGGAGCATGAGGGCGGCGTCGCGCGCGGCGTATTCGAGTTGCGAAGGGGAGAGTGTGCCGCCCCAGTCGCTGAGTTGCTCGGACTTGTCCACGGTCTCGTCGAGGTAGCGCGCGGCGACGGCGGCGAGCGAGTGGCGATCTTCCGATTCGCCCGCCGAGACGAGTTGGCTCGCCAGCATCGTGTCGAAGATGCCGCCGAGTTCCGTGCCGAATTGATGCTTCGTCCACTTGGCGTCGAACTTCGCGTTGTGCGCCACCTTCACGGGGCGCGCGGCGGCGAGCAGTTCGAGCAGAGGCGCGAGCGCGTCGAGGTCGGGCGCGCGGTCGTCGCCCGTGCGGAAGCAATCGAGGTCAACGAGGTAAGGCACGCCTTCGGGCGCGGCGAACTGCATGAGCCGCATGCGGCCGCGGTAAGGATCGAGCGCGGTGGTCTCCGTGTCGAAGCCGACGGCCGTCTGCACGGACAGTTCGGCGCAGGCGGCGGCGAGTTCCGCAGGGGTGTTGATGAGATGATAGTTGGATGAGTCCATTTGAAAATTGCTGCTGCCGGAACACGCGCCCGGACAAATTTCGACCGGCGGCGCGCAGGGCGGCGGAGACGAAACTTCTCCGCGCCCGTGCGCCGCGAGATGTTGAACTGAAAAAAATTGACGCGGGGACAGGGACTAACCTCTGCCCCCGCGTTTGATTTCACCTGAATGAATTGACTCAACCGTGATACAGAGAACGACGGTCGGAAGTCAAGCCGAGGCTGGCGCACAGCGACGCGCGACAGGCGACGCGTGCGGCAAGGCGCGACGAGTGCGGCGGCGTGTGCCGAGTGCGGCGGGGAAACGTCAGCCGGTTTAGTCTGCGTCGAATGCCGACGCATCAAGCAACTTAGTGGGCGTCGGACGTA
Source organism: Pyrinomonadaceae bacterium (assembly GCA_030841105.1). Taxonomy (GTDB): domain Bacteria; phylum Acidobacteriota; class Blastocatellia; order Pyrinomonadales; family Pyrinomonadaceae; genus JAIVJZ01. The sequence goes on from JAVEDE010000112.1 coordinate 80,154, forward strand.
GACGCTACAGGGAACTTAGTCACCGTCCGAGGCCGACGCGTCAGGCGGCTTAGTCGGCGTCGGAGGCTGATGCGTCTACCGTCGTGTCGCCGCCGCCCGCTTCAAACTCCGCGCTCGCCGCGCCCTCTACTTCGGGCGTCGCGTCGGCTGTGGTGGTGACGATGGTCGTCGTCACGGTCGTCGTCGGCGTGGTGGCGGCGGGGGGCGTGTTCGTGGCGGCGGCGAGGACGGCCGGGGTCACGTCGCCGTGCTCCTCGTCGGCCGGGACGTTCAGGTTCTTTGCCACCATGTCTAAATCTTCGGGGATGACGCGCAGCGCGCGGTCGTAATATTTCTGGCGGTCGTCCAGACCGTTGAGGCCGCCGTTGATCTTCTTGGTGATGGCTTTGAAGAGACGTTGATCGGCGAGCGCGTTCAGGCCGCGCGTGTCCCAGAACCAACCGGCTGAGCGGAAGGCGTTGGGCGGCTGCGTGATGAGCGTGGGGTTGTCGATGAGGTCGAGGCCGAGCGCCTTGCCACAGGCGGCGTGGTTTGCTCTGCCGGTGATCTGGATCGGCCCGTGGCCTTTGTACTTCACGCCGTCGCCGGGCTGCGTGTTGCCGAGGTCTTTGCGCCCCTCGTAAGCCTTGCCCGAAGCGATCTCCTCGAAGAAGCGCAACTCGGCCGACTCGTGCGCGAGTTGCGCGAGGAAGGCCGAGGCGCGCAGGTAGGTGGCGATCTCGAACTCCTGCATGGCCGAGTTCAGGAAGGGGAGATAGAGTTGCCGTTTCGCGGCGGGCAGGTTCGGCATGATGTCGCGCAGGATGTTGTCGGTGATTTCGCTGGTCATTGGGGATGTTAGCTCCTGTCACAAGATGAAGGTTCGGCGCGCTGGCGCGTCGCAAGAGGGCACGCGCGGCGGGCGAAAACGCGCGCACTATATCATTATTTCAACTCCCCTCTCACCTTTTGTTCAGCGCGCCGGGGCGGACGACCGTGGCGAGCAACAACGCGGCCAGCGTGCCGACGCACGCGCTCGCCACGAAGGCCACGGACGCGCCGCGCCAACTCCACAGCGCGCCCATTAACAGCGACGCAGGCCAGACCGTGATGCTGAACGCGAGATTGTAGAGACCGTAAGCCGTGCCGCGTTTGTCGGCGGGCACGAGGTCGGCGACGAGCGCCTTCTCCGCGCCTTCGGCCAGACCGAAATAGATGCCGTAGACGAGGAACAGCACCCACGCGCCCCCGACCGTCGAGACAAACGCGAAGCCGAGATAGACGGCGGCGTAAAAGAGCCAGCCCGTCACGATCAGAGTCTTGCGCCCCAAGCGATCCGAGAGGTCGCCGCCGACGAGCGAACTCAAAACTTTCGTCACATGCAGCGCAGCCCACAGCAGAGGGATCGTCGCCGTCGAGATGCCCACCTCGCGCGCGCGCAAGAGTAGAAACGCGTCCGAAGAGTTCGACAGGGTGAAGAGCGCGATGATGATGAGAAAGCGTTTGAAGTTTCCATCGAAACCGCGCAGCGAAAAGCGCGGCGGTGCGGCAGCCGAAGCGACGGCGGACGGAGCGGCAGCGGGCGCGGCGTCGTTAGTCGAGGCGGCCGCGCCGTCGCTACTTTCCGCGCGCAAGGCGTCGGCGCGTTCGCGTTCCGCCTTCCGGTGAGCGCGCCCGTCGTCACGGTCTTTGCGTGTCTCGCGGATGGCGAAGGCGGCGACGAGCACGGCGGCGAGCGCGGGGATGGATGCGGCGAGGAAAATCCAGCGATACTCCGCGAGCGTCGGGGCGTTACGGTTGCCCGCGATCGAGACGAGCAGCGCGAAGCCGAGCAACGGGCCGACGACCGCGCCGAGGTGATCCATCGCGCGGTGAAAGCCGAAGGCGAGGCCGCGTTCGTGTGGCGTGGCCGAGTCGGCGATCATGGCGTCGCGCGGCGCGCTGCGGATGCCTTTGCCCACGCGGTCGGCGAAGCGCACGGCGAAGACCTGCGGCCAACTCGTCGCGAAGCCGAGCAGCGGGCGCACGATGCTCGCCAGCGCGTAGCCGAAGACGACCGGGGCTTTGCGCCGCCCGCTGCGGTCGCTGAAGTAGCCCGCGAAGAGTTTCAGGAAACTCGACACAGACTCCGCGCCGCCTTCGATCAGACCGATGACGACGGGCGTCACGCCGAGCGCGCCCGCGAGGAAGACCGGCAGCAGCGGATAGATGATCTCGCTCGAAGCGTCGTTCAGGAAACTGACGAGACTGATGACGAGGACGTTTCGCGGGAGGCGTTGGTAACGCCGGAAGAGGCCGGGCGTGCGCTCGTCGAGCGCGCCCGCGCTGATCGAACGGTCGAACTCGTCGGCGGGGTCGGTGTCGGTCTCGGCCATGAGCGGGGTTGCGCGTCGGCGGCGAACGGTCGCGCGGGCGAATCAGCGGTTCGTCGTCGTGGTGCGGCGCGTGTTCGCGGCGGGGCGATTCGCGTTCGGCGTCGAACTCCGCGCGCCGCCGGAGTAGTTCCACCACACGAGCGCGGCGACGACGAGCAGCGCGACGAGGCCGACGAGCGCGAGTTTGACGAACACCTTCACCGTCCGCCATACCAGAAACAGCACGACGAGCGCGACCAGGATAGCGATGCCGATGATTCCGGTGGTCATAAAAATGTCCGTCGTCAATTGTCCGTCGTCAGTTGTCTTAGTCTCTTCGCTAAGCTGAAACTTTTATCTTTAGTTGTCGGCTGACGAACCACACGCAACTGACAACTGACCACGGACAGCTTTACTGCTTCTTGTAACTCGCGCGCACCACCGTCTTGATGTTGCCGCGGATGTTGAAGTCGCCTTCGAGTTCGACGCTCAAGGGCTGGCAGGCGCGCACGAAGTCTTCGAGGATGACGTTGATGACGTGCTCGTGAAAAATTTTCACGTCGCGGAACGAGTTGATGTAGAGCTTGAGGCTTTTCAGTTCGACGCAAAGCTCGCCGGGCACGTAGGCGAGTTTGATGTTGGCGAAGTCCGGGAAGTCGGAGAACGGGCAGATGGCCGTGAACTCCGGCATCTCGAAGCTGACGGTGATCTCGCGCCCGACGAATTCATAAGGGAACGTGTCGAGCGGGTAGAGGTTCATCTCCGCGCGCGGCGTCGGGCGAATCTCCAAATTCTGCTGGTTGACGGGCGGCGCGCCCGTTTCGATGGCTGACATGACTTGAATACTCCTCTGCAATTAACTCACTGACGATCTTAACTGAGCCGCGCGCGAAAGCAAAAGGCGGAAGCGAAAGCAAAAGGCGGAAGCGGAAGGCATCTTTTGCCGCTCCGCTCCCGCCTCGCCGTTCGTGTTGCGGCCTCGCGGCGCGCACCCGTCTACTTGCTGTGATCCATGCCCTTCATGCCCGACATCGAGCCGTGCAGGTCGCGCGCCATCTGCAAGTGCATCTGGACGACGGGAAGGGTCTTCGCGGCGAACGCCTTGAGGTCGGCGTCCTTGCCCTTCATGTTTTCATCCCTGAAGAGTTTCTCCATCTTAATGTGGTCTTTGCTGCCCGCCATCATGATGTACTCGCGGTCGAACGCCGCGCCGGAGAGTCTCCCCATCTTCGCCATCATCGCCCTGTGTTTAGCGTCGGGCGCACTTGGCAAAGTGATGCCCTTCGACGAGGCGATCTGCATCAACTCGGCGTTGGCCGCCGTGTGATCGTCAATCATCTTCTGCGCGTACTGCTTGACGGAATCGCTCGACGCTTTGGTCAACGCGAGCCGCGCCGTCTCGACTTCGGCCATGCCGCCCATCGCCGCCGTCATCGCAAACTTCCGGTCAGATGAACTGACCGTTGCCGTCTGTCCCGTGCCGACGCCCATGCCCGTCGTGCTTGAGTTTGAATTCTGCGCCGCCGCCGTCGAGGCCAAAAGCGCCGTACACATCAATGCTGCGCTCAGCATGAAGCCGAGCTTGTTACCTTTTCCCATGTTCGTTCTCCCTCTGTTTGTTCTCTGTGAGTTGGTTGAGTCGGTTGACTAAAAGTGAGAGGGACGTTTTTTTCGACGCCCGCCTCACGTGAATGTTTCGACGATTATGCGCCCGCCGTGTTCGCGGCGCGATTGCCGCCGGTTTCGGTCGCGCGTTCGAGGTTGCGGACGCGGTCGTGCGCCTCCTGCACCTGCGCGGACTGGCGTTCGATGATGGCGCGCACGTCCGCCGGCAGGTTCGCGTCGGCGAGCGCGTCTTTATAGTTCGAGACGGCGGAGTCTTCGCCGCGTTCACATTCGGCGAGCACCGCGTTCTCGTCCTCGCCCGTCACGGCGGACTTGATGTTGATCCAGCCGCGATGCAGCGTGGCCGCGACGCTGCCCGCCTGCGCCGGGTCGCCGCCGAGGCGGAGCACTTCCGCTTGCAACTCCCCTGCAAACTGCGCGCGCTGCTGCGAGTATTGATAAAAGAGCGACTTGAAATCGCTGCGCGTCACGCCTTCGGCGGCGGTCTGGAAACCGTTCTGACCGTCCTTGCAAGTCTCGATCAAGTTATTGAGTACGGAGATCACGTTATCGTTATCAGCCATGTTTATTTCTCCCTATCTGGAAGTTTCTAGCGGCGCGCGCGTCTCGCCGTCCGACTCAACGTGCCGCCGTCGTTTCACTAATAACCGGCGCGCGTGCCCCGCCACGTCTGCGTCGGGTCGCTCTTCACGCCGGAGTCGAAGAATTTGACGAGCAGGAGTCCGGCGATGAAGCCGCCGATGTGCGCGGCGTAGGCCACCCCGCCGCCCTCCTGCGAACCCTGCCCCAGCATGCCGAGGCCGTTGATCAACTGGAAGACGAACCAGAGGCCGATGGCGACGAAGGCGGGCACGGTGCGTACCATGAAACTGAAGATGATGACGTGGACGCCGCGCGTCGGGTGCAAGAGCAGGTAGCCGCCGAGCACGCCCGAGATCGCGCCCGACGCGCCGAGGCTCGGCACATAAGGGTTCTGCCCGAACGCCGTCGTCGAAAAGACGTGCGCGAGCGACGCGATGAGGCCGCACAGTAAATAAAAGATCAGGTACTTCACCTTCCCCATGCGGTGTTCGAGGTTGTCGCCGAAAATCCAGAGGAAGAGCATGTTGCCGAACAGGTGCGCGAGTCCCCCGTGCATGAACATCGAGGTCAGCAGCGTGAGATAGACGCTGCCCGGCGTCGGTTCGAGATTGATCCGCCCGACCGCATCGCCCGACGGGCTTGTCACCACGACGGGGCGATCAATGTCCTTCCCCGTCGTGATCTCTGCGGGCACGGTTGACCACGCGTAGGTGAAGCGGTCGTTCGAGCCGAAGCCTTGAAACAGGACGAAGACGAGGATGTTCGCCGCGATCAGGAGATAGTTGACGACGGGCGTCGTGTGCCGGTCGGAGTTGTCATCGCCAATGGGAAACATAGTCGTTCAAACCTCCGCCCACGCCGCACGGCGTTGTCGAGTAATTTCCGCCGCGCCCGGACGCTCCCGGCCTCTCGAATTTAATGGAGCATGCATCTTCACACGATAATGTTGCAAAGCAGATTCGAGAAGTTAAGGAATGTTCCCCTGCATCTCACGTTCCCAACGCGGCACGGCCAACCGGCAAACGCCGCACGCGCCCTTTCCCCGCCAAAAACGGCGCAGCCCAACCGAAGCGTGCGTGTGTGACGTTCGCGTCCAGCATCGTTCCCATACATCGGCGGCGCACGCTTTCACTCCGCCGTTGACCCGCGGCGCGAGTGGCAGTACGCTTTGACGCGCCCGACCACAACGCTCCCGCCGGAGGCACTCTTGAGAAAAATAATCTTCACACTCGCGTCGCTTCTACTCGCCGCCCAACTCCACGCGCCCGCTCGCGCGCAGGAGACGAAGCAGCCCGCCTTCACCCTCCACAGCCGCGTCACACAGTACTTGCAAGAAGGCAACACGCACACGCTGAAAGAAGTCCGCTACGTCTCGTCCGGCGGCAGTTTCCGAACCGTCTACATCAACGAGGACGGTTCGCCCTACACCGAGCGCGTCTACGAGCCGGGGCGCGGCTTCTTCAACGTCCACCACAACTACCGCATGATCGTGAAGAACCGCAGCAGCCCGCCCGAGACGGCGACCACGCCGCCGCCCACCGTCGAGCAACTGCGCGCCAGCCCCAACTTCGTCAGGACGGAAGAGGTGCTCGGCCGGACGGCCTACCTGCATCGCATCAAGGATGAGCAGACGGGCGCGCCGCTGTTTGACTATTACTTCACGCCGGAACTCGGCCGCGTGCCGCTCAAGACGGTGGACTACTTGCAGGGCAAGGTGTTCAGCGTCACAGAGCCGACGAGCATCACCTTCGGAGAGCCGGACGCGGCGCAACTGAAGTTGCCCGACTACGAGTTCGCCGAGCGGATGCCCATCTCCGGCGGCGTGCTGAACGGCAAGGCCACACACAAACCCGCGCCCGACTATCCGGCGGAAGCCCGCGCCGCTCGCGCGCAGGGCGTGGTGACCGTGCAGATTCTCGTCAACGAAGACGGCACGGTGAAATTTGCGAAAGCCACTTACGGGCACGAACTGCTGCGAGAGGCCGCGGTCGAGGCGGCGCGCAAGACGCGCTTTGCGCCCACGCGGCTCGAAGGGCAGCCCATCAAAGTCGCAGGCGTCGTCACTTACAACTTCGTGCTGCGCTGACAGCCAGCCAACACGCCATGCGGCACGCCGAAGAAGCCATGCGGAAGTCACTACGACTTCCGCATGGCTTCATCTTTATCGCCGCAAGATGCTTCTCTTTAACGCGTCGCCATTGACGCTTTTTAATCTATCAAGTCGTGGCTCGACGGGCCGCCCGCGACGACGCCGCGCCGTTCGAGTTCGGGGATGTGCGGCTTCAGCAGTTCGTAACCTTCCGAGCGCGCGACGTAGGTCGCCGCCGTGATGTCGCCCGCGACGTTCAAGGTGGTGCGGCACATGTCGAGGATGCGATCCACGCCGAGGATGATCGCGATGAGCGCGGGGTTGATGCCGTAGGTGACGAGCATGACGATGATGAAGGGGATCGAGCCGGAAGGGACGCCCGCCGTGCCGATGCCGCCGAGGATGGCGAAATAGGCGATGCCGAGTTGCTGCCCGAGCGTCAGGTCAATGCCCGCGAGTTGCGCGAGGAAGAGCACGGTCACGCCTTCGTAGAGAGCCGTCCCGTTCTGGTTGGCCGTCGCGCCCACGGTCAACACGAAGCTGTTGATCTCGCGCGGCACGCCTAAGTTTTCCTCCGAGACGCGCAAGGCCGTGGGGAGCGTCGCGTTCGACGAAGACGTGGAGAAGGCCGTCAGCATGACGGTCTTGATGCGACGGAAGAACTCAATGGGCGAGATGCGCGAAAGGAAATAGACGGAGAGCGAGTAGACGCCGAACATGTGGATGGCGAGGCCGCCGAGCACCGTCAACATGAACCACCCCAACGCCTGCAAGAGATCGAGACCGAAGCGCGCCGTGTTGTTGAAGAGCAGGCAGGCCACGGCGAACGGCGCGATCTTCATGATGATGTCAATGATCTTCGCGGAGATTTCAAAGAGCGCCTGCAAGCCTTGCAGGAGCGGCGCGGAGACGTTCTCCGGGATGAGCGTGGCGGCGACGCCGAGGATAACGGCGAAGAACATCAGGTGGAGCATGTTCGGCGTGTCGGTCTGCGTCTCCTTGCCCGCGACGATCCCGGCGACGGCCGCCACGGGGTTCGACGGCACGATGGTTGTTACCACCTGCATGAGGGGCGAGTCGGTCGTCGCCGCCTTCGTCGCGTCGGCGACGCGCTTCGAGGCGTCCGTGCCGTAGCGCGCTTCGAGTCCCGCCTTCGTCGCGGCGTCAATGCGCTCGCCGGGGCGGATCGTGTTGGCGAGCGTCAGCCCGATCACCACCGAGATGCCGGAGATGACGAGCACGTAGGCGAACGACTTCAACCCGACGCGGCCGAGTTTGCGGATGTCGCCGATCCCGGCGACGCCGACGACGAGCGACGAGAAGACGAGCGGGATCACCACCATCAAGAGCAGCCGGAGAAAGAGCGTCCCGATGGGTTCGGTGATGTGCCGGATCGTCCACGCGACGCCGGGGTGGTCGCCGCCGAACGCGCGGTTTACAACCACGCCCGCCACCACGCCCACGACCAAACCGATCAGAATGCGCGTGTGCAGCGCCATCCCCTTCGGCCTGTCCGGCGTCGTGTCCTTAAGGTCGGTCGTCGCCTCGCGCTCGTAAGCGTCGGCGCGAACTACGGGCGGCGTCACATCTTCATCGCGTCTGTCGTCTTCGTCGCGTCTGTCGTCAGCCATTTGTTCTCCTTAGTGACAAGTGACGGGTGACAAGTGACAAGTAAAAACAACTTGCCTTACCGACTTGTCACTTGTCACCCGTCACTTGTCACTGCTTGATCATCTTCCCCATTTCAATTTTCCGCGCAGCACCTCGAAGTAGTTGCGGTTGAGGGGCTGCATCAGGTTAAAGGTGGTGCGGCTCTTGGAGATGAGAACGCGGTCTCCCACTTCCATGCGGTAGCCGACCTGCCCGTCGAGCGTGAGGACGACTTCCTCCTTCGGCGTCTTGAGGATGAGTTCGATCTCGGCGTCGTCGGGCACGACGAGCGGGCGATTCGAGAGCGTGTGCGGGCAGATGGGGGTGATGACGATGGCGTTCATCGAGGGGTAGACGACCGGGCCGCCCGCCGACAAATTGTAGGCCGTCGAACCCGTCGGCGTGGAGATGATGAGGCCGTCGGCGCGGAAGCAGTTGACGAGTTGGCCGTTGAACCACGTCTCGATCTCGATGATGCGCGCCAACGCCGACTTGCTGATGACCACGTCATTCAGGACGCGGTTGCGCAAGAGTTTCTCCGCGCCGCGGTGGAGTTCGGCGGCGAGCATGACGCGGCGGTCGAGGTGGTAGTTGCCCGCGAGGATGGCCGCGAGCGCGTCGGTCATCTCTTCGACGCGCACCTCGGTGAGATAGCCGAGCGTGCCGTAGTTGACGCCGACGACGGGCACGTCGCGGTTATCGAGCAAACGCGCAGTGGCGATCATCGTGCCGTCGCCGCCGAGCACGACGATCATGTCCACGCTGGCGGCGAGTTCCTCGTGTTCCAGAGTCTCGACGGCGCAGCCCGTCTCGCGCACGATCTCCGCGCTTTCGACGCGCGGCCCGACGACGAGCGTGATGCCGCGCGGCGTGAGCCATTCGAGCAGGCGACAGATGCTCTTGCCCGCCTCCGGGTGATGCGGTTTGACGAGCACGCCGACGCGTCGTACGGTAAGTTTCTCCATCAGCCACACACGTCCGTGGGAGAGACCGCGCACGCGCGGGCGGGCGAGTCCGCCGCGCGCCGGGACGCTCCCGACGGCAACATATCTTCCGGCAAAGTCAGGTTCGTTAACGCGTGAAAGAAAACTGCGACGGATGATACAGGCGCGTCTTTCCGAGTGTCAACGCGAAGATTTTTTCCGGCGCGTGTGACACGCGAAGAAGTGTCATACGCACGGCGGCGCGCGGGCGCACGCGTCGTCTAAGCTGTCTGTGCATGAGGCGCGACGTGCGGCGCGCTAAACGTGGAGAGGTGCAAACGAGATGAACCGGATATGGATGGTGGCGGCCGTACCGCTGGCGTTGATGGCGTTGATGCTCTACGGCCACTGGACGCGGCCGTGGTGGGACGTGACGACCGAACTTGCGCCGTGCGTGGCGATCCTGGGGGTCGCGTTGGTGACGGGACTCGGCGTGCTGTCGGTCGTCCTCGCGGGCTGGTCGCACGGCGCATACTCGCTCAAGCGCGGCGACATACTCGCAGCGACGACGCTCGCCACGCTCGACGTGCTCATCCCGACGTCGCTCGCCCTGCTCCTCTGGCTGCTGATCCGCAGCTTGAAAAATCTCACCTTCTTTTAAAGCGAGCGCGGCGACTTATTTCACGGCGTAGAGGTTGCCGTCCCAGCCGCCGAAGTAGACGAGGCCGCCGGAGACGATGGGCGTCGAGGTGACGATGCGCTCGGTCGTGAAAGCCCACTTGAGTTGGCCGGTCGCGGCGTCGAGCGTGTAGAGACCTTTGAGGCTGCCGAAGTGTAGGAGCGCGCCTGCGACGGCCGGGGCGGAGGTGATGCCCTGCTCGGCGGCAAACTTCCAGCGCAACGCGCCCGTCGCGGCCTCAACCGCGTAGAGGTTGCCGTCAATGCCGCCGAAGTAGACGAGGCCGCCCGCGAGCGCGGGCGAGAACGGCAGGCCGCCCTCGGTTTTGAACGTCCACTTCTGTTCGCCGGTCGCGGCGTCAACCGCGTGGAGTTGATTATCGAGACTCGTGAAGTAGACGAGCGCGCCGTCGCCGACGGGCGCGGAGACGACGGGGCGCGCGGTCTTCGCCGTCCATTTCTTCTGACCCGTGGCAGCGTCAACGGCGTGCAGGCCGCGCCCGCTGCCGACGTAAAGAGTCGAACCCGCGAGCAAGGGCGAAGTGGGCGCGCCCGCCTCCGCGCTGAACTGCCAACGCTGCCGCCCCGTCTCGGCGTCAATGGCGTAGAGCAAGCCTGCCGTCCCCGCGCAATAGACGACGCCGCCGCTCACGACCGGCGTCGAGTTCACCGCATACTCGGCTTTGAACTTCCAACGCTCCTTGCCCGTCGCGGCGTCGAGCGCGTAGACGCGCGTGTCCTGACTGCCGAAGTAGACCTGGCCGCCCGCGAGCGCGGGCGAGCCGAGGATGCGCCCGCCCGTCTTGTACTTCCACAACTCGCGCCCCGTCGCGCTGTCTATCGCGTAGAGGTGCTGATCGTAACTGCCGAAATAGGCGACACCATTTTCGATCGCGGGCGTCGAATAGACGCTCCCGCCCGTCTTGAATTTCCACTTCGAGACGGCGGGCGTCACCGCGTCGCCGCCGCTGCTTGTTGCTGCGCTGCCGCTAACGGAAGTTTGCCCGTTCGCCGCCAACGCCCCCGACGGAGTAACGCCCGTCGTCTGCTGCGCGTGCGCCACGACGTGCAGCACCGTGAGCGCGAGGGCGAGCGCGGCGATCATCTTGTTTGCGTCTCTCATCATGCGCCTCGATTTGGAGCATCCCATAGCATCAACCACGAAGGCACAAAGGCACGAAGCAACTTTTAAGGATTCGACTTTGCCTCTACGTGCATGCACGGTCAATCGCTCTCAATTCTTCACACGTTCGTCCGGCTTCGCTTCGCCGCCTTCGTTCTTCTTCGCGGCCTCGGCGTCAGGCTTCGGCTTCGCGTCGGTCGGCATGTAGTAGCCGCGCCGCGCCTTCACTTCGAGCTTGCGCTCCTTGCCTTTGGCGTCGCGCGCACGCACGCGCACTTCGAGCGGGTGCATCTGGCCGTCGTCCGTTTCCGTCTCGGCGAGGGCGAAGCCGAGGCTGTAACGCGAGTTGAGATTGCCGACGATGCGGCTCAACCCGTTCGCGTAGTCGGCGGGGCGGCGCACGCGCACCGACTCGCCGCCCGTCGCCTTCGCCAGATATTGCGCGCTCCCCGAAATGCTGATGCCCGCCAGATTGCCGAGCGGTTTCAAGAGCGGCATCGCGAACTTGAAGCCCGTCTTCATGTCCGTCACGAGCGCGCTGAAGATGACGTTCGACTTCAAGAGCTTCGACTCGACGTAATCCCTTTGCGTGTAGAAGACGGGCGCGATGCCGTCCGTGATGTAGACGACGGCGGGCTGCGAGTTGGGACGCTCCGCCGCGACGCGCTTCGTGATCTCGACGGCCGCCGCCGCGAGATCGAACGGGTCTTGGTACTCGCCCGTGGTCGTGCCGTCCTTGTTCGTGCGCTCGATGATCATCGCGCCGTCCGGTTTGACGATGCGCTTCACCGTGTTGCCCTTCTTGTCCTTGATGTACTCGATCTCGACGTTCTCATCCTGCTCGTCAACGGTCTTGTCTTTCTCGCTGCCCGACTCGACCTTCACGCCGCCCGACCCGATGGTGATCGAAGTTCCCTTCTCGCCCTTCTCTTTCTCCTGTTTCTCTTTCTCCTGTTTCTCTTTCGCTTGCTTCTCTTTTTCTTTCGCGGTCTGCTCGATCTCTTTCGCCGCGCCCTCGACGCTCTCGGCCGTTTGCGCGACGGGCGCTTGCGGCTTATCGCCCGACTCGTTCTCGTCGCCGCCGTCGCCGCCCGCGCCCTCGCCGACGAGCGTCGGGACGATTGCCATCGCCGAAGCGGTCTGCGCGCGGTTGCGCGTGAAAGGCGTCAGCCACTCGCGGCGGTCTTCGACGCCGTTCGGGTCGAGCACGATGACGGCCACTTCGTCTTCGGCGGGGAGCTTGGAGAGTTCCGCCGCCATCGCTTCGAGGATTTCGGTGCGGCGCATGTAACGCCCCGCGCCGAGCCGTTCGAGATCGAAGACGAGCGCGAGCGCGAGCGGGCGACGATTCCGGTCGCCTTCGCGCGTGAAGTAGGAGACGGGGCGCGCGCGTCCGTCGGCGAGCACCTCGAAGTTCTCCGGCGCGAGGCCGGAAGCGAACAACTTCGTCTTCTTGTCCGTCACGAGCGCATCGAGGAAGACGACGCGCGTTCTGACTTTCACCACCTCGTCCTGCGCCGCCGCCTCTTGCGCCGCCGCGTGCGACGCGCCGCCGCACACGAGCAGCAGCGAGAGCGCGAGTGAAATAGTCTGGCTGATGGTGCGTGAGAAAAAGTTGTGGCTGCTCATGGCGCGAATGCTCCGTCTCGAATTAAAGGATGAAGGATGAGGGTTGAGGATGAGGCGAAGGTTTCCGCGTCTTGAAGGAACGGCGTTTCGTCCTTCACCTTCCGCCTTCATCCTCGCTCTTTTACTGCTCGACGCTCGTCGCCTCGTTCGTCAGTTCGCGGCTTTCGCGTTCGGGGTTCAACAAAAGTTTCGCAAACTCTTCCGGGTTGAGGTTGACTTGCAGCACGGTCGCGTCGCGCTGCCCGATGATGACGATGAGGACTTTGAACTTGTCGCCGTCAGCCTTCGTGTAGGTGTAAGTCTGCCCTTCCTCTTCCAAGCGCACGGCGACGAGCGGATGCCATTCGGGTTCGAGCGTCTGGCGGAAGCGGGCGCGGATGTCGCCTGTGGCGTCGCGTCCCGAAAAATCCTGATCCTCGAAGATCGCCAGTTTGAAAGTGCCGAAGCGGAGCACGCGCCGCGCGTCTTTCGAGACGACCTTCGCCGTCTTCACGCCGAGGTTGGCGACGAACGGGATGCCGCGATGCTTGACCTTGTAATGCGTCTCGATGAGTTTGACGACCGCGCTATACTCCGCGCCCTTCTCCGTCGTCGCCGCCGTCGTAGTGGCGGCGACGGACGACGCGGGCGATGCGTTGATGACGGCGACGAGCAGCAGCAATAGCGTGATGAGTGTCCGGCGCATCGTGTGTTCCTCCCCTACTGTTTCTTCGGCGCGGGCTTGTTGTCTTTGTTGTCGCCGTTGCCGATGCCGAGTTCGGGGATGCCGAACTGGCCTTCGAGTTGGCTCAGTTGTTCGAGGTCAATCGTGCCGACGATGTTAACGAGCGTGAGCCGCTTCGGTTCGAGCGCGAGGATAGCGATGCCGTCTATGCGCCCGGTGGCGGTCATCATGTAGACCTCGACGTGCATGTTCTCGCCCGCCTTCTTCTTAATGATGTTGACGAGCCGCGCCCAGCCGGGCGAGCGCAACTGCGCGCGCACGCCGGTCAAGTTGGACTCGCCGTATTCGCCCTCGTTGGTGAAGCCGTAGCTGCGCACGTAGACGCCCCGCAGGCCGCCGACGATCTTGCCGATGTCCACCTTCTCGCCCGTGTCGGTCGTCGTGATGATCTTCTTCGGGATGATGCGCAGCAAGTTCTCGTCGAGGTTCACGTCAATGAGTTCGCTCGACTTCTGCGCGAGCGACGCCTCGTTGTCGAGTTGCAATCTGGCCGCGGCCTGCGGCTGTTGCGCGCGCCCGGCGGTCGCCCCTGCCGCGACGAGCGCGACGGCGAGGCATAAAAGTTTCGTCCATGAATTAAGTTTCGTTCTCATAATTACTCCGTTTCGTCTGCACTCTAATCCGCTTCGCGGTGGTGGACTGTCATTCGCTTCGCTGCGGGCGCACTTGCCCGGCGCGCTATTTCCCGGCGCGACCGATCTCCTGCATCTCGCGTTGCGCGTAGTTGAGCTTCGCGCTCGCCAGCCGGAGCGCGAGCATCAACTGCTCGGTCGCCTCACGCTGCTGCGGCGTCAGCGGCCGCTCGACCTGCCAGCGCATCGTGCCGTTCGCGGCCACTTCTTCCAGCGGCGCGTTCATTCTCTGATTCACGCGCGGGGTTAACTTCTGTCGCCGCGCGACCAACTGACGCGGCGACGGGCGATGTGTCTTCGTCTCTGTTGCGACGACGACCGCTGTATTCTCTCGCGGCTTCGGCGCGAGCGCGTTGTCAACTGAATCACTCCTGGGAGTCGCGGCGTTCGGGGCGATAGCTGTCGCCTCCGTCCGTTTGCTCTCGCTCGTCGCGCCGCCCTGTTTCACCTTCGCTAGTTCCTGAGTTTGCGGCGCGCGTGTCAACAACCAGACGCCTGCGAGCAACGTCAGGAGGAGCGAGGCGGCGAGGGCGAGGCGCGGCCGTGAAAAGATCAACATGGGCGTCGGTCGCGTCGCCGCTGCTACGGTTTGCGGCATGGCGGTCTCCGGAATGTCCAACGGGCGCGGCTGGTACTTGAGCGCGCCGAGCAAGTTTTCGAGTTGCGCTACGTCCTCTTCGGGTTCGCCGGTTTTGTCCCACAGGTAATCGCTCATGGCTTAATGCTCCCTCTCGATCTTCGTCCCGCCCAAACGCTCGCGCAGCAGTTTCATTCCGCGGTGGATGTTGACCCGGACGGAGGCGGGCGCGAGTCCCGTGCGCTCCGCGATCTCCGGCCCCGTCATGCCTTCGACGAAACGCAGGATCAAAGGCTCGCGGTAGGCTTCCGGCAGTTGCCGGATCAAATTCAACACTTCGGTCGCCTCGGCTTCGGGCGCGGTCACGTTGGTCGTTGCGATGTCGTCCGTCAACTCGGCCGTGTCGCGCGAGCGGCGGTGAAAGTCCATCGCGCGGTTGCGCGTGATCATGGCGAGCCACGGGCCGAAGAGGTTGGCGTCGCGCAGAGACTCGATCTTTCTGAGCGCGACCAGAAACACGTCCTGCACCAGATCGTCCACTTCGCCGTAGGGCACGCGCGCCAAAAGTATCCCGTGCACCATGCGCGAGTAGGTGTCGTAGAGTCGCCCGAAGGCGTCGCGGTCGCCCGCCCGCACCGCCGCCACGAGGGCGGCGTCGGCGGAAATCTCTAACTGTGGAGAGGAGGCCGTCGCGGACATATTCGTTCCGATTGCGTGGAGCATGCCGCCTGCTGCTGTCGCCTCTACTTCATACATTCAACCACAACCTCACTTGACGCTTTCGACTCGCTCACACCGGAGCGTTTGCGCGTTCGGTTGGTAAGACGCGGCTCTCGCGGCGACTGTTAACAGGCGGCGTCACTTTTCGGCTGAATTTTTTACTCCCACTAGACGGGGCGTCGGAAATAGTGTTGAATAACCTCTCGTCACGTTCGCTCTGACGGCGCGACTAGCGCGCGCCGTTCATTTTTCCTTACAGTCCACAGACATCTTACGCCGCCCCTCCCCCACGCAGCGTACTCGTTCCATCTCTCGGCGACGGGAGCGGCATTAACTCCCTTGTCTTTATCGGAAAGGTTACTTCGCGATGCCCCAACCTAACCCCACCCTCACGACCTACGTGTTCATTGACGTGGTAGATTTCTCCCTGCGTGCCAGCGGGGCGCAGGCCGACATCGTTCGGGAAATGAATGCCCTCGTGCGCGGCGCGCTGGAGCAGCGCCACGACATCCCCGACGACAAGTTACTCCTGCTGCCGGCCGGCGACGGCGTCTGCATCTGCCTACAGGCCGACGCGCGCATGGCCTACGACATTCACATGCAGTTGGCGCTGCACCTTCTCAAGCAACTCCACGAGCGCGCCGGCTCGCCCGAAACTGCCACGCCCGAGTTTGCCCTCCGTATCGGCATTGACTCCAACAACGACATAGAGGTGATTGACATCAACGGCCAGCGCAACATGGCGGGCGCGGGCATCAACATGACCCAGCGCATCATGGGGCTGGCCGACCGCAACCAGATCGTCGTCAGCGACACGATCTACTCGCTGCTCAAAAACCACACGGATTACCCGCCCGCATCGTTCAGAGAGTTCACACCCATCGTCAAGCACGACGAGGAGATCACCGTCTACCAGTACAGAGACGAACGGCATGCCGCCGAGGGGCTGAACATAGAACCGCCGAACGCCCTGCGCCACCCCGACATCCGCAAGCCGGGACGCCAGACCGGCCTCATCAACATCTACCCGCTCCGCAACGAGCAGGTCTTCCACGACGTGCGCGCCGACATCCGAAACGCGCAGAAGCGAATCTGGCTCGCCGGCGTGGGACTTTCAGAAGTCGTCCCGCTCACGGAACTGTTGGAGACGCTCTCCGCGAAGAGTCAGGTGCAGGTCAGCGACGAGCGGAAGTTGCAGGTCAGGCTTCTGCTCTTAGACGCCATCAGCAGCCCGGCCGTCTTTCGCACCTTCCTCGAAAGCAACAACCGGCAGTTCAAGGAGTATCTCGACGCCGACCGCCACGACCCCCAGAACCCGCTTGAGGAGCACCCCTACTTCGAGCACCAACTGTTCAACCATTTCAAGGAGACTTACAACAAGCTCGTCGCCATGACCGCGCACAGAGACTCCGCGCTCAAAGACGCCGTCAGGTTCTACGCGCACAACCCGAACTGCTGGCTGGCAATCGTTGACGACACGGCCTACTTCCAGCCTTACAGCTTCGGCGGCAAGACCAGCAACGAACAAGGCAGTTTCACCATCGGCCACTTGATGCCGGTCTTCAAGTACCGCGCCGGGGCGCAACGCGACGTGTTCGCCCTGCTCGAAGACCACTTCCACAAACTCTGGATCACGACCGATACAGACCTCTTCCACGTCGGCGTGCGGCTGGCGAACCGCGCCTACTTCGCCAAGATGATGTTCACCATCCGCAAGCACTGGTTCAGACACGTCTACGGCGCGCTCTACCCGATCAGGAGTTCGCAGGAAGGCAAATACCGGCCGCGACTCAAACCGCGCAAGCCCTGCCACCTGAACCGGCAACGCCGGCAAATTCTGATGTCGTGGACGGTGGGCAATCACCGGCTGCGAGTCAAGTGTCCCATCATCAACTATTCGCGCGAAGGCGTCCTACTGGAAGTGACGGGACGCCCCCACCCGGAGCCGGAGGAGATCGTCGAGTTGAAGATCGTGGCCGCGGCCGACTCGGACGAGGCGGACTGCGAACCGCCGGAAGCGGCCTATTTGAAAATCAAACTGATCAGCCCGACCGGCGGCAAATTCATCGTGCTCCGCCGGGAAAAACGCTACGTCGAAAAGAAAAAGAAGCCGGCGCAGGACGAGGAGCACGAGGAGAACGAGGGGGACGAGGAGGACAAGCTTCGCATCTTCATCGCCCTTCAAGCGTACGAGGCGGGCACGCCTCTCACGCCGAAGGGGTGACGGGGATTCAACGCGCGAGCACGACGGGCAGACTCCGGCGGCGCGCGACGGCCGAAGCGCGGTGCGCGGAGTTGTTCTGAGCGGCCGGGCGTCGTCTCTCGCCCCACGCGCGGGCGAGGCGCGCGAGTTCCGCGCCGTCCGCTTCGGGGTCAACGAGCGTGAGCCAGAGCGGCGTCGGCAGCCACGCCCACGCCGCGCCATAAGTCTGCTCGTTCAACAACTCCACCCGCCGCTCCATCCGCCACTGCAAGGCGACGGGCGGCATCTCCTCCCAGTTGTCGTAGCACGCGTGCTGGACGCACGGCGCGGGCTTGGCGCGCGCGTGGACGAGACAGCCCGTGCCGGGGGCAAAGAGCGGGCACGAGTAAGTCTGCGCGTAGGTGTCGCCCGCGCTCGTCGTGTGCAGGCCGTAGCGTGCGACGGCGAGGCGCGCGCGCGTGTAGACGGCGCGGCGCGCTTCGTCGTCGAGACGAGGCGTGCGCCGGAGCGTCTCGCGGATGGCGACGGCTTCGAGGCGCGTGATGTGGACGTTGACGAAGTGCGCGTCGGTGCAGCAGACGCCGGGCGTCGGGCAGACGCGGCAGTCGCGCGCCGCCGCTTCGTAGTTGACCTTGATGTGACTTTGGAAGGCGGCCTTCCCACGCTGCAAACGCGCAAGCGCAGACGCCTCGGAGAGTTTCTTCATCGCAAGCACTAATTCGTTCAGTCGTCGGACGCCCGCGCGCGTTCGTAGCAGGCGAGGAACTCGCGGTTGCCGTCCGCGCCCTTGATGGGCGAGTCAATCAGGCCGCGCCGCGCGAGTCCCAAGTCTAACGCCGCCCGGTTGACTTCTTCAACGACGCGCGCGTGCTGCGCCGCGTCCGAGACGATGCCGCCCTTGCCAACCTCGCCGCGCCCCACCTCGAACTGCGGCTTGACGAGCAGCACGAACCGCCCGCGCTCTGCGAGGAGCGGCACGAGCGCGGGCAGCACTTTCGTCGCGGAGATGAACGACACGTCCATCACGACGAGATCGAAACGCGTCTCGAAATCTTCCGGCCGCAGGTAGCGCGCGTTGACGCCCTCGCGCACCTCGACGCGCGAATCGTTGCGGATGCGCCAGTCGAGTTGGTTGTGCCCCACGTCCACGGCGACGACGCGCCGCGCCCCGTGCTGCAACAGGCAGTCGGTGAACCCGCCCGTCGAAGCCCCCACGTCGAGGCAGACCAGATCGCGCGGGTCGAGATCGAACGCTTCGAGCGCGGCCTCCATTTTCAACCCGCCGCGCCCGACGTAGCGCGCCGCCGGGTCGTCCGAGCCGCGCACGCGAATCAACGCGTCCGGCGCAAAACTTTCGCTCGACTTCTCCACGCGCTGTTCGCCGACGAGGACGAGACCGGCCATCACGAGAGCCTGCGCGCGTGCGCGCGACGGCGCGAGGCCGCGCTCGACCAGCAACTTATCTATCCGCTCACGTTTCATCCCGCCGCTACTTTAACGCGAAACCCTCCGCCCGCCCACGCCCCTGACGACCCGGCCGGACGCAAAAACGGCCGGACGCGTTTAAGCGTCCGGCCGTCTCTCATCGAAAGTTGAATCGAAAACTTAACTGGGCGGTGCGCCCTCAAAGATGTCTTTGATGCGATCAATGTTGCGACGCTGCCCGCGCCGCTCCTCGCGTCGCTGGCGACGACGCTCGCGCCTGCGGTCTATGAAGTCTTCGTCGTCATCGGCGCGGCCGTCGTTGCGCTGCACCTCCACCTGTCTCGCCTCTATCTGACGCGGCGCGGCGATGGTTTCGACGAGTCGCGGCTTCGGCTCGGCAGCGCGCGGGGCGGGCTTCGGTTCTTCCTTCGCCTCTTCCTTCGGGCGCGCGGACGGCGTGGTGTTAGCGGCCGCCTCTACCGTCGCCTTCGGGCGCGACGGCGCGGCGTCGCTGATTGCGCCGCCCTCTTTCGCCGGGTCGAACTCTTCAAACACCACCGGAGACTGCGACTGTGCTTGCTCGCCCGTCTCCGCCACGCCTTCGGACGACTGCGCGGCGTCGGCGCTCGCGGGCGTCCGGCCGTTATCTTCCGACGCGACGACCTGCGCTCCCTGCTGCTGTTGCCGCTGCTGGTAGAGGCGGAAGGCGAAGAGGCTCACCACGCCGCCCGCCAGAGCCGAAATCAGCACCAGCGCGATAGGCCACTGGCGGCGGCGACCGCTTCGTGCCGCAGGGCGACCCGCGAGCGGCACGACGGGACGCGCCACCTGCGCCTCAACCTCGTCGAAGCGCGGCGTTACGAGTGTCCGGTCGGGTTCGTTGACGAGATTCTCGTCGCGTCCCGGCGTCGGCTCAAAAAATTTTTGCGACTCTTCCATTTACTCTCCCGAACTTTCTGCGTCCTACAAACCTACTCAAACAAACCCGGCTACCAGACTCAATTGCAAATTACAGGCCAGCCGCGACTCGAGACGCGCCAGCCCGGAGGCAAAAGGACGCACGCGCGCGTCAACTCTTTTGATGCTCCGGTTTACGTCGCTGCTGTCCTAAATAAATTGCAAATTCGTTGCACGCGCACGACTCGGCCGCGCGTCCGAGTTGGGATAGCAACCCCGCGTATCGTGTTCGGAATCGCGTCTCCGGGCACGAAAAACGCGCCGCCCCGTCCGCCGGAAGCGACGCGCGCCTTGACGCCCGCACAGCCAAATCAAACCATACCGCCGCGAGTTTATTTCGCCTTCTCCGCCCTCTCTTTCTCCTTCGCCTTCGCTGCTTTTCCGCCCGGCGTTTATTTGTGAATGCTGACGTTTGACCTACGCGTCAAGATCCACTTCGAGCCGCTCTCGGTCGCCGCGACGAAATTTGCTATTTGCGCCTGGTCGAGCGCGAGGACGAGCACGGCCGACGGCGGCGGAGTTGTTTTCTTCTCGGCAGGCGTGGCGGCCTCCGTCGTAGATGTGGCCTCGCCCGGCTTTTCATTCTTAGGAGTCGCAGCGGCCGTCGGGGCTGCGGCGGCGGCAGGAGGCGATGGCGCGTCGGGCACTTTTCCCGCGGGCACGCTGACCACGACGAGATTTTTGACGTACTCCGGTTTGATCTGCGCCGGGTCGGTTGCCATCTGCCCCCCGCTCTTCGTGCCGGGGAACCAGACGAGTTCCACCACGTCGCCGACCTTGAGAGTACCGCCGAGCGTCGTGCTCGTGTTGGCCGGAAGCCCGACCTGAATGGCGTTATCCAGAATCGCCTTCCATTCGGGCTTCACCAACATATCAACCGTCAGTGCCTCCCTTTCCTTCACCTCCTCTGCCAATAATTGATTCTCAAAATCTTCGGGTTTCTCCCCGGCGGGCGTGTCCTTCCCGTCCGGCCTGTTTCTGACGTCCACGTCGGCCGTGGTCAAGAGGTGAAAGGCGGGCAGGTCGCGCTTCGCCCGGACGGGCGGGCGTTGCGCGTCCGCGGTCAATCCGGCTTGACGTGGAAGGACAACCCAGAGAAGAAATATCAGGATGAGCGAAAGCCCTATTATCAAAGCAACAATCGCGGCAGTCATGTTCTTACCCTCACGTCTAACCATATGCTTTTCCGTCGCCGGCTCATTCTGCGCCGGTCGCGAGTTTTGCCAGTCTGGACAGGAGTTCACCGACCGGGCCGACCAACACCGGCCCAAGGAGCGCGAGGATGCGCGGCAAATGGCCGAGGAGCGACAGCGACAGCCCGTTTTTTTTCAGCCACTCGTCCTGCCTATCCGGCGACTCCGTTTCCGCCAACGTCTGCGCGCGGGCGTTGAGCACGAGCACGGTCGGCAGGTACATGGACGCCAGAATCAAGGTGTAGGAGATGCCGAGCGAAGAGACGATGCCGGTGATGAGCGAAGAGGCTTCCTTACCCGCCGGGGTGTTGGCCGCCCAGAAACTGCCGCCCCAGCCGACCGCCGTGCCGAGCCGCAACACGCCGATGACGAGCGCCGCCGCCCCCGCGTAGAGCAACGCCCGCAGCAGTCGCTGGCGTCGCGTCAACTCCCGCTCGTCCTGCGTCTCTCCGGGGTTGCGCCTGATGATCGTGCAGGCCGCGACGGCCAGAGTGATCCCCACCGTCAGGCCGAGCGCGTCGAAGCCGCGGTTGTAAAAGTTGATGCGCGGGATAACGCGGGCGGCCGTCCGCTCCAACATCAACTGCGCGGGCGACGACGCGTCCGCCGCGGTCAAGATCGCCACGCAGAGGCCTATGTTGGCGGCGACGAGGAGGGTCACGATGATGAGCAGCCAGCGATCCCGCACGCGGTGGCCGTCGAGCGCGCTGTAGATGATGAAACAACTCACCGTCATGGCGGCCAAGCTCACCACCAGATGCAAACCCCCGGCGAGCGTCCACGTCACGCGGTCAATGTAGCCCGCCGCGTTGGTCGCCACCTCCGGCCGGATCTCCCGAAAGAGAAGTTTGAAGCTCAGCAGACACTGGTAAGACCCGTCAGGACATTGCAGAAACTTTCCGTAGAAGATGCCGAACGTGGCGAGGACGAAAAGGGTGGTCAACAGAGGCGCGAGATAGAGCGCGCGCGGCGTCGGCGGATTAACTATGACGCGTTTAGACATGAGCCGGGGCGTTCAGGGTGTGGGCGACGCGAGGGCATCCGCTCAGGGCGTGGATTAGAGTCCGCAGAGCGCAAGATGTTTATGCCAGATCAGTTTGCCTGTCAATTAAAATTTGCCCCGTTACGCTTCGATGAACGGAGACGCTCAACGCCGGAGTTGAGCCGCGGCTCGCGAAAAGCATTCGAGCCGACCGGAGAAAAGCACGATGAAAACCATGCTATCAGGCAGTCGGCTCGAATGACTTGTCGGGCGGCGGTGAAAGTAGAAATGTTTCCTTGTGAACCCTTTGTTAATAATTATGGTCGTCTTTGGAATGACCGCAGTTACAATAGTCATTTCCGGCATCATCATATTGCCCGCAGGGACATCTCTTACATGTACCGTAGTAACCATTTAAACGGTTACTGAAAAAACGCAAGCAAGATTCAAGCATTGTGTTTAGCATATTTTCTCCTATGTGTGAGAAGGACGCTTCGATGATCTGTTAAGTGACGTTTGTGGTAGCGTCCATTTCACCACAATCGTTTCATTGAGGTTTGCATAAGCACAGCAACATTAGCCGCATTACTCTCTGCCAGAACCATTACCTCAATGATGATGAGGAACGCGTCGCCTGTTACGAGTGGCGCGCGGAGGAGAAAGGCATCCCCGCGCGGCTGCTCTCGGCAACGCACTCTTTGACGCGCGTGTAGATGCCGTCGGCGTCGAGGCCGTACTTGGCGAGCAGCAGGCGCGCGTCGCCGTGCGTGACGAGACGGTCGGGCACGCCCATGCGCACGACGCGCACCTGTCCGAGCAGGCCGTTCTCTTCGAGCAACTCCATCACGGCCGACCCGAAGCCGCCCGCGAGATAGGCTTCCTCCACCGTCACGAGCAGACGCTTCGTGCGCGCCAGCGCGAGCAGCAAACCGGCGTCGAGCGGCTTGACGAAACGCGCGTTGACGACCGTGGCTTCCAGCCCTTCCTTCGCCAGACGTTCCGCCGCCTGCATGGACGGGTGAACCATCGAACCGTAGGCGACGATGGCGACGTCGCCGCCACCGTTATCGCGCAACAGTTCGCCCTTGCCGATCTCCAACAGTTGCGGCTCGCGCGTGATGTCCGCGCCGACGCCGTTGCCGCGCGGGTAGCGCATCGCCGCCGCGCCCTTGTGCTCGACCATCGTGTAGAGCATGTCGCGCATCTCGCCCTCGTCCTTCGGAGCCATGACGACGATGTGCGGGACGGCGCGCAGGTAGGCGATGTCCAATAGGCCGTGATGCGTCGGGCCGTCGCCGCCGACGATCCCTGCGCGATCCATGCAGAACTTGACGTTCAAGTCTTGAATGCAAACGTCGTGGACGAGTTGGTCGAAACCGCGCTGCAAGAAGGTCGAGTAGATGGCGCAGACGGGCTTCAAGCCTTCGGTGGACATCCCGGCGGCGAACGTCACGCAGTGCTGTTCGGCGATGCCGACGTCGAAGGAGCGTTCGGGAAACTTCTCCAACACTTGATCGATCCCTGTCCCGTCGGGCATGGCGGCGGTGAGGGCGACGATCTTCTCGTCGCGCTCCATCAACTCGCAGAGCGTGCGTCCGAAGACGGCCGTGTAGCCCGGCGCGGACGCGGGCGACTTGACGGCCGCGCCCGTCTTCGGGTCGAACGGCCCCGTCGCGTGCCACGCGTAATAGTTCTTCTCGCGCGCCGGGAAGCCTTTGCCCTTCGTCGTCAGCGCATGGACGATGACGGGGCTGTCGGTGATCTGCTGCGCCTCGCGCAACGCGTGGACGAGCGCCTGCGTGTCGTGGCCGTCAACGTAGCCGATGTACTTGAAGCCGAGTTCGTTGACGAGCGCGCCGGGCAGCACGGCCGCCGCGATGGCGTCCTTGACGGTCTTCGCCGCCTGATGCAGCCGCTCGCCGAACGACGGCACGGCGCGCAGCACGTCGCCCACTTCGTCCTTGAAACGGTGATAGCCTTGCGCCTCGCGCAAGCGGTTCAGGTAGCCCGTCAGCGCGCCGACGGCCGGGGCGATGGACATCTCGTTGTCGTTCAGGAGCACGACGAGGCGCGTCTTCAAATGACCCGCCTGATTGATCGCCTCCATCGCCATGCCGCCCGCCAGGCTCGAATCGCCGATGAGGGCGGCGACGTGGTGCGACTTGCCCTCGCGGTCGCGCGCGATCGCCATGCCGAGCGCGGCCGACAGCGACGTGGACGCATGACCCGCGCCGAACGTGTCGTACTCCGACTCGTCGCGGCGCAGGAAACCGCTCAGGCCGTCGTACTGTTTGATGGTCGGCAGTTGGTCGCGCCGCCCCGTTAGAATCTTGTGCGCGTAGGCTTGATGGCCGACGTCCCAGACGAGGCGATCCTCCGGCGTCTCAAACGCGTAGTGGAGGGCAACGGCGAGTTCCACCGCGCCGAGCGACGCGCCCGTGTGGCCGCCGACGCGCGCCATCGTCTCGATGATGTACTCGCGGATTTCGGCAGCCACCTCCGGCAACTGCTCGATGTTGAGCCGACGCAAATCGGCGGGCGAATTGATGTGCTGAAGCAATCTCATTTCGCCGCGCATTGTAGCGCGAGACGCGCCCGCGTTGCACGCGAAGACGTAGAGGGGAAGGGGTCAAGGGGGAAAGGAAAAAGGAAAAAGGAAAAGAGGCGCGTTCATCGTGCGCTGCTTTCTTTCACCTTTACCCTTTACCCTTGACCCCTTCCCCGGCCTTTGTCTTTTTCAGACCAACCGCGCGGGGCGCGCGTCTAAAGGGGCGTGAGTGGATCGGGGCGACTCGGAAGATGTGTGGGTTGTCCGACACGCACGTCGGCGCGAAGTTTCGCGTCGCACGGCGGCAATCGTAAATTTAAGATTCGGATAAGGAGTTAAACGGATGAAGAGTATTTTCACGCGCGTGAGTTTGATCGCGGGTCTGACGGCGTTGCTCTCAATCGCGGCGTTCGCGCAGCAGACGAACGCGCCGCAACAGCAGGGCGGCAACGGCGAGGGTCGCGTCGGCCGTCACGGACGGATGAAGGATGGCGGGAAGGGCGGCGGCCTCCTGCGCGGCGAGCGCGGCGAGCGTGGCGAGCGCGGCGGCGAGCGCGGGATGATGGGGCGACGCGCGCTGCATCGTCTCAACTTGTCCGAAGCGCAGCGCAACCAACTGCGCGAGGTCGAAGCGCGTTACGGCCAGAGTTTCAAGACGCAGCGACAGGAGATGCGCCAACTGATCGAGTTGCGCCAGCAGGGCGCGACGCTCACGCCCGAACAGCAGCAGCGCGCGCAACAACTGCGCGGCGAACTCCGCGACAGCGCGGAGCGGATGCACGCCGAACTCCTCGCCCTGCTCACGCCCGAACAGCGCGACCAACTCAAGCGGATGCGCGAAGAAGGCGAAGCGCGCCGCAAACAACGTCGCGAAGCCTTCGGCACGCCGAACGACGAACAATAGATAAAGAAGGGGAAAGGTAAAGGGGAAGAGAGGGAGTGACATTCAACCTGTCGCTCCCTCTCTTCCCCTTTACCCCTTACCCTTTCCCCTTTTCCCGTCTTAATAAATCCACGGCACGACGGCCGGGACGCGTCGCGCATAGTTGTCGTACTCCGCGCCGAAGGCCGCGCGCAGCAGTCGCTCCTCGCTGCGGATACGGATGAGCGTCCCTGCCCAAAAGACGATCAAGCCCGCGAGTAGTCCCACCCAATGGCTCGCCGCCAATCCCGTCGCCAAGAGCATGCC
This sequence comes from Pyrinomonadaceae bacterium, assembly GCA_030841105.1. Taxonomy (GTDB): domain Bacteria; phylum Acidobacteriota; class Blastocatellia; order Pyrinomonadales; family Pyrinomonadaceae; genus JAIVJZ01. The sequence continues at coordinate 105,937 of JAVEDE010000112.1, forward strand.
GAGCATCCCCGTGTAGATCGGATGGCGCACGCGCGCGTACACGCCCTCCGAGATCAACTTGTGACCTTCCAACACGCGCGCCGTCAAACTCCACTGGCGGCCGAGCGTGCCGACCGCCGACATCACGAGCCACACCGACCCCAACGCCAGTACGACTGTCAACGCGGCGACCGTGATGTCCAACACTTGACTGAGCGGCGCGATGTGCGTGAACTGAGGTCGCATGAACGCCCACACGAAAGCATAGCTCGTGCCTTGCAGCGCGATGCCGATCTTCGACGTGCCGTCGCGCTTGCTCTCCGTCGCTGTTTGCGGCGGCTTGCGACGTAAGAAGCGAAAGAACACCACGCCGAACGCGAACCACGACACCATCACCAAGCCGAACACGACGGCGTGCAGCGCGTAGTCGGAAAACGGAAGCCACTTCATTTGATTGTCCACGATAAAATTCTTAGCGACCGTTTCAGTTTGAATAAGAAGTCAGACCCGGCATTGCGCCTCGCAGTGGTTAGCCACCTTCACGCACGCGCGTCCGGCGCGCGGCGCAAGCGCAGCACGGCGATCTCCGGGCGCGCGCCGAAGCGTATGGGCAGGCCGACGACGCCCGTGCCGCGCGAGACGTAAAGCTGCTGCCCTTCGCGTTCGTAACGCCCGCGCAGGTATTTGAACTCCTCAAGGAAACGCGCGGGCGCGCCGACGAACGGCAGGCTAACCTGCCCGCCGTGCGTGTGCCCGCTCAAGATCAGCGAGATGCCCGCCACCTCCGGCAGATCGAAGACCTGCGGCTCGTGCGAGAGCAGCACCGACGGGCGACTGCGGTCGAGTTTACCGACGGCCTTCGACCAATCCGCGTAGCCCCAAGACCAATCGTCCACGCCCGCCAGTTGCAGCGCGTCCGCGCCGCGCGTCACTTCCGTGTGCGCGTTGTCGAGCACGCCGATGCCGCGTCTCGTGAGCGCGCGGCGCGTCAGTTCCCCGTCCGTGTAGTGGTCGTGATTGCCGAGCACAGCCCACACGCCCGCCGGTGCTTGGAGCGTGCCTAAGACTTCCGCGCACGGCTCGATGTAACTGCGCCGCGCCGTCGTGTAGTCGCCCGTCAAGACCAACATGTCGGGGCGCGCGCCCTGCGCCAACTCCGCGACGCGCCTGACTTCGTCCAACGACACGAGCGAACTGTGATGCACGTCCGACACCTGCACGATGCGGAAGTTCTCGAACGCCGCGGGCAACTCGGGCAGGAAGATTTCCGTCTCCGTCAACTCGTAATCGTGAATCTCGAACAGGCTCGCGTAGGCGGCCGTCGCCGACACGCCGACGAGTCCGGCCGCCGCGAGGCCGCGCAAAAATTGCCGCCGCGTGAGATCAACTTTCGCCATCAACCCGGATTGTAACACCGCCGCGACACGCGCGAACCGAACCGCCCTGCGCTCGCGGCGCACGCGGGCGCATGAGCACAAGCCGACGGTTGTCGTCGCGGGTCGCGCCTGATGCGCGCTTGACAATCAACCTTTGCGGGCTAGAATATCAACCTTGTTTCGGCGAGCCTTTGCGGAGATATGGCCGAGTGGCTGAAGGCGGCGGTTTGCTAAACCGTTATGGGTCAAAAGCCCATCGCAGGTTCGAATCCTGCTATCTCCGCCATTAAATTGCAGTGACGAGTGACAAGTGACGAGTGACAAGTTAGAACGACTTGTCCCAGACTCGTCAGGCGTCACTCGTTACTTTTTTAGCGACCAGGGAAGAAGGTGAATCGTCAATCGTAAATAGACGAAGAAAGGTTTTATCTATTCACGACTGACGATTGACGATTCACGATTTACTCGCCTTCTCTCGTCACTTGTCACTCGTCACTTGTCACTGTCTTATGAGACTTCGTTTCGCACCATCACCCACGGGCTACCTGCACATCGGCGCGGCGCGCACCGCGCTCTTCAACTGGCTCTACGCGCGCAAACTCGGCGGCACGTTTCTGCTCCGCATCGAGGACACGGACACGCAGCGTTCGACCGACGAATCAACGCGCTCGATCATCGAAGGTCTCCACTGGCTCGGACTCGACTACGACGAGGAGATGGTCTTCCAGTCGGCCAACGCCGACAAGCACCGCGCCGCCGCGCTGCAATTGATTGACGCGGGCAAGGCTTACCGCGACTTCACGCCGAAGGCCGAACGCGCCGACGCGAACGTCAAGCAGGAGATCGCCGAACGCGCGCGCGCCGCATCAGCCACGGGTACAGATCATCGCAGCAACCCGTTCCGCGATCTCTCTTCGCAAGAATCGAACACGCGCGCCGCGGCGGGCGAGCCTTTCGCCGTGCGTCTCAAAGTGGCGCGCGAGGGTCTCTCCACGTTCGAGGATGCGGTCTACGGCGCACAGGAGCGAGAGCATTCCGAGATCGAAGACCTCGTGCTGCTGCGCTCCGACGGCCACCCGCTCTATAACCTCTCCGTCGTCTGCGACGACATCGAGATGCGGATCACCGACGTGATCCGCGGGCAAGATCACCTGACGAACACGCACAAGCAGATTCTCATTTACGAGGCTCTGGGCGCGCCCGTCCCGCGCTTCGCGCACCTCCCGCTCATCCTCGCGCCGAACAAGGCGAAACTCTCGAAGCGCAAGCACGGCGAAGTGGTCTCTCTGACGACTTACCGCGACCGCGGCTTCGTGCCCGCCGCCTTCCGCAACTTCCTCGCGCTCCTCGGCTGGTCGCCCGACGACGAGCAGGAGCTTTTGTCGCGCGAGCAACTCGTGGAAAAGTTCTCGCTCTCAGGCATCCACCGCGCGCCCGCCGTCTTCAACTTCAACGAGACGGACGCGCGCCAGTGGACGGATCAAAAAGCGTTGTGGATGAACGCCGAATACATCCGCACGATGCCCGTCGCCGAACTCGCAGTGATGGTGCGCGCCGAACTCGAAGCGGCCGGACTCTGGAAGCCGGAGTACGAGACGACGCGGCGCGCGTGGTTCGAGCGCTCGCTTGAAGTCATCCGCCAACGCTTTCACACGCTCAAAGACTTCTCCGGTCAGGGGCGCGCTTACTTCGGCGACGAGTTCGAGTTCGACGACGCGGCCGTCAAGAAGAACTTGCAGAAAGAGCCGCGCCTCAGGGAACTGCTGCCCGCGCTCGCCGCGCGCATCGAGCAGACCGAGCCATTCACGTTGGAGACGTGCGAGGCGACACTGCGCGCCTACGCCGACGAGGCGGGCGTCAAAGCCGGTCTCTTCATCAACGCCGCGCGCACCGCTTTGACCGGCCAGTCAGTCGGCCCTTCGATGTTCGAGGTCTTCGATCTCATCGGGCGCGAGGCTTCGGCGCGACGCCTGCGCGACGCCGCGCGCCTGATCTAGAAATTCAAGTTTGTGGCAACACCGTAGGGGCGCGGATGAGTCCGCCGCCCGCGCTTTTTGCAAGAGGAGTTATCATGTTCAAAAAATCATTCATCGCCGCCGCGCTCGCACTCTCGTTCGCCGCCACTGCTTCGGCGCAGAACACGAACAGTTCGACTACGGTCGCGCCGCAGACGCCCGCCGCGCGCCGCCCCGCTACACGCCGCCCCGCGCCGCGGCCGACGCCGACCGGGGGCACGGAAAAGGTCTTGCCGGGCGCGACCCCGGAGCCGGATGCCTTAGACACGCCCGCCGCGGCCGCGCCCACGCGCACGCGCCGGACGGGCGCGACGCAAACCACTTCAACCGCCGCGGCAGCGAGTCCGGCGGAGCGCGCCGTCCGCGCCACGTTCGACACGCTCCTGAACGGCATCCGCAAGTCCGACGTCGAGATGGTGATGAGCGTCTACTGGAACTCGCCGCAACTTGTCATCTTCAACAACAACGGCACGGTCACGCGCACGTGGGAGCAGGTGCGAGCGAACCGCGCGAGTTCTTACCCCGACGCCAAGAACGTCCAACTCGAAGTGCGCGACGTGCGCGTCTCAATGCTCGGCGCGGGCGGCGCGATTGTCTCCTGCCTCTGGACGCAGACGCAGGAGTTTCGCGGCACGCCTGAGAGCGCGTCGGGTCGGCTCACCGTCTCCTTCCGCCTCATCAACAACGGCTGGAAGATCGTCCACACGCACAGTTCGCCCGCCGCGCCCGATCCTTCGCGCCTGCTGCCGTCAGAACAAGCACCCCCGGCCGGCGACGCGACGAAGCCGCCCCCGCCGCCTTCGCGTCAGCCTTAGCGAATGCGCGCCCGATGAAGTACACTCCGGCTTCCCCCAACTCCTAGTTTTTCAAACGACGCGGCGGACAGTCCCTTTGATCGCCGTCGCATAATTTTCTCTGACGAAAGGTAGACATAACATGAGTTGGTTAGACCAAATCGGCGGCCTCTTACAACAGTATCAAGGCGCGAGCGCGCAGCAGACGCCGAACAACGTGCAGGACGACTTCGGGCAATTCGCGCAGGCCGCGCCGCAATCGGCCGTGGCCGACGGGCTGGCCGCCGCCTTCCGCTCGAACCAGACGCCGCCCTTCGGCAACATGCTCGGCCAACTGTTCGGCCAGTCGAACGGCACGCAGCGCGCCTCCATCCTCAACACGCTGATCGGGGCCTTAGGCCCGACGGTCATCTCGCAGATTCTCGCCAACCGCGGCGCGTCCGGCCTTGCCGGGATGCTCGGCGGCGGGCAGAGCGAAGTGACGCCGGAGATGGCCGACCAAGTCCCGGCCGAGGCCGTGCAGGAGATCGCCGAGCGCGCCGAGCAGAAAGATCCCTCGATCATAGACATGGCGAGCAACTTCTACGCCGAGCACCCGACGCTCATTCAAGGTCTGGGCGCGGCCGCACTCACCATCGCCCTCGCCAAAGTGGCGTCGAACCAGCAGCGATAAACAGCCGCGCTCGCCGCTCGTCGTTCGATAAGTTTTAGTTGAAACAGAAAAGAGTCTGCCCAACGTCGGGCAGACTCTTTTTTCGTGCGCTACAGAAGAAAGCCGCCCACGTCTTCTGACGTGAGCGGCTTTCCGGTGAACTGTTGGGATTGGCCTGTGTGCCGCTTTTGTTTCAGCGACTAAACGGACGGAAACCCTACCAATTCAAGTTTTCTGTCCGGAGGTCAGGCCGCAGCCACCTCACTGTGATAAGAACTCATATACGTTTTTTGATCACCTCCTTTCCAGTGTTGAGGCGAATATACAAAATCAATAACTTGTGCGTCAACAATTATTTTTGCACGCTCGCTTGCGGCAAAACTTCAAGCCCCGCGACGAAATGCGAGCCGCCCGCCGACGTAGACCGCGTGCGCGTGTTCGACGCCGAAGAAGTAGGCAAGCTCGCGATAATCCGCGCAGTCGTGGAGACAGAAGTCGGCGCGCTTGCCCACTTCGAGTGTCCCCACGTCGTCGCCGCGCCCCAAGCTGTAGGCGGCGTTGACGGTGGCCGCAGTGATCCCCTCGGCGGGCGTCATACGCATGTGCGTGGAGGCGAGCGAGAGGACGAGCGGCATCGAAGGCGTGGGCGACGAGCCGGGGTTGAAGTCGGTCGCGAGGACGACGGCCAGCCCCGCCTCTATCATCTCGCGCGCCGCCGGATACCGCGTCGAGCCGAGCGCGTAGACCGACCCCGGCAACAGCACCGGCTGCACCCCGGCCGACCGCAACGCTGCGATCCCTACGGCATCCGTGTGTTCCAGATGATCGGCCGTCGCCGCGCCGAGTTCCGCGGCGAGTCGCGCGCCGCCGGAGAGCGAGAGTTGATCCGCGTGCAGGCGCAAGCCCAAGCCCGCCGCGCGCGCGGCCAGAAGGATGCGCCGCGATTCGTCCACGTCGAACACGCGCCCCTCGCAGAACACGTCGCAGAACTCCGCCAGCCGTTCCGCCGCCACGCGCGGCAACATCTCTTGGATGACCAGCTCGACGTAATCGGCGCGGCGCGCGCGGTACTCGTCCGGCACTTCGTGCGCGCCGAGGAACGTCGGCACGTATTGCAGCGGCGTCTCCGCGTCCAGACGGCGCACGGCGCGCAGCATCTTCAACTCGTCTTCGACCGACAGCCCGTAACCCGACTTCGCCTCGACGGTCGTCGTGCCCCCGCGCAGAAACCAGAGCGCGTAACGCTTCGACGCGGCGACCAACTCATCCTCCGTGGCCGCCCGCGTCGCGCGCACGCTCGCGCGAATGCCGCCGCCCGCTTCGGCAATCTCCTGATAGGTCGCGCCCGCCGCGCGCTGCTCAAACTCGCCCGCGCGCGTCCCCGCAAACACAGGGTGCGCGTGCGCGTCCACGAAGCCCGGCAGGCAGACTCGCCCGCCCGCGTCCAACACCTCGCAGTCGCCCGCGACGATGAGCCGCTCGATCTCGTCACGCGCGCCCACCGCCGCGATGCGCCCGTCACGGCCTACGAGCATCGCCCCGCCTTCGACGATGGAGAGTTCGCGCATCTCCGCCCCCACGCGCGGACGCGCCGCGCCCCGCAACGTGACGAGTTGTGAGCAATTGACGACGGCGAGCATAAGGGATTTCAAATTTCAGATCGTAGGTTTCAAGTTGCAGGTTGCAAGTTTCAAGTCTGAGGTTGCAGGTTGCAGGCTTCAAGTTAAAGACCTGAAACTTTCAGTCCTGAAACTTGAAACCTGCAACTTGAAACTTATTTCATGTAGCGTTCGAGGAAGTCTACGATCTTGGGGTAGACGACGAGGCGGTTGTTAAGTTTGACGAAGCCGTGCCCTTCGTCGTCGAAGAGTGTGTATTCGACGGGCGCGTTGCGGTCGCGCAGGGCTTTGACGATCTGCTCGGACTCGGTGTAGGGGACGCGCGGATCGTTCTTGCCCTGAAAGACGAGGAGGGGGGCTTTGATGCGGCCGACTTTGTAGATGGGCGAGACGGAGCGCAGGAATTCGAGATCGCCCGCGAGCGTGCCGTACTCGCGTTCGCGCTGGCGGCGTCGGTAGCCGGAGGTGTTGCGCAGGTTAGTCTCGAAGTTGGAGATGCCGTACATCTCGATGGCGGCCGACCAGAGTTCGGGGTAGAGCGTGATGGCGGCGAGCGTCATGTAGCCGCCGTAAGAGCCGCCCATCACGGCGATGCGGCGTGCGTCCGCGCCCCCGCTCGTCTTCAACCATTCGACGGCGGCGGCCAAATCTCGCACGGAGTCTTCGCGCAGTTTCACGTCATCGAGGTGCGTGTAGGTCTTGCCGTAGCCGGTCGAGCCTCGCACGTTCGGCGCGAGCACGGCGTAGCCGCGCGAGAGGAAGTACTGATAAGTCGGGTTGAAGGACGGTCGCTCCTGTCCTTCGGGGCCGCCGTGGACGCTGACGATGACGGGCACGAGACGATCCGCGCCGTTAATTTGAATGTTGGACGGACGGTAGTACCACGCCGGAATCTCGCGCCCGTCGAAGGTCTTGTAGCGGACAAGTTGCGGCTCGACGAATGAGCTTTGCGGAATCCCTGCGCGCGAGGCGAGCGTGACCTGTTCGAGTTTGCGCGTCTTGAGATCGTAGAGCCACACGTCGGAGTTGTGGCGCGCGGAGGCGAAAGTGAAGGCGAGCTTGCGCCCGTCACGCGAGAAGTCGAGGCCGCCCACGACGCCCTTACCCGGCAGCGCGACGGGCGTGTCGCGGCCGACGCCGACGCCCGCGTCCGTCAAGCGGCGCAGGTAGAGTTCGCTGAAGCCCTCGCGGTTGAGCGCGTAGGCGAGGAGGCGTCCGTCGGCGGACATCTCGCTCGCGTCTGTGTCCCAACGGGCGTTGGTCGCGGGTTCGAGTTTGCGCGTCTGCAAATCCATGCGCGCGAGCGACTGCCATTCACCGGAGGCGTTCGCGCTGAGGATGAGCGCGCGGTTGTCGCGCGTGAAATGCACGTCGCCGTAGCTTGCTGCCCCGTCGTGCGGCGTGAGGTGCGTGACGCCTTTCGTCGCCAGTTCGACAAGGTAGAGATCGTTGTCGAGACTGAGCGTGTCGCTCGCGCGCGAGACGATGATGAAGCGGCCGTCCGAAGACCACGCGACCGCGGCGTTCGAGCCGTCCTGTTGATAGACGAGCGACTCTTGCCCGCTCGCCACATCCATCACGTAGACATCGAAAAAGTTCGGGTTGCGTTGGTTCGAGGCGTAGCTGATGCGCCGTGCGTCGGCAGACCACGCGCCGAAGTTGTAACGGACTTTGGGCGCGTCGGTGAGTTGGCGCACCTGCGCGCCGTCGGTGCTCATCCAGTAGAGCTGTGCGTTCTCGTCGCCGCCGCGCGCCTTGCCGAACAGCAGCCCCGCGCCGTCGGGCGACCAGCGGACGAAGTCCACGCGATCCGTGTAGAAGGTAAGTTGCTCCGGCCAGCCGCCCGCCGCCGCGACGCTCCACACCTGCGGCGTCCCCGTCACGTTCAAGAGGAACGCCACGCGGTCGCCCGCGGGCGAGAGCGCGGGCGAAGTGGCCGCGCGGATGTTCAGGTAACGCTCGATGGGAAAGCCTGCGCCCGCGCTTAACTGACGGACTAGCTGTTCGCGCGTGTTGCCGCGGGGCAGCCCGCTCACCGTCTGCGCGGGCGCGACGATGGGCAGCAGCAGTGCGAGCGAGAATAAGAGTGCGAATGATGAACGCGTGAATGTCGAATCGAGTCGCATCGAGAATCGGTCTCCCCGTTTTGAACTTAGCCGGCCGAGGTCGTGGTGTCTTGCACGATGCGCCAACCGGCGTTGGTGCGGCGGAAGATGAGCGCGAAGCGGCCGTGCGGCTTGTCTTTCGCGCGCGTCAGTTCCCAGCGTCCCGTGGCGGAGGCGTAGAACTCGCTGAGCGGTTTGATGTCGAGTTCGCTGAAGGCGAGCGTGCCCATCTTCTCCGGCGTGTCGTAGGCTTTCTTGTAGCGGTCGGTCACGGTCTGCCAGCCGCGCGTAACGGCATCGCCGGAGATCAAAGTCGTCGTCTCGGCGCGCTCGTAGCCGTCCATGTAGCCCTCCACATCGCCGCGATTCCAGGCTGCCGCCTGCGCGTCGAGCACCGCGCGGATCGCCTTCTCGTTCTCCGCCTGCCCCTGCTCCGATGCGCCTGGACGTGTAGCACAGGCGAACTGCGTCGAGATAATGACGACGACCAGAGCCATCGCCAGTCGGGCTAACCGCGCGGGGCGTAGTTTGATGTTCATGTCAGGCACGTTCACTTTCACGGAAGGGATGCGCGAGCTTGGTGGCACTATACTCGCACGCGCGCTCACGTTTCAACGCACGGGCTTCGGGGAACTGATCTCTCGCCAGAACTCGCCGATGGAGCGCGCTTCGGGGGCGACGCGTTCCATCAGATACCCGGCCGCGATAAAGAGCGCGACGGCGAGCATGGCGGGCAGCAGCGTGCGGCGCACGCAGGAGCGCAGCCAGTGGCGCGGCTCGACGCCCTTCAGACGTTTGTACAAGCCCGCGAGTAAGAGCGCGTCCACCAGAATCTCCGCGAGGAAGACGGGCGCGACGTAGACGACGTAGAACATCAGGAACAGCACGCCCGCAATGGCCGCGACGGGGATGATGATCCAGAAGCAGCCGTCGTCCAAATCCAGATCGACGCTCGGCATGCTGTCGAGCAGCGACGAACCGCCACCGCCCGACACGCCACCGCCCGACACGTTGCCGACGGACGCGCCGCCACCGCCGCCTATGTCAGCGACCGACACGCCGCCGCTTAAGTCGCCGCCCGTCCAAGCGCCGCCCGCGCCGCCGCCGCCGAAGTCTCCGCCGCCGCCGAAAGTAGCCGCCCTCACGGCGTCGCCGCCCGCGTCGAAAAAGTTTGGAACGGCGTCGCCGAAGTCGAGCCAGTCTGAGCCGTCGCCTCTGCCACGCCTGCGTTGAAGTGCGAGCCAGAGGCGCAAGAGGAGCAGGAAGACGCAGTAGGCCAGAATCACGGCGAGCGGGTAGCGCACGGACATCTGCGTGAGGCCGAGACGCAAGAGCGCGGCCGAGACGAGAAAGCCGGACGCGCCCGTCAGCGCGAGCAGAAACGAGACGAGCAGACGCGGCCGCCCGCCGCGCAAGAGTTTGCGCCGCACGCGTTCAATCGCGCGCTGGCGTCCGTCCTGCTCCACAACGCTCTCCTGCTTCCGTCGTCGCCGCGGTTTAGTCATCAACTTTTCCGACTACAGCAATCAGCCACTTCCACATCCCTATAGTTCATCAACCCTCGACGCGCGATTCCAGCCACGCGCGCACGTCGTCGCGCATCGCGGGCGTCAGTTCGTGCGCCGCGTCGTAGCTTCTGAACTCGACATCGCGTGCCCGCCGCGACAGTTGCGCCGCATAATCGGCGACGCGCGCGGGCGGGTAGAACTCGTCGCGCGCGCCCGCCAGATGCAGCACGGCCGCCTCAGTGTTTTGGTATTGCGCGCCCGTCTCCCAATCGCCGGGCATCCCGCCGCAGATGCCGACCACGCCGCGCAAGCGTCCGGCGTGCGTGAAGGCGAAACGGTAGTTGAGCGCGCACGTCTGCGAGAAGCCGAGGAGGAAGACGCGCGCGGGATCGGCGACGCCCTCGCCCGACAGTTCGTCAATCAAATCGAGCAACGCGCGGTGGTGGACGGCGACGGAATCTTCTGCGTGAAAGTTGGTGAGCCAGCCGAAGCCGTAACGCAACTCGCCGCCCTTCTCTTTCGGCTCTTTCAAATGTTGATGGACGCCCTGCAACGCGGCGACGGCGACGCCTTCGGGCGCGAGATGCCGCGCCTCGCGCATCATCCAACTTTTGTTGCTGCCGTAGCCGTGCAACGCGACGAGCAACGGCGACGGGGCATCGCTCGCGCGTTGGAGGTCGTAATAAAGTTTGACGCGTGCGTCGAGCGTGCGTTCGATGGGTGAGTCGGTCATGTGTTCAAGGCGACAGCAGGCAGTGCGAGATTTTAGCCCGCGCTCAATCAGTTCAAATAGCCGCCCGGCTCGTTCTCTGTTAGTTCGGGCGGGGCGTCGTCGGGCGCGGTCGTTTCTTCTTCGAGACTCCACACTTCGTAGAGTTCGGGCGGCGTCTCGGTGACGAAGCGCGAGGGGCGTTGGACTATGCTCTGGCGATTGTAATCGGTCGTCATCAGCGGGTAAGTGATGTAGAGCTGATCGCGCGCGCGCGTGAGGGCGACGTACCAGAGGCGGCGTTCCTCCTCTTCGCCTTCGGCGTCGCGCAGCGAACGCGGCGAGGGAAACTTGCCGTCGGCCGCCCAGATGATGAAGACCGCGCGCCACTCCAAGCCCTTCGCCTGATGGACGGAGGTGAGCGCGATCAACTCGTCTTCGTCCGCGCCCATCACGACCTCTTCGCCCGCGACGGGCTGCGGCGCGCCGTAGCGTTCGGTGGCGAGCAGCGCGAGTTCGGCGAGGAACTCTTCGGTCGAGTTGTAGCGCGCGCTGTAGTGCGCGAGTTGGCGCAAGTCTTCGAGTCGCGTCTCGGCGTTCTCGAAGTTGGCGGCGAGGTGCGCCTCGTAACCGCGCGCGAGTATGAGTTCGATCTGCTTGGCGGGGCTGGTGCGCGTCTCCTGCGAGACGAGGCCGTCCAAGAGCGCGCGAAACTCCGCCCAACTGTTTCCGCGTCGCGCGGCGGCCGAGTCCGCGTCGCCGCGTAAGACCATCGCCAGCGGGTCGGGCGCGTAGGCGATCTGCTCCCAGATGCGGTTGGCCGTCGCCGCGCCGACGTTCGGGATGAGACGCAAGACACGCTTCCACGCGAGTTCGTCGCGCGGGTTGGCGACGAGCCGCAGATAGCTGATCACGTCCTTGATGTGCGCCTGCTCGAAGAAGCGCACGCCGCTCCTGATCTGGTAGGGGATGCCGCGCCGCGTGAGTTCGAGTTGCAGTTCGAGCGAGTGGTAGTGAGAACGATAGAGGACGGCCATCTCTTTCAGGGGCACGCCCTCGTCGCGCAGTTCGAGCAGGCGCGCGGCGACGAAGGCGGCCTGCTGGTCGGCGTCGTGGCAGGGGACGAGCGCGGGCGCGAGGCCGAGCGACGGGCGCACGGCGCGCAAGATTTTCGGAAACTGTTTGCGGTTCGAGGCGATGGAGACGTTGGCGAGGGCGAGTATCTCGGGCGTCGAGCGGTAGTTGGTTTCGAGCCGCAGTTGGCGCGCCTCGGGGTAGCGCGCGGGAAACTCGTAGAGGTTCGTCCACTCCGCGCCGCGCCACGCGAAGATGCTCTGCGCGTCGTCGCCGACGACCATCACGTTCTTGTGCTTGACTGCCAAGAGGTCAACTATCTCGGCCTGCAACTTGTTCGTGTCCTGATACTCGTCAACGAGGATGTGCTCGAACTGCTCTGCGTAGAGACGCGCGATCTCCGGCTTCTCCATAAGCAGACGTTTCCAGTTGAGCAGGAGGTCGTCGTAGTCCATCACGTTGCGGGCGCGCTTGCGCTCCATGAAGATGGAATCCACGCGCATGACGGCCTGCGTCAGAGGCTCGAAGTGCGGGTAGTTGCGCGCCACCACGTCGGCGATGGGGCGGTCGGTGTTGTTGGCGAAGCTGATGATGTCTTGCAGGACTTCGGCCTTCGGGAAGCGGCGCGCCTTCGTGTCAATGCCCGCCTCGTCCACGCACACGTTGAGGAAGTCGCGCGCGTCTTCGCTGTCGAGGATGGTGTAGTTCTCCGTGTACTCAAGCGCGGCGGCGTGGCGGCGCAAGACCATGTTGGCGATGCGGTGGAACGTGCCACCCCACACGCGCCGCCACGCGTTCGACGTGCCGCCCGTCAACTCTTCGACGCGCCGGAGCATCTCGCGCGCCGCGCGGTTGGTGAACGTGGCGAGCATGATGCGCGAAGGCGAGACGCCCTGCTCGACGAGGTAGGCGACGCGGTAGGTGATGGCGCGCGTCTTGCCCGACCCCGCGCCCGCGATGACGAGCGTCGCGCCCGCCGGGGCGGTCGCCACGGCGAACTGCTCCTCGTTCAACTCCTCGCGGTAGCGCGCCAGCCGTTCGGGCACGGCCGCGCCCGCCGGTCGTTTGATGACGTAACGCTTCATAGCTCAACTTTCAGCTTATAGCATGTCCGCTCGCCCGCGCGAAAATTATGCGCGGCGCGGGTGGTCGCCTTGACAGGGGCGTAGCCCGCGCCGCGCGCCCGAACCTCTTCTGTAAAATTGCGCCGCGTGTTAAACTGCACCACCGAATTCCCTTCGGAGGGCGCACGCCGCTGCGCCACTTTCAGGCACGAGATAAATATCTCAGGTCGCCGCCAATCTTGAGGACTAATCCGATGAGACAGATCATGCTTCGCACACTCGCCACGTCGTTCATCTGCGCGTTCGTCTTGACCCTCGCGTCGAGCCAAACGGCGCAGGCGCAAACCGCCTGCGCGCCGACGACGACCCGCCAGATGCAGTGGTATCCGGGCGACGGCAGCCCCGCCGACATCGTGGAGAACATTGACGGCGCGCTCAAGAACGGCACGGCCTACGCCCCCGGCATGGTCGGTCAGGCGTTCAGCCTCGACGGCGTGAACGACTACGTGGACATCAACTTCATGCCCTTGCCCAGCCCTTACAACGTGCTCTCGGTCGAGACGTGGATCAAGCCCGCGAACGTCCTGAGCGGCCACATCGCCGACAAGGCCACGCCGGGCGGCACTGACGGCTTCCTGCTCGAACTCTCCGGCGGCCACCTGCGCGCGGCCTTCGGGGCTAACTCCGCGACCAGCAGCGCGTCCATCACGGCCGACACCTACACGCACGTCGCCGCCGTCTACGACGGCGCGAACGTCCGTCTCTACATCAACGGCACGCTCGACAGCACGACGGCCGCCACCACACCCGGCGCGGCTCCGGTCGGCTCGCAAAATCTGTTCGTCGGCGCGGGTCATTCGCCCGCGACCGCCTTCCAGGGGCAGATCGACGAGATCGAGTTTTACCTGCGCGTGCTCTCGGCCGCCGACGTGCAGGCCATCCACGGTGCGGGCGGCGCGGGCAAGTGCAAGGCCGGGCGCGCGCTCATCAGCGAGTTCCGCCTCGCCGCGCGCGAGAACCTGACCGACGAGTTCATCGAGATTTACAACAACTCCGACTCCGAACTCGTCGTGCAGGCGACTGACGGCTCGGTGGGCTGGGGCGTCTACGAGGAAGGTCTCGGCGGCGGCGTGCGCGCCCTCTTCGACATCCCGAACGGCACGCGGATTCCCGCGCGCGGCAACTACCTCGCCATCAGCCGCGGCGCGCGCTTCACCTACTCCGAAAACCCCGTGCCGAACCCCGACGCCGACGCGGCCTACACGCGCGACTACTGTTTCAGTTGCGCCATCGTCCTCAGCACCTCGGCGCGCGGCGACACGTCGCCCGACCGTCGGCTCGACCGCGTGGGCTTCGAGACCACCTCGCTCTTCTTCCGCGAAGGCCACGGCATCCCCACCTCGCAGCCCAGACAGAGCGGCGCGACCGATTACAGCTACGTCCGCAAGATGACGAACGGCGTGCCGCAGGACACCAACGACAACGCGGCCGACTTCGTGCTCGTCTCGACCGAACCGGCGACGACCGGCGGCGTGCTCGGCGCGCCCGGCCCGCAGAACTTGCGCAGCCCGCTCCAACGTAACAAAACCTTCAAGGCCGTCCCGCTCGATCCGGGCGTCGCCCCGTCCGCGTCGCCCAACCGCGTGATGCAGGCCACCGACACCGACGGCGACGGCACGACCGACGCCGCCGTGCTCAAGTTCCGGCGCACCTTCACCAACCTGACGAAGAAGCCCGTCACGCGCCTGCGCTTCCGCGTCGTGGACATCACCACCGCCCCGCGCGTTGACAACTCGAAGGC
>JAVEDE010000054.1 GCA_030841105.1 Pyrinomonadaceae bacterium
GCTTTCCTTAAAGACAACGGGCGGCGACTCGCCCCGCCCCGTCTGTTCTTATAATTTTGCAACCCGGCGGCTGCGGGAGCGTGTAAATCGTGCGGTGCGGCCGGCGGCGTTGACGCGTTGCGCCGCCGCGCCCCGCGCGTTATGCTTTCCGTACCCGATTTCGAGTGAAGACGCCCGACCCTCGCTTGTTGATTTCGCTTGTGTGAGAGACGTTAAAAGTAGTGATTGAAAATCTCAACCTCGCTTCCGATCCCTTTCGCAATCGCACGCTGCCGTGGACGGTGGCGGCCATCGTCGCCTGCGTCTCGGTCGTGGCGTTAATCTTTACCGTCAGCCAGTACAGGCAGACGCGCGACCGCGCGAGTGTGGTCGAGCGCGACGTGCGCGGCCTGCGCACAGAGGAAGCGTCTCTGCGCGCGAAGGCGACGGCCGTCACGCAGTCGCTCTCGCCAGATCAACTACGCACGCTCGAAGCCGCGCACGGCATCATTGACCGGCGCAACTTCTCCTGGTCGCGCCTCTTCGCAGACCTCGAAGGGTCGCTGCCACAGGGCGTGCGCGTGTCGCGCATCGCCGTGCGCGACGTGGCGCACAGCGGCGGCGCGGAGTTGGAACTGGCCGTCGTCGCGCGCAGCACCACGGACATCACGGGCATGCTCGGCACGATGGCGCAAGGCCGCATCTTCTCGGCCGACCTGCTGACGGAAAACAAGAGCGACAAAGGCATCGAATCAACCCTGCGCGTGCGCTACACGCCGGGCGCGCGTTCCGCCACGGTGACGAATGCCGTCGAGAGCGCGTCGCGCACCGGGGATGACAGCATGACTTCCGGCGCGTCGAGAAACATCACGGCACAAGGGGGGGCGCAGTAATGGCAGACCGACGCCCGACCACCGCCGACGGGGCGGAGACGAAACGCAGCCGCCGCAGCGTCATGCCCGCGCAACTACGCGCGCGCTTTGCGCCGTCGCAGCGTCGCGGCGGCGGCGCGCGACCCACCGGCACGATTCGCGTCCCGGAGATCGTCGCCCTCACGGCCGCCGCGTTGTTCCTGACGCTCGCCGCGAGCGCCTACTTCTTTCTGCTCGTGCCGGAACGCGCGCGCCTCGCGGCTTTAGAGACAGAGCGCGCGCAGTTGCAGGCGAAGTTGCGCGCGTCGAGCGAGGGCGTCGAGCGCAACGAGACGACGCAGGCGAGCGTGGACAAGATCGTCACGAGCCTCAGCGAGTTTGAGACGACCGCGCTGGCCTCGCGCGACCCGCAAACCACGACGGCCGTCATCGGCGAGTTGAACGAGAAGACGCGGCGGCACAACCTCGCGCGCGCGCAGTTCTCCTTCAGCCACCTCGACGAAGCCACGGCCGGACAGACCGCCGCGCAAGCAGCGGCCGCGCGCGCGCAGAACGCCTCGAAGCGCGAGAGCGTCTTCCCGGCCATTGACATCAGCCTGACCATCGAGGGGGCTTACGGCAACCTGCGCCGCTTCATCCGCGACATTGAGCAGAGCCGCCGCTTCATCGTCATCAACGGCATCCAACTCGAAGGCGTCTCGGACACGGGCGACAGCGCGCGCGCCGCGCTCGTCAGCCTCCGCCTCGACATGTCCGCGCACTTTCGTCGCAGCGGCGCGACGCTCTCCGGCGGCGCAACTGCCGCGCCCGCCTCGACATCTCAGTGACGGTCGAGCCGAGAAATTTTTATGGCAATCCTTGAAGGTAAAACTCCTGCGGAACGCAACAAGTTGATCGCGGCCATCGCGTTCGGCGCGCTTGCGCTCATCCTCATCGGCCGCATGTTCTTCGGCGGCGAAGACCCGCCGCCGCGCCGCGCCACGAACAGCAACAACAGGAACGTCACCACGGCGGCCAACGGCACGACGGCGACGACGGCGAACGGCGCGGGCGGAGACTCGCAGGTCGGCGACCCGTCGCTGCAAGTGCCGCGCGAAGTCGTCTACACGCCCGTCAGCTACAGCGTGCCCGACGCCGGGCGCAACATCTTCGCCTTCTACGTCGCGCCGGTGAAGCCTGCGCCGAGCGTCGCCGAAGTCGCGACGCCGCCCCCGACGCCTGAACCGACGCCGCCCATGATGCTCAGCGGCATCTCGCCCTCGAACGTCATGGCGCGCACCGGCGACTTCGCGCTCCAGGTCTCCGGCGACAAGTTCACGCCGCAGTCGCGCGTCTACGTTGACGGGCAGGAACTCCCGACCACGTTTGCGAGCGCGCAGCAACTCTCGACCACGGTGCCCGCCCTGCTCATCAGCGCGCCCGGCGCGCGCCAGATCGTCGTCCGCACGCCCGACAATTCGCTCTACTCCAACCAGACCGCGCTCAACGTCGCCGCGCCGCCGACGCCGCCCTTCACCTACGTCGGCATCCTCGGCAGCCAGCGTTACAGCGACAAGGCGATCCTGAAGAACCAGAGCAACGAACTCCTCACCGTGCAGCGCGGCGACATGGTTGGCGGCCGCTTCAAAGTAACGAGCATCTCCACGCGCGCCGTCGAGTTCACCGACGCGCAGTTGCAGATCAAGCACACGCTGCCTTACATCGAAAACCGCCCCGGCGGCTCGAACAACAATCCGGGCAACCCTTCGCCGCGCTTTCAACCGCCCAAACCGCCCGACGATGACGGCGACGACGATGAACCTCAATACTAATCACGACAGGCGCGACTCTGCTGCTATTGCAGCGGCGACGACGGTGCGACGGCGTGGCGACGGCGTGGCGGCGCGCGCGTCCGAGCGCGGCTACACGCTCGTCGCACTGCTCGCCGTGATGACTATACTCGCGCTCGCGCTCACCGCCGCCGCGCCGCGCCTGCGCCAGCAGTCCGTGCGCAACCTCGAACGCGAGGCCATCGCGCGCGGCGAGGAAGTCGTCGAAGCCATCGCCCTCTACCAACTAGCGAAGGGCGCTCCGCCCAAGAGCATGAACGAACTGCTCGAAGGCGTCGAGCCGTTCCCCGGCGCATTCAAGAAGATTCAGATTCTGCGCAGAGAGGCCGCGCGCGACCCGCTCAACAACGACGGCGAGTGGAAACTCATCCGCCCCGACGACCGCGCCTTCCTCGATTTCAAACAGAGCGTGTTGAAGTACAACGGCGGCATCCCGCCCGTCACGAGCGCGCGCTATAAAGTGTTCGAGCAGGCGGGTGCGATCAATGGCGGCGCGATCATCGGACTCGACAACGACAAGAGCGGCAGGCAGGATGACGAGGACGCGCGCTGCGATCTCGACACCTCACCGAACGAAACCGCCACGCCCTTCATCGGCGTCGCCAGCCGCAGCCGTTGTCCCTCCGTGATCACTTACTACGGCATCGCGCGACACGACCTCTGGGTCTTCACGCCGGTCTATCGCTAAACACATTTCCAACTCCGAAGAGTGCGCGTGGACGATCAGCAACGCGCACTCATCACGACAGCCACCCGCCTTCGCGCGAGAGAGAGCGCTCAACCCGAGCGCCAAAAAAATAC
>JAVEDE010000121.1 GCA_030841105.1 Pyrinomonadaceae bacterium
TCTATGTCACAGAACAGGGGTAGAATGTCCATGAGAGAATCCCTTTCGGCTCGATGTTTAGTTTTGGCGAACTTCATCTTTACCGAATTGGGTTCTCTTTTCAATTCTTACGTCGAACTCACGTTAAATAAGTCGCCCGCCGCCACGCACGCAACCCGACCCGCGAGCCGCGCCCCGCGAGCCGCCGCGGATGATTAGTGCCATCCCGGTGAAGAAAATGACACCGGTCGCTGTTAACTTATAAGCACGCACCACAAGTGGCTCAGAGCGCACATAGCGCACATAGCGCACGAAGGGGGGACACGGAGTAAGTCCCAAGTTCCATCTGTTGATGAGACGCTATAGAATGGCCTGAAACGAAAAGAAAGAAGAGAATCAAACTATGCTTAAGACACGCGGATATGCAGCCGCGGCGGCCACCACCCCGCTCGCACCGTTCGACTTCGACCGCCGCGAACCCGGCGCGCACGACGTACTCATCGAAATACTCTACTGCGGGGTCTGCCACTCCGACATACATCAGGCGCGCAACGAGTGGGAGAACTCGATCTACCCGATGGTTCCCGGCCACGAGATCGTCGGGCGGGTCGCGCGCGTCGGCGCGGAGGTGACGCGCTTCAAGGAAGGCGACCTCGCGGGCGTCGGGTGTTTCGTCGAATCCTGCCGCACCTGCGAGAACTGCAAGGAAGGCGAGGAGCAACACTGCCTGACTCACCTCGTCGCCACTTACAACGGGACGGAACGCGACGAGCAGACGCCGACCTACGGCGGCTATTCAAATCAAATCGTCGTTGACGAAAACTACACCTTGAAGATTCCCTCGAACCTACCGCCGGAGAACGTCGCCCCGCTGCTCTGCGCCGGGATCACGACGTATTCGCCTCTGCGCCGTTTCAACGTCGGCGCGGGGCAGCGCGTCGGGGTCGTCGGCCTCGGCGGCTTGGGGCACATGGGCGTCAAACTCGCCGCCTCGATGGGCGCGGAAGTCACGGTCTTCAGCACCTCGCAAGCGAAGGAAGAGGACGCCAGACGCCTCGGCGCGCACCACTTCGTCGTGACGAAAGACCCGCAGAACCTCGAATTGCTCGCGGGCAAGTTTCACTTCATCCTCGACACCGTGTCGGCCACGCACGATCTCAACATGTATCTCAATTTGTTGCGCCGCGACAGCACGATGGTGCTCGTCGGCGCGCCGGAAAAGCCTTCGGAAGTGCCCGCCTTCTCGCTCATCACAAACAACCGCAAACTCGCCGGTTCGATGATCGGCGGCATCCGCGAAACGCAGGAGATGCTCGACTACTGCGCCGAGCGCAACGTCTCTTCCGACGTTGAAGTGATCCCCATCCAACAGATCAACGAAGCTTACGAACGGACGATCAAAGGCGACGTTCGCTATCGCTTCGTCATTGACATGAAATCGTTGTGAGCAACGCGAAGCGCGCGTTGACAAATTGGCGACGACGACGACGCGGGAGGGCGAGATGCAAAAACGAAAATTAGGCAAGGCGGGGCTTGAAGTCTCTGCGATGGGCTTGGGCTGCATGGGGATGTCGGAGTTTTACGCCGGGCGCGAAGAGGCGGAATCAATCGCCACCATTCAACGCGCGCTGGAGTTGGGCGTCAACTTCCTCGACACGGCCGACATGTACGGCCCTTTTAAGAACGAGGAACTCGTCGGTCGCGCGATCAAAGGGCGACGCGGAGAGGTCGTGCTCGCCACCAAGTTCGGCAACATGCGCGGCGACGACGGGAGTTTTCTCGGCGTCAACGGCCGCCCCGAATACGTGCGCTCGGCGTGCGAGGCGAGTCTCAAACGTCTCGGCGTCGAGACGATAGACCTGTACTACCAGCACCGCGTCGATCCGAAGACGCCCATCGAGGAGACGGTCGGAGAGATGAGCCGGCTCGTCGAGGAGGGCAAGGTGCTGCACCTCGGTCTCTCCGAAGCGGCGGTCGAGACGATTCGCCGCGCGCAGGCCGTCCACCCCATCGCCGCGCTGCAAACCGAATACTCTTTGTGGAGTCGCGACCCGGAAGACGGCATCCTCGACACCTGCCGCGAACTGGGCATCGGCTTCGTGCCCTACAGTCCGCTGGGGCGCGGCTTTCTCACCGGCCAACTCAAGAGTTTCGACGATCTGGCGGAAGACGATTACCGGCGCAACTCGCCGCGCTTGCAGGGCGAGAACTTCGAGAAGAATCTCGAACTCGTCAAACAAATCGAAGAGATGGCGGCGGAGAAAAACTGCACCCCGGCGCAACTCGCGCTCGCGTGGGTGCTGGCGCAAGGCGACGACATCGTGCCGATACCGGGCACGAAGCGGCGCAAGTATCTGGAAGAGAACGCGGGCGCGCTCGATGTCCGCATCACGCCCGCAGACCTCGCGCGCATTGACGAGATCGCGCCGAAGGGCGTCGCCGCGGGCACGCGCTACCCGGCGGCAGGGATGGCCGCCGTCAACATCTAACGTCGCTCGTCTTCGGCTTCCATTTGACGGCGCGAAAAAACGAACGGCCATTTTAGCTGAGACACCTACCGGCAACTTTAACTCAAACGACTACGGCCATGGCGACGCATTGAGTACAACTCGACGCGCCGCCGTGGCTGTCTTGTATGGTCGCCGTGGCCGTCTCGTGTGTCGGTTAGTGAAGCGAGCGACAAGTCGCAGATGACTCGTCGCACGCACAGCCGGAAAGAGCGTCGGTCGGCAGAGTTAACAAAACCTTGTTGCGTCGCTCACGCGCCGCCCCTACAATCGGCGCGGATGAAATCTCACTCGGATGAGCTGGTCAAAATCCTGCGGCTCGCCTACTCCGGCGAGTTGGCGGCGGCTTACGCATATCGCGGCCACTGGCGTTCGTTGAAGGACGTGGCGACGAGAGAGCGCATCCGCGAAATCGAGAGTGAGGAGTGGCAACACCGTCGGCTGGTGGGGCGGATGCTAGAACAGTTGGGCGCGCGGCCGAACCGCGTGCGAGAGTTGCGCGCCGTCGTCGTCGGGCGCACGCTCGGCGCGATGTGCCACGTCTCAGGGTGGCTGCTGCCGATGTACGGCGCGGGGAAACTTGAGAGCCGCAACGTCAACGAGTACGAGACGGCGGCGCGGCACGCCTCGCGCTCAGGCCGCGCGGAGTTTGTAGACTGCCTGCTCCGCATGGCGGAAGTTGAATGGGAGCACGAAAAATATTTTCGCGCGCTCGTGGCGACGCACAGGCTCGGCGCGCGCCTTCCGTTGTGGCCTATCCCAGCGCCGAAAGAGGCGATCCGCGCGACCTACAACGTCGAGTTGGGCGCGATCCCCGAACGACTCAACTTCACCGACGACGAGCTGGCCTTCGAGTCCGACCGCGCTTAACTTTGAGTCTGCATCCGACCGCTCTTAACTTCACGTGAGGACTCGACCGCGCCTCACAACTTCACGCGCTGGCCTGTATCTCACCCGGCAAAATCTTATTCATAATTGCTTCGCCTCGCTCCGCCGTGGAGTCCCACAGTTCGGGGCGCGCGAGAACTTGCTGGCCGAGCGCGGCGAAGGTGGCGGCCAACACGATGTCGCAGGCGTTGATCGCGAATTCGATCCCGACCGCGCGACCCAACGGGAACAACACGCCGCCGAGCGCGAGCAGCAGCCCCAACCCGCGGTTCACCGGACGCCACCAGAACAGCGCGAGGCCGAGCGTGATGAGTCCGAGCGGGAAGAACAGCCCGACGGGAAACATGCTCAAAAACAGTGCGGGCGCAGACTTGAAAATCGTCTCAATCGCCGTCGGCGGCACGCCTTCCACGCCCGCGCGCAGCAGCGTGTCGAGTTGGATCACCGTCGTGATGCGCGTCGCGGCCGCCCACCCGACGAGCGCGAAGATCGCGCCCGCCAATCCCACCCCGTCCGCGTGCGCGCGGAGCAACTGCGACAGCCCCAACATCGCGGCAGTCATCAAGACGGCGTTCACGACGGCCAGAAATCCCGCGATAGCGACCATCGTCTGCGTGGGCACGACGGGTCGGGTCATCAGTCCCGTCACGGCGTCCGTTAGGAAGGCGACGGACAATCCGATCAGACTCACGCCCGCGATCACGCGGCGACAATTGCTGCCCTGCGACATGTTCATGCTCTGCTCCTTTTCTTTTCAACTGCCAATAGTGAATTCAACTCGACGCGTTTCTACGCGCCCATGCCCGACCAGATCTAGCGTTCACTTGAGTAAGCGACAAGCGCGTCGAAAAGTGTCCACCCCGGCGAAAAAAATCTTTCACAAGTTTTTTAGGGTGCTACAATCCGCGCGCTTTCGCATTCGACACCTGAAGAGGCGCGCGCACGCACCAGCATGACGACAGTCTCGCCACAGGAGATCACCGGCCTGCTCGCCGATTGGGGCAGGGGCGACCGCGAGGCGTTCGACAAACTCACGCCGCTCGTCTACGCCGAACTGCGCCGCATCGCGCGTCGCCAGATGAGCCGCGAGCGCGACGGCCACACCTTGCAGGCCACCGCGCTCGTCAACGAGGCGTTCATTCGTCTCTCCGGTCAGGACAAAAATTTCAACTGGCAGGATCGCGCGCACTTCTACGCCGTCTGCGCGCAGGTGATGCGTCATATCCTGATCGATCACGCGCGGGCGAACGCACGCGACAAACGCGGCGGCGGCGCGATTCAGGTTTCATTAAACGAGGCGGCGGCGTTGGCCGGTGGGCGGGCGACGGAGTTCCTCGCGCTCGACGAAGCCTTGCGTGCGCTCGAACTCTTTGATCAGCAGAAGGGAAGGATCGTGGAACTGCGTTACTTCGCGGGGCTTGGCATTGAGGAGACGGCGGAGGTATTGAAGATTTCGCCGACGACCGTCAGGCGCGAGTGGCGGCGCGCGAAGGCGTGGCTCTACCGCGCGCTCGCTGAGGGGGGCGGCGATGAGACCCGACCGCTGGCGACAAATTGACGAACTCTTCGCGGCCGCGCTCGAACACGTTGACGCGGACGAGCGCGCCGCCTTTCTCGCAGAGGCGTGCGCGGGCGACGACGCGCTGCGCCGCGAGGTCGAGAAGATGCTCGGCTTCGACCGTCAGGCCGAAGACTTCATCGAGACTTCGCTCTTCGGCGTGGCCGCGCACCTGATGACGGGTCAACTCGACGCGGCGGAGTCGCCGTCGGGCGCGGCTGACGCGGCTGACATCGCCGCGAAAAAAGATGCGTCTAAGCGGTCGCCGAGTCACACGATATCCGGTTCGATTGACGACGCGCGCTTCATCCCCGGCGACGTGCTCGCCGAACGCTATCGCATCGGCGGGCTGCTCGGTCGCGGCGGCATGGGCGAGGTCTACCGCGCCGATGATCTCAAACTCAAACAGCCCGTCGCGCTCAAGTTTCTGCCCGATACGCTTGCGGCTGACGGCGTTGCCCTCGCGCGCTTCTATCAGGAGGTGAGCGTCGCGCGGCAGATTTCGCATCGCCACGTCTGCCGCGTCTACGACGTGGGCGAGTTCGAGGGGCAGTCTTTCATCTCGATGGAGTTCGTGCGCGGCGAAGAACTCGCCTCGCTCCTGAAACGCATCAACCGTTTGCCGCACGACAAGGCCGTCGAGGTCGCGCGCCAACTCTGCGGCGGCCTCGCCGCCATCCACGACAAGGGCGTGCTCCACCGCGACCTCAAGCCCGCCAACATCATGCTCGACGAGCGCGGCGAAGTGCGCATCACGGACTTCGGCATCGCCGCCCTCACCGAGAGCCTCGGCGGCGCGCGCGAAGCGACCGTCGGCACGCCCGCCTACATGTCGCCCGAACAACTCGCCGGGCGCGAGTTGACCGTGGCGAGCGACATCTACTCGCTCGGCCTCGTGCTCTACGAAGTCTTCACCGGCAAGCGTGCGTTCGAGGCGGCAAACGTGGTTGACATGCTCCGCCTGCGCCGTAGCGACACCGAGCCGACTAACCCTTCCAAGCTGATCGCCGATCTCGATCCGCTCGTCGAGCGCGTCATCCTGCGTTGTCTCGAACGCGACGCGGGCGCGCGACCCGCGTCGGCGTTGCAGGTGGCGGCGGCTCTGCCCGGCGGCGATCCGCTGGCCGCCGCGCTCGCCGCGGGCGAGACGCCTTCGCCCGAAATGGTGGCCGCCGCGCCGAAGCAAGGCAGCCTGCGCCCGCCAATCGCACTCGCGTTGTTGGCGTCGGTCGTCGTCAGCGTGGTCACCGCCGTGTTGTTGTCGGGTCGCGTCTCGCTCCACCGTTTCGTGCCGCTCACAAAGTCGCCCGACGATCTCAAGGCGCGCGCGTCAGAGATCGCGAAGCGAGCCGGTTACGACGCGCCGCCGCTCGACACCGTGCACGGGTTCAACGCCGAATACGAGTACGTTGACTTCGTGCGGAAGCAAGACGCGTCGCGGGATCGTTGGGAGAAACTAAAGACGGGGCAGCCCGCCGCGATCACCTTCTGGTATCGGCAGAGTCCACGCTACCTGGAGGCTTACGACTACTGGCGGATTGACCCCGGTAACCCGCCGAACGATCTCTCCGGCATGTTGCTCGTGAAGCTCGACACCACGGGGCGTCTGACTTACTTCGAGGCCGCGCCGCCGCAGGTGGACGAGACGGGCAACACGGACGCGAATGTCAACGCGAACTCAAACACAACCACGAGCGCGAACTCTCTCGCTAACTCGAACGCTAGCCTGAACTCGAACGCTGACGCGAACTCAAATGTGAACGCGAACGCGAATGCGAACGTGAACGCCGCGCCCGACTGGTCGCAGCTTTTTCGAGAGGCGGGACTCGACCTCACCAACTTCCGCGCAACCCAGTCGCGTTGGACGCCGCCGCATCACGCCGACGCGCGGGCGGCGTGGGAGGGGACGTATCCCGGCCGCCCCGAACTCCCGCTCAAGGTGGAGGCCGCCGCTTACCGCGGCAAGCCCGTCTATTTCGAGTTGATCGGTTCATGGCAGAGGCCGAACCGGCAGACGCCTTTCGAGCCGAGCGTCGCGCAGAAAACTTTTGCCACTCTCCTGCTCACCTTCTATTTCGGCGCGCTGTTGCTCGGCGCGTTGCTCGCTTGGAGAAATTTGCAGTTGGGGCGCGGCGACCGCCGGGGCGCGTTCCGCCTCGCCCTCTTCACCTTCGCGTTGCGGATGCTGCACTGGATTTTCTTCGCGCACCACATCCCGGCCGTAGGCGAAGTTGCGCAAGTCATCGCGGGACTACAGTCAGCGATCTACTGGGCTTTCTTCATGGGCATGATGTATCTCGCGCTCGAACCGTATTTGCGGCGGCGTTGGCCTGAGTGGATCATCTCTTGGAGTCGGCTGCTCGCCGGAGACTTTCGCGATCCGCTCGTCGGGCGCGACGTGCTGATCGGGGCGACGTTCGGCCTCGGCATCGTCCTCGTCAACCACGCCATGGTGCTCGTGCCGCCCATGTTCGGCCGCAACCCGCTCTCGCTCGCCCTGAACTCAAACCTCCTCTACGAACACGGGCTGCTCGGCCTGAGCAACTTCATCCCGCTGCTGATGAATCAAACGGCGGCCTCGATCATGTTCCCCTTCATCATCGTCTGCGTCCTGCTTTTCTTCACCATGCTGCTGCGGCGCAAGCGGCTCGGCCTCGCCGCCAGTTGGATTCTCTTCTATCTCGCGATCAACTTAAACTTCGGCGACGCGTCGCTGCCCAGCATGGTGCTCGGCGCGCTCCTGCCGACGATCCTGCTCGGCGTGCTCACGCGCTTCGGATTGCTCGCACTGATCTCGACGCACTTCTTCACGCACATCTTGCCGTTCTACCCCGTCACCACGGACTTCTCCGCGTGGCACGCGACGAATTATCTACTGCAACTGTTCGTGATGGCCGTGCTCCTGCTCTACGCCTTTCACACGTCGCTGGCCGGGCAGCCGCTCTTCCGCGGGCGATTCCTCGAAGACTAGCGCGGCGTTCGTTTGAGTGTATGAGAGGAAAGATTCAACGCAGAGATACAGAGAGACGCAGTGAGGTTAAATGAAATTCGCGAAAGTTATATTTCTGATCGCAGGCATCTACGGCCTGCTCGTGCTCTTGCCGCAGTACTTCATGGAAGAGCAGAACGGGCGCAATTACCCGCCGCCCATCACGCACCCGGAATATTATTACGGCTTCGTCGGCGTGGCCGTCGCGTGGCAGGTGCTGTTTCTGATTCTGGCGAAAGACCCCTTGCGTTATCGCCCGATGATGCTCCCGGCCGTCCTTGAAAAGTTGGGCTTCGGAGTCGTCGCCGTCATTCTCTACATGCAGCATCGCCTCTCGCCCGCCATGCTCGCGGCCGGTTCGATTGATTTAATACTCGCCGCACTGTTCGTCGCGGCATACATCAAGACCGCCGCCGCCAGTCGTGAAGCGGAACAAATGACGAGAGCGGATTGAGTGTAAAAGTTCGACTCTCCGCCGCCCGTCTTCTTACATAACGACGTGAACTGCGTAGTTGTCGCTCCCTTCACACAGTTTCGCGCGTAGCTCTTATTTCAGCTCCCACAGAATCGGCGTCTGCGGGTTGAGCGCGCGTTCAACGGCGAGCGCGACGAAGCCCATCGTGTAGCGGGCGTTGACTTCGAGGAGTGGGTGCAGCCCGCGCGCGTGTTCCAACGCGTCCACGCCCGCCGCGCCCACGTAGCCCTCTCGATACAGTCGCGCGCCGACCACACGCGCCACGCTTTCGAGTTCCGCCCGACGACCCGCGTCAATCTTACGGCCGAGCAAATAGCCCGTGCCCGTGCCCGCGCCGTTCGTTTGCAGATCGCTGATGCCGACGAGTGTGATCTCGCCGCTCGACGTGATCTCCAACGTCACGCCGTACTCGCGCACGCGCTCAAGCCACGGCTGAAAGATGAGCGGCTCGCTACTGGCGGCAAACTGACGCCGCGCCCACGTCGCCTGCGCCCCTTCGAGCCGTGCGCCGCGACCGAGCACGCGCTCGCGCGCCGCGAACCCGAACGGACTCTTAATCACCCACTTGTCATCAGCGCGTGGGCAGGCGCGCGCGACCGCCTCCTCCAACTCCGCGAAACTCGCGGCGACGCACGCGCCCGGCATCAAGATGCCGAGTTCCTGTTCCAGCGCGTGACTCCACAGTTTAGAGTTGACCCGCCTGACCGTTTCGAGCGACACGGGCGGGACGCGTGCGCCCACGCGTTCGGCGAGCGCGACCGCGCCACGCGTCCAACCCCACGGCGTAAAGATTCGCCCCGCCTGCTTCGTCGCCGGTTCGAGCACAACCAGTTCGACGCCGCGCCGCGCGGCCTCACTGTGGAGAGACTCTGACGGTGACTCTTCGACGAGCAGCGCGTCTCCTGCCGATGCGAGCCGGAGCAGGTGCGGCGCGAGCCGCCGGTTGAGCGCGATGAACGAGTGCGGACGCCGGTACGCGCTGCTGCTGCTGCTCGCGGCCAGTTCCGTCTCGAAGTCGGCGTTCATGTACCAGAGTCGCGGAGTCATGTTCGTCAATGATTGATTGTCGCGGCGAGTGCGTAGAATGTCGCGGGCGTTAAGCGAATCAAATTGCGTTTAGTTTCTCAGCTTCTCAAAATTCGTTTGCCCTCACGGCAGCTTTTGCGGCAACATCCTGTGCATATGAATTTATCAGAACTGCCCACGCCCGCGCTCGTGCTCGACGCGGCGCGCGTGCGGCGAAACGCGGAGCGCATGCGTGCGCGCGTCGAAGGCATGGGCGCGCGACTGCGCCCGCACATCAAGACGCACAAGTGTGTCGAGGTGGCGAGGCTGCAAACGTCCGCGCAGTCCTCCGCGCTCACCGTCTCCACGCTCGCAGAGGCGCGCTGGTTCGCCGCGCGCGGCTTCACGGATTTAACTTACGCCGTGCCCATCGAGCCGGGTAAGTTCGACGCCGCCATCGAACTCGCCAGAGACTGCGAACGTCTCGCGCTCATCACGGACGACGCCAGCATCCCCGCGCCTCTCAACGCGGCGGCGCGCGCCGAAGGCGTCAAGCTCGACCTGTTCCTGAAAGTTGACTGCGGCTATCACCGTTGCGGCGTCGAGCCGGAGACGGTGGCGGCCTTCGAGATTCCGCGTCGCATCCTCGAAGCCTCGCACCTGCGCTTCGCGGGCATCCTCACGCACGCGGGACATTCATACCACAGCCGCAGCCTCGAAGAGTTGCGCGCCGTCGCGCGGCACGAGCGCGACTTGATGGTCGAGTTCGCTGCCGCCCTGCGCGACGCGGACGTGCCCGTGCCCGTCGTCAGCATCGGCTCGACGCCGACCATCTCCACCGTCGAGCACCTCGAAGGCGTTGACGAAGCGCGGCCGGGCAACTACATCTTCTACGACGCCTTTCAAGCGACGCTCGGCAGTTGTCGTTTTGAAGATTGCGCTCTTACGGTTCTGACCTCGGTCGTGCACAGAGATACCACGCGGCGCAAAGTGGTGATTGACGCGGGCGCAATCGCGCTCTCGAAAGATCGCGGCGCGGTGGACACAGACCCGTCGTGCGGTTACGGGCGCGTCTACGATGCGGAGGGCAACGATCTCAATTTGCGCGTCGGCGCGCTTTCGCAGGAGCACGGCATCGTCGAAGTGCCGGACGACGCGTTGTTCGATAGTTTGAAAGTCGGCGCGCGTTTACGCGTCCTCGCCAACCATTCCTGCCTGACCGCCGCGCAGCATCCACACTACAACGTGCTCGACGGCGAACGCATCGTTGACCGCTGGCAGATTCAACGCGGCTGGTAACAGATACGTCCGGTTCTCGCAAACCGATCGCGCAAACAAAAAGAGCGCAGTGACGTGAGTTGATTCTCACATCACTGCGCTTAACTTTAACGACCGAACGAACGGTGACGCGCGCACGTTCAGGCGCGTTTGATGTTGCGCGCCGTGGCGGCGGTGGCGGCTCTGGCGTTCGTCTCGCCCTGTTTCGACGCGCCCGTGTTGGCGTCGCGCGTCGTGGCGTTGGCGTTTGTCTTCTCGATGCGCGCTGAGATGCGGCGGTCGAGATCTGTGATCTGTTCGGGCGTGAGACGGTAGATGTTCGTCTGGTTGTGGTAGAGCTTCGCGCCCGTCACGATGTCGGCGACTTTGAAGCCGTGCCCCTCGGCCTTCGCGATCAACTCCTGAATCGTCAACGCCTGTGGCACGAGCGAGAGCGGCGAAGGCTTCTCTTCGAGCGTCTCCGGCACGCTGGCGGCGAGCGGCGTCTCCATCGGCAGATCGTCGCCCGTCTCGCGCTTCATGTGGTTGATGAAATCGGAGAAGGTGATCGCGCCTGTCAACTCGAAGCCGACCTCGAAGGCAGGGCTGTTCGACTTGACGATCTGGAAGACGCGCACGACCTCGCCGTCGCGCTCTTGCAGCGACACCTCGACCATGATGTCAACGAAGTATTCCAACCCGCTCGCCGTCATCGGCAACACGCGCCCGACCTCGTTGTCCTCTTTCGCTTCTTTACCCTTCGCCGGAATCTGATCCACGATGACGACCGACTTGCCGCTCTCGATGCACAAGCGGCGCAGGACGCCCTGCAAGATCATCTGATCGGCGGCGAGTTCTTCGGCCGAAGGCTGCGCCAACGGGTCGTCCGAGCGTTCGCGCACGGCCGCCACCATCTCGCTGTGCTTCGCGCTGAAATAGGACGCCCAAGAGTCGAGCGCGAAGCAGCCGTAGTTCTGCTCCTGCCCTTCGCCGGAGAGCGCCCAGTCAATGAACTCCGGCAGTTCGTCGGGATGTTCGATTTCGAGGCCGTCGAAGATCGTGCCGTTGCCTTTGAGGAGGCGCGACTTGCGCTCCACGTCGAAGATACAGAGGCGACCCAAACCGGCCTCGGCCATGCTGCGCACGAAATGGCTCTTGCCGACGCCCGCCCCGCCACGCACCGCCATCACCAGACGCTGCTGACGCGGCCGTCGGCTCAGCGGATTAACTTTCGGTTTTCTTGTGTTGCTCATCACTACTTGCTCCTTCGGTGTTTCATTTTTTCGGTGACGGTACTTTGCGTGTTCGCCCGCCAAAACTTTTACAGCGACGCGCTCGGGAGTGCCCATCGAAAACTTCAAGCAGCACTGGAGCGTTAACCTCGAAAACGGCGGCACTGTAACACGTTTCAGGCGCGAGTGCAACAATATTTCATGGATGAAACAAAATTGACCGGGTCGAGAAACGAGTGAGACGGCGTGCCCGTCGTCCTTCAACTTTGACAAAGCGGGCGAGAAAAGTTTTTATAGTGAGTTAAATTTATCCAGCGACATGACACACGGTTAGTTTCATTCCGGCAGCAGAAGAGAGTTTATGGACTTCCACGAAAACATACTCGGCCTCATCGGCAACACGCCCCTTGTCCGGCTCAACCGCCTCACGCAAGGGATCAAGGCGACCGTGCTCGCCAAGATGGAGAGTTTGAACCCCGGCTATTCCGTCAAAGACCGCATCGGCATCTCGATGATTGAGGCGGCGGAGCGCGAAGGGAAACTCAAGCCCGGCGGCACGATCGTCGAAGCCACTTCGGGCAACACCGGCATCGGCCTCGCGCTCGCGGCGGCGGTCAAAGGCTACCGCTGCACGTTCGTCATGACGGACAAGGCTTCGGTCGAGAAGGTGCGTTACTTGAAGGCGCTCGGCGCGGACGTTGTGGTCGTGCCCGCCTCGGCCAAACCCGGCACGCCCGATCATTACGTCACCACCGCCCGCCGCATCGCGGGCGAGACGCCGAACTCTTTCTACCCGAACCAGTACGCGCACCCCGCGAACCCCGCGGCGCACTACCGCACGACGGGGCCGGAAATCTGGCGGCAGACCGAAGGCAAGATCACGCACTTCGTCTCCGGCCTTGGCACGGGCGGCTCGATCTCCGGCACGGGGCGTTTCCTCAAAGAGCAAAACCCCGGCGTTAAGATCATCGGCGCAGACCCTTACGGCTCGGTCTTCAAGACCTACAAGGAGACGGGGCAGTTGATTCAGGCGACGCCCTACCTCGTCGAAGGCATCGGGCAGGAGATCATTCCCGATAACGTCCATCTCAAATACGTGGACGAGATCATCAACATCACGGATCGCGAGTCGTTCGAGTTGTCGCGGCAACTCGGACGCGTGGAGGGAATTTTCTGCGGCGGCTCGACGGGGACGAATCTCGGCGCGGCGCTCAAGGTCGCGCGCGACTTGGACGAGTCGGGCGTCGTCGTCTTCATCGTCTGCGACACGGGCGAGCACTATCTGAGCAAGCACCACTCGGACGAGTGGATGAAAGAGAAGCGACTCATCGAGCCGCAGAAGATCACGGCCGGACTGATCAGCGGGACGAAGGGGCAGCAATCGCCGAAGTCGCTCGTCGCCGTCGCGCCCTCAGAGCGCGTCGCAGACGTGCTGGCGAAGATGGACGAACTCGGCCTCTCCTGCGTCCCCGTGATCGAGGAAGGAAAGTCCGTCGGGTCTCTGCGTGAGAACCGGATGCTGGCGAAAGTTTTGGGCAACCGCGAGTTGCTGAACGCGCCGGTGAGCGAAGTGATGGGCGCAAGCTTCCCCATCGTTGACGTTGACGAGAGCGCGGCGAAAGTTTCGCGCCACTTGCAGAAGAGTCCGGCGATCCTCGTGGAAGAGTACGGCCGCATCTCCGGCATCATCACGCGCCACGATCTGCTCGACGCGCCGTTGGTGTAGTTAACGACCGCGCCGCCTTCTGTTAATCAACTGCCGTCTCAAAGTCGTCGCCGTTTTCGATTCGGCGGCGACTTTGCATTCAGTCCGCCAGCGACTCGTCGCAAAGCTCACGGTAACTACAGGCGGCGCAGCGCGCCCGCTCGTCGTGGCTGCGATGGACGTCCTCGGCTGCACGCGCCTCGCGCATCTCGCCGAGCAACGCGAGCAACGCCTCATGCAACTCGTCCGTGTAATCCACGCGCAACTCCCGGTCGCGGTAGCGAATCACCCCGAACGGCACGGACGCGCCCGTCGTCTCTTCGACGAGCAGGCAGTAGCAGGCGAGTTGCATCACGTGCGACTCGTAGGGCACGCCGTCCGCAGGGCACTTCGTTGACTTCGCCTCGACGGGCACGACACCCTCGTCCGTCTCGACCAGATAATCCGGCCGACCGACCAGCCCGTGCCGGTGCGACAGCAGAGGCTTCTCCTGCCGCTCGCCGCGCGCGTTCAACCTCACGGGTGCGAT
This sequence comes from Pyrinomonadaceae bacterium, assembly GCA_030841105.1. Classification (GTDB taxonomy): domain Bacteria; phylum Acidobacteriota; class Blastocatellia; order Pyrinomonadales; family Pyrinomonadaceae; genus JAIVJZ01. The sequence goes on from JAVEDE010000121.1 coordinate 14,125, forward strand.
GCGGCCGACGGGCGCGCCCGTGTCGTTGTAGATGACACGCCCCGCGGGCAGACCCGCGCGCCGCGCCCCACGCCGCGCCGCCCGCCACGCGACGGCAGCGGCGGCGACGAGCAAAACGAAAATCAGCGATAGAAAATTTATCGCCATAAATTTATCGCCATTGTGACGCCAGAAGTAAGAGACCGGCGACGAGCGCGAGCAGGAAGGCCACGCGCGCGATCAGGCGCAACTGCCGCGCCCGCGCCACCTCGCGGCCGTGTGCCAGATGCCACGTCACGCCCTCGGCGCGTCGCCCCTGGCCGGACGCAGGCTCGTGCCCGTCCGCCCGCAAACGCCACGCCCGTGCGCAATAGACGTATTCGGCCACTTCCGACGCGCGCAAGTATTTGCCCCGCCCGCTCACGGTGTCACCTCTGAAAATCAACAAGCTGGAAAACTTCGCCCATCATAAACCAGCGGGGAAGAAGTCGCCGCGCCGAATTGACGAGGGCAACTTTTACAGTCTCAACGGGGCGGCTAACTGGAAGTAGCGACAGGAGCGGCTAAGTGACAGTAAATGCTGTTGACAATCGTCGCCGGTTGGATTAATGTCTCCGGCCATGAGCGGACAACTGGAAAAGATACGCGGTCTAAAATACATCGGGGTCGTCGAACTGGCGTCGCAGGCGGCTCGAATTCTGGCCGAGATCGGCACGACGCAAGATCGCGGCACGGTCAGCGAAATGCCAGACGAGCGCACGCTCCGTTATTACCTCGCCGAAGGGTTGCTCTCGCCCGCGACGGAGAAACAGGGCACGGCCTCAGTCTTCGGCTACCTGCACCTGCTCCAACTCCTCGTCGTCAAGAAGTTGCAATCCGAGCATCTGCCGATCCGTAAGATCAAGGAGTTGGTTGACGGCCGCACCGAGCGGGAGTTGGAACGACTGCTCGGCCTCGACGCAAAAGCCGGGGCGAAGAACGAAGCCCTCAGTTATCTCGAAAAGCTCCTCACCTCGCCCTCCGCACCTTCTCCCCGCAGCCAACTATTAAACAATCCCGCGGGCGACATGGCGCGACCCGCCCCGCTTGCGTCCGCCGCGCGACAGAGCGCCCCGCAGCAGCAGGGGCAGGCCACGTGGGCGCGCGTGGAGATCGAGCCGGGGTTGGAGTTGCACGTGCGCGGCGATTACGCGCCGCCGACCGAGACGAAAGGCGTGCGCCGTCTGACGCGCCTACTCTTGAACGCGCTCGAAGGGTATCGCGGGAACATGAGAAAGTGAGGAAGTAAAAGATGGGACACCAACTGCCGCAGATCGAACTATTGACGCCGCGCGCGAAACTCGCCGCCGGTCGCGAACAGACCTTGGACGTGTTGATTCGCGTCACGCCGCCCGAACCGCAAGCCGTGGACGCCGCGCGTCGTCGCCCCGCGCTCAATTTGAGTCTCGTCCTCGACCGCTCCGGTTCAATGGGCGGCGCGAAGATACAACACGCGCGCGAGGCGGCGCGCTACTGCATTGACCAATTGCTCCCAACCGACCGGCTGAGCGTGGTGATCTTCGACGAGGCCATCGAAGTGCTGATCCCCAGCCAGCCCGCGGCCAACAAGGCGGCGTTGAAAGAGTCGCTCGCGCACATCCACGCGCGCGGCTCGACCGCGCTGCACGAGGCTTGGGTGCGCGGCGGCATACAGGTCAGCGAACACCTCTCGGACGCAGGGATCAACCGCGTGCTCTTGATCACGGATGGGCAGGCCAACGTCGGGCTGACGAACACCGACGAGATCGTGACGCAGAGTTTGAATCTACACCGGCGGGGCGTGAGCACTTCGACCATCGGCATCGGCACGGACTTCAACGAAGACCTTCTGCTGCCCATGGCCGAAGCGGGCGGCGGCAACGCGTGGCACGTCGAAACGGCCGACGACATGGGGCGCATCTTCTCGGTCGAGTTGGAAGGACTCATCGCGCAGGTCGGCCACACCGTCACGCTCTCGCTCGTCCCGGCGGACGGGGCGCGCATCGTTGATCTGCTCAACGACTTCGAGTTGAACGAGACGGGGCGTTACAAGTTGCCGAACTTGCAGGCGGGACAGACGCTCGAAGTCGTCGCGCAGGTGCGCGTCCCTGCGCGCGAGGCGGGGGTGCGTCTGCGCCTGCTCGATCTCAAACTCGGCTACACGCCGCAAGAGGCGAAGTCGGCCGAAGTGGTCAGGCAGTATCTCGAAGTCGAGTTCGCGCCGGAAGAGGAGACGGAGGCTCTGCCGCTGAACAACGCGGTCGTCAAGGCCGTGCAGATGTTGATGAACGCGCGGGCGCGGCGCGAGGCCATCGCCTACATGGACGCGGGCGACTACGACAGTTACCGCGAGGTCGTATCGGCGAGCATCGCGTCGAGCCGCTTCGCCTTCGCGCCGATGCAAGCCGACGCCGACGTGTTGGCCGAGTTGAGTTCGCTCGAAGCACTCTCGGACACCGCCGACGACCGTCATCAGGATCAGTTGAACCGCAAGCGACTCTCCTACCGCTCGCACGACCTGAGCCGCAGCAAGCGCTGAGACAGTTAACCGGCGGCGAGTCAAACTCGCCACCGGACGGACACTAATTCCGCGCTTGCTTGGCCTTGCGCGGATGAAAAAATGCGGAAGCTCGCGCGAACATCAAAACGTCGCGCGAGCTTCCGCATTTGTGCGCGCTACCGTCCCGCGTGGGTTGTTGGTATCCTGTCTGCGTGCGGTGGCGAATGGCCGCGCGCGAGGCGGCGGTTATGTCCAGATACGATTCCGACACGGACGATGCGGTTCTGACCGAGAGCGAGACGCGGCTGAAGAAGCCGCCGCTCTATCAGGTCATCCTGCACAACGACGACTTCACGACGATGGAATTTGTCGTCTACGTGTTGCAAAATGTCTTCCAGCGATCCGAGACCGAGGCCGTCCGCGTCATGCTGCAAGTTCATCTGGAAGGCGTCGGCATCGCGGGCGTCTACACCTACGAGATCGCCGAGATGAAAGTGGCGAAGGTCTCGGAGTTAGCGCGGGCAAACGAGTTTCCTTTGCTCTGCACGATAGAAGAAACGACGGGCTAGTAGTCGGAGGTTAGAAGTTAGTAAGAACTAAAATTCTTTTAACTGAGCTCTGACCTCTAACCTCTGACCTTTGCATTTATGATTACCAGAGAGTTACAGGCAACTTTGAGCGCGGCCGTCGCGGAGGCCATCGAGCGGCGACACGAATATGTCACGCTCGAACACCTCCTGCTCGCGCTCTTGTCAGACCGCACGGCCGGGAACGTCATTCGCAACTGCGGCGGCGACGCCCTCGCGCTGCGCCGCGATCTCGAAAAGTTTTTCGACGAGCGCGTCGAGCAACTCGCGGAGGAGACGACGCACGTTCCCGAACAGACCGACATGTTCACGCGCGTCCTGCAATACGCGATGCTGCAAGCGCAGGGCAGCGGCCAGAAAGAGATTGACGGCGGCAACATCCTCGCCGCGCTCTTTCAGGCCGAACGCTCCTACGCCGTCTACCTGCTGCGGCAACAGGGCGTCACGCGTCTCGACGTGCTCAACTTCATCGCCCACGGCATCTCCAAACACGCCGGGGCGGGCGAACCGGCGGGCGGCGACTTCGACGGCGACGCAGACGCAGACGCCGATGGCGTGCAGCAACAGGAGCAGCGCGACCCGCTCGCCGCCTTCACCGTCAACCTCAACGAGCGCGCGGGCGAAGGCTACATTGACCCGCTCATCGGGCGTCAGGTGGAAGTCCTCCGCACGATTCAAATTCTCTGCCGCCGCCGCAAGAACAACCCGATCTACGTCGGCGAGCCGGGCGTCGGCAAGACGGCCATCGCCGAGGGACTCGCACTCAAGATTCAACAGGGCGACGTGCCCGAAGTGCTCAGCGACGCCGTGGTCTACGCGCTCGACATGGGCGCAGTGCTTGCGGGCACGAAGTATCGCGGCGAGTTCGAGCAGCGTTTCAAAGCGATCATCAACGCGCTCAAAAAAATCCCCGGCGCGATCCTCTTCATAGACGAAATCCACACCATCGTCGGCGCGGGCGCGGTCTCCGGCGGCTCGATGGACGCCTCCAACATCATCAAGCCCGCGCTCGCCTCCGGCGAACTGCGCTGCATCGGCTCGACCACTTACGCCGAATACAAGAGCGCGTTCGAGCGCGACCGAGCACTCGCCCGCCGCTTCCAGAAGATCGAGATCGGCGAGCCGAGCGTGGCCGAGACAATCGAGATTCTGAACGGCCTCAAGACTTACTACGAACAGCACCACGGCGTCACCTACTCGACTGACGCGATCCAACTCGCCGCAGAACTCGCGGCCAAGTACCTGCACGACCGCCTGTTGCCCGACAAGGCGATTGACGTGATTGACGAAGCGGGCGCGGCGATGAAGTTGTTGCCGAAGGATGAACGCCCTGAGACGGTCGGCGTCAAAGAGATCGAGATCGTGCTCTCGCGCATGGCGAAGATTCCGCCGAAGACCGTCGTCGGCTCGGAGCGCGACCGGCTGCGCGATTTGAAGGGCGAGTTGCAGGCGGTTATCTACGGGCAGGATCACGCCATCGAAGGCATCACGAACGCGATCAAGCTGTCGCGCTCCGGCCTCGGCCACCCGGAGAAGCCCGTCGGCTCGTTCCTCTTCTCCGGCCCGACGGGCGTCGGCAAGACGGAACTCGCCAAGCAACTCGCCGTCGCCCTCGGCGTCGAGTTCATCCGCTTCGACATGAGCGAGTACGCAGAGGCGCACACCGTTTCGCGTCTCATCGGCGCGCCGCCCGGCTACGTCGGCTTCGATCAGGGCGGCCTCCTGACCGACGCCGTCAACAAGACGCCTTACGCCGTCCTTGTCCTCGACGAGATCGAAAAGGCGCACCCGAACCTTTTCAACATTCTCTTGCAGGTGATGGATCACGCGACGCTCACCGACAACAACGGCAAGCGTGCCGACTTCCGCAACGTCATTTTGATCATGACGACGAACGCGGGCGCGCGCGAGTTAAGCGAGGGTGGCATCGGCTTCCAGTCGAACACGACGGGCAAGGGGCAGGGGCGCGGCGCAATCGAACGCGCGTTCAGCCCGGAGTTTCGCAACCGGCTCGACGCGTGGATCGCCTTCGCGCCGCTCAGCTTCGAGGTCATCGAGCGCGTGGTTGACAAGTTCGTCAAGGAGTTGAACGCGCAACTGGCGGAGCGCAACGTGCGTGTCGTGCTCGAAGAGGAGGCGCGCGCGTGGCTCGCGGCGCGCGGCTTCGACCGCATGTTCGGCGCGCGCCCGATGGGTCGCCTGATTCAGAAGAAGATCAAAGAGCCGCTCGCGGAAGAGTTGCTGTTCGGCGCGGCGCTCGCGGCGGGCGGCGAAGTCACGGTCGGCGTCGCGGGCGACGAACTCACGCTCAACTACCCGCGCGCGTGAAGTCCGACGACAAACAAAGGATTCCGATCCGTTCACACTCGCACCATGTCGGAGACTGAAACTTCAACTCAGCATCCCGCCCTATTTTTTAAACGGGACGTGAGCTTGATCAACTTCCCCGACCCGCGCGACGCGCCCTTCGGCGACATCGTGGCCGTCGGCGGCAACCTCCACCCGCTTAACCTCCAACGCGCCTACGCGCGCGGCATCTTCCCGTGGCCGATCGAGGGCTGGCCGCTGACATGGTTCTCCCCGCAGGAACGCGCCGTCATCGAGTTCGAGAATTTGAAAGTGCCGCGCAGCCTCTCGAAAGTCAGACGGCGTGCGCCTTACCGGATCACGATTGACGCGGCCTTTCCCGAAGTGATCCTCGCCTGCGCCCGCGTCAAACGCGCAGACGAACAGGGCACATGGATCACGCCCGACATGTTCCGCGCCTACTGCCGCCTGCACGAACTCGGCCACGCGCACAGCGTCGAAGCGTGGGAGAATGATGTGCTCGTCGGCGGTCTCTACGGCGTTGACGCGGGCGGCGCGTTCGCGGGCGAGAGCATGTTCTACCTGCGACCGAACGCGTCGAAACTCGCGCTGCTCCACCTGATCGAACACCTCAGCGGGCGCGGCCTCGACTGGCTCGACATTCAAGTGATGACGCCGCACATGCGAGCCTTGGGCGCGCGCACCGTCACGCGCTGCGAGTTTCTGGAAAGACTCGCCGCCGCACGCGCGCGAAGTTTGAATTTGTTCGGGGCGGAGTCTTAGTTGTCAGTTGTGATTGCAGGTAAAGTATCATGCGGCCATAAACGATGAAGCAGGAACTTAACACTCAGGAGCAGCAGGGCGCGCCCGACCAGAAGGCCGAGGCGCATCCGAGCCACTACGAGCCTGCCAAGCAAGACTTGAAGACGGAGCGCGAACTGCGGCGCGACGAGGCGATAGCTGCGTCCGACAACGCGCGGCAAAGTGACACGGAGAAAGGTCGGCAGCCGAACGCGGAGAGTGGTTCAACCGACATGGCCGCCGGTTCGCGTCGCGCGCAGCCGCCGGAAGATTTCACGGGGCTGAAAGTCTCGCCCGCGAGTGAGTCGGCGGGCGGACTGCCTGCCATCGTGTCCGCGTTGAAACATTCGTGGGCGGAGATGGGCGCGGCGCGCACGCTCAAGACTCTGACGCGCATCAACCAGAAGGGCGGCTTCGACTGTCCCGGCTGCGCGTGGCCTGAGCCGGACGGCGAGCGCACGCATTTCGAGTTCTGCGAAAACGGCGCGAAGCACGTCGCCGACGAGGCGACGACCAAACGCGTCACGCCCGAGTTCTTCCGCGAGTGGAGCGTCGCGGAACTCTCGCGCCAGTCCGACATGTGGCTGAACGATCAGGGGCGGCTCACACACCCGATGCTGCTCCGGCGCGGCAGCACGCACTACGAACCCGTCACTTGGGACGAGGCGTTCAAACTCATCGCCGGTGAACTCAACGCGCTCGACACGCCCGACGAGGCGGTCTTCTACACGTCGGGGCGCACGAGCAACGAGGCGGCGTTCCTCTATCAACTTTTCGTCCGCCAATTCGGCACGAACAATTTGCCCGACTGCTCGAACATGTGCCACGAGTCGAGCGGGTCTGCGCTCTCGGAATCAATCGGCGTCGGCAAAGGCACGGTCACGCTCGACGACTTCGCGGAGGCCGAGGCGATCTTCGTCATCGGCCAGAATCCGGGGACGAACCACCCGCGCATGCTCTCGACGCTGCAAGCCGCCAAGCGACGCGGCTGTCGCATCGTCCACATCAACCCGCTGCCCGAATCGGGCATGTCGCGTTTCAAACACCCGCAGGAAATCTTCGACACGCTCGTCGGGCATGGAACTCAACTCGCCGATCTGTTCCTACAGGTTCGCATCAACGGCGACGTGGCGCTCTTGCAAGGCATCTCGAAAGAGGTCTTGGAAGAGGACGCGCGACGCGGCGGCGACGTGCTCGACCGCGACTTCCTCGCGGCGCACACCGCAGGCTTCGCGGAGTTTGCCGCGTCGCTCGGCGAGGTCAGTTGGGACGACATCACGGAAGGCTGCGGCGTCGGGCGCGAGCAGATTCAAGAGGCCGCGCACATCTTCATCAACTCCAAACGCACGATCTTCTGCTGGGCGATGGGACTCACGCAGCACCGTAACGCCGTGGCGAACATACAGGAGATCGTCAACCTCCTGCTGCTGCGCGGGCAGATCGGCAAACAGGGCGCGGGCGTCTGCCCCGTGCGCGGCCACTCGAACGTGCAGGGCGACCGCACGATGGGCATCTGGGAACGCCCGACGCCCGCCTTCCTCGACGCGCTCGCACGCGAGTTCCGTTTCGAGCCGCCGCGCCGTCACGGCTTCGACACGGTGGAGTCCATCAAGGCGATGCATGCCGGGCGCGCGAAACTCTTCTTCGCGATGGGCGGTAACTTCCTCTCCGCCACGCCCGACACGGAGTACACCGCCGAAGCTTTGCGCCGCCTGCGACTGACCGTGCAAGTCTCGACCAAACTCAACCGCGCGCACCTCATCACCGGAGAGCAGGCGTTGATCTTGCCGTGCCTCGGCCGCACGGAAATTGACCGGCAGGCGACGGGCGAGCAGTTCGTCAGCGCGGAAAACTCGATGGGCGTCGTGCAATCCTCGCGCGGCAACTTGCAGCCCGCCTCCACGGAACTACTGAGCGAGGTGATGATCGTCGCGCGTCTCGCGGAAGCGACTCTGAGCGGGCGCAGCGGCATCAACTGGATGGAACTCGCCGCCGACTACGATCTCATCCGCGAACGCATCGCGCGCGTCATCGTCGGCTTCGACGATTACAACGAGCGCGTGCGCCGCCCCGGCGGCTTCTACCTGCCCAACCTCGCGCGCGAACGCGAGTGGAAAACCGCTTCGGGTAAGGCTCAGTTCACCGTGCACACTTTGCCGCGACACGAACTCGCGCCGGGTCAGTTTTTGATGATGACCATCCGCAGCCACGATCAGTTCAACACGACCATCTACGGACTCGACGACCGTTACCGCGGCATCCGCAACGAGCGGCGCGTTGTCTTGCTCAACCCCGAAGACATCCGCGGGGCTGGACTCGAAGCGGGCGCAGTTGTGGATTTGATCGGCCACTTCGAGGGCGAAGAGCGCGTCGCGCGTCGCTTCATCGTCGTGCCCTACAGTATCCCGCGCCGCTCGGCCGCCACCTACTTTCCCGAAACCAACGTCCTCGTTCCCATCAACAGCGTCGCCGAAAAAAGCAACACGCCCGCCTCCAAGTCCGTCGTCATCTCCCTGCGTCCCGCCGCCGTTTGAGCGCGCGCGCGTACCGGCATTGAAGATGAGCCTTGGGTCGGGGAAATATCATGCACACGGTTTGCCAAAACTGCGGGGCGAGTCTGGATACTCCTTACATCATGTTAGGGGCAGCCGCCGAGTGCCCTTCGTGCGGTGCGCGCACCATCCCGAAAGTGCCGACCGGCACAAGTTTCCCTCTGACCGGATACGAGATTACTTTCGCCGCTTTCCTGCAACTCCTGTCCGATCCCGCGTACCGGCCTTCTGTCGCTCCGCTCTTGCGCCGGTGGTTCGGATACGAATTGGAAGTGTCTGGTGACGCCGTCCTCATCCGGTCGCGAGATGGCGATGAAGTTGCTCCGTTGTCGCTGCACCGGAACATTCAGGGAGATAACTCCAAACAGTACACGCTTTATCAAGCGGCCATGAATTTATGGAGGTGACGCTTAAGGTTACAGACTTTGACGGGGTGAGAAATATTTCGCGGGTTTTTGGTAAACGTGTGTGAGACAGCGTTTAGTTCGTTAAGACAAACGTGCGGCCGAGGCGGCGCGACGACACATTACTAGTTGTCGAAGTCCGGCGGGTGTACAGCTGCATGGTCATAAGCATTCCCGGTTTGGAAGAAAACTATGAGCATCTTTTGCTTAGTTAACGGTTCAACTCAAAACCCGCTGTGCTGGAAGTTGCTGATTCCCGAACTCGAAAAGCACGGCCACCGGACGATCACGCCGCGCCTGTCCTTTGACGAACCTGCGGCCGGTGCGTTGAGATATGCGGAAATGATCGCGCGCTCGCTCGAAGGTGCGGGCGACGACGTGGTGCTGGTCGGTCATTCGGCGAGCGGCATGTTCGTCCCGCTCGTGCCGGGTCTGCGCCCCGTTCGCCGTCTCGTCTATCTGGCCGCCTTGATCCCGCAGCCGGGGACGAGCATCAGGGAACAGTTGGCCGCCGATCCCGGCATGCTCAACCCCGAATGGCTGGCGGCGTGCAGGGGCGGCAGAGACCCCTGGAGTAGTGACGAGACGGCGGTCGAGTTTCTCTTCCACGATTGCTCGCCCGAAGCGTTGAGCCTCGGTCTGGCGACGAGGATGAGGATGAACGCGGAAGGAGCGATCACGGAGACTTTCCCGCTCGCACAATTACCCGCCGTCACGTCCGTCTACGTCGTTTGCACGGACGACCGCACGATCTCACCCGCGTGGTCGCGTCGCGCCGCGCGCGAACGACTCGGAGTTGAGGCAGTCGAACTTCCCGGCGGTCATTGTCCTTATTTGTCCAGACCGTCGTACCTCGCGGAAGTTTTGATCGAGACGCTCGATTGATTAGCGCGACAGACGCCAGAGCATGAGGCAGCCGATGGTGAGGCCGATGAGGATGACGGCGCGGCGAACGAATCGGCGACCGAGGCGGCGCGCGATGGCTGCGCCGTAGTAGCCGCCCAAGATCGCGCCCGCGGCCATGACGAGTGCCTTCGGCCAACTGACTAAGCCGGAGGCGGCGAAGGCGACGACGGCCACGCTGTTGAGTGTCAGCGCGAGAAAATTCTTGAGGCCGTTGGCGCGGTGGATGTCTGAGATGCCGAGCAGGCCGAGGGCGGAGAGCATGAGGATGCCGTTGCCCGCGCCGAAGTAGCCGCCGTAGACGGCGGCGCAGAACTGGAAGAGGATCGCGCCCGTCCACCAGCCGCGCTGACGTTCGTCGGGCGGCGTCTCAAGTCGCAGCCAGCGCGTGATCGGCTCTTGCGCCATGAAGAGAAGCGTGGCGAAGAAGATGAGGAACGGGACGAGACGCGCGAAGGTTTGCGAAGGCGTCCAGATGAGCAACGCCGCACCAGCCGCGCCGCCCACCAGACTCGTCAACCCCAGACGCACGAGCAGCGGGCGGCTGCGTTCGAGTTCGCGCCGGAAGCCATAGAGGCCGCCGACGAGTCCCGGCCAGAGCGCGACGGTGCTGGTCGCGTTCGCCTCTTTGGCGTCGAGGCCGAGCCAGATGAGCGTCGGGAAGGTGAGCAGCGTGCCGCCGCCCGCGATGGAGTTGATCATCCCCGCGACGAACGCCGACGCGAACAGGACGACCCCTTGAAGTAGACTGAAGCCCATGCGTTGAATTGAAACTCGACACGCCGTAGTCGGATGAACACCTGAGACTATACATGATGAGCGCGGGCGCGGGCAGTTGCGTTATGATAAGCGCATGACGCGGAGACGAACGGACGGGAGTTTAGTTCAATGGCAATCGCGAGTGTGAATCCGGCGACGGGTGAGAAGTTGCGCGAGTTCGCGCCGCTCACCGAAGCGGAGATCGAAGACAAGCTGCAACTCGCCGCGCGTGCTTACTATCAGCACCGGCACACGTCGTTCGCCGAGCGCGCAGGGATGATGCTTCGCGCGGCGGAGATTCTTGAGACGGAGAAAGAACGCTTCGCGCGCTTGATGACGGCGGAGATGGGGAAGCCCATCCAGTCGGCGCGCGACGAGGCGGCGAAATGCGCGCTGGTGTGTCGCTACTACGCGGAGCACGCCGAAAAATTTCTCGCGGACGAAGCGGTCGAGACGAGTGCGACGCGCTCGTTCATCCGCTACGAACCGCTCGGCGCGGTGCTTGCCGTCATGCCCTGGAACTTTCCCTTCTGGCAGGTCTTCCGTTTCGCCGCGCCCGCGCTGATGGCCGGAAACGTCGGGCTGCTCAAACACGCCTCGAACGTGCCGCAGTGCGCGCTGGCGATTGAAGAAATTTTCCGGCGCGCCGGATTTCTTGAAGGCGTTTTTCAAACGCTCTTGCTCAACTCAGGACAGGTCGGGCAGTTGATTGACGACGCGCGCGTGCGCGCGGCGACGCTCACGGGCAGCGAACACGCCGGGAGCGAGGTGGCGAGCCGCGCCGGTAAGCAGATCAAGAAGACCGTGCTCGAACTCGGCGGCAGCGATCCCTTCATCGTCATGCCGACGGCGGATTTCGAGACCGCCGTTAAAACCGCCGTCAAGGCGCGCACGATCAACAACGGCCAGTCGTGCATCGCGGCCAAACGCTTCATCGTTCATGCTGATGTTTACGAAGAGTTCGCGCACCGCTTCGTCGCGGCGATGGCGGCGTTGCGTATCGGCGACCCGGCGGACGAGACGACGGAGATCGGGCCACTCGCGACCGCAGACATCGTCAACGAACTCGACGAGCAGGTGCGCCGGTCAATCGCGGCGGGCGCGCGCGTCATCACGGGCGGCGAACGCGTGCGGCGCGCGGGGAACTACTACGCGCCGACGGTGCTGGCCGACATCCAGAAAAATTCTCCGGCCTATGCGGAAGAGTTTTTCGGCCCCGTCGCGTTGCTGTTTCGCGTCGGCTCGATTGAAGAAGCGATTGGGTTGGCGAACGACACGCCGTTCGGACTCGGCGCGAGCGCGTGGACGAACGACGCGGGCGAGCGCGAGCGTTTCGTCGGCGAACTCGAAGCGGGCGCGGTCTTCATCAACGCGATGGTGGCGTCCGATCCGCGCCTGCCGTTCGGCGGCGTCAAGCGTTCCGGCTACGGGCGCGAGTTGGGCGAGTTCGGCATCCGCGAGTTCGTCAACATCAAGACCGTCTGGATCAACGATGGCGACAACGACAACGCGCGTCGAACCGAAACGGAGTAGACGCTCGACTCGAATTTTCGATCCATTCTTTCGTAAGACGCGCCGACGTTTGTTCGCTTTCGGACAAGCCGCGTCCCGGAAGTGGGATCGAATGAACCAGCCAAACCTCACCCCGCGCGGAAAAGGCCGCAGATTTCCTCTCCGTCTCTCACGTCACACCACTGGCACGCCGCTTCCATTAGATTCTGCCGATCTAGTCGAAGCTGAAACGAAGTGCGCTCTCCATACGTCTTCTGAGCAAACAAGAGAAACGCTCCGGGCGACCCGCACGAGAGGGTGATGCATGATCCGTCTGCGCAACATCGAAAAAGTTTACGAGCAGGGCGTCAATAAAACTTACGTGCTGCGGCGCGTTGACTTGGACGTGCGCGAGGGCGAGTTCGTCTCGATCATGGGGCCGTCGGGCGCGGGCAAGTCAACACTCCTGAGCATACTCGGCCTGTTCGACAGCGCGTGGACGGGCGAGTATCACTTCTGGGACGCGGCCGTCCACCGGCTCGGCAAGAAGGAACGCGCCGAACTGCACAAACGACACATCGGGTTCGTCTTCCAGAGTTATCACCTGCTCGACCACCTCACCGTTTACGAAAATCTGGACGTGCCGCTCTCCTACAAGGACATCAAGAAGGCCGAGCGGCAGGCGATGGTGGCCGACGTGCTCGACCGTTTTCAGATCGTGGGGAAGAAGGATTTGTACCCGAACCAGTTGTCGGGCGGGCAACAGCAGTTGGTGGCCGTGGCACGCGCCGTCATCTCGAACCCCAAACTGATCCTCGCAGACGAGCCGACCGGGAATCTACATTCCAATCAGGGGCGCGAGATCATGGAACTCTTCAAACGCCTCAACGACGAGGGCACGACCATCATTCAGGTGACGCACTCCGAGCAGAACGCGCAGTTCGGCCATCGCGTCGTGCAACTCGCGGACGGGTGGGTGGTGAAGGAGTAAAGCAGATTGCGGATTCAAAAGCACTGGCTCGGTTAGTCGTGACATGTTCTCTTAATCTGAAATTTGAAATTTGAAATCTGGAATTGAAGATTCCGCTACCGGCAATTGAAGAATCGGCATTCCGAAATTGAGAGTGTTTGATTTCGATTTTGGGAAACGAGGCGCGGGGGCGGGACGCGGGGAGCGGCTAAAAGCCGCGAAAACGTGGGGAGTTTGAAGTTTTGCGGGTTGGCACGCCTTTCGCTAAGGCACGGGGCGACGGGCAAGTTCGAGAAAGGAATAAATATTTTGGGCATGGATGTTCCCCGCGGCAAATCTACGGCACGCAAGCGGCGCGTGCGGGTCATTATCTATGCGGCCATCGCCATCGTGGCGGTGACGGCGATCACGCTCGGCGTGTCGCGCATGAAGCCCGCCGCGCCGAGCGTCGAGCGTTCGACCAACCTCATAGACACGGTGAAGCGCGGCCAGATGCTCCGGCAGGTGCGCGGCATCGGCACGCTCGTGCCGCAAGACGTGCGCATCATCGCGGCGGCGACGCAGGGGCGCGTCGAGCGCGTGCTCGTCCAGCCGGGCACGGAAGTGACGGCGGGCACGGTCTTGATCGAACTGAGCAACCCGGAGTTGCAGCAGGGCACGGTTGACATCGAGTATCAGGTGCGCGCCGCCGAGGCCGAGCACAACAACATCCGCGCGCGCCTTGAGAGCGAGCGCATGACGCAGCAGGCTTCGACCGCCACCGCGCAGAGCGAATACCAGCAGGCCAAGCTGCAATCCGACACCGACGAGCAACTCGCCAAAGACGGCCTGATCCCCGCCATCAATTTGAAACTCTCGCGCGTCCGCGTGGCCGACCTCGCCAACCGCTACTCCATCGAGCAGAAGCGTCTGCAAGGCACGTCCAAGTCGGCGCAGGCGCAACTCGATGCGCAGACGGCGCGCATCAACCAACTCAAGGCGCAACTCCGGCTCAGGCAGTCGCAGGTGGCGACGCTGCGCGTGCTGGCCGGGACGAACGGCGTGCTGCAACAGATGCAAGTGCAGGTCGGGCAGGAAGTGCAGCCGGGCACGAACCTCGCGCGCGTCGTCGAGCCGCAGAACTTGAAGGCCGAACTCAAGATCGCCGAGACGCAGGCCAAAGACATCTCGCTCGGCCAGCAGGCCAGCATTGACACGCGCAACGGCATCATTCCCGGCCACGTCGTCCGCATTGATCCGGCGGCGGAGAACAGCACCGTCAAAGTTGACATCGCGCTCGACGGCGCGCTGCCGCAGGGCGCGCGCCCGGAGTTGAGCGTTGACGGCACGATCGAACTCGAACGCCTCGACAACATCCTCTACGTCGGACGCCCGGCCTTCGGCCAGTCGCAGTCGAGCGTCGGGATGTTCAAACTCGAACCGGGCGGGCAGTTCGCCACGCGCGTGCAGGTCAAACTCGGCCGCAGTTCCGTTAACACCATCGAAGTTTTAGAAGGCTTACAGGAAGGCGATCAGGTGATCCTCTCAGACACCTCCCAGTGGGACGCCTTTAACCGCATACGACTTAACTAAGAAAGGATAGGAGAAGTGACGAGTGACAAGTGACGAGTGACGAGTTAATAACCAAACAACTTGTTTTCAACTCGTCACTTGTCACTCGTCACTTGTCACTCAAAAATTATGAGCGCATCGAAACAACCGCTGATCCGCCTGCAAGACGTGAAGAAGGTTTTCTTCACGGACGAAGTTGAGACGCACGCCCTCGCCGGAACGCACCTCGACATCGCCAACGGCGAATACGTCTCCATCACCGGCCCTTCCGGCTGCGGCAAGTCAACCCTGCTCTCCATCCTCGGCCTGCTCGACTCGCCGACGGAAGGCAAGTACTGGCTGAACGGCAAACTCGTCTCCGACCTCTCGCTCAGCGAGCGCGCGCTCATCCGCAACCGCGAAGTCGGCTTCATCTTTCAGAGCTTCAACTTGATCGGCGACCTCTCGGTCTACGAGAACGTCGAACTCCCGCTCACCTACCGCGGCCTGAGCAACGCGGATCGCAAGACGCGCGTGACGGAAGCCTTAGAGAAGGTCGGCATGGCGCACCGCGCGAAACACCTGCCGAGCCAACTCTCCGGCGGTCAGCAGCAGCGCGTGGCCGTCGCCCGCGCCGTCGCAGGCCAACCGCTGATCCTGCTCGCCGACGAGCCGACGGGCAACCTCGACTCCAAAAACGGCGAGGCCGTGATGGACTTGCTGCGCGAACTGCACCGCGGCGGCGCGACCATCTGCATGGTGACGCACGACCCGCGCTACGCGACCTTCGCCGACCGCGCCATCTACCTTTTCGACGGCCGCGTCGTGAAAGAGGAGATGGTCACCTTCAAGCAGGACGAAGAAGGTGCATCGCTCGTCGGGACACACGCGGAAGTGGTGTAACGGTAAATTTTCGGGCGGCGTTACGCGCGCAGAATCCGGCCACGCCACGCACGAACCCGCCACACACTACCTGCCAAAACATCCACGGCGCGCCCGGCCTGCAAGACACGCCCGGCGCGCCAGGACGGCCGCTTACGAGAAAGTGCGCTCACGTTGACAACCGAACCGGCGTGGCCGCGCCCCGTTCGGTCATCTCGGTCAACAGTCACGCGCCGCTCGTCATTCCCCCTGAAGAGGTGTTTGAAACATGAATACATTCGGGCAAGATTTACGCTACGGTTTTCGGATGCTCTGGAAGAGTCCCGGGTTCACGCTGGTGACGGTGCTGGCGTTGGCCTTAGGCATCGGGGCGAACACGGCGATCTTCTCGGTCGTCAACACGGTGCTCCTGCGCCCGCTGCCCTACGCCAACGGCGAGCGCATCGTCTACATCGGCGAGTGGTCGCAGCAAGTGCCGGGGATGTCGGTCTCCTACCCGAATTTCATAGACTGGCGCGACCAGCAGCAGACGATGGAGCGCATCGCCGCCTTCCGCAGCGCGAACTACGTGGTGACGGGCGGGGGCGAACCGGAGCGACTCGACGGGCGGCAAGTCTCTGCCGGGTTCTTCGAGGTGCTCGGCGTGCAGCCCGCGCTCGGACGCAACTTCACGCCCGAAGAGGACAAGCCGGGCGCAACTCCCGTCGCGCTCATCAGCCACGGCTTCTGGCAACGGCGTCTCGGCGGCGACCCTTCAATCGTCAACAAACAACTCCAACTCAGCAACGAGAGCTACACCGTCGTCGGCGTCCTGCCGCAGACGTTCGAGTGGCAGTCGCCGGTAGACGTGTTCGTCCCCGTCGGTCTGGGCGCGGGCAACCCGAACATGACCGAGCGCGGCAACCACCCCGGCATGTACGTGCTCGGACTCCTCAAACCTAACGTCACGGTCGAGCAGGCGCGCACCGAGATCAAGACCATCGCCGAACGACTCGCCGTGCAGTACCCCAACAGCAACGGCGGGCAGAGCGCGGTCTTGACTTCTCTACAGGAACGCGCCGTCGAAGACATCCGACCCGCGCTCTTGATCCTGCTCGCGGCCGTCGGCTTCGTGCTCTTGATCGCGTGCGCCAACGTCGCCAACCTGCTACTGGCGCGTGCCGCCTCGCGCTCGAAAGAGATCGCCATCCGCACCGCGCTCGGCGCGGGACGCCTCCGCATCATCCGGCAGTTGCTCACGGAGAGTCTGCTGCTCTCGCTGATGGGCGGCGCGCTCGGCCTGCTCTTCGCCATGTGGGGCATTGACGCTTTGCTCGCCGCGCTTCCCGAAAACGTGCCGCGCCTGCTCGTCTCAGGGATCGGGCTAAACACGCCCGTGCTCCTCTTCACGCTCACTGTCTCCGTTGTGACGGGCTTACTGTTCGGCCTCGCGCCCGCGCTGCAAGCCTCGAAGTCGAACTTGAACGAGACGTTGAAAGACGGCGGCCGCACGTCTGCGGGCGTGGGTCGCCAGCGCGTGCGCAACCTGCTCGTCGTCGCCGAAGTCGCGCTCTCGCTTTTGCTCCTCGTCAGCGCGGGTCTGCTCATCAAGAGTTTCGTGCGCTTGCAGGAGACCGAACTCGGCTTCAACCCGGAGAACGTGTTAACGCTGCGCGTGCCTTTGCCGGAGGCGCGTTACACGCAGAACGGGCAGGTCGAAAATTTCTGGGACGAACTGATGCGGCGCGTGCGCGCCTTGCCCGGCGTCGAGAGCGCGGGGCTGACGCGCGGCCTGCCGATGAACGGCGGCATCGAATCCGGCGTCATGGTCGAGGGGCAGGAGACGACGAACCCGAAAGACGCCACCGTCGCCGTCAACCTCTACGCCGACCCCGACTACTTCAAGGCGATGGACATCAAGTTGGTCAAAGGCCGTTTCCTCTCCGAGTTGGACACGAAAGACGCGCCGTTGGTCGTGATGGTTGACGAGATGTTCGTCTCGAAGTTCTTCCCCAACGCCGACCCTGTAGGCAAGCGTCTGCGGATCGGCGGCGACCGCGCGCCCTTGCGCAACATCATCGGCGTCTTCAAACACATGAAGCACTACGGGCCGGACGAAGAGGACGAGGGGCGCGTCGAAATCTACACGCCTTACAGGCAAGTGCCGCAGGAGTTTTTCGCCGCCGCCAACCGCAGCCTGTGGCTCGCCGTCAAGACCAAAGGCGACCCGACGAGCCTCGCGCCCGCCATCCGCAACGAGGTCTTGCAGATTGACAAGGATCAACCGATCTCGAACGTCGGCACGATGGAAAACATTGTCGCCGCGACGGTCGCGCCGCAGAAATTTGCGACGTGGCTGCTGGCCGTCTTCGCCGCGACGGCGATGCTCCTCGCGGCCATCGGCATCTACGGCGTGATGGCCTACTCGGTGACGCAGCGCACGCACGAGATCGGCATTCGCATGGCCTTGGGCGCGGGACGAAGGGACGTGCTCCGCATGGTCGTCTCGCAGGGCATGAAACTGGCCTTCATCGGCGTCGCGCTCGGTCTCGCCGGAGCGGTCGCGCTGACGCGCCTGATGTCGAGTTTGCTCTACGGCGTCAGCGCGACCGACCCGCTCACTTACGGCGGCGTCTCCGTCCTGCTCGCCTCGGTCGCACTCCTCGCGTGTCTCATCCCGGCGCGCAAAGCGACCAAAGTTGATCCCATGATCGCGCTCAGATACGAGTAGCAGTTGAGCGCGCCGTCAAACGAATGAAACTCCCGGCGTGCTGCGTGTCGTTCGTGTCTCTGCGGTGAGTTGAGAAGTATACGTCGCGGAGACACGGAGAGAGTCGTAGAGAGTTAACGTTAGTTGCATCCGGTTGATAAGCCGTGGAGTGTGGATATGGGAACAGTGTTGCAGGATGCGCGTTACGCGCTGCGGGTGTTGTGGAAGAACTGGGGCTTCACGTCGGTGGCGGTCGTGGCGCTGGCTCTGGGGATCGGGGCGAACACGACGATCTTTAGCGCGTTCAACGCACTCTTGCTGCGCCCCTTCAACTTCACTGACCCCGACAGCCTCGTTGTCTTGTGGGAGCGACCGCCGAACACAAGCACGCGCAACTCGGTCGCGCCCGCCAACCTCCTCTCCGTCCGCGAGCAGAGCAACAGCTTCTCGCACCTCGCCATGTACAACAGCAACTCGCTCAACCTCACCGAGGGCGACAAGCCGGAGCGGCTCGAAGTGGCCGCCGTCTCGCCCACCATGTTCGACGCGCTCGGCGTGAACGCCGCCGTCGGGCGCACGTTCACCGCGGAGGAGGAGCAGGAGGGGCGTGACAAGGTCGTCATCCTCACGCACGACTTCTGGCGTCGTCGCTACGCCACCGACCCGGCCATCGTCAACCGCCAGTTGATGCTCAACGGCCAGCCTTACACCGTCGTCGGCGTCATGCCGGAAGACTTCAACTTCCCGCCGACGAGCAACGACATTTTGATCCCGTTTACCGTCAACGACCGTGTGCGCGGGGAACGCGGCAACCATTACGTGCGTGTGATGGGGCGGCTCAAGCCGGGCGTCACGCAGGCGCAGGCCGACGCCGAACTCGCGGGCATCGCCAGCCGCCTCGAAGCGCAATACCCTGAGACGAACAGCAACCGCACCATCGCCACGGAATCTTTGAAGGCGTCTTACGTGCGCGGGCCGCGACCCGGCCTCTTGGTGCTGCTCGGCGCGGCGTGCTTCGTCCTGCTGCTGGCGTGCGCCAACGTCGCCAACCTGCTCCTTGTGCGCGCGGCCTCGCGCCAGAAGGAGATCGCGATCCGCATGGCGTTGGGCGCGGGACGCCTGCGCCTGATCCGGCAGTTGTTGACTGAAAGCGTGCTCATCGCGCTCTTCGGCGGCGCGCTCGGTTTGCTCTTCGCCGTGTGGGGCATTGACCTGATCACGGCGGGCATCCCCGCGAGCCTCTCGCGCTATCTGCCCGGGTGGAAGAACGTCGGCATTGACGTGGAGGTCTTCTGGTTCACGCTCGTCGTCTCGCTGCTGACCGGCGTCGTGTTCGGACTCGCGCCTGCGCTGCAAGCGACGAAGACCGACTTCAACGAGGCGCTCAAAGAAGGCGGGCGCACTTCGGGCGGCGGCGGCTTCGGCCGCAACCGTCTGCGCGGCGCGCTCGTCGTCGCGGAAGTGGCGATCTCGCTCACGCTCCTCATCGGCGCGGGTCTGATGATCAAAAGTTTCTATGAGATGTTGAAGGTCGAGCCGGGCTTCAAGGCGGGGAGCGTGCTCGTGATGGACGTGGCGTTGCCGCGCGCGAAGTACAAGGAAGAGGCCGCGCGCGTGAACTTCTACACGCAGGCCGTCGAACGCGTCGCCGCGCTGCCGGGCGTCGAAGCGGCGGGCGCGGTCAACATCCTCCCGCTCTCGCGCAGCAACACCGACTCGGCTTTCTCCGTCGTCGGCCGACCCCGGCCGGAGAAGGGGCGCGAGCCGCAGGCGAACTTCCGCACCGTCAGCCCGCACTATCTCGAAGTGATGGGCATCCCCCTGCGCCGCGGCCGCCACATCGCCGACACCGACCGCGCCGACTCGACGAACGTCATCCTCATCAACGAGGAACTCGCCCGGCGGCATTTCGCCGACACAGACCCCATCGGGCAACGTCTGAATTTCGGCGGTGACAAGGACTCGGACAACTACGAGATCATCGGCGTCGTCGGCAACATCAAACACGAGTCGCTGGTGGAGGAAGAGATCAAACCGGAAGTCTACCGGCCGCTCGCGCAAGAGCCTTGGTATTCGATGAGCATCGTGGTGCGGCGCAACGCGGGCGACCCCGCGCAACTCGCCGGGGCGGTGCAGCGCGAGATCGGCAGTCTCGACAAGGAGCAGCCGATCTACAACGTGCGGACGATGGAACGCGTCGTGTCCGAGTCGCTCGCGCCGCAGCGCGTGACGATGGGCATGCTCGGCATCTTCGCCCTCATCGCGCTCGTGCTCGCGTCCGTCGGCATCTACGCCGTGATGTCCTACACCGTCTCGCAGCGCACGCACGAGATCGGCGTGCGGATGGCCTTGGGCGCAAGCCCGCGCGACATCCGCCGCATGGTCGTGCGGCAGGGGATGCTCCTCGCCTTCGTCGGCATCGGCATCGGCCTCATCGCCTCCTACTGGTTGATGCAGGGCTTGACGGTCATGCTCTACGAGGTGTCGGCGACCGACCCGCTCACTTTCGGTCTCATCTCGCTGCTGCTCATCCTCGTGGCCTTCGCCGCCAACTACATCCCCGCGCGACGCGCGACGCGGGTTGATCCGATGGTGGCTCTCAGATACGAATAGGAGTGGACGCTTGCGAACGCTGCTACAGGATTTGCGCTACGGTTTTCGGATGCTCTGGAAGAGTCCGGGGTTCACGCTGGTGACGGTGCTGGCGCTCGCCTTAGGCATCGGGGCGAACACGGCGATCTTCTCGGTCGTCAACACGGTGCTCCTGCGCCCGTTGCCCTTCGAGCGGCCGGAGCAACTCGTCTTGCTCTGGGAGACGCACCCGTTCGGCAAGCAACTCGGCTACGAACACTTGCCCGGCTCGACCGCCAACTTCACAGACTGGCGACGCCAGCAGAGCGAACTCTTTGAAGGCATGGCCGCACTCGATTCGTGGAACGTCGCGCTGACGGGGCGCGACGAGCCGCAACGTCTGACGGGCGTCAAGGCGTCGGCCAACCTCTTCTCGCTGCTGCGCGTCGAGCCTGCGGCGGGGCGCGGCTTCCTCGCCGAAGACGAACGGCCGGGCGCGAACCGCGTCGTCGTCATCAGCCACGGCTTGTGGCAGCGTCGCTTCGGCTCAGACCCTTCGGTCTTGAATCAAACGCTCACGCTCGACGGCGACAGTTACACAGTCGTCGGCATCATGCCCGCCGATGTCACCTTCCCGCAGGACATGGGACTGCCCGCCTTCTTCGACTTCAGCGCGAAGACCGATCTGTGGACGCCCTACGTGTTGACTGACAAAGAGACGCAGAACCGCGGCAGTCATCACATCGCGGTCGTTGGGCGACTCAAAGAGGGCGTCAGCCGTGCGCAGGCCGAGACGCAGTTGAACAACCTCGCGCAGCAACTCGAAGCGCAGTACCCCGATGACAACAAAGACTGGCGCGTCGCGGCCGTCTCGCTGCACGAACAGGTGGTGGGCAAGAGTCGTCTCGCGATCTTGATCTTACTCGGCGCGGTCGGCTTCGTGCTCTTGATCGCGTGCGCCAACGTCGCCAACCTTCTGTTAGCGCGCGCGACGGCGCGGCAGAAGGAGATCGCCATCCGCACCGCGCTCGGCGCGACCCGCTGGCGCGTCGTGCGGCAAATGTTGACGGAGAGCGTGCTGCTCGCGCTCGTCGGCGGCATGCTCGGCGTCTGGCTGGCGATGTGGGGCGTGGACTTGCTGGTCGCGCTCAGTCCCGGCAATTTGCCGCGCCCCGCAGAGATCGGCATTGACCGGCGCGTGCTCGGCTACACGCTGCTCATCTCGCTTGCGACGGGCGTCCTCTTCGGCCTGCTGCCCGCGCTTCACAGTTCGCGTCCCGATTTTAACGATGCGTTGAAGGAGGGCGGGCGCAGCGGCAGCGCGAGTCCGCGCCGCCAGCGCGCGCGCAGTCTGCTCGTCGTCTCGGAAGTCGCGCTCGCGCTCATCCTGCTCATCAGCGCGGGTCTGCTGCTCAAGAGTTTCGTCAGCCTGCAAAACGTGCAGCCCGGCTTCATGCCCGACAACCTCCTGACCGTCGAGATCGGACTGCCCGAACAGAAGTACCCGGATGACAAATTGATCGCGGATTTTTACCGCCAGTTGATCGCGCGCGTTCAAGCTCTGCCGGGCGTCGCTGCGGTCGGCGCGGTGTCGCACCTGCCCTTGAGCGGCGCGGAGGAGATTGACGGCTTCTCCGTCGAGGGTCGCCCCGATGCGAACGAAACCGGATTCACGCAGTCGGCCGACTTCCGCGTCGTCGCGCCCGACTACTTTCGCGCGATGGGGATTCCGCTCCTGCGCGGTCGTCCCTTCGACGCGCGCGACCGCTCGGACGCACCCGGCGTCATGATCATTGACGAGGCTTTCGCGCGCCGCTTCTTCCCCGGCGAAGACCCGCTCGGCAAGCGCGTTGACGAAGACGGCTCGCGCACCCGCCACTCGTTCTTCCAAGTGATCGGCGTCGCCGGGAGCGTCAAGCATTCGGGCTTGAGCGCGGAGTCGCGCCCGACGATGTATGTCTCTTACGAACAGAGCGGCTGGCTCAACATGACGCTCACGGTGCGCGTCGCCGCGGGCGACCCGGCGAATCTGGCGGCAGCCGTGCGTAGGGAAGTGTCGGCGGTTGACAAGGATCAGCCGGTGACGAAAATCTCGACGATGGCCGAGACGTTCGCGCGCGCGGTCGCGCCGCAACGTTTCAACATGCTGCTCCTCGGCATCTTCGCCGCCGTCGCCATGATCCTCGCGACGGTCGGCATCTACGGCGTCATCTCCTACACGGTCTCGCAGCGTTCGCGCGAGATGGGCATCCGCATCGCGCTCGGCGCGTCGCGCCGCGACATTCTGAAACTCGTCGTCGGGCAGGCGATGTTGATGGCCTTGGTCGGCGTCGGCGTCGGCTTGGCGGGCGCGCTCGCGCTGACGAGGTTCATGTCCGGTCTGCTCTACGGCGTGTCGGCGACCGATCCGCTCATCTTCGTCTCGATCTCGCTCTTGCTCGCGGCGGTCGCGCTCGTCGCCAGCTATCTTCCGGCGCGCCGCGCGATGAAGGTTGATCCGATCATCGCGCTTCACTATGAATAAAGAATGGAATAGCAAAGAAGGTTTGAGTTATGACTAAGAAACTTTTTAACAAACTGTCGTTATTGTCAGTCTTCACAGTCGCAATATGTTTATGCGTCTCCGCTGTGGTGGCGGCGCAGGAGAAGAAGACCACGACGAAGAAGGCGGATCAGGATCACGTCCAGATCAACGGCAGCAGTTTGCGCTGGGAGCATCGCAGCGGCGACGATGGGACGGACATCACTTTGTCTTCGAAGAACGTTGAATTTAACGACGACTACACGGACGTGGAACGCATCACGTCGGGCGACGGCTATTTCCGTCTCTCGGAGACGCGTGGTGGTGTCGTGCGGCGGCTCGACATCGCGCCGGGCGCGGACGGCGTGCTCAAGCGCGAGTATTGGGAGCGCGGCGCATCTCATTCGTTTGACGACGGCGCGCGCAAGTGGCTCGCGCGGCTACTGTCCGAGACGGTGGCCGGGAGCGGCTACGACGCGGAGGCGCGCGTCGGGCGCATTCTCCGGCGCGGCGGCGCAAACGCCGTGCTCGCGGAGATCGCGCGGCTCAAAAACGACTACGCGCGTCGCGTCTATTCGACCGCGCTCGTCGAACGCGGTAATTTGAGCGACGCGCAATTGGCGAAGTTGCTCACGCAGAACGCGAAAGCGATGGCCTCCGATTACGAGAAGGCCACGCTGCTCATTTACGTCTTGAAAAACAATCTGGCGGACGCGGGCGTGCGCGCGGCCTTCTTCGAGACGGCGGGCACGCTCTCGTCGGACTACGAGCGCGGGCGCGTCCTCGCCGTACTCTTGAAGCGGAGCGACGTGTCAGCGGAGACGCTCCTGCTCACGCTCAGGGCGACGCGCGGCATGAGTTCGGATTTCGAAAAGGCGAACGTGCTGATCCGCGCGGCGCGAACTGACGCGGCCGACGAGTCCGTGCGTGCCGCGATCATTGAGGCGGCGCACACGCTCTCGTCCGATTACGAACGCGGGCGCGTGCTCACGGTCGTCACGAAAAAGTCTCTGTGAAGCGGTCGCCGTGCGACGCCCGCGACAGGTCGAACGCACGCCGGGTGATTTAAGTTGCGTTTGAGTGAAATGTTAGGATTACAATGCCGCGTGCGAAGGCGTTGCGGCCGTTTGCCTCTCACTTAAACGTATGAAGACTCACGAAGCATCCACCCCCCGCGTGCTCGTTGCGGACGATCAGCCCGACGTGCTCGAAGCCCTGCGCCTGCTGTTGAAGGGCGAAGGCTACCGGATCGAGGCCGTCACCTCGCCGCCCGCCGTGCTCGCCGCGATCAAGTCGTCCGAGTTCGACCTGCTCTTGATTGATCTCAACTACACGCGCGACACCACCTCCGGGCAAGAGGGACTCGACCTGCTCTCGCGCATTCAGGCGATTGACGGCACGCTCCCCGTCGTCGTGATGACGGCGTGGGGCAGCGTCGAAGTGGCGGTCGAGGCGATGCGCCGCGGCGCGCGCGACTTCATCCAGAAGCCTTGGGAGAACGCGCGCCTCCTGTCCGTGCTGCGCACGCAGATCGAACTGAGCCGCGCGCTGCGCAAAGGCCAGCGGCTCGAAGCCGAGAACAAACTTCTGCGCGACGGTCACGCGCCGCAGCGCATGATCGCCACGGCCGCGAGCATGCAGCCGGTGCTTCGCATGATCGAGAGCGTCGGCGCGTCGGACGCAAACGTCCTTGTGACGGGCGCGAACGGCACGGGCAAGGAAGTGGTGGCGCAGACGCTACACGCCGTCTCGCCGCGCGCCGCGAAGACGATGGTCACGGTCAACGTCGGCGCTCTCTCCGAGGGCACGTTCGAGTCGGAGTTGTTCGGCCACGTCAAGGGCGCGTTCACCGATGCGAAGACGGATCGCGTCGGGCGTTTCGAGTTGGCCGACGGCGGCACGCTCTTCCTAGACGAGATCGCCAACGTGCCGCTCGCGCAACAGGCAAAACTTCTGCGCGTGGTGGAGACAGGCGAGTTCGAGCGAGTCGGCTCGTCGAAGACGCGCCGCGTTGACGTGCGGATACTTTCGGCGACGAACGCCGACTTGCGCGAGGAAGTCGCGGCCGGGCGGTTTCGTCAAGATTTATTGTTCCGCTTGAACACGGTCGAGATACGCCTGCCGCCTTTGCGCGACCGCCGCGAAGACATCCCGCTTCTCGCGCACCACTTCCTCGACGCTTACGCGCGCCGCTACCGAAAATTCTTGACAAA
Organism: Pyrinomonadaceae bacterium; assembly: GCA_030841105.1. Taxonomy (GTDB): domain Bacteria; phylum Acidobacteriota; class Blastocatellia; order Pyrinomonadales; family Pyrinomonadaceae; genus JAIVJZ01. Next base: position 39,802 of record JAVEDE010000121.1, read on the forward strand.
GTTTTCCGACGACGCGACACGCGCGTTGCTTCGTTACGAGTGGCCGGGGAACGTGCGCGAGTTGGATCACGCCGTCGAGCGCGCGGTGTTGATGGCGAAGGGCGCAGTCGTCGAGGCCGCCGATCTCAACTTGCAGCCGGGGGCGGAGGCCGAGCGCGGACTCGAAGAGATGAGCCTCGATGAGGTAGAGTGCTTCCTGATTCGCAAAACTCTCGCGCGCTGCGACGGCAACGTCGGTCAGGCGGCGGAAGCCCTCGGACTCAGCCGCAGCGCGCTCTACCGCCGACTCCAACGTTACGGCTTATGACGGACGGCCAGCCCACCAAATCCGCCCCCCGCGACCGGCTCAACCACGACCAGCGCATCCTCTTCATGGCCTTGGCGGGGGGCTTGCCCGGCACGCTCATCTCGCTCATCCTCATCTGGGATCGCCCCTACACGCCGAAGGTGCAATGGACGCTCTCGCTCATCATCCTCGGCTTCTGGCTCTCGCTCGCCTTCTCTCTGCGCGGCCGCGTGGTGCGCCACCTGCAAACGCTCTCGAACCTGCTGGCCGCCATGCGCGAGGGCGACTACTCGATCCGGGCGCGCGGCGCGGGACGTGATGACGCGCTCGGCGACGTGATGCTCGAAGTCAACGCGCTCGGCGAAACTCTGCGCGCGCAGCGACTCGGCGCGCTCGAAGCGACCGCGCTCTTACGCACCGTGATGGGCGAAATTGACGTGGCCGTCTTCGCCTTCGACGCCGAGGCGCGACTCCGGCTCGTCAACCGCGCGGGCGAACGCTTGTTCGCGCAGCCCGCGGGTCGTCTTCTCGGTCGCACCGCCGCCGAACTCGGCCTCGAAGAGTTTCTCCATTCCGCAGACGACGCGCAGATCATCCCGAAAACTTTTCCCGGTCAGGCGGGGCGTTGGGGCGTGCGTCGCAGCACCTTCCGCGAGCGCGGCCTGCCGCACCAACTGCTCGTCCTCTCCGATCTCAGCCGCGCGCTCCGCGAAGAGGAGCGCGAAGCGTGGAAGCGACTCGTGCGCGTGCTCGGCCACGAACTGAACAACTCTCTGACGCCGATCAAATCCATCGCCGGGAGTCTGGAAAGCCTACTCGTGCGCGAGCCGCGCCCGCTCGACTGGCATGACGACATGGCGCGCGGTCTCTCTATCATCGGCTCACGCTCCGAATCCCTCAGCCGTTTCATGCAAGCCTACGCACACCTCGCGCGCCTGCCCACGCCGCGCTTCGCGCCCGTCAACGTCCACGAACTCGTGCGCCGGGTGGCCGAACTCGAAACGCGCCTGCACGTCAAAGTCATGCCGGGAGCGGAACTGACCATACAGGCCGACGCCGATCAACTCGAACAACTGCTCATCAACTTGCAGCGCAACGCCGCCGACGCCGCGCTCGAAACGGGCGGCGGTGTCTCCGTCGGCTGGATCAAGAACACGAACCACGTCACCCTCATCATCGAGGACGAGGGGACGGGTCTCTCCAACACGGCCAACCTCTTTGTCCCGTTCTTCACGACGAAGCCGGGCGGATCAGGCATCGGCCTCGTCCTCAGCCGCCAGATCGCAGAGGCGCACGGCGGCACGCTCACCCTCACCAACCGCCGCCGCGGCACGGGCTGCGAAGCCCGCCTCCAACTCCCGCTTTGAAGTTTGATAAAGGGAACGCCACGAATTGATCCGAACCTGCTTCCAACTCTCCGCAGTTGAAAAACTCGTTGACTTCGCCGCGTTGATTCATTTAACTTGAATTAGCTGTTCTTCACACTCGAAGGACGCCCTTTAGCCTCAACAAAAAATCAATGCGGGCGTCTCTTGCCTCGCCGCCTTGCCGCCCGCGACATGCGTTTCACCTGCTCGAACCCCCGCCGAGACCTATCAACGAAGGAAATTTATCGAACATGACTCCCGTGCTCAGTCTCCTCGAAGCGAGGGTGCGTTCGCTCTTAATCGAGCGGCGCAGGTTCGCGCGACGCAAGGCCAGTTTCGCCGTGAGCCTCCCCGTCGGCGTCTCCGTCCCGAACGAACATCTAGACCCGGAGGCCGAAGAATATCCGAACCCGATCATGGGGCGCACGCGCGACTTGAGCGAAACCGGCCTCTCGCTGCTGCTGCCCTCGCTCAGCCTCGGACGCGAACAGATCAGCGCGGCAAACTTCCCCCTGCGCCTCGTGCTCTCGCTGCCGGGCGGCGTCGCCGTCTTGCAAGCGGTCGCGGTGCGCGCCGAAGCGGTTGACGCCAACGAAGCGGAGCGCGGCTTCCTCATCGGCGCGCGCATCGAGAAAATGAGCGAACGGGATCGCAAGCGTTATCTGGCTCTCTTGAAGTCACTGGATTGATCTAAACGCCGACAAGTGTGAAGGGCATTTGAAAACCTTCACCACTGAGTCGCGTAGTCGCAGAGTCGGACGCGGAGAGTTGAACGTCATTCAACTCTCCACGTTTCTGCGCGTATTCTCCCCGACTCCATGGCGAAGGTGTTTGCATCGGGGAGTCTTGAAGATATAGTGATTCGTTCAAACTAATTCACGAATTGAGCGATGACAGGGCTTGATAGAAAAGGACGTGATCATCATCGGCGGCGGGGCGGCCGGACTCTTCTGCGCGTTTGAGGCGGCCAAGCGCGGGCGCAGGGTGCTGGTCTTGGAGCACGCCGGGCAGGTCGGCAAAAAGATCGCCATCTCCGGCGGCGGGCGTTGCAACTTCACCAACCTGCACACGACGGCGGCCAACTTCATCTCCGCCAACCCGCACTTCGCCAAGTCCGCGCTCGCGCGCTACACGCCCGCCGACTTCATCGCGCTCGTCGAGCGACACGGTATCGCCTTCCACGAAAAAAAACTGGGGCAGTTGTTCTGCGACGGCAGTTCGCGCCAGATCATCAACCTGCTGCTGGCCGAATGCGCCGACGCGCAGGTCGAGATTCGTTGCGACTGCCGCGTGCGGCGAGTTAAGCGCACAGACAAGTTTCGCGTGGAGACAGAGCAGGGAAGTTTCTCGTCTGACTCACTCGTCGTCGCAACGGGCGGCCTCTCCATCCCGCAACTCGGCGCGACCGACTTCGGTTATCAACTGGCGCGGCAGTTCGATTTGCGGATCGAGCCGACGCGCCCCGCGCTCGTCCCGCTGACCCTGCCCTCAGAGACGCAGGCGCGCTTCACGGACTTGAGCGGCGTGTCGCTCGACGCGCTTGCCGAGTGCGGAGGCGCGTCGTTTCGCGAAAACATACTCGTCACGCACCGCGGCCTGAGCGGCCCCGCCATCCTGCAAGTCTCTTCCTACTGGCAGCGCGGCGAAACGATCAGCCTCAACCTTTTGCCCGACACGGACGCGCGCTCGCTCCTCTCCGAACAACAACAGACGGAGAGCGAGTTGGCGACCGTGCTCGGCCGCCAACTGCCGCGTCGCTTCGCGCAGGCTTGGTGCAAGTTGTACGCGCCCCCGAAATCGCTCCGCCAGTTTTCGGAGCGCGAGATCAACGCGCTCGCCGATAAACTTGAACGCTGGCAGATCACACCCGCCGGGACGGAAGGCTACAAGAAGGCGGAGGTGACGGCGGGCGGCGTCTCGACCGCGGAACTCTCTTCGCGCACGTTGGAGGCGAAGCGCGTCCCCGGCCTCTACTTCGTCGGCGAAGTGGTTGACGTGACCGGCCAACTCGGCGGCTATAATTTTCAGTGGGCGTGGGCTTCCGGTTACGCCGCCGGGCAGTTTGCTTAAAGGGCTTGAGGCGGGCGATGCGAACTCGCGTTGCGTCCGACGCTGCCGCCGCTCGTAAACCAGTAAGCCCAGAGCATGAGCACGGCTTGCAGCGGCAGTCTGAGCCACAGGGCGGCGGGCGCGAGGTCTGGGAAGAGTTGCGGGTTGAGCGCCATGTGAACGTTGGCGGGGAACACGGCGGCCAGCAGGGCGATCAAGCCCCATGCGGCGAGGCGCGTGTACTTCGGGACGAGCAGCAGCACTCCGAGAGCGACTTCAAAGAAACCGCTGAGGTAGACGAGGAAGAGATGCCAAGGCAAACTAGGCGGCATCATCCGCAAGTAAAACGCGGGGTTGATGAAGTGATACAACCCTCCCAGCACGAACAGCAGGCCGAACACGTAGCACATCACGAGTTTTAGTATTCGCATTTCTAAATCTTGGCCGAGCAACTTTTCAGAAGGGGCGACATGTATCTCATTCAACTATTGCTGCCGCTGTACGACAACGAGGGCGAGGCTTTCGCACAGGACGTTTACGACCGCGTGCGTGACGAGTTGATAAAAAAGTTCGGCGGCGTCACGGCCTTTCGCAGTTCGCCGGCGGAGGGAATCTGGAAAGAGGGCGGGCAGATCAGCCGCGACGCGATCATCATCTTTGAAGTCATGACCAAAGAACTCGCGCGCGAATGGTGGACGACGTATCGCGTCGAACTTGAGTCGCGTTTCCGGCAGGAGAAGATGATCGTGCGCGCGTCCCGCATCGAACAGTTATAACGACGCGCAATCAATTATGACAACGCTGAGTCAGCTATGACGACGCGCTGCTAGTTATGACAACGCGCGGGGCGTGCGCTTGTTGGGTCGCCCCGCCGCATCAGGGGCGCGCGTACATGTCCACGACGCGCTCGATGGCGCGGCGGCACACGGCGCAGAAAGTGTCCGTGCGCGTGAACATGATGCAGTCCACCTGTGGACGGTAAAAACCTTTCGCCTCGTAGTTCGCGCCCTCGAACGCGCCGACCTTGTTGGCATACTTCTCACGCGCAAACATCCCCTTCTCGTGCGCCAGTTCCTCGTTGAAGAGCGCGTCCATCTCTTGTTCGGGACGCCCCTGTGCGCGTATCTCCCGCCGTCGCGCCTGAATCTCGCGCGAATATTTCTCAAACGCTTCTTTGTCCCAAGGGGTCGGCAGCGGCGTGTCGGGACTTAGGAGGTCGCGCCATTTCAGGTTCTTCGGGTCGAGCAGCGCGGTCACGTTCGGCTCCCACGGCTCGATGCGTTCGGTCGCGGGGGCATAGGCCACGGCCGACGTGTAGTACTCGTCGGCCAGCCCCGCGAAGTGATGCCCGAACTCGTGTACGAAGACGTAAGGCGACCACGCGCTATCGGCGGCGACCGTGCTGTAGAGGTTGAAGATGCCGCCGCCGCCGTAGGTGCGGTTGTTGACGAGAATCTCCACGAAGTCGTAGGGGGCGAATGAGGCCGCGCGGCGGAGGGCGCGGTTGTCGAACGTGAGCACGTAACGCTCTGAACCGAAGGCATCGTAGGTCGCGCCGAGCGGCGAGTCGCGGTGGACGCCCGTCGAGGGGCGCGAGATACCGGACTCGTTTGCCGGGGGGCACAAGCCCCACACGTTGAAATCCCTGCGCCGCTCCTTAAACGGTGAGGTCTGGAAAAGTATCGCGACGAGACGCCGCGCGTCGCGCTCAAACTTGCCCGCCTCGGCCGCCGTGTAGCCGTCGCCGAGAATCAGCAGGTCAACTTTCACGGACGGGTCGCCGTTCTTCTCGATCTCGATGACGCGCGCGGGCGCGTTTGTCTTCGCGTTCGAGACGAAGATGTCGCGCGGGTCAACTTCGGTCGTCCAGATTTCGCGGAAGGCGTTGCGGGCGTCGCGTTTCTTCAACAATATCTGGACGGGCGCGGCGGGCGCGGGAAACCTTAGCGACTCGTGAAAAGTGCGGTTCGCCGTTTTGGCCTCGTCCGTCGTCTCCCACTCGCCGTAGATCGAGGCGAAGCCGCGCGAGTAGAGCAGGCGGTTCGTCTGCCTGTCTCTGACTTCAAACAAATACTTGCCGAGGTTCGACTCGTCTACCGCGCGGCGCGGATTGCCCGGCCACGCCAGCGGCTCGACGACGATCCTGTCCACGCTGAATAACTCCTGCGCGGCGTTGCCCGTGTGATAAAAGTCGAGCCGCATCGTCTCGACCGCAAAAGTTTCCACAGAAAAAGCCGCCAGTAAGATCGCGAGCCACAGAAATTTTTTCATAAGCCTCACCCGAATTATCGTCTGAACGCGCCGTCGCTTGCCGCTCGAACTTTTACTTGATTGATCTTAGCTTACACCAGAGACTAACGGATAACGCACCGGGAAATTCACAACTTAAGTTTCAAGTTGCGGGTTTCAAGTTTCAGGACTGAGGTTCTTCGTTCTTTAACTTGAAACCCGCAACCTGAAACTTGAAACTATTTATTCCGCCGCGCGCCTTGCTATACTGTCCGACACGTTTCATGCAAAGTTTGAGTCTTCAACCAACTGCGGCGCGCGATGAGCCTTTTGATCTGGCGGCGGAAGTGGCGCGTCTGGAGTCGCTGTTGTCCGTGCGGCAGGCCGAATTGACGACGCTGCAAGCAGAGATGCACGAGTTCAAAGTTCGCTACACGCAGATCGTCGGCAGCCGTCTGGCCGAGTTGGCCGAAATCGAGCAAGCCATCAGGCAGGCCGAAGCGCGCCTGCACAACTCGGACGAAGATGCGGAACGTGAAGAAGTTGAAGGCGAGGCAGGCGGCGCAGGCCAGACGCACGGGGCGGAGAAGACGCCGGTGGGCAACGGCCTGCGCAAACTTTTCTGGTCGGTCGCAAAACTCTTTCACCCGGATCACGCGTCGGACGAAGCGGAAGCCAGACGCCGCCACGGGATCATGGCCGAGGCCAGCCGCGCCTACCGCGAAGGCGACGTCGAAAGTCTGCACACGCTGCTCGGCGACGAAGAACTACAATTCTTTTGCACCCGCGTCCAAGCCGCCGACACGCCCGAAGATTTACAAGACAAGCTCCTGACTCTCAAAGAAGAGTTACGCACCGTCGAGTTCGGCATCAAGCGACTCACACAGGACGGCCTCTACCGCACCAAACTTGCCGCCGACGAGGAAGCCGCGCACGGCCGTGACACGCTTGCCGAAGAGGCCAAACGCATCGGCCGTCAAATCGTCAAAGCCCGCCACCGCCTCACCAATCTCATCTAAGGTCGGACACGAGGGATGCGTCTCTGCGCCGCCGATGCTGCTTGCTCCTGACAAGAGAAAACCACCTCACAGATAGCTGAAGGGGAAACCTCTGCGGCCTTGTTTGAGTTTGCCGTACCAGAGGCAAAGCGGATAGAGAAGTGCGAGGCCGCCGAGCCATGCCGCATACACTACCCATAAGGGAAAGCCCGCGTCGGGTGGAACGTTGGTATTTGAAGCGGGAAAATTCATAAACAAATGCCCAACGCTTTTGCCCGCCATCCAGCCGAGCAGGACGCCGAAACCGTGCGCGACAAACATCTGCAACAGGAAATAGAATAACGGCACACGCCCGAACGTGATCAAGATGCGACTCCAAAAATCATCTCTCCGCACCCCGTCAGCCCAAGCCAAGATTAGCAGCGCAGGCCCGAGCGTCATCAGCAAGAACAGTAGCGAAGGCGGGTATTTCATCGTGTTGATAAAAGAGAGAAGGGTGAATAATGCGCTGGGCTGGTTTTTCCATGCTTGCGGGTCGCCGTAAAGATCGGTCGCGCGAATCAACACGAAGAGAATCGTGAGCGCGAGTCCGAGTCTGTACAGCCAACTGCGCCGCCGCTCGCTGTCCCACGAATAGACAACGCCGAGCGCGTATCCGGCGGCCATCACGCCGATCCAAGGGATGAGCGGGTAAGCAACGAAAAGTTCAGCTCTGTTTTCAAAAACAGGGATGATGCCCGGCTGATGTAACATCAACCAGATTTTTTGCAGCGTGCCGGGCGGAGGCGTCGAGGCAAACGCCACGGCCGGTGGCACTGTAATTCCGTCGAAGAGATTGTGCAGCGCAATCAACGCGACGCCCACACCTCCGACCACGCGCACCGGAAGATAAATCAATCCGGCAAGAACAATCATCGAGACGCCGAAAACCCAGATCACCTCCGCGAACCCGAGAAAACTGTAATCAACATTGAACAGCATGCTGAACCGCACGAGCGTAAACTCCAACACGATTAACCACAGCCCGCGCGTCAACAGAAATTTCGACAACTCCGTCCGGCTTTTCCCGCGCGCGAGTTGCAGGTAAATGCTCGTCCCGGCGAGAAAGACAAACGTGGGCGCGCACAGGTGCGTGATCCAGCGCGTGAAAAAAAGCAAGGCGGTCGTTTTCGTCAAGTCGGTCGGACTAAAACGCACCGAGTCCGCGTGGACGTACTCGCGTGTATGATCGAGCAGCATGATGACCATCACCAGCCCGCGCAAGAAGTCAATTGAATCCACACGCTGATAAACTGTCTCTCTGATCTTCGACATAATTAGTGAAGCCACTTGGTTGTTTTCTTGTCATCTAATAAGCAGTAGGAACGCCCGCGTCTGATTGGAGCGTAGATTAAATCAAATCGAGATGAGTTCAAGTGCCACTTTCTTACTATCAAACAAGACCAATTCGCCTGAGACGCTCCGGGGCGCTAAGTCTGAAGATAAATTGGTACACATCAGTCGGCCATAAATGGCACTTGTAACAATGCTAGTTTCAGGTAAAGTTTTCCAGTCAATCGGACAGCACGACGGGGTTCACGCGACATAACTTTACGGAAAGATAAAATGGGAAGAGGGAATATATGATGCAAACATCCGTGCGTATCGTGGGCGCGATCATCTTTACATTTCTGCTGGCTTGCTCCGCCCGCTCGCAGCAGGTCGTGAATCTTTGGCCGGGCGTAGCTCCGGGTTCGGAGACCTGGACGCAGAAGGAAAGGATCATCGAGAACACTCCTGTCGGAACTGTGATCTTCAACGTCGTGACTCCGACCTTGACGGCTTATCTGCCGGAGCGCGCCAAAGCGACGGGGACGGGCGTCATCATCGCACCCGGCGGCGCATTCGTTGCTCTGTCGATCAGTCTGGAAAGTAATGATGTGGCGCGTCGGCTACAGGAAAGAGGCATCGCCGCGTTCGTGCTCAAGTACCGGATCACGGAGAAGCGCGGCGAAGGCATCCCGGCGAACATGGACATGGACGAGGCCGGAAAGTATGGCATCGCCGACGGCATTCAAGCGATTAAAGTGGTTCGGCAGCATGCGGCGGAGTGGGGCGTCTCTCCCGACCGCATAGGCTTCATGGGCTTCTCGGCCGGGGCGATGGTCACGAGCGCAGCTTTGCTACAGAAGGACGCCGCGGCGCGTCCGAACTTCGCCGCAATGATCTATGGCGCGCCGTTCGGCAAGATGCCTGACATACCCGCCAACCTGCCGCCCATGTTTCTGGCGTGGGCGCAGGACGACGCAGTGGCGCTTAAACCGATAGTGAGGTTCTATGACGCGCTCAGATCAGCGGGACATAAACCGGAGACACACATTTTCAGCGCGGGCGGCCACGGCTTCGGGATGAAACAACAGGGCACCAGCAGCGACCACTGGATTGATGCGTTCTATTACTGGTTGGACGCGCAAGGGCTGGACAGGCGGGCAGGAAACTCCGCTCGCTGATCTTCTCATCAACGAGCGCGCGTACCCGCTCAACGCTGACTTGGGACGTTAAGATGATTTGCAGTTATGCAGGAGAGAATAGTGTGATTAAATTTCTTGGAGTTCCCATATCTATTCTTCTTTATGGAATGCTCTTTACGATATCAGGCATGCAGGCGAGTGCCGTTGACAAGGCCGTGCCGCTGGTCATCGGCGAGACATTCAACATTGATTCCAAGATTCTGAATGAGACGCGGCGCGTTAACGTCTACCTGCCGCCCGGCTATACGGAATCTCCCGCCGCGCGCCTGCCCGTGCTGTACATGCCGGACGGCGGCATCGCCGAGGATTTCCTGCACGTGGCCGGTCTGGTACAGGTGTCGGTGGGCAACGCGACGATGCGACCATTCCTGCTCGTGGGGATCGAGAACACACAGCGGCGTCGCGACATGACCGGCCCCACCGAAAGCCTGGAGGATAAAAAGATCGCGCCGCGCGTGGGAGGCTCCGGCGCGTTCAGAAAGTTCATCCGCGACGAGTTGATGCCGCAGGTGAAGGCGCGCTACCGCACGACTGACGAGACGGCGATTGTGGGCGAATCACTCGCCGGGTTATTCGTCATGGAGACTTTTCTCCTCGAACCCGATCTGTTCGATACTTACATCGCCTTCGATCCCAGTCTCTGGTGGAACAATCAAAAACTTGTCAACAGCGCATCTCAGCGGTTGACCGCGCGACCCAAGCTAAAGAAGACTCTGTATTTCGCGAGCAGCGGCGACAGCGGGCTTGAGTTGATCGCGCAAAGGCTCACGGAAGTTTTGAGCAAGAGTGCGCCTCCCGGCCTCAACTGGCATTACGAGAGGATGCCGGAAGAGAAACATTCGACGATTTATCACCCGGCCGCACTCAAGGCTTTTCGCGCGGTGTTCAAGCCTGATGCGAGGAAGCCGTAGGGGATGATGGAAATCACATCGCCGCGTTTCCGCGCCCGCCTACATAGTTTCATCGAGCACTCGCGCTAATTTCTTCACGCCTTGCTTGATCAGTCTTTCATTAAAAGCCGTGTAGCCGAGCAGCAAGCCGCCACGTAATTTTTGCTCGATGCAGTAAGCCGAAACAGCCGCAATCTTTAAATTCGCTGCCGCCGCGCGAAGCGATACATCCCGATCGTCAATGCCGCGGGGAAGCCAGCCGATCAGGTGCATGCCAGCCTCTGCGGGCGCAACTTCCAACATGCCTTTGAGATTTTTTCGCACCTCTCCGACCAAAATTTGCTGCCGCTCTTCGTAAATTCCGCGCATCCGGCGGACGTGCCTGGCGTAGTGTCTTTCGGTGATAAATTCGGCGAGGACGGCCTGATCGAGCGAAGGCGAATGTAAATCGTTGAGCGCGCGCGCCGCCGCAAAGACTCCTATTAAATTCGTCGGCACGACCAGATAGCCAAGTCTGAGAGCGGGGAAAATAGTTTTACTGAACGTGCCGAGGTAGATCACGCGCCCGTCGCGGTCGAGTCCTTGCAGAGAGGCGAGCGGTCGTCCGCCATAACGATATTCGCTGTTGTAATCATCCTCGACAACGTAAGCATCTCTGTCCCGCGCCCATTCGAGCAACTTCAAACGACGCGTCAAACTCATCGTCACGCCGAGCGGGTACTGGTGTGACGGTGTGACGTAGGCGAGTCGCGCTTTGCGGCTTCGCTTCCGCGCCGTTTGCAAATTGAAACCCTCTCCGTCAATCGGCACGGGAATGAGGCGCGCGCCCGTCGCCCCGAATATATCGCGCGCTCCGTAATAGCCGGGGTCTTCGATATAAACGTCGGTTGTTTTCGACAGGAAGATTCTGCCGATCAAGTCGAGCGCCTGTTGCGTGCCGTTGGTGATGATGATCTGTTCCACCTCGCACAGCACGCCGCGCGCCGACGCGAGATGCGCGGCAATCGCTTCACGTAAAGGTTGGAAGCCGACTGCATCTCCGTAGCTGAGAATTTGCGTGGGCGGTTTCTTCTGCCACCTCTGCGCGATCTTCGCCCACACGTCGAACGGAAACTCCTCAGTCCCCGGCACTCCGTGCTCAAAAGGCACGAGCGAGCTTTTGCCGTGATGCCGCAAAATGCTGTCGCTGTGTTCCGCCAAATTCTTACCGTAGTCTGAAAACTTCACCTTGCGCGTCAGAGTGCTTTCTTGATGCTCCCGACGCCCCGAACCCGAAGTTTGCAGGAACTCTTCCGGCAGATGCGCGGCGACGAAAGTGCCCGCGCCCGTCTTCGCTTCGAGATAACCTTCGGCGAAAAGTTGATCGTAAGCGTTGACGATTGTCATCCGCGAAACGCCGAGATGCTTGGACAACAGGCGGGTCGCCGGAAGCGGCGCGGTCGGGCGCAACTTGCCGCTCAGAATCGCACGGCGAATCGCTTCGTAAATTTGACGGTACAGCGGCAAGCCGGATTTCCCGTCGAGCATGATGAACGGAGGATATGGCATCTCTTGCGATTATAAATTGGTCTACCCGCTTTGTCTAAAATCGGTTATTGCGGACATTCCGATTATGTGTAGAATTTATTTTGCAGGGGGCGGATTTAGTTACTTAAAATGAAGGGGCAGAGTTCGAGTCATGACAACAAATTCCAAAACGGCAATGATGAAACTACTGTTCGTCCTGTTAATTATATTGTCCGTCAACGTAAGCGGAGCGGCGGCGCAGGAAACAAAATTAAAATGGTACGGGCACTCGGCTTTTTCGATCACGACACCCAACGGCAAAGTCCTCTTGATTGATCCATGGATCAAGAATCCTTCCAACCCGGAAGCTAAGGACGGGCGTGACCCGCTGGCGGCCATCACCAAAGTTGATTACATCCTTCTCACGCACGGACACCGCGATCACGTCGGCGATGCCGTCGAACTCGCCGGACGCACCGGCGCGGCGCTCATCAGCAACCCGGAGTTGGCAGGTAATTTGGTGAAGCTGGCGGGCTATCCGGCCAAGTCCGCGGAAACCGACAACATCATGGGCATCGGCGGCGAGATACAGATCGCCGACGGCGAAGTGACAGTTGCCATGACACCGGCCATTCATTCGAGCAGCGTCTTCAATCCCAAAGCCGGGGCGAATGAGCCTGAACGCGCTTACGGCGGCAATCCAGCAGGCTTTGTCGTCATCATCAAAAACGGCCCGACGATTTATCATTCGGGCGACACGGCGTATTTCAAGGACATGGAGACCATCGGCGAAAGCTATGCGATAGATGTCGCGTTGCTCAACATCGGCGGGCACTTCGGCATGGAGCCGCGCATGGCGGCGAAGGCCGCGCAAATCATGCGTGCACGCCTCGCCGTTCCACACCACTTCGGAACTTTTCCGGGCATCACGCAAAACGCAGACGCCTTTGCCGTCGAACTCAAACGAACGAAAATTGAGCTTCACGAAATGAAGCCCGGCGCAACCATCTCGTTTCGCGGTAAGCAACTCGTCCGAGCGAAATAGACTCGACGGATGAACCCGCGCGACGGCGCGCTTCGGAGGTCAGCCGCACGGGAGCGAGGCGAACTGTTTCGCCCCGGCACAACAAGCGACGAATTAAAGGAGGCATTGATGCACGCGCTCAAACAAATTCTAACTTATCTATTGGCATTCGGCTTGGTTCTCATCTGGCAACCCCTTCAAGGACTCGCACAACAGAATTACGCCGCGTCAAAAATCTCTCAAACCACTCCGGCGACGCAGGACGGGCAACACGACTTTGACTTCGAGATCGGCACTTGGAGAACCGAACTGTCGCGGCTCCAGCGACCCCTCACCGGCTCGACCACTTGGGTCAAATACGAGGGCACGACCGTCGTCCGAAAGGTTTTGGGGGGTCGCGCCATTCTGGTTGAACTCGTGGCCGACGGCCCGGCGGGTCGCTTCGAAGGTCTGGCTCTACGTCTATATGATCCCCAAGCCCGGCAGTGGAGCCTCAATTTTGCCGGTGCTGGCAGTGGCGTCATGAGCGTGCCTACAATCGGTGCCTTCAAAAATGGGCGCGGCGAGTTTTACTCGCACGAAACATATAATGGCCGAACCATCTTTGTTCGATTTGTAATCTCGGACATTACTCCCGACTCTTGCCGTTTTGAACAGGCATTCTCGGACGATGGAGGCAAGACGTGGGAAGTAAACTGGGTGGCGATAGATACGCGGGTGAAAGGCGAGCCTGCTAAAGTGCGTTGAGTTTAACTACATACCGAATACGGGATAGTTGTGTGGCAAATATATTTTAGCCGCTGTAAGCAGCGTATGAGCCGATCCGTCAACAGCGAGAGATGGTAATGAAGAAAGTTCTACTACTGTTAGCAATCCCGCTTTGCTTTCTCATCTCTATTTGTTAATCAGCACGATGTCGCCTATTTCTGTTCCGCGTTCAGCGACAAACATCTTGCCGTCGGGCGACCAGGCAAAACGAAAAATCGTCTCGGACGTAAAATTCGTTAATTGCTTGGCCGGGCTTCCGTCCAAAGGTTGCAGCCAAATGTTCGAGACGCCGTGGCGGTTAACAATAAAGGTCAGGGCGCGTCCGTCCGGCGTCCATTGAATACCCGATTCAATGATAGTTGTCGGAGATTTATCAAATACTTTAACGGGTTCGCCGCCGTCAGACGGGATCACGGCGAGTTTGGAAAACGTATCAACATCCGCGCGATAGAAGCAAGCGATAAAGCGTCCGTCCGGCGAGAAGCGCGGAACTGATGTGATTTTATCCGAAAGTTGAATCGCCGCCTCATTGCCGTCAATCGAAGTCTTCCACACTCTGGGCGAGTCTTTATCCACTAACATATACACAACCCAGCGTCCATCAGGCGAAATGTCCGGGCGCAGTTCGGAGACGCCGTTGGTAAACTGCGCGCACTCGCCTGTCTCAAGATTCATTTTCCACAAGTGCGGTGCACCGTCGGCAGCTTTTGAGACATAAACCATGGTGCGCCCGTCGGCTGAAACCGTCGGCTCGACGTTCGCCCCGGCAGTGGTCGTTAATTGTTTCTGATTGCTTCCGTCCGCGTTCATCAACCAGATATCTTCTTTTCCGCTGGCCGTCGAACCGTAAATAATTCTGCCGTCCCGTAGCCATTGAACGCCTAACATCCAGCCCAACTCTTTGCTGTTGCCGGAAAGAATCTTGACGGCTTCGCTGGCTTTATCGCCCGGCGCAATCCACAGATTCACGATGCGGCGATGCAGGATTGTCACGAGCGACTTCATATCAGCGGTGACGCTGGCGCTTGAATAACTATTTGAATCTTTGGTAATCGCTCGCGCTTCGCCGCCGGGGTAATCTATTTGCCATAATTGATAAGCGAGCAACGAAGCCTTATCGCGTGCGGCAACGATTAACCCTGTTCCATCTGCCAACCACTCAATCGCATCAATTGCTTCCCACTGATGAGTGTTGAAGATGGTCTGCTTGCCGTCCGCCACTTGCACTGCAACCAGATGAGTTTTCGGGTTCGCCGGGTTTGAGGTTTCCATTCTCGCCTGACGGATAATGATTTTACCGTCAGGCGACCAGGCAGGCGCGGCGTCGGTCATCCAGTGAACGCCTTCATGAAAGGCAAGATGCTGCAGTTGATTTGCGTCGTCAAGATTGGCGATGATCAAATGCGTTTCATTGCGTCTTAAATAATTTCGCACAAACGCGAAACGTTTCTTATCCGGCGCGAAACTAATTTGGCTGTCAACGTCCGTCAGAATCTTGCGCGCCGCCCCGCCCAGTACCGGAACCTGATACAAACCGCCGAAAGACCAATCTTTATCGTAATTGACATAGAAAATCGAGTTGCTATCAGGAGAGAAAGTAATCCCTACAAAATGGCTACCGCTTGGCTGAACGACTTCGATTCTGCCCGCGACCTCTACCTGCCTGACCCACAGACTTTCCTGTCCGCGCTCGTTTTGGATGTAAGCGACATATTTGCCGTCAGGGGAAACAGCGGTAAGCAAAACTTGCCCGTTGTTAGTTAGCTGCGTCGTGCGCGTGAGCGGTGACAGCGTAGCAAAACCGGATGCGGCTTCGTTTTTTCGCGTCAGACGAAAAAGCCCTATCGCCATTGCAACGGCAAACAGAAGCAACACCGGCGCAAGCCATCTGGTTGGAAAACTAAAACGCGTGCGCTGTGTCGCCGACTGTAACTCGCCGTGTCTCGCGGGCGGCAGGTGCGACTCCGCATCCGCCGCCTTGACGTTTACGATTGCGACATCGCCTTCCTCATTCCCGTTTGCGCGCGCGTCTGTGCTTGCGGCCTCAACTGCTGCTACGTCACCAAGTTCGGCGTCGCTAATTTTCTCGCTGACTGTGGTCGTGTCGGGTGCGGCTCTGTGGTGGCCGTTTTCCGGCTTGGCATGTGTCGCGCCGTCAATCGCTTTCACGTCGGCGATAAAACGGTAGCCGTGCTTTGGCACGGTTTCAATGAATTGATTTTCGGTGTGATTCTGACCTAAAGCCTTCCGTAACGTGAACACATTTTGTGCAATCGTGGATTCTTCGACGAAAGCATCAGCCCAAATCTCTTCCAGTAATTCATCTTTGCCGACGACGTGACCGCTCCGCCGCACCAGCAAGGCTAAGGTATCGAACGCTTTTGGAGTCAAAGGCACAGGGTCGCCGTCGCGCATTAAACGCCGTTGCTCCAAATCCAAAGTGAAGTTTCCAAAATTGAAACAGCGCGCTCCGTTTTCGTTATTCACCGTTTGATAAATCCTTTAATAAAAGCATTCAAGAAATTTTGATGTCATTTTAAACCCGAATTTCAAGATTTTCAGCCCGCTGGAAAACTACACTCCGGGTTGCGAGGCTCTGATGCAAAAGTCGAATTAGTGTCCGTTAGTTCGAACCAGCGAGTTTTCACTGACTCACCATGTCGCGGCTACTAACAGACTTTTGCGTCAAAGCCGCGCACGCGAGATGAAAGTTGAGACATATCCCTAGATGCTTGACGAACACCAAGGGATGTCAAAACCAAGATTGATGGCTGCCCGTAAGGAAAACCCCCACCTTCCCTAAGCCTTCACGCCATAGTTGGGGCAGGCGATTCTTTGAGCCTGCGAGTTGAAGAAGTGTCCTCACTCCGAGGACATCCTCTCGGTAGCCGAGCGCCGTGTCGAAGGTGCTCAACTACTTTAACCCTGTCTACAAGGAGATTTTTATGAGTTTGATTAAAGGATTACAACGGAGGTATTCGCTGGCTATCGCGCTGCTGGCGGCCTTCGTCTTGGTGGGAGGCGCGGCTGTCTGGCACGCGTCCAAACTTCCGGCCGAAGCCTCTTCTGAGGATAAACAGGAGATGCAAAAGCGTCTGCGTAAAGGTGTGGGGAGCGAAGTTCGCTTTGCGTCCGCCGCCGCCAACCCTCAGCAGATAGATGAAGCAGTCAAGTCTACGGACGAGTTCATCTATTGGCGTTCCGGCCTCGGGATGTCGGACGAAACGAAGAAGAGACTGGCGAAAGCCGAAAGCGACGTGCTGAAAGGCAAGGCCAAACGCATCACCCTCGACGAGTTGACCGACACCCTCACCACGGCCGCTGTGGATCGGCTGGCAACTCTCACGGACGACGAGATTGAACTGGCCGCCAACGCCTCGGCCGACGCGCAGGGTGAAATCCGCTCGCGCGCCGACGGCAAGTGGGGTGTCTTGACTAAGAAGGAATTGATTCAGCAGGCGAAATCCGGTCGCGAGTGGAGCCAGCGGGGCGACGCCTCGCTGCGCGCCGGGCTACGCACGATGATTGAAGAACAAGTGAGCGACCGCGCGGTCAAACTCGGCGCAGCCTTGCCGGAGCAGTTCGGGCAAGCCAGCGCGCAGGGCGTGACGCCGACGCAGGCGCTCCTCATCGCCTACTCCGTGGCCGCCGACGACCCGTTGGCTGATTCGCGTGGCGACATCGAGCAGCAGTTGGTGCAGAAGAGAATGGAGGCTCGCCAGACCAGAGAGCAGAAACAGGCGTTGAAGCACATCTCCGGCCGACCCTACGGCCCGCGCGGGTTGGTACACCCGTCCGCCGCGCACATCTTCCTCAAGTCCGGCGTCGAGAAGCTTCTGAGCCGCAGCGAAGGAGGTAAGAAATAATGAAAAAGTTACTGATCGTTTTATCGCTCTGTCTCTTGTCGCTCCCCCTCATGTCCGGCCTGACGGGATGTAGCGGACTGATGAGCTATTGCAATTACACGGACGGCGTGCCGAACGCGCCCTGGGTCGTCGGTTACAATAGTTTCGTGCGCACGGGCAGGGTGAACCCGGACGGCAGCTTCAGGGTTCAAAAGGCAAGCGATGAAAACTGCACCCAGTTGCGCGCCCGGGTTAGCTTCGGCAACATTCGCGGAATATCCCTGTCGGCCAGTCCCGCGTCGGTCTACCTGCCCGCGCCTCCCACGTCCGGAACCATCAGCGGCCATAGCATCAATACCACCTACGGTGCGCCGCGAGTGGAGTACTTCGACAGCAACGGCTACCTGATTGGTTCGGCTAACGTGACTTCGGTGTCGAGCGACGGCACATCGTTGCAGGCCAACATGCCCGACCTGTCCTACGTTTACTCAGGCAGCTATCAGGTCAGGGTCAGCAATCAGACACCCGACGGTTATTACATGGACATCGTCGGCTCCGCGCCCATGACCGGATGGGGAAGAGACCGGCCTGACAGCGACGGCGACGGTTGGTACGACGATCAGGATTGCAGTCCTTACGACCCGTACCTCAACACAGACTGTAGCAGCAGTTGTGGCGGCGGCAGCAACTACGGCCCGCCTTACGAAGCGCCTACGTTCTGCGAATACTAGTTGACGGTCTCGTCAATTCGTCCGTCAGTTCAAGGCGATTTCAGGGTTGCGACGCGCAATCCCAAACGCCCTGAGCATCTGAAGCAGACCATTCCGCAGGCGGAAGTGAGCAACTCGATGTGCGTTGCTCACTTCCGCCTGCGGAACACCTGAGCCGAAGGCGCGGTTCAGCTTGGATGAAACATTACCACTCACAGTTATCATTGGCTGCGGAGGAACGATTCGCGGCGTCATCGCGTGGATTCATCTCCCCGAAGAGTTCAAGGTACAAATCAAGTCGCTATTACAACAGCGAGCATCAGAAAGAGAGACAAATCATGTTCAGAAGAATAAGTAACTTTGCGGTCGCTTGCGCGATGGTACTCGCCCTCGGCCTGACGACCGTCTTCGCCGCCACTAAGACGACCACGATCCGCGTCGAGGGCATGAAGTGCAACCAGTGCTCCTCGTCCGTCGCCAAGGCTCTCAAGGCCACCAGCGGCGTGCAGGATGCGGTGATCAGTTCCGCGAAGGGTGAAGCCGTGATCACCTATGACGATGAGAAAGTGACCGAGGCGAAGCTGCGCGAGGTCATTAACAGCACGGGCTTCAAAGTCGCCGAGTAACGGTAGCTTAACAAACGCTGTATATGCGACGGGGACGGCTTTCGAGCCGTCCCCGTCGCTGTCTGCCGCCGAACTTTTCCGTTGACGACAGGTTGTGTGCAGACGCCCACCGCCTTCAAACACCTCCGCCGTGCGACGGGCTTTCCATGTTCGGGTTGTTGGACTACCGGGATTGTCCCCATTGCGAGTTCCACAGTCCGCGCGCCGAGAGGATGACACAGAAGAGCGCGGTCACGCCGAGCGCGATCAGCATCCAGACAAAGCGGAAGCCTCCGCTGGACTGGGCGATCCCGCTGGCGATGCCGACACCCTTCCCCTTCATGTGGATGATGGGGACGCCAAACGAAAGCAGCGACCCGAGGAGCATGATGACGTACCCCGACCGCCGTTCGGCGAGCACCAGCGTTCCGTACAGCCAGACGACCATGATGAGACTCCCCCCGATCAGATTGTTGAGTCCTCCCGGTTCCATCCCGTGGACGATGTCGTCCGCGAGGTGAAAGGAAAACAAGAGGATCGAGAGCAGCGACGCGATGGTTAACATAACGCTGTGTTTCATTTGATATTCTCCTGAGTAGACTTGTCTGTGCCTTTCGCCACGTGCATGCGCGCGGTTGGCAGGGCGTTCATCGGCTTGCGCTCACCCGACATGCCGCGCGCGGAAATTTTGCAGAAGCGTACAGCTATTCTCCATTATCGTCATACCGCCCTCTGCTTCGGAAACCTTAGAATCAAACTGAATAAATAGGACATAGAAAACCAATGCCAGTGAGATTGAAAGGTGATTGGAGAAAGTTATACTACGTCTACCGGCGGGGCTTTGGGGAGAGACGGCAAGGGAATCATGAAAAATGTTGTATTGAATAACGGCGTTGAGATGCCAATCCTAAGATTCGGCGTCTATCAGATACCTGATGCCGTGGAGTGTGAAAGAAGCGTATCCGAAGCTCTGCACACGGCTATCGGTTGATAGACACCGCGGCCGCTTACGGGAACGAAGAGGAGTGGGTCAGTTTCAATGTTCAACAGATAAAGAGGTAAGCAAGGATTTTAGGATTTCCACAATAGGAGGTTGAGCGATGAACGCCCCGCGCGTGGGTACGCCATCGAACAAGACGGCCGTGCTCGCGATCATCCTCGTGAGCTACACGATAATCGTGCTCGACATCTCGATTGTTATCACCGCGCTGCCGAAGATACGCGTCGGCCTCGGCTTCTCGGAGACCGGACTCTCATGGGTGCAGAGCGCCTACACGCTCGCCTTCGGGGGGCTGCTCCTGCTCGGCGCACGCGCGGGCGACATACTGGGACGTCGCCGCATGTTCAACGCGGGACTGATGCTCTTTACGGCCGCGTCGCTCGCGGTCGGCCTCGCGCAGTCGCCCGCCATGCTCATCGCCGCCCGCGCGGCTCAGGGTATCGGCGCAGCGGTTCTCGCTCCTTCGACGCTCGCCATCCTACAGACGACCTTCGCCGCGGGGACGGAGCGCACGCGGGCGGTCGCCTACTACGGCGCGGTCGCCGGGGTCGCGACGAGCATCGGGCTGGTGCTCGGCGGCGTCCTCGCCGACTGGCTCACGTGGCGCGTCGGGTTCTTCATCAACCTGCCTATCGGGTTAGCACTGATGCTCATTACACCGCGCTACATTGCCGAGACTGAACGACACACGGGACGGTTCGACCTCGCCGGCGCACTGAGTTCGACCCTCGGCATGACCGCGCTCGTTTACGGTATCGTCCGTTCAGCGACCGCAGGTTGGAGCGATCCATTCACATTCGCGCCGGTGACGTTCGGCGTCTTGCTCTTAGCATTCTTAATTTTCAACGAATGGCGTGCCGAGCAGCCGATCATGCCGCTGCGTCTGTTTGACAGCCGCGAGCGCACGGGGGCGTATGTGGCGCGCGTCCTTTTCCTCGGCGCGATGATGGGCTTCTGGTTCTTCATGACCCAGTTCATGCAGGGTGTGATGAACTACAGCCCGCTCGGCGCGGGTGTCGGCTTCCTGCCGATGACGCTCGCCAACTTCGCAGTTGCTCTCGGTGTCGCGCGACTCACGCAGCGGTTCGGCAACGCGCGCCTGTTAGCCTGCGGCCTCGGCGTCACGCTCGTCGGGATGGCATGGCTCAGTCGCCTCTCCGCCGACACGTCCTACTTGACCGGCATCGCGTTGCCGATGATCCTGATCGGCATCGGTCAGGGCGGCACACTCAGCCCGCTCACCGTCTCTGGTATCGCGGGGGTCGAAGCCTCCGACGCGGGTGCTGCGTCAGGGCTGGTCAACGTGGCACACCAACTCGGCGCTTCGCTCGGACTCGGCGTTCTCGTCGTCGTCTTCGCCGCCGCACGTGGCGTCGGCACGCTCGACGCGCGGACGCTTCTCGCGCACCGCGTCGCGAACGCGCTCAACGCCGGCACGGCGATGCTCGGTTTAGCCCTTATCGCCGTCGTCGCCTTGATCGTCCGACCCGGCCACGCCGCCGAAGCCGCCGGAATTTCGGAGCGCCGCGCGGCGTAGCTTACACAACCTCTAACTAAGATGAACGAAGGGTAACTTAAACATGCGAGCAACTATCATGTATGGCGCGGGAGACGTTCGTGTCGAGACCGTCCCCGACGCACGCGTAATCGAACCGACCGACGCGCTTGTCACCGTCACGCGCGCCTGTATCTGCGGCAGCGACCTCTGGCCGTACAAGACGATGGAGCACACAGAGACCGGGCGGCGCATGGGACACGAGTTCATCGGCGTCGTCGAAGCCGTCGGCGCGGGCGTCGGCACGGTCAAGCGCGGCGACTTGGTCGTCGCCCCTTTCGCTTGGTCTGACGGCACGTGCGTCTTCTGCCGGGAGGGATTGCAGACCTCTTGCCTCCACGGCGGGTGGTGGGGCGGCGAACTCGACGGGGGGCAGGGCGAGGCGGTGCGTGTCCCGCAGGCTGACGGGACGCTCGTCGTGCTTCCGGTGAGCAAAGATGATGCGCTGATGGCGTCGCTCCTCACGCTCTCGGACGTGATGGGGACGGGACACCACGCGGCCTTGTCGGCCAAGGTCAGCCCCGGTAAGTCCGTGGCCGTGGTCGGCGACGGCGCGGTTGGTTTGTGCGGCGTCATTGCCGCACGCCGTCTCGGAGCCGAGCAGATCATCCTGCTGGGTCGTCATGCAGACCGGATCGCACTCGCGCGGGACTTCGGCGCGACGGATGTCGTCAGCGAGCGCGGCGACGAGGCAGTCGAGCGTGTGCGCGAACTGACCGGCGGCCTCGGCGCTCACTCCGTCCTCGAATGCGTCGGTTACGAGCAGTCAACGGTCACGGCTCTGAGCATCGTGCGGCCGGGCGGCGCGGTCGGGCGCGTCGGCGTTCCGCAGGATGAAGCGATCCCGGCGGCGCAGCCGACCTTCTTCAACAACATCACCATCGCCGGAGGCCCCGCCCCCGTCCGCGCCTATATCGAGGAGCTACTGCCCGACGTGCTCGAAGGCAGGATCGAACCGGGTCGCGTGTTCGACCGGGTCACGAACCTCGACGGAGTGCCCGACGGTTACCGCGCGATGAACGACCGCGAGGCGATCAAAGTCATGATCGAACTATGAAGGGACGCGCGCCAGCAGTGGAGGGTAACAACGGTTAGTGTGATGCCAGCAGACGCACAGGCAGTTCCCATCATCAGGAGCGCGACGCCCGCCGACCTGCCGCGGGTCGGTCGCCTCGGCGCGCTCCTTGTCGCAGAGCATTACGACTTCGACCCGCGTCGCTTTCTGGCCGCAAGACCACGGACGCCGTCGGACTACGCGTCCTTCTTGGGCGCGCAACTCGAAGACGCGGACAAGGCCGTCCTCGTCGCCGACGATGGCGGGGACGTGATCGGCTACGCGTTCGCAGCCGTCGAGGGCTACGACTACATGTCGCTGCGCGGCCCGGCGGGAGTTCTGCACGACGTCATCGTTGACCCGGAGCATCGTGGCCGGGGCGTCGGACGGCTGCTCCTCGAAGCCACGCTGGCGTTCCTCAGGTCGCGCGGCGTGCCCCGCGTGGTGCTCTCGACCGCCGAGCGGAACGAGGGGGCGCAGCGGCTCTTCGCGCGCATGGGGTTTCGCCGGACGATGATCGAGATGACGCGCGAGCTTGACGAACCTGAGTTGTGAGTGTCCGGGGCGCGCTACATTGAGTGGCGGCCGGCGGCCGGACGTGATGGCCGTGTGAGTTGAAGGTTTGGAGGGGCGATGGAAGTGTTCGAGATCGTTGTCGCGATGCTGCTCGGCGGCGCGGTGCTCGCCGCCGTGGCGCGGCGTTTCGGCGCGCCGTACCCGGCGCTCGTGGCGCTCGCCGGTGTCGCGCTCGCGCTCGTCCCCGGCGTGCCGACGCTCGTGCTCGATCCCGAACTCGCGCTCGCGCTGTTCGTCGCGCCCGTCCTCGTGGACGCCGCTTTCGACGCTTCGCCGCGCGACCTGCGCGCGAACTGGCGCGCGGTCGCAAGCCTCGCCCTCGGAGCCGTCGCGCTCACCGTCGCCGTCGTGGCGCTCGTGGCGAAGGTGCTCGTCCCGGATATGCCGTGGGCGGCGGCCGTCGCGCTCGGCGCTATCGTCGCGCCGCCGGACGCGGCGGCCGCCACCACGGTGCTCAAAGCACTCCGCCCGCCGCACCGGCTGCTCGTGATTCTGGAAGGCGAGAGCCTCTTCAACGACGCGAGCGCGTTGCTCGTCTACCGCCTCGCGGTCACCGCTACGCTCGCAGGCTTCCTGTCGGGGTGGAGCGTGTTGCCGACGCTGCTCGTGGTCACGGTGGGGAGCGTCGTCCTCGCGCTCGTGCTCGCGCGGCTCACGCTCGTCGTGAACGCGCGCATCAGCGACGTTTCGACCGCGGTCGTCGTGCAGTTCTGTACGACCTTCGGTGTCTGGATGCTGGCCGAGCGGCTGCATCTTTCGGGCATCATCACGATGGTGGTCTTCGCGATGGCGGCGTCGCGCCGCGCGCCTGAGATCATGCCCGCGCGCATCCGCATCCCGTCGTGGGCGGTGTGGGAGGTCGCGGTCTTCGTGTTGAACGTGCTCGCGTTCATCCTCGTGGGCTTCCAACTCAAGTCCATCGCCGCACGCATGACGGGTGCGACGGGCGCACAATACGCGTTGGTGGCGGCGACCGTGTGCGTCGCGGTCATCCTCGCGCGCATCGCTTGGGTGACGGGCGCGGCGGCGTTCAGTCGTTGGCGTTGCGGCACGCGCGCCGACGGGACATCCAGACCACGCGACGCGGTGGCACTCTCTGCGGGCGGCGCGGCGGTGGTCGGGTGGTGCGGCATGCGCGGCACGGTGACGCTCGCCGCCGCGCTCGCGTTGCCGACCGACTTCCCACACCGCGACCTGATCCTGACGACGGCGTTCGGCGTCACCCTCGGCACGCTCGTGCTACAGGGATTGACGCTGCGGCCGCTCCTGCTGCGTCTGCGACTCGAAGACGACGGCTCGGTTGAACGCGAGGTGCGTCTCGCCCGCGTCGAGACGTTGCGGGCAGCACTGGCCGCGGCCGCGGCGTGCCCTGCGGCCGAGACCGCGGCGCTCGTCCGGCACAGCTACGAACTCCAACTGCGTCGTGCGGAAGAGGAGGCGGCAGGCGGTGCGGAGTTGAACGAAGAGTTGTCCGATGACACGGCCTCTACCTCGTCGGCTGCCGCGTGCGCCGACGGCGTGGACGCCGATGCGGCGGTCGTGCGTGCAGCGACCGGGGCACAGCGGCGTCACCTCGTGGCGCTCCGCGACGACGGCACGATTGGCGACGCAGCGTTCCAGCGCGTGGAAGAAGAACTCGACTGGGTTGAACTCGGCTGGGCGCAACTCGACCGGACGGGACAACGGACAGACGGGAAGGCGTAGCCCCCGCTCTACCCGGCAACATGCGCCGTCGCTCAAGACATAGGCAGAAGAACGAGACCGCGACTCACCCTGTACAGGCGGTCGCGGTCTTGTTCGGTAGTAAGCTGCCGCAGTAGTTCATGTGGCACGGGCGTTAGGCGAACACGCCCGTCCCCGGGCTGAGGACGTTGTCCGGGTCATGCCTGTGCTTCTCGCTCACGAGGCGACCCCAGAAGGGCTGGAAGTGCTTCACCCAGTCGTGATGCCCCACCGGCACGGCGCTGATGGTGTAGCACTTGCCGCCGAGGTCTCGACTCTCCTCGTAGAGTCTCCGGTTCTCCGCGATGACGGGTTCAATTGCTTCGTGCGGTATGGTGCGCAGGATGTCGAAAAGGAAGAAGACCTCTTCTTCGGGGACGCGGAGCAGCGGGCGTTTGAGCCTCGACCTGACGAACGCGTAGAAGAGGATGAGCGAGCCGGGCAGGAGGAGCGAAGCGTCGAGCGACGCTATCGTCCGCGACGCGAAATCGTCTACCTTCGAGCCGGGGACGAAGAGGTCGAGCCACGGGTGCGGGAAGCCGCCGAGACCCGCCGCGTTCAACTGATCAATGAGTTGCACGACGCGATCAGTGTGCTCGAAATAAGTGGAGTCTTCCGTCTGCTGCGAGCCGGGGATGAAGCTGAGACCGCCTGTCGGGTTCGCGGGCAACTCCGCGGGCGACGTGTAGAACGAAGTGGCTTCGATGAAGAAGGCGAAGCCGCCCGGCGTCGCGACGCTCAGACCCTGGATGTGGTCGAAGCGTTCCGCGCCGACGAGAAAACGCAGGTCTGCGAGCAGCGACGGCGCGTCCGGGTAGAAGAAGCGTTGCGTCCGCGCCCGCTCGCGCGCCGGGACGAGGCGCACGGTCGCGCGGACGATGACGGCGCACAGGCCAAGCCCGGCGAGAGCCGCCTCGAAGAGTCCGGGGTTAGAAGACTCGGAGCACGTCACGAGTTCGCCCTCGCCCGTGACTACCTGAAGTTCGAGGACGTTATCCACCTGCGCGCCGTGCAGGTAGCTCCTGCCGCCCACGCCGCCCACCGAGAGCGTCCCGGCGATTGTCAGACGCGTGTAGTCGGTGAGCACCGGCGGCGTCAGCCCTGCGGGGATGGTGGCGAGTAGGAGGTCGCGCCAGACGACGCCCGCATCAACGACCGCCGCGTCCGTCCCGACGGAGTGAATCTGGTTGAGCGTCGTCATGTCTATGACGACACCGGCCTCTGCCTGCGACTGTCCGAACGCGGTGTGCCCCTTGCCACGACCCGCGACGCGGATGTTGTGCTCGCGCGCGAAGCGCACCAGCTTCACGATGTCCTCGACCGATCCCGGCCGGAGGACGGCGACGGGCGTGCGGTGTATGATGTGGCCGAAGTCGTCGGCCGCGGCGGCGAGCGAGGCCGGGTCGGTAGTGAGCGTGCCGTCGAGCGGCGGCAACTGCGCGAACGCGCCGCCCGTGCTCGCCTGCGTCACCCAAGCGCGAGCCGTGAGGTCGAAGCCAACGACGACCGAAGTCGCAAAAATTCCCTTCAACAGGGTGCGTCTGGAAATGTCTTTCACAAGTTACCTCTTTTCGTGAGTCGTCCGTCAGAAGCATTCGGGCGCAACAGCATCTAAAACGCGCCGCCCTGTATGCTCGTTTTCAAGGGGAAAGAGACAGTGCGGGCGCGGCCGTGGTAAGGGTTGCACTGAGTCTCTCTTGATCTAACGCGAAAGGGGGCGGCGAAAAGGCTCATGCCGCCACAAAAAACTTTTAGTGAAGAACCGGCGTAAACGTCACGTGGGTCAGTAACACCCCGCGGAGGCAGTTGACCGTTGCGCCACGCGTGATGACCGTGGCTTAATTTAATGATTAACGGGAAGAAGGAGTTGAGCCGGGATGAGTTCAGCCTACGACTCCGCAGCGAAAGAAAGTTAATTAACGTCCATCACGATATATTTGTCAATCGGGCAACATTCCGAGTTTCTTCTTATTGTAACCGGGCGTCTCGTTCGACCGTTTATCAACATAGATGGCACTGAATCTGTTACAACTAACTGGCTCGATTGATCGGCGGGACGCTTCGGGAGATTTAACCGCACGACACATGTTTGAAAGGGGACTGAATAGATGACCGAACTGCGCGGGGCAAGCGCTCCGCCCGAGATCAAGGCGGAGTGGGTGCGCGCTTACGAGGAGTACCGCCGCGCGCCGGGCGTGCCGCATAACCAGAAACTCGACCGCACCGAGCGTATTTCCTACGTCGCCCAAAAGCTGAATCTGACGCGCAAGCAGGCCAAGCGCAGGATCAGGAATTACGAGGCGTGGCAACGCAACATCAGCAAAGGGCTGGTCGAAGGTTGAACGTCGGTAACATAACTCGGAGATTCATCTTTAGAATTAGTTTGGGACGCGACCCTTGACCGCGTTAGCCCGCGCGCGATAGGTGATCCGGCCGGTGGCATCTACGGGCAGGCGCACGCGCATGCGCGCACAGAGTTGCGCGAGTTGCTCGGACGACATCGCTGCGAGTTGTTGCCCGACGCTCGGCCCCCCGAAGACGGTCGCCCAGTAGTCGTCGAAATCGGTGAACGTCCGTTGCACGTTGATCTCTAACGTTTCGACCGAGCCAAGACCCGCGCCAGTCCACAAGTCCCGCATGACGTCTATGCGAGACGCGTCAGGGCTTGGCGGTTCGGGAACTGCAACGCCCATCCCGCGCATTTCAAACTGCAATGCTTCGTAAGGAAATCCGCCGCCCAACATGTCCCAGGCGTAGGCTGTGACGAGGCCGCCGGGACAGACCACGCGCGCCATTTCGGCCATGCCTTTTGCCGGGTCGGGGACGAAGAAGATCACCAGCGGCATGACGGCCGCGTCGAACGTGTCGTCGGGGAAAGGCAGCGCCATCGCATCGCCCTGTCGAAACCGTGCGATGCGCGCCGCGGGTCGTGTGCGTGCAAAGGCGAGTTGCCCCTCAGACGGGTCTACCCCCTCTACCGAGACCGGCGCACACCGCTCGACGAGCATTTCGGTAAAAGCGCCGTTGCCGCAGCCTACGTCGAGCCAGCGCAAACCTGTCTGCGGGGCAAGCCAGTCGAGGAAAGTTTCGCCCGCCAGTTGGCTCCACACCCCCATGTATCGTTCGTAGGCAGACCCGTCGTTGAAGCGGATTTGATCGGTCACTATCAGTGTTTCCCTCCGGTTGAACTACCCGCGAAGCTCACTAATGCGGGCGCGTAGTTCACAGCATGAACGTACGGGTATCCTGCCCGTTAATCAGGACGACGACACGCACACCCGCGGCTTTAATCTGTGATCTCGTACTGTCCGACCTCAGTCGCCCGGCCACCAGTTCGTAGGTGCATTCGGCACAGGCAATCGTCAACGTGGCGGCGCTGCCGCTACCGCTGATTGTGCCATGAGCCTTGAGGTTAGAGGGCACGACCAGACGCATTAACTCTCCGGCGCTCGCACCTGCGCCGGGAGGCTTTGCCTGCGGCGTAGACGCACCAATCGCCGTGCCTCCTGATGGCGCGTCCACACTTGGGGTAGGCTGTGCGGATGGCGCTGTCGAAGCGGAGTCCGCACTCCACTCGCCGCCGGTTATCGGCTGCGGGATGACCGGCCGACGTTCACCCGAAAGCGCCTGTTCTTTAGACCCGTTGACAAACGCTCCGGGGCGCGTCGTCTGACTTAATGGCTGTGACGCTGAACTTTCAACGCTCGTGTTCGTCGTCACACCGGAGTTTTGGAGAGTCGTGGCTGCCGCACTTTGTCCTGAGCCGGACGATTGTTGAGAGCGACTGGCCGCGGGCGTCGCCGTCTCCGGGTTCGGGCTAAGATTACCGATCGTCAATAAAGTGCTGCCGAGTAAGACTGTGATCCAGAGGCAGACGAAGGTCAGCACGTCGTCTCGCACCGAGAGCTTGAGGTGCTCGCCCCAAAATCCTGCCGCCGAGGGCTGCCACGTCCCCAACCCTGTTCTTCTCGCCCCGTGTGATAAGCATTGCAGACTGATGTAAATGTTGATGGCCGCGACGCCGAGAGGGCCACAGACGCACCCGACGATCAACCCCCATCCGCGACCGAGGTTCAACACGCGCAACTTCCGCTCGCAGATCAAGGCGGGTGCAATCGCCCAGCAAGAGACGATCAAAAGTAGCGTTAAGATGTACTGAAGCAACATAGCTATCAGGGGACACTCCTTGAAATGGAGTGGCCTTCACCGAACATTCTCAGTCGAAGATGAGGTGAACGCCGGACTGCTCGACGGGAACGAAAGTGGGCGTGACGCCGAACACGTCGCGGATACGCTCAGCCGAGAGCACCTCGGCGGCAGAGCCGTTTGCGACGATGCGCCCGCCATCCATCAAGACCAGTTGATCGGCGAAGCGCGCGGCAAGGTTTAGATCGTGAACCACCCCGACCGTGACGACATCCGGGGCGTCGGTGAAGACGCGAACTTTCTTCATAAATTCTATTTGATGGCGGATGTCGAGAAAAGTAAGAGGCTCGTCAAGAAACAGGTAACGGCAGGAGGCGGGCGCGAGCGGGGGACCGTGTTGCGCGTGTGAAGGAGAATCCGTGCGCCACAGTTGCGCGAGGACGCGCGCGAAGTTGACGCGCTGGCGTTCGCCCCCGCTGAGCGTCTGGTAGTTGCGTTCGGCGAACTCCGTCACGTCGAAGAACTCCATAAGTTCGTCGGTGATCTTCTCATCCACAGGGGCGGGGCGGCTGCCGAAGTGTGGATAGCGTCCCATCATGACGACCTCGCGGACGGTTAAAGGGAAGGCGACCTCGACGGCCTGCGAGAGCACCGCGCGTCGCTTCGCCAGTTCGGCCTCGCTCGCGTGCCGCGCGTCTACTCCTTCGTAACGAACCACGCCCGTTTGCGGGCGCAGCAGCCGCGCCAGCACTTTGATGAGGGTTGACTTCCCCGCGCCGTTCGGGCCGATGATCAGGTGGAGACGGCCGGGTGCGAACGAGACAGACACGTCCGTGATGAGCGCTTTGTCGCCGACCCGGAAAGTGATGTCGCTCGCATCCAGCATAGAGAGCTAACTCGCAGCGCACAGAATAGCAGTTGCCGCTTCGATAGGGGTGGTTAAAAAACGTAACGGCGTCGTCTCAACAGAAACAGGAAGACCGGCACGCCCACCGCCGAGGTGACGATGCCTATCGGCAGTTCCGCCGGTCGTAGCGAGAGGCGCGCGATGAGGTCTGCGAGGCTCAAAAGCATCGCGCCCACGAGCGCGCTCCCGACGATGAGAAAACGGTTGTCTGATCCGCGCAGCATCCGCAGGATATGCGGCACGACCAGACCCACGAAGCTGATGACGCCGGTGAAGGCCGTGGCGACGGCGACGATAACCACGTTGACCGAGAGGATGATCCATTTCAAACGGTTCACGTTGACGCCGAGATAGGTTGCCTCCTCTTCGCCGATCATCAAGGCGTTGAGTTGCTTCGCGTAGCGCAGCGCGACGAGCGTGCCGCCCACCGTCGAGACGGCGACGATTTGCACGGCGCGCCAGTTCGCCCCCGACAGCGTGCCGAGGCTCCAGAAAGTGATCGAGCGCGCCTGCGGATCGCGCGCGATGTAACTCAGGAAACCGATGGCGCTCATGAAGAGTGCGTTCACCGCCAACCCCGTGAGCAGCAGCAGGACGATGGAGGCGCGGCCGTCCTCGCGCGAGCGCGCAAGTAGGAAGACGAGATAGGTGGAGAGAATTCCGCCGAGGCATGCGGCAAGCGGCAGACTCCAGCGGCTCGCGCCGATTTGGAAGACGCCGCCGAGGACGAAGAAGAGCGCCGAGCCGAAGGCCGCGCCGCTTGAAGTGCCGACGAGTCCCGGCTCTACGATCGGATTTTGGAAGAGCGCCTGCATCAGCGCGCCGCCGACGCCGAGGCTCGCGCCGACCAGTAAACAGAGGACGGCGCGGGGCAGTCGCAGTTCGAGGAAAATGCGCTGTTCCAGAGTTGGTTCGGGGCGGCCGGGGAGCAGGGAGACGAGCGCCCGGCCGATAGCGGGAATCGAAAAATCTACCGCCCCGTAGCGGACGGACGCGGCCAGCACCAGCAGCGTGGCGAAGATCAGCACGGCCAGCAGCGCGCGCTCAGTCCCGAAGTGTTTGGTCACTTTTGATGAATGATCGAAGCTACTTTCTCGACATTCCCGCCGGTGCGCGGGCCGAAGTACATCAGCACGTTCTCTTCGACGCGATAGATGCGGTTATTTTTGGCCGCGTTAGAAGTGGCGACGCCCGGCAACTCCTTGATCTGATCGAGCGCGCCGCCGAGCCGATCAAACCCGTAGTCGGTGACGAGGATAACATCCGGGTTTGCCTGCGCGATGGTCTCCGGCGAAGCCATCCGCTGCATCCCTTTGGCGTCAACCGCCATCTGCCCGCCCGCCCATTCTATCATCTGCCCGGCCGCGCCCCCGTCCCCGCCTCCGCCACGGCCGACGACGAGATAGACGTTCGACGCGCGCCCGAAGTGGATCACCGCCACCTTCGGATGGTCTGCATACTGCTTCGCCCCTTCGAGCGAGGCGGCCATCTGCGAGTCGAGCATTTGGCACAACTCTTCGGCGCGAGCTTCCTTGTGAAAGTAGACGCCGATCTCGCGGATGAGCGCTTTCGTGCCGTCCACCGAGTTGTTCTTCGCCGTGAAGCTCTTCATCGGCACGTTCAAGCCCTGTAGTTGCTCGACGACTTGCGGCGGCCCGATGTTGTTGTCGTGGATCACGGCGGTCGGGCGCAGCGAGAGGATACCCTCGGCGCTCAGCGCGCGGTGGTAACCCACGGTCTGCACCTTCTTCACCTCCGCCGGATAGGTGCTTGAGAGATCAACTCCCACGACGCGATCCTGCGCGCCGAGCGCCCAGATGATCTCATTGTAGGTTTGCGAGATGACCACGAGGCGTTCGGACGTGGCGTCCTGAGCCGGGTTGGAGAAGCGACCGCAGCCGGACGCAGTAGTAAGTAAGACGGCGAGCAGCGCGAGAGGTAAAGTTCGTTTCATCGGGCAAGCATCCGAAAGTGTTTGCGAAAATGACGGCACAATTTTAAGTGCGAGTGTAAATGAAGAGCGCCGACGAATTCAACGTCGGCGCTCTTGATTAACCGGAAGCCCGCGCTCAGAAGAGGAAACGCGCCTGTAGCTGGAACATGCGCGGCGGGTCTATGTTGGCGAAGGCCGGGATCGCTGTCGCCGTCGTGCCGACGCCGCCCGCGAACTGGCCGAACGTGCTCGCCGGTGTCGCGCCGTTCCCGTAAGTCGTGACGCCGCGCCCCAGCATGTTAGCGTAATTGAAGAGGTTGAAGCCTTCCAAGCGGAGCAAGAGCCGCGTCCCCTCCGACAGTTTGATCCGCTCTTCGACGAAGATCGCCACGTCCGAGGTCGCGGTGCTGCGGAACGTGGATTTGCCGATGACCTGACCGTTGATGACGGGGCGGTCGTTGTTCAGGCCGTCGCCGTTATTGTCCACGCCGGTCGTCGCGCTGAAGGGGCGCGCGGAGGCGAGTTGCGTCAGCGTTCCGGCCGTGAAGTTGTAGGGGAAGTGGTAGAGGAACGTAATCACCGCGCGATGACGCTGGTCGAGGATGCTCAGGCCGCGCTCCTGCTCGCCGAGTTGCGTGATGTTGCTTTCGTTGGGGCCGATGCCGTTACCGTCAGGCTCGAACGTGTTGGTCGCCTTCGAGAGCGTATAGCCGAACGAGGCGAACATCCTCCGGCTGCCGCGATAGGTGAGAAGCGTTTGCAAGCCGTTGTAATCGGCGACGCCGAGGTTCATCAGCACGTTGACCTGTCGCACGCCGCCGTTGACGGGCAGGATCGGGCGCGTGGCGTTGGCCGCCGCCACCGTCCTCGTCTGCCCGGCCTCCGTGCGCGGGAAGGGCGCGGGGGCGTTAAGATCAACCGTGCGGTCGAGTCCCGATACGTGTTGCCGCACGTAGTCGGCGGCGAAGAACAAGCCCTTCGTCAACTCGCGCTCCGCGCCGATGGTAAAGATTTGGCTGCGCGGGTTGACGAACTCGTCGGGGTAGTTCGGCAACTGGTCGAAGTTCAGCCCGTACTTCGCGAACTGCTCCTCGTAGAGGGAACGCCGCGCCGCCCTGATCACGATGTCGCGCGCGGGCAACTGCGAAGTCGGCAGCGTCTGTGGGTTAACGTTGACCGGGGCGCACGTCAAGCAGGTCGGGAAGCCGGTTTGACCGGAGACCGCCGTGTAGGTCGCCAGCCCGTCCAGCCCGTTGATGAGATAAGCGGCGTAAGTGTTGGCGCGCACCTGCGTGTAGTACATCCCGTAGCCGCCGCGAACCGAAGTGCGCGCGTCGCCGCCGGGATTCCAGCCGAAGCCGACGCGGGGCGCGAAGTTACGTTTGGCGTCGGTGATGGTCTGGCGGTCGTAGCGCAGGCCGAGGTTGAGCGTTAAGTCGGGTCGCACCTTCCAGTCGTCCTGCACGAAGCCGGTCAGCATCCACTGTCCGAGTTCGTAGTTGTTGATGCCGAAGTCAATCGGTTGCGTGTAGTTCTGCACGTCGGCGAGCGTCAGTTGATCGAGCGGCGCGGTCGTCGTGTTTCTGAAGGTGAACGTGCCGAGCACGGCCGTGCCGAACTCGCTGCCCGAACCGCCGGAGACGTGGCGGATGATGCTGCCGCCGAAGCGCAGATAGTGTTTGCCGAGCGCCCACGAGAGCGTGTCGGCAAACTGCGTCTGGTGGCCGTGAAAATCGGCGACGCGCGATTGCCCGATGGTGAAAGGCACAACCCCGCCGCGCGTGTAGGCGGTCGAGAGGTTCAACGCCTCCCACCTCGTCACGGGGTCGCCGTGCAGGTAAGCGAAGCGCGCCTCGTTGACGAGTCGCGGGTTGAGGATGGACGTGTGGTTGACCTGCGTCGTCCACGACCGACGCGAATAGCGACGCGCCACGCTCGGCGCGCTCGTGCCGCTCACGGTGTCCTGCGGGTTGTCGTCGAAGAAACGGTCGAAGTTGAACCTCAACATCAGCGATTGATTGGAAGTGAACCGGTGATCGAGTCGCCCGTCAAGGAGCGTCTGGCGGTAGTGTCCCGTGTAGTCGAGCCGCCCGTCGGCGGGCAGCACGAAGGCGGGGAGCGTTGAGGAGAGGAACGTCGTCCGGTTCTGCCGCGTGTAGTCGGCGGAGACGAAGAAGAAGGTCTTGTTCTTAATAATGGGGCCACCGATTGAGCCGGAAAGCTGGCTCAGGAAGTCGGGAATATCAACGGGGCTGATGGACTGTAGTGTCGAGGGCGTGACACAGGTCGGCACGGAGGGCGGGCAGAAGTTGTCGGTCGAAAAAGATTTCGCCTGCCAACCGCCGGGGCGCACCAGATAGAGACCTTCGCCGTGCACGCTGTTCGTGCCCGACTTGGTGACGATGTTCAGAGCCGAGCCGGTTGACCAACCGAACTCGGAGGAGAAAGCGTTCGAGAGGATCGTGATCTCCTGCACCGCTCCGAGCGGCACGGTGGCGATTGCCGTCTGGCGACCCCACGCCTCGTCGTTGTTCGCGCCGTCAACCGTCATGGTCGTTTGACGACGGCCGCCGACGCCGGTCACGAAGTAAATCTGGTTGACGAAGAGATCGCCCGTGCCCTTCGCTGGACGAAACGCCGAGTTCAGGAGCGGCAGCGACGAGACTTTACGACCGAGGATCGGCGTCTCATCAATCTGCACGCTGTCGAGCCTGCGGCCGATCTGCGGGTCGGCGCGCACGCCTTCAACCGTGCCGAAGACTGTGATCTCGGCTTCCTGAGAGCCGGGCAGCAGCGTGACCTTCAAAGTCGCCGTCTCACCCGCGCGCAGCGTGATGTCCTTGTGCTCCTCGCTGCCGAAGCCTTGCTTGGAAACGCCGATGCTGTAAGTGCCGGTCAGCGGCAGCCCCGCGACGGTGACCGTGCCTTCGCCGCCCGTCACGGCCTCGCGCGCTTGCCCGGTCGCGGCGTTGGTAACAGAGACTCTGGCGTCCTGAACGACAGCCCCGTTTTGATCGAACACTGAGATGATGATAGTCGCCGTGTTGGGCGACTGCGCGGCGAGCGTCCCCGTGATGCAGGCGAGCAGCGCCAAGAGCATCAGCGGCGTACGCAAAAATTTCCCGTTTGTCATGTCGTTACCTGATCGTTACTTGTCTTAATGTAAAGCGGATTTGGGCGCGGAAACACTCTCGGAGAGCGTCGCCCTCCGAGAGATGCGAATCATATGGGCTAATGTTGACTACTACCAGCCTTCGTAGTTATCGAGGAAGGGCGGGCAGGGTGACGGACGAGTTGAGTTCGCGCGAGCGATAGATGCGCTGTGTGGCTTTTTGAAAATCCGCCGCAGTCGCCTTCGGAATGTCCATGAACTTCTGCGGGTTGCGATCAACCAGCGGGAACCAGGAGCTTTGCACGTGCAGCATGATCCGGTGTCCCGCGCGGAAGGCGTGATACACGTCGGGCATTTCGTAAGTGATGGAGGCGGGCTGTCCCGGCTTGAAAGGTTCGGGTCGCTCAAAGCTGTTGCGAAACTTGCCGCGAAACGGTTCGCCGCGCACCAGTTGTTGATAACCTCCCATCTTCACGGCGTTGGCCGGAACGGGCTGGCCTTCGGGCGCTCTCGGCGTGGGGTAGGTGTCGGGATAGACGTCTATGAGTTTCACCACGAAGTCCGAGTCCGTGCCGGTGGTCGAGACGTTCAGTTTAACTTTGACAGGCCCGGCGATGATCGTGTCCTGCGTTAAAGGCTCGGTCTCATAGACCAGCACGTCCGTTCGTTGCGAAGCGAAGCGTTGATCCTCGGTCATGTAATCGGAAGTCATCCCGTTGACGATGTAGCCCAGATAAGGGACGGGGCGATTCGGGTCGCTCAGGTATTCGTCAAACGCGCTTCGCGCCTCGCCGGACGGAGTTTCCGTCGTCAAACGCCCGCCCGCCTGCAAATAGAATTCAAGGGGTTTCAATTCGCGGGGCGGCCACGCGTCGTGGCGTCTCCACTCGTTGATGCCGGTCAGGAACATATAGGCTTCGGGCAGATCGGCTGGCTTGTCTTTCAGATAATGCATGAAGAAGGGGAACTGAATCTGCTCGCGGAAAAACTCCCCGGTCTTGACGGCGAAATTGAGGTTGCCGAGACGGTCTCCGTCGCCGCGCGCCCAGCCGCCGTGCGACCACGGCCCCATCACGAGCAGGTTGATTGTGCCGGGGTTATTCCGTTCGACCGAGCGATAGATGTGGAACGGCCCAGCCGGGTCTTCCGCGTCGAACCAGCCGCCGACATTCAGCACGGCGCATTTCACGTTATGCGTGAATCGCCAGAGCGAGCGGCTCTTCCAGAAGTCGTCGTAAGTTGTGTGATCAATAATCTCCTGAAAATATTTCGCCTCGCCGCCGAACAATTTCCGGTTGGCTTCGGAGAGCGGGCCGACGCGGAGGAAATAATCGTAAGCGTCAGGCGTCCCCATGTCGAAGGGGATGCGCTGCTTGGGCGGCGCGGGGTCGCCGGGACGCGGGACGAACGAGGCGTAGAAGCCGAAGTTGGCCGCGAGCATAAACGCGCCGTTATGATAAACGTCATCGCCCATGTAGTAGTCGGCCGTCGGCGCTTGGGGCGAAGCCGCCTTGAGGGCGGGATGCGAATCAATGATGCTCGCCGCCACGTGAAAGCCCGGCTGCGAGATGCCGACCATCCCCACTTTGCCGTTGTGGTTCGGGACATTCTTCAACAGCCATTCGATGGTGTCGTAAGTATCCGTGCTCTCGTCTATGTCCTTGGGGCTACGCTTGACGGGGACGTGCGGGCGCACTTGTTGAAACTCACCTTCGGACATGTAGCGGCCGCGCGCGTCCTGATAGACGAAGATGAAACCTTCCTTTTCAAAACTCGCCGAAGGCCCAAGCGCGCCGCGATAATTATCGCTGCCGTAGGGGCCGACGCTGTAAGGCGTGCGCGTGAGGAGAAACGGATAGCGTTGCGAAGTGTCCTTCGGGACGTAGATTGAGGCGAAGAGTTTAACCCCGTCGCGCATCGGGATCAGGTATTCGTACTTGGTATAACGCGCTCTCACCTGATCCGCGTTCTGCGCGCTCGCCGCCGAGAAGGTGAGAAGCAGCACGGCCAAAAGAGCGACCGCGCGGCCTGAACGTTTGATCCCGTATAAGTTAATCAACTTTGATGCTCCCCCTCCGGCACGAGAATGTCGAACGATTTACCTCATAGTTATAATCCCTTTATTCGTGTTCAATCAATGTGGGCGTTCGCTCTGTCGGGTGAACGTGACGTTGCGAACGAGGGGGTTGCTGTAGTCGAGTGACACAACCTTTCCGGCCTTGTCCCGGCGGAAGCGCAAAATCACACCGGCTAGCTGAAAGGTGTCGGGAGCGATCGGCTTGAATTCGGGTAGCGCGGCCGGAGAGTCGTTCGCACGACCCTTCAAGCCGTCTTTGCCGGGCGACATCTCGAAGACTGCACCCAGTTCGTCGCTTTCATAGCGACCGGCAAAAGCCTGTAGGTCGGCTGCGGTGGGCGCATACGGCTGTGCGCGGCGATAGCGTGTCACCTTGCCTTCCATTGACTTCAACTCGAACGCGTCCGTTGATAGGAAGTGCAATTCAAACGCGTCCTGCGACATGAATTGCACGGATGCGCCCCAACGACGAAAACTGTCGTTGGTCAACGCCACAAGACCGGGGCCGCCTGCGACGCGGAATCTGCCGCGATCCAAGGCCAGACGCATCGGCTCGCCTGTCTGCTCATCGAAGAACAGTCCGGTCTTGCTATTCACTCCCGCTAAGGCTTCGGCGGGAAGGGAGGGCGGCGGCCTGTCTTCGTTTGCCGGGGCGGCCGGAACAAACTGCTCTGCGACGCGGCGCGCGAGCGCAGTCGCGGCCATTGCGTCAGAATTGCACATGACGGCGATTGAAAGACCCTGCGCCGGAAGACGACCCAGCCACGAATGGTATCCGGCCGCGCCGCCCGAATGCCACACCATCCTGCCGTCGCCGTAGGCGTCCACGATCAGGCCGCGTGCGTAACTGAGCTTCCTGCCGTTGTTCAGCCTGGCCTGTTCCTGAAGCTTATCGCTGACGAACGCGCCGAGGCGTCCGTTCGTCAGCGCATCGTTCCAGATGAGGAGGTCGCCGGCTGTGGTGAACAGTGCGCCGCCTCCGCCGCGGTCGTTGTCGAGCAGCATATCCATCTTCCAACTCGTGCCCGCCTTCTCGTAGGCGAGCGCGCGGTTCTTGATGATCTCTTTCAAGTCGTCGGCGTATCTGGTCGTCTTCATGCCGAGCGGCTCGAACAGGCGCTTGCGCGTGAATTCGGAGAAACGCATCCCGCTCGTGCGCGCGACGATCTCCGTCAACAGAACATAGCCGCTGTTTGAATACGACCATTCATCGCCGGGCGCAAAGTTCAGCCCGCGCTGACGCAGGATCAAGGTCAAGGCGTCGGGGTCTCCGCCCGCCAGCGGCAGCAGCCCAGTCCAGTCGCGAAGGCCGCTAGTATGCGTCAGCAGATGGTCTATAGTGATCTTGTGGCCGTAATCGGGAAGCTCAGGAATATGTTTACGCACGTCGTCGGAAAGAGACAGGCGCTTCTCTTCGACGAGGAGAAGGATTGCCGCGGCGACAAACTGCTTCCTCAACGATCCGGCATCGAAGATCGAGCCGGTGCTCAAAGGGACGTCGCGTTCGAGGTCGGCCGAGCCGTAAGCGCGGTTGACGACCGGCTTTCCGTGCTGCGAGACGGCGACCGCGCATCCGGGCGCGTCCGGCTTAGCCCAGACGAAGATTTTGTCAATCTCACCGGTCTTGTCCTGCGCGTAAGCGTGCGCGCCTAGAAGCAAGACGGCGACCACGAACGATACTAGTCTGAACATTCAAATCCTCCTGTCGAAGCACGGGGCAACTCCCGTTCGGTTGTGGCGCGAAGTTGCATGTCCTTCCGCGCCTGCAAGCCGCGGGAATAGGTCTTTGATACGTCGCGAATCTGTCATTTCATCAAACGAAAACCGTCGTTTGAAAAGTACTTTGCAATATAAAGCCATGATATGTTCAAGTCAAGCGCGTCTCGATGGCCTGCTTGAGTCCGGCTGCGGCATCCGCACGATTCAGGAGTTGCGCGGGCAGAAGGGTGTCTCAAACAGAATGATCTAGCCGTACCAGCTGAAGAAGAGAGAATTTTGAATCAGGGGAAGAACAGATAAAGCCCGCGCGCGATCCCGTCCGTCAAATTTTCTCGCGTATATAAATAGAGCCTCGCTGGCTATTGGTTTTTAGGGCAGTGTCTAAGGAGAGATGATGGAAGCGTCAATCGTAGAAGAGATGACCCTCGCGACAACGGAACGAGTGCCCGCGCCCGTCCAGGATCAAAACAAAGCCGACACGTTTGTCGGCAGAATGCTCGGCGTCGTCAACGGCGGGGCGCTCGCCCTGATGGTGAGCGTCGGCCACCGCGTCGGGCTGTTCGACGCGATGAGTAGTCTTTGTCCGGCGTCCCCCGGACATATCTCGGAAGTGGCCGGGTTGAACGAGCGTTACGTCAGAGAGTGGCTGGGCGCGATGGCGACGGGCGAGATCGTCGAGCACGACCCGGCGGGCGGCACATACTACCTGCCGCCGGAGCACGCCGCTTTCCTGACTCGCGCCGCCTGCCCGAACAATCTGGCCGTCACCACGCAGTTCGTCTCGATCCTCGGCGCGGTGGAAGATCGCATCGTCGAGTGTTTCCGCGACGGCGGCGGCGTGCCCTACTCGGCCTACCCGCGCTTTCACGAAGTGATGGCCGAAGAGAGCGCGCAGACCGTGCTTGCCGCGCTTGTGGATGCCATCCTGCCGCTCGCCGAAGGCGTCTGTGAGCGACTGCGAGAGGGCGCGGACGTGCTCGACGTAGGCTGCGGCAGCGGGCGCGCCCTCGTCCTCATGGCCGAAACTTTCCCACGCAGCCGCTTTACCGGGTACGACTTCTCGGAGGAAGGCATCGGGAAGGCCAGAGACGAAGCACGCGCGAAAGAGTTGGACAACATCCGCTTCGAGGTGCGAGACGCGGCGACCCTCGACGAACACGAGAAGTATGATCTGATCACGGCCTTTGACGCTATCCACGATCAGGCGCGGCCGGCGCGCGTGCTCGAAGGCATCGCACGCGCCCTGCGCCCCGGCGGCACGTTTCTGATGCAGGACATCGCCGGTTCGAGCCACGTCCACGAGAACATGGGACACCCGGTCGCGCCGTTCGGCTATACGATCTCTTGCATGCACTGCATGACCGTCTCGTTGGCGCAAGGGGGCGACGGCCTCGGAGCGATGTGGGGCGAAGAGAAGGCGCAGGAGATGTTGAAGGCGGCGGGCTTCACGCGCATCGAGTTGAAGAAACTCCCGCACGACATCATGAACGTTTACTATGTGGCGAGTTAAACTGTCGCAGCCCGACCCGGCGGAGACGAAACAATGTCAACTGACGAACAATGGCTCATGCGGATCGAAGGCGCGCTCTCCGCACATTTCTTTCAGCCGGACGGCAGTAGCCGCCCCGGCACGGACTGGTCTGTCGGGTTGAAACGGGGCGACGAGACTTACAACGTGTTGGTGAGGGCTTACCTCGACGACCGCATGACCAAACGCGCGCGCGCCGACACGAACTATCAGGCGCAGACGGTGATGGGGTACTTGAACGATCTGCTCGCGCAAGGGTGGACGCCTGAACAGGGAGGGGAACTGTCCATCACCATTCAGAACCCGACGGGCGAAATTGAAAGCGCGGAAGAGGAGCAACAGCAGCCGAAGCCGTGGTGGAAATCGTGGTGACGTGGTTTGCATCGCGGCTGCCTTCCTAGCACACGATAAACGCACGCGCGTTAGTCGTTCATCCGTTCATACATTCGCAAACACAGAAGAGCGAGGCCGCTTCAACCTTGATCAAGGTT
>JAVEDE010000045.1 GCA_030841105.1 Pyrinomonadaceae bacterium
CGGCGGTGGCGGCAATCGCGGCGGCGGCGGTGGTTATGGCGGCGGCGGCGGTGGAAACCGTGGCGGCGGCGGTGGCTACGGCGGCGGCGGCGGTGGCAACCGCGAACCGCGCTGGTAAGTTCTGACACAGAACTCGGCCGGTGACTCTTTCAAGCAAAGCGCCTCCGACGATGAACCAAAAACGCCGCCGGAGGCGCTTCCACATTTTCAGTTAGCAAAGGGTGCGCTCCCAACGATGGTCGAAGCCGCGCCAAAGGATTTTATGAATTTCTCTGAACTGGGACTCGACGACGTGCTGGTGCGCGTCTGTGAGTCTCTCGGATACACCGAACCAACACCGATTCAACAACAGGCGATCCCCATCGTCCTCGGCGGCTCAGACCTGATCGGCTGCGCCGAGACGGGGACGGGCAAGACCGCCGCGTTCTTGCTGCCGATCATTCAACGCATGGCGCAACAGCCGCGCCCCGGCATCCGCCTGCTCGTCCTCGCGCCGACGCGCGAACTGGCGACGCAGATCGAAGCCAGCTACCGCTCGCTGCTGCCGAAGAAGACGGCCGCGCGCTGCGTGACGCTCATCGGCGGCGCGGGGATGTCCCGTCAGACCGATCTCTTGCGGCGCGGCGTGAGCGTCGTCATTGCGACGCCCGGCCGCCTGCTCGACCACATGGAGCGCGGCGCGGTTAACTTCGCGCACATCGAAGCGCTCGTGTTAGACGAAGCCGACCGCATGCTCGACATGGGATTCTGGCCGGCGATCCGGCGCGTGCTCGCGGCGCTCCCGACCGAACGGCAGACCTTACTCTTCTCGGCCACCATGTCGCCCGCGATTGAAACCATCGCGCGCTCGAACATGCGCAAGCCGAAACTCGTCGAAGTCAGCGTGCGCGGCGCGGCCGCCACAACCGTGGAACAGACCGCTTACCCGGTGGCGATGGAGTCGAAGACGGCTCTCCTGCTCGATCTCTTGGAGCGCGAACGTTTCGAGCGCGTGCTCGTCTTCACGCGCACGCGACGCGGGGCGGAACGCCTCTCGCACATCCTCGAAGCGCGCGAGCACAAGGTCAACCGTATTCACGCCGACCGCACGCAGCCGCAACGCGAGGCCGCCCTGCGCGGCTTCAAGGACGGCAAGACGCGCGTTCTCGTCGCGACCGACATCGCGGCGCGCGGCATTGACGTTGATTCCATTTCGCACGTCATCAACTACGACGTGCCCGCCGCGCCGGAAGACTACGTGCACCGCATCGGTCGCACGGGACGTGCCGGAAACCGCGGCCGCGCGATCACTCTGGTGACGCCGGTCGAGGAACTGAACATGCGCGCCATCGAACGCCTGACGGGTCAGGCCGTCGAGCGCGTGCTGTTGCAAGGATTCGGCGGCGTGCAGTTGGCGACGCCCGGAGCGGCGAAGCCCTTCGCGGCGAAACGTCCCGGCGCGAGCGCAGGACGCCGTTCCTTCCGCCCACGTCGCGGCAGATAAGTTTGTCGCGACGGCGGTCGAGATTTTTGACTTCGCCTCGATCACTCAACCGGACGGGCCGCCGCCGCGCATAAGCGGTTGCCCGAGACGTTGAATCACAATCGCGTTCCCGTTCGTACGGAGCAGCGCGCAAGTAGTTTGAAAGGAAGCGTGTATGACGGAGAACATGGAGACGACCGCGGTGGCGGAACAGGCGACGGCCGGGAAGATCGAGAAGCGGACGTATGTCGTCGGCGAGCGCGTGGAGAAACTCTGCACGAAATGTGAAGTTGAGCGCGGCCACGTCGTCGCGTCCGTTACGAAGCGCGGGCAGGTGTCGCGCGTGACGTGCCCGATCTGCCAGACGCGCAGTTCGTTCAAGAGCGGCGTCAAGATGACGGGCGGGCGCGCGTCGCAGGCCGGTGCGCCTTACGATCCGGCGCGGCAGTATCGCACCGGGCAGACGTTGATGCACCCTTCGTTCGGACTCGGCGAAGTGACCGCGCTCGTCGAGCCGCAGAAGATTGACGTGCTCTTCGCCGACCGCATGCGGCGGATGATTCACGGCCGCTCCTAAAGAGCACGCACCGGACGCGCGCACGGCGTCTTCTTCCTGCGCCTGCCGGGATCAGTTAAGGGCAGGATAATTTTTGCAGCCCCGTGGGGACGGCAACGCGCCGTTCCGCGCGGGGCTTAACTTATTCCGTCGCGCCCCCGGCGGCGGGGCGTTCGGCGTGACCGCCGCCGTCGTTGCTGCTGCTACGGCGTCCCTCGGCGACGACGCGCTCGACCATCTCTTTGAATTGGTCGAGGTCAATGATCGGCTTCGTCCAGTGTTCGTCGCAACCGGCGTGAAGCGAGTGTTCACGGTCGCCGCGCATGGCGTGGGCGGTGAGGGCGATGATCGGGGTGCGGTCGAACGTCGGGTCGGCGCGCAGCCGCCGGGTTGATTCCAAACCGTCTATTGCGCCCGCCAGACTCAAGTCCATCAGGATCGCGTCGGGGCACAGACGCCGCGCCTCGGCGACACCGTCTTCGCCGGACACCGCCTCGTGAAGTTCGTGCCCGCTCATCTCCAGCACCATGCGGATCAGTTCGCGTATGTCACGGTCGTCTTCAACCACCAGTATTTTTGCCATCGAGGGTTTCAACTCCGATCTCTACGAGGATGTCGCGCCAGCGCGATTCGAGGGCGGACATGAGAGGCGGCCTCTTGCCCTTAACGCGAGCGACGCGGCTTGTGTCACTTCCACGGGTCAGATTTTCGAGATCGTTCCGTGAAAGTCTTCCAGAATCGTCTCCTCCGTCTTTCTAAACTCCGGCTCGCGTAGGAGAGCCTTGAGACCTGTATCGAGCCAGTCCGCGAGGTCGTCCTGCTCCCTCGCAAACATGACCCCATTGGGGCACAGGTAGAGCGGCCGACGCCGTAGAATCGGCTTCAACTTCGGCCCCTCCGCCCCGCGCGCCGCGAGACCGTGCTGACACGACAGGCTATCGGCGATGGCGACATCCGCCTTCTTCGCGGCGACCATCTCGATGATGTCCGCGACGTTGCTCGTGTCAATCACCGTCACTCGCGCTTCGGGAATCTTTAAGTGGTCTTCGATGATCTCGTGCCCGATCTCGCCCCGGCAGACGACGAATCTCAGCGGCAACGAGACGAGATCAGATTGCGAAGAGATGCGATCTTCTTGTCGGCGGGTAACGCCGGAGACGGACACGGAATGAAGAAACGCGGAGAAGTCTACGGTCTGACTTCGCCGGGGAGTTTGGAAGATACATAGCACCACATCCAGTTCGTCGCCCACGACTTTCGACAACGCCGAAGCGAAGCGCACCTGCCGAAACTCCGCGACGATCCCGTCAGACTCACACAGCCGTCGCATGAGGTCTATGTAGAGACCCGCCGGCGGCTCGTGCTCCATCATGGGCGCGATCGCGAACGGTGGGTAGTGGACATAACCCACCCGCAGGCGCTTCCCAGTATGCATGCGCTGAAACACGTCAACCCGGCTGGCGGCGATCTCAAACCGGCGAGCCTCCTCGGCAAGTCGGGTCTGCCGTCGTTGGAGGATGATGGCAGGGATGCCGAGGGCGAGCGCCACACAGACCCCGACGATAGCGACAATGTTTTCCATGTCAATCCGTTTGCCTCACGCGCGTCGTAATGGCGTGCCGGTGCGGGTAAAAATTCGCTCGGCGGTGGCGAGAGCGATCCGTTCACGCTTGACGGATCGCCGTGCCGGGCTGTTTGGCG
This sequence comes from Pyrinomonadaceae bacterium, assembly GCA_030841105.1. Lineage (GTDB taxonomy): Bacteria > Acidobacteriota > Blastocatellia > Pyrinomonadales > Pyrinomonadaceae > JAIVJZ01. Next base: position 3,720 of record JAVEDE010000045.1, read on the forward strand.
AAAACCCTACTCTCCCGTTTTTATAGCAAATAGTTCGTGGGGCGTCCACGACGAAAGCGTGACGCGCTCGCGACAAGACGCGACCGCCTCATTGCACCGAGTCACATTCGTCACGCCTGACGGCAGTTTGCGCCCGTCTCAGTCTGTGTACACGAGGGGCGCAGAACGGGCGCACCGACGGGCGCGCAAAAAGGGGCGGGGAGGCCGCCGCTGTCTTGGCCGCCTCCCCGCCCTTCGCGCCTCTCCACGCCCCCCGTGAAGAGTCTCTATTTCCGCGCGCGTCGCCCGTCTGCCCCGCGCTCGCCTTACTTAACTTACTTCGTCGCGGCGGCGCGCACCGCCTTAACTTACTTAGTCGCCGTGGCGGCGCGCACCGCCGTCGCCGCCTGCGCCGCGAGTTGCGAGATGATGTCGTCGCCGTCCGACTTCGCTTTCGCCTTGAGCGTGTTGGTGACGACCGGCTCGCCGCCGCGTTGCAGTTTGTATTCGAGCGTCAACTCGTCTCTGGCCTTCAACGAACCGGCCACGCCGCTGCCCTGCCCGCCGCCTTCCGCCGGCGTGACCACGCCGCCCGCAATCGCCGCGGACTTCTTGAGGAAACCGCCGAAGCCGCCCCCGCCGCCGCCCTTCTTGTGCGCGACCGTCGTGTAGAGTACGTAGTCGCACTCCTTCTGCTTGGCCTCGGCCTCGACGCCCTGCGTCTGCCGCGCTTCGAGCGCGACCACTTCGACGGGCGCGCCGTTCAAATTACTCACCAACTTGGCGCGCACCGCGTCGGCCAGCGACGAAGCGTCAACGTAATCGGCCGCCGCCAGCGTCTTCGTCAACGCCACGCCGACGCGCACCACGCCAGCCCGCTTCGCGCCGACCGCCCCCGAAGTCATCTGCCCCGTGCCGACGTTGCTCGCCGGGTTGTTGTTCTCGTCGTTATCGCGCGCGGCCGACGACGCCATTGCCGCCGCGCCGTACATCTCGCTCATGTCTCTCACCTGCCGGTAGTCGGCGGGCGCGTCGAACAGGCTGTTGTCGAGGACGGCGTTGGCGATCTCCAACACCTCCTGCGTGAAAGTGAACGACTCGTTGCCTTGGTCGTCAAAGAGCGTCGTCGTGGTCATGACGGGATAGCCGAGTTTAGCCACGCCGACCTGCTTCGTGCGGTATTCGTCGCGGCAGCCGCCCGCTTGCGCGGCGACGTTGTAGCCGGACGCGCTCTGGTAGTTGCAATCGAGCACGAACGCCGCGTCAATGTACCAGCCGTCCGTCTCCATCCGGCTGCGCGTGACCTGACAGGCGTCCGGCGACGACTCGGTGACGATCGAAGTCTTGATGCGACGCGCCGGGTAGCCGAACATTTTCTTGCGCTCGCCCGTGTCCGTCGCGGTGAAAGTTGAAGTCACGACGCCGCCCCGGCGCGACGGCGCGGCCGCAGACGTTTTCTGCCCGGCCGTGCCCGTCGTGTCGGTCGTGTTCTGATCGAACGGCATCACGACGTAAGTTTTCGTCGGCACGCCGAGTTGCAGGTTGCGTCTCAGGTCGCACTGCGTGATCGTGACGGACGCTTCGTTCTGCTCGGTGCGCTGGCGTTTGCCCTTGATGTAGACGGTTTGCTCTGAAACTTGCCCGCCCGTAGTGTTCTTGGTTTTGATCTTCACGTCGGCGCGCGCGGACGTAGCGAGACCTGCGCCGCCGCAGCTTAGAATGAAGGCGAGGCAGGCGTGGCGAAATAAATTTTTCATTTGGGCGATTTCCTTTGGGCTGTAATGACTGCTGCGGGACGCTCGTCCGGCTCATCCGGCGCGGCGCGATTTTTTTTCGTCCCCATCATAATACGCGTAACGAAATAGGGAAAAGGATCATCAAAGATTCGTTTTTTGGCAGGCCGGACGGCGCGCGCGTTTTGATATGGTGCAAGCACTCGTTTATACTTGCCCCGACGCGCGCCCGAAGCTGGTCGGAACTGTTTGGTTGAGATGTCGAAAATTCCCCTGTGAGTACATCCTCCCCACATGACGTGACCCGTTTGCTCATCCAATTAACGGATGGCAACCGGACTGTGTTGGACGACCTGCTGCCGCTCGTCTACGGCGAGTTGCGCAGTCTGGCCGCCAACTACCTACGCCGCGAACGCTCCGCACACACGCTGCAACCCACGGCCTTAGTCCATGAAGCCTACCTCCGGCTCATTGATCAGAGTCAGGTCAGGTGGCAAAACCGCGCGCACTTCTTCGGCGTCGCCGCACAGATGATGCGCCGCATCCTCGTGGATCACGCGCGCGGCCACAACGCCGAGAAACGCGGCGGCGAAATCCACAAGCTCTCGCTCGACGAGAACGTGGACGTGACGGACGAACGCGCCACCGATCTCATCGCGCTCGACGACGCCCTGACCGCACTCGCCGCCCTCGACGAACAGAAGAGCCGCATCGTCGAACTCCGCTTCTTCGGCGGCCTGTCGGTCGAAGAGACGGCCGAAGTTCTCGGCGTCAGCGCGCCCACCGTCAAACGCCAGTGGCGCATGGCGAAAGCATGGCTCTACGGACAAGTTCAAAAGCAGTGACGAGTGACAAGTGACGAGTGACAAGTTAAGACCCAAAAACTTGTCTTTGCTCTCGTCACTTGTCACCCGTCACTTGTCACTGTTTTTATGACCCCCGAACGTTGGAAGCAAGTAGAAGAATTATTTCAGGCCGCGCTTGATCTGCCCCGCGAAGAACGCCCCAACTTCATCGCGGAGGCCGGCGCGGGCGACGACGCGCTCCGCCAGCAGGTGGAGGCGCTCGTCGCGCAATACGAGGAGGCGGGAGATTTCATCGAAGCGCCCGCTTTCGCCGTCAACGGTTTCAACCCCGGCAGCGCTCCCTTCCGCACCACGCAACCGACCGAAATTGAAGACGACCCGATGGCGGGCGCGCGCGTCGGCGCGTACAAGATCGTGCGCGAGATCGGGCGCGGCGGCATGGGCGCGGTCTACCTGGCCGTGCGCGCCGACAGCGAATATCAGAAGCGTGTCGCCATCAAACTCGTCAAGCGCGGCATGGACACCGACTTCATCCTGCGCCGCTTCCGCAACGAGCGACAGATTCTCGCCTCGCTCGACCACACCAACATCGCGCGCCTCCTCGACGGCGGCACGACCGACACGGGCTTGCCCTATTTCGTCATGGAGTACATCGAGGGGCAGCCGCTTTATCGTTACTGCGACGGCGAGAAGCTGACCGTCCAAGAGCGTCTGCGCCTCTTCGTCCAAATCTGCAACGCCGTTGCCTACGCGCACCAGAACCTCGTCGTCCACCGCGACATCAAGCCGTCGAACATCCTCATCTGCGCCGACGGCTCGCCGAAGCTCTTGGACTTCGGCATCGCCAAACTCTTAAACCCCGAACTCTCGCCCGACACCCTGACGCCGACGGCGACCGCCATGCGCCTGATGACGCCCGAATACGCCTCGCCCGAACAGGTGCGCGGCGAGGCGGCCACGCCCGCGAGCGACATCTACAGCATGGGCGTCTTGCTCTACGAACTCTTGACCGGGCATCGCCCTTACCACTTCCCGAACCGCTCGCCGCACGAGATCGCGCGCGTCATCTGCGAGGAAGAACCTGAGCACCCTTCGCGTGTCGTGATGCGCCCCGAAGATTTGATCCCGCTCGACGGCGGCGGCAGCGAGACGACGGCGACGCTTGAGTTTCTCTGCAAGCTGCGCGGGACGACGCTGGAAAATTTGCGCCGCGAACTTGCGGGCGACCTCGACAACATCACCTTGAAGGCTCTGCGCAAAGAGCCGGGTCGGCGTTACACTTCGGTCGAACGCCTGCGCGAAGACATCGCGCGCCACCTCGACGGCCGTCCCGTCTCCGCGCCGTTCGTCTTCCCCTCTTCGGCCAAGACTTCGCGGCTCGCCACGGGCGACGCCGTGACGGGCGAGAAGACGCTCGCCGTGCTGCCCTTCAAACTGCTCAACATCCAGCGCACCGAAGAGACCGGCGAAAACTACCTCGGCATCGGGCTGGCCGACGCGCTCATCACGCGCCTGTCGAACGTGCGCCGCTTCAGCGTGCGACCGACGAGTTCCGTCATCCGCTACAGCGGCACGGACATCGGCGACCCGTTCGCCGCCGGTCACGAACTCGGCGTCAGCTACGTCGTGGACGGGCGCATCCAGCGTGCGGGCGAACGCATCCGCATCACCGTCCAACTGCTCAACGTCTACGAAGGCGCGACGATGTGGGCGGGTCAGTTCGACGAGAACTACACGGACGTGCTGAGCCTCGAAGACGCGATCTCGGCGCAGGTCGCCACCGCGCTCGTGCCGCAGTTGACGGGCGACGAGCGCGAGCAACTGGCGAAGCGCGGCACGGACAACGCCGAGGCGTTCGAGGTCTACCTGCGCGGCCGCTACCACTGGAACACCTTCAACGAAGAGGGCTTCGCCAAAGCCATCACCTGCTACTACCGCGCCATCGCACTCGACCCCGACTACGCCGCCGCCTACACCGGCATCGCCGACTATTACAACTGGATCGGCTCGCTGACCGTCCTCGACGCCTCGCAGTCCGCGCCGCACCTGCCGCTCGACGTTCAGGCCCTCGGGGCCGACTTCGTCGCGTTCACCGGCCACAAGATGCTCGGCCCCACCGGCATCGGCGTCCTCTGGGCGCGGCGCGCGCTGCTCGACGAGCTGCCGCCGTTCCTCGGGGGCGGCGAGATGATCGAGACGGTGACGCTGAAGGGCTCGACGTACGCCGAGCCGCCGCACAAGTTCGAGGCGGGCACGCCCCCGATCGCCGAGGCGGTCGGCCTCGCCGCCGCGGTGCGCTACCTCTCCGACGTCGGCATGGACGAGGCGCTGGCGCACGAGAAGGAACTGGTGTCGTACGCGCTG
>JAVEDE010000026.1 GCA_030841105.1 Pyrinomonadaceae bacterium
GCGCTGCTCAAGCGCGATGAGCCGGACCGCGAACAACGCGGGGCTTCGTCGTCTTGGTGCGAGGGTTAATCGGCGATGACGATAGTTCCTGACAGGTGATCGTGTGCGGCGCGGCCTTCGGCGTCGAAGAGCGCGTAGAGTAGTCCGAGGCCGAGCGTGGCGAGCGAGAGCATGTAGGCGAAAGCGCGGCGGACGCACTGGCCGGTGGTCGGCGACATGCCGGTCTCGGCGTCAACCGTGCGCAGCGAGACGAGCGACATGCCCCACGTGCGCCCGGCGAGCGCGGTCGCCGCCATCAGGTACAAGAACATCAAGACGACGACGATGCCGCCCATCGAGGCGGCGACGCGCACGTCCGCCCAGTTGCCGCTCGTGAGTTCGATGATGGCGGCGAACGGGGTCGAGGCGAAACCGACGACCAGCAGATCGACGATGCCGCCCGCGATGCGTTTCGAGACGGGCGCGTGGTCGTCCACGGAGACGATCTTCTCCGGCGTCGCCGCGTGGTTCGAGAGCACGGCGGCGTGCATCTCTTCCTCGATCCGCGAGAGCGAGGCTTCGTCGGCGACGACGGGGATGTGACGGCGTGCCCTCGCCTGTGTAGCCGCACTCGCTTCCGCCGTCTTCGTCGTTGGCGCTACTACTGCGGCGGGCGGGACGATGGCGAGCGGCGTCGTGGTGCGTGCGGTCTCGACGCTTTTCTCGACTTCAACGGCGGCCTGTCCGTTCGGCGTCGTGTCGTGCGCGGGCGAGACGACGTGGCCGTGGAGCAGTTGCGTGTCGGGCGCGGCTTGATAATTTTCTTCGACGACGTGTGCGACGGCCGCGGCGGTGGCCGCACCGCCCCTCGACGCGCGGGCGACCGGCGGGGGATTCATCTGACGCGCGCGCTCGATGCGTTTGAGCGCGGCGACGACGAGCGGGTTCGGTTGCGGCGCTTCGGGCGGCGGGGGGACGAGGCCAAGCGGCGACGCGGAAGTTTCGGCCGCAGCGTCAGGAGATACATCAGCAACCATGTCGGCGGAGATCGAGGCGGCGGAGAAATGGCCTTCGTGCTGCGGCGCAGAGGCTTCGGCTTCGCGTGCGGCTTCGAGCGCGCGTCGCTGCTGAATCTCGCGCACGCGCTCGCTCAGTTCCTTGCGCCACTGCGGCTTGGGCGCGACGCCGGGAAACTCGATCAGGGTCGAAGTGGCCGCGCCTGCTGCTGTTGTGGCGGACGCGCCTTTCGCATCGGTCGCCGCGCCGGTCGCGCGCTTCGATTTACGTTCGTGGCTGGTCGAAGTTGGCATAGATTTTTCTTCGGGAGGCGGGGCGGCAGTGGCGTCTGATGCGGCGTCTGTCGTCGGGCAGTGCGGGCAACTCTCCACGGATTCGGAGTAAGACGCGCCGCACACGACACACTGCATAGACTGAGAGCCTCCCCTGTGGAAATCTTCAAATTTAAATCTTTGGGATGACGGGCGAAGCCGGTAAACCCAAGCCCTTTGCGGAGTCGCGGCGGATGCTATCAGAGATTACTTTAAGTCGTCAATCAGAAAATACACAAATCAATGTAGTTGGGCGGCGGGAAGGCACAAGATAGGGGAACAGGGCGTAGGGGGAAAGGGAAAAGGGGAAGGGGGAAAGGTTAAGACAAGAACAGAAAATCAAGTGAACTTTTGCCGAACTTCACTCCGTCCCTTTTCCCTTTGCCCTAAAGTCTTAGATCGGCTGGCGGCCGGAGAAGCCGGTTTCGAGGTCGTGCCACCACTCGATGCGGTCGCCTTCGCCGAGTTGCCAGCAGAGCAGGACGACGCGGCCTTCGCGCATGGAGGGAAAGTCTAAGAGTCCGCGCTCGTAGTCCTTGAGTTGCACGCCGAGAGCTTCCAACTCGCCCGTGCGTTCGGCGAGGCTCATCAAGTCGGTCACGTACTGCGGCCCGTCCGCCATGAAGCCGCCGCCGCGCGTCGCGTTCTCGGCCGCCGCGCGCGCCGCGTCCTGCAAGGAGACGACCTCGCGGTGCGCGCGCGAGATGGCCGCCGCGATACGCCGCACCGTCGGCAACAGCGCGTTGGCTTCCGAGAGGGTGAACAGTTTCATAAGAGAGTGACAAGTGACGGGTGACAAGTGACGAATTGAAGACAAGCTCTTTGTTTTAACTTGTCACTTGTCACTCGTCACTGCGTTAGTGATCGTCAGTGATGCGGATGAACTCCGAGTGGGAGTTGAAATGTTCGGTGTCTTCGGTGATGTCAATTTCGGCGATGGCGGTGGCGACGGTCGCTGACTGCGCGAGTTGTTCGTGCTCGTGCTGCTGGCGTGCGGCAGCGGGGGCGAGGGGCGCGTCTTCCACGGTGGGCAGGAACGAATGCGTGTGCGAGTCCTCGTGCGGGTGGTGCTCGTAGTAGCGCGGGCCGTGCGAGTGTTCCTTACGCACCTTGTCGGCGATCTCGCCGAGGTCTATGAAATAGTCGGCCACGTCAATCAACTTGGGCGCACTGTTCGAGCGGAAGCCCGCGACTTCGACGCGGCAGCCTTTGTAGGCGACGGCGTTGACGGCGTAGACGAAATCCTCGTCGCCGGAGACGAGCACGGCCGTGTCGTAGCGACCGGCGAGCGAGAGCATGTCCACGGCGATCTCCACGTCGAGGTTGGCCTTGCGCGTGCCGTCGTAAAAGGTCTTGAGTTCTTTGTGAATGACGCGGAAGCCGTTGCGGCGCATCCAGAGCAGGAAGCCCTGCTGGCGTTCCGCGCCCACGTCCACGCCGGTGTAGAAGAAAGCACGGAGGAGTCGGCCGTCGCCTAAGAGCACGCGCAGGAGTTTGTTGTAGTCAATGTCTATGTTGTGAAACCGCGCTGCGTGAAATAGGTTGTTACCGTCAATGAAAACCGCGACTCTCCCCCTGTAGCCTAACTGCCAGGAAATATTATTGGTCGGATCGAAATGCTGCATGCAAAAACACGCTCCGTTGTTAAAAGTTTTGAACGCTGAAATTTCATAGGTCTGTTTAACTTCATTGCCTCTAGGATGCCGCCGCGGGGCACGTCCGGTCAAGCGAAAACGCGCCGCGCGCCGAACGCCCCGGCGGTTAACGCGCCGTCGGCGTTTGCCCGGCCGGTTTATCTACGGACGGCGCGGCCTGAGTTTGCGCCCCGATGATCTCGCCCCGCACCGCGTCGAGGTAGACGAGATAAGTGGTTGCCCCGCGGCCGACGGCCAGTTCCCAAGCGACGCGCAGTTCGAGCGCGCCCGTTGCCGCGGAGTCGCCCGCGGGGCGGACGGGATAGACGACGAGTTCGCGCGGCGTGATGGAGTCGTCGGGCGCGACGGTGTAAGTGACGGGCGCGGTCGTGCCGGGGAAGTTGAAGGCGCGGCCGCGCACGCGTTCGACGGCCTGATCAGCCGTCAACTGCTGCGGGCGCACGAGCGCGAGCGCGCGGCTGATGCGTTCCGTATCGGGGATGGCCGTGGAAGAGAGTGACAGCACGCGCCGGTCGTCCGTGAACCTGATGTCGAGCACGCCGAAGCCCGCGCGCAAGGGGTAGGGGAAGGGTTGTTGCTGGTAGAGAGCGCGGCGCGTGCCGCCCGCCTCGTCCGTGCGCGCGACGAGTGAGAGGTTCTGCGGCGCGACGCCGAGCAACGCGGCCGCGCTCGTGATGAAGCGGCGCAGAGATTCGCGCCGCGACTCTTCTTCAGAATTGGCGCGCACCTGCCCGTCCTCGTCCCTGATCTCGACGGGCGGCAGGCGCAGAGGGGCATCGAGCGTGGGAAGCTGGCTGATCGTCGCCGTGACGGGTTGTAAGTCGGGTGGCGGAACGTTCGGCACGTTGTTGTCGCGCGCGAGCGCAGCCCACCCGGCGAGGGCTTGGTCGCGCCGCTCGGCGTTGGCCGCGAGAATGACGGGGTAAGGCGGTTCGTTCGTGCGCGGGCGCGCGGGGTCGGGGTCGCGCGAGCCGGCGCACGCGCCCGCCGCGACGACGAGCGACGCGCAGAGCGCGAGGCGTAAAGTGACGCACAAAGTGACGCATGAGGCGTTGAGTTTCCCTTGACGGACTCGTGACATAAAAGTTCGATGCTCGGATTGGCTGATGAATAGAGACGCGCCGCGATTATACTGTATCGGGTCGGGCGCGCAATGATGTGCGACGCACGCCGTCTGCTTTAACTTGTCTCGCCCTGTCTTAAACTTGCCGCGCCCCGGCTCATGCTTGAGGGGCGATTGCAAAGCCGTGGGCGCGACGTATAATCACGGGACGGAGAATAGCAGCCTTGGCAAACGACGATGACGAACTGCCGTTAGGGGACGAAGACGCGGGCGTGTTTCCGTCCGTGCGCGCGTTTGCGCCCGCCGAGATGGTCGCGTGCGAGGCGTGCCTGCGCGCCAACCCACCGACGCGCATGAACTGTCTCTACTGCGGCGCGGCGATGCCCGCGTCCGGGGCGGGCGACGATCTGCGCCGCCCGACGCTCAGGGCTTTGGAGACGTGGGAGCAGGGTTTCAACGTCGTGCTGTTGTGCCGTGCGACGGACAAGCTGGGCGTTGATCAGTTGACGGAGGCGGCCGCGCTGTTGCGTCTGGAGGTCGGTCAGTTGCGCGAGATGACGCAGGCGCAGACGCCCCTGCCGCTCGCACGCGCCGCGACGCGCGACGAGGCCGCGCTCGTGGACAGGAAACTACGCGGGCTTGGCTGGCCGGTCGAGATCGTGTCGGACGAAGAGTTGGGCGTCGAGACCCATCCGCCGAAGCGCATCCGCAAACTCGACATCGGCGCGGACGCGCTCGTGGGTTGGTCGAGCGCGGAGTCGGTGGCGGAGAGCGTCGAATGGGAGCGCGTGACGCTCTTCGTCGCGGGGCGCATCGCGCGCAAGCGGATCGAGGTGGAGGAGCGGCGAGGCGGCGGCAGTCGTCGCGGCGCGGAGGGTGAGGTGGTCGAGACGCGCGAGTTTCACGACGACGAAAGCGCGCTAGATCTCTACGTCGCCACTTCAATCGCGAATTGGCGCATCTTGGCGGAAGGTTTCGACTATTCGTGTCTCGGCGCGGCGAAGGGTTTGACGGCGGCGGAGAATTTCAAACGCCTCGTCGAGACGCTCATCGAACGCGCGCCGCGAGCCGTCTACGACGATTCTTACAGGGGCGTGCGCCAACACTTGAAATTCGCGTGGCCGCTCGCGGAACAGACGGAGGCGGGCAGTCTCAAACGCATCCGCCCCGGCCGCTACAACGCCGAAGCCGTCACGAACGTGTCGAACGAGACGCAGTTCACGCGCTACGGCCGACTGCTGCAACACTTCCGCCTGCGCGACCTCGCGACGAACACATGAAAAATTTTCGCCGACACAAACCGAAAGCCGCCGCGCCGCCCACCACAACGACGACCGGCGACGGGCGCGACCGGCGCGCGCAGCGACGCGACGAAACGCGCGGCGACGAAACGCGCGGCGACGCAACACGCACCGACGCATCGCGCGGTAACGCGACGCGCAACGACGCGCAGCGACGCGATGAAACTCGCCATCACGGAGCGCGCCGCGACCAGCCGCGCAATCAGGACACGCGCAACGGCGAAGCGCGGCACGCTGAGACAAGGCAGGGGGGCGCGCGGCAAAGTTTCGAGAGTCGAGACGAACGACCGCGTTTTGAGAGTCGCGACGAGAGGCCGCCGGACGAGTCGCATCTTTACGGTGTGCTGCCCGTGCTCGAAGCGTTGCGGGCGGGCAACCGGCGCATCGAGCGCATCACGATTGCGGAGGGCGTCCACGAGTCGCGTTTGCGCGAGTTGTTTGAACTGGCGCGCGAGTTTCGCGTCACCATCCGTCGCGCGCCGCGCGCGGAGTTGCAGCGCATCGCGGCGGCGGGCGCGAATCATCAGGGCGTCGTCGCGCACGTCGCGGCCGTCGCTTACGCGGATGCGGGCGAGTTGGCCGACGCGCTCGCGGCGCGCGTCGGCACGGACGCGCCGCCGCTCGCAGTCGTGCTCGATGGTGTGGAAGACCCGCGCAACCTCGGCGCGATCATCCGTACGGCTGAGTGCGCGGGCGTCCACGGATTGTTCGTGCCCGAACGACGCGCGGCCGGTCTGACGGAGATGGTGGCGAAGGCCGCGGCGGGCGCGCTCGAATATCTGCCCGTCGCGCGCGCGACGAACATCACGCGGCTCGTCGAGGAGTTTAAGGCGCGCGGCATCTGGACAATCGGCACGGACGCGGAGGCCAACATCGCCTACACGGATTGGGACTGGACGCAGCCGTGCGCGCTCCTCTTAGGCGGCGAAGGCGCGGGCTTGCGTCGCCTCGTGCGCGAACGCTGCGACGCGCTCGTGCGGATCCCTTTGCACGGCCGCATCCCGTCGCTGAACGTCTCGGTCGCCGCCGCCGTCGTGCTCTACGAGGCCGTCAGGCAACGAACACTGGCGCGCCCCGCGACGTATGAAGAGGGGCGAGACGGCGACGAGCCGTTAGAAAACGGGGAAAGGGGGAAGGGGTAAAGGGGAAGGGATAAGAATTGAGTGGCATCCGTCTCATCAATCATCTAACTGTTGCATCAATCGTCTAACTAGTGTGCTGATGCTCTGTTCCTTTTCCCTTTACCCCTTCATCTTTTCCCTGATCGCCTTTCCCCTAACTTCTTTTCCCGGAGGACGCGCATGTACTGTCCGCGATGTGCGGTGCAAAATTTAGACGACGCGAAATTTTGTCGCGGGTGCGGCGCGGACATACGCCTCGTGCCGCAGGCGTTGCAGGGCACGTTGCAGCCCGCCGCGTTGGAGAGATTTGAGAACGGCGAAGTCGAAGAGGGCGGGAAGAAGAAGAAACGCCGCCCGGCGACCGTGGACGAGGCGTTGAAGAGTCTCTTTACGGGGTTCGGCCTGTTCATCATCTTCCTCATCGGCATCTTCGCCTTTCGCGGTGCGTTCTGGGTGACGATCTGGTTCATCATCCCCGCGCTCGCCAACATCGGCGAAGGCATCGGCCAACTCATTCGCGCGCGACAGGAGCAGACGCGCCTGTCGCCGCCGGCGACCGGTTCGGGCGCAGACTTTCGCCCCGCGGCGTTCGCGCCCGCGCCTGTGGTCGCCCCACAGCTTCCGTCGCCCGACACGCGTGAGATCGTCAGCGCGCCCGCGAGTGTCACCGACGGCACGACCAGACACCTCGACGCGCCCTCGAAAACGCCCTGACCGATCCCCGATTGCACGGACGACGCCGAAGCGCAGAGGCGCGGCCGTGAAGGAGACGCCGAAACATGTATTGTCCGAAATGCGGAACGCAGAACGCCGAGGACGCGAGTTTTTGTCGCGGGTGCGGCGCGAACGTGAGCCTCGTGCCGCAGGCTCTCAACGGGCATCTGCCCGAACCCGTCGCCGAAGGCACACACGGGCGGCGCGACAGGCACGGGAGAGACAAGCACAAGCGCGACGGGCCGCCGAACCTCGCCTACGCCATCGTCAAAACTTTCGTCGGCATCGCCTTCCTGCTCGTCGCGTTCGCGGTGAAGGACGTGATCGAGATCGCGGGTCACATCTGGTGGTTCTGGATGCTCATCCCGGCGGCCGGGTCGCTCGGCAGCGGCGTCGCGGAGTTTGTGCGCCTCTACCAGCATCAGACGCCGCGTGCGCTCCCGGCGAATAACGCCTACGCGCCGCCCGCCGTCTCGCAAGCCCCGCGCGCCGCCGAACTCCCGCCGCAGCGCACGCTGGGCGCAGACTTCTACACGCCGTCGAGCGTCACCGAGAACACCACGAAACTGCTCGACAAAGATCAATAGATGATTCCTCAACACGCCGCGCCCGAACGCGTTGACGCGCGACGCGCGCGGACGCGAAAGATGACCAACGCGATTGCGCCGCATGCAACGTCTCGATGACTGCCGCCCGACACATACGCATCTGCGTTCCCGTCTGCGTGCGCGGCGCGTCCGAGTTGCGCGGCGCAATCGCGCGCGCTGCCGAAGTCGGCGACATGATCGAGTTGCGCCTCGACTGTCTGGCAGACGATGCGCAACTTGCGCGGGCGACAGAGGAACTCCCCGCGCTCTTCCGCGAACGCGCGCGCCCCTTCGTCCTCACCTTCCGCACCACGGCGCAGGGCGGCCACCAGACAGCCGACACGCAACGTCGCGCCGGTTTCTGGGCGGAGAATTTTTCCCCCGGCGACGAGCGCGCCGACTACGCCGACCTCGAACTCGACCTCTGCGAGTTTCTCGCCGCGGAAGAATCCCGCCGCGCCGCGCAGTTGCTCGACTGGAACAAAGTTATCTGCTCGCACCACGACTTCGCCGGACTCCCCTGTGACCTCGAAGACCTCTTCGCGCGCATGTTGCGCACGCCCGCGCGCATCCTGAAACTCGCCGTGCGCGCAGACGACATCACGGACTGCCTCCCCGTCCTCAGTCTGCTCGAACGCGCGCGACGCGAGGGGCGCGAATGTATCGCCGTCGCGATGGGCGAGGCCGGACTTCTGACGCGCGTCCTCGCGCCCGCGCGCGGCGCGTTTCTCACCTTCGGCGCGCTCACACCTGACCAGTCAACCGCGCCCGGCCAGACGACCGCGCACGAGTTGCGCTCGCTCTACCGCGTCCACCGCATCAACGAACAGACGCAGATCATGGGACTCGTCGGCTCGCCCGTCTCCCACTCCGTCTCGCCGCACCTGCACAACGCGGCCTTCGACGCGCTCGGCCTCGACGCCGTCTACATCCCCTTCGAGGCCAGCGACGCGCGCGCCTTCCTCCGGCGCATGGCGCACCCGCGCACGCGCGAACTCGTCTGGAATCTGCGCGGCCTGAGCGTCACCGCGCCGCACAAGAGCGCGGTCATATCAGAACTCGATTCAATCGAACCGGCGGCGCGCGAGATCGGCGCGGTCAACACCGTCGTCGTCGAAGGCGACGCGCTCCGCGGCCACAACACGGACGCCGCCGCCGCGCTCGTCCCGCTCGCCGGACAATTAAACTTGCGCGACGCGCGCGTCGCCATCATCGGCGCGGGCGGCGCGGCGCGTGCGGTCTTGTGGAGTCTGCGCGAGGCGTGCGCGCACGCCTCCGTCTTCGCGCGCGACCCGGAGCGCGCGCGTGCGACCGCGGAAAACTTCGACGCCCGTCGTCATCCGCTCGACAGCGCACGCTTCGACAACTTCGATCTCGTCATCAACACGACGCCGCTCGGCACGCGCGGCGCGAGAGAGGATTTGACGCCCGCCACCTCCGCGCAACTCCGCGGCGCGCGCGTCGCCTACGATCTCGTCTACAATCCGCGCGAGACGCGTTTCATGCGTGAGGCGCGCGCGGCCGGGTGCGAAATAGTTGTGGGCGGCCTCTCGATGCTCGTCGCGCAGGCCGCCGCGCAGTTCAAGTTATGGACGGGACAAGACGCGCCCCTCGCAGTAATGACCACGGCGGCGGAAACGCAGATGTGAAAAGCAGAGGTTAGAGGCTATAGGTTAGAAGTCAGAAGTAGAGATCAAAAATTAGAGATTAGAGATCAGTTGAAACTGTCTTTACCAGACTCTAACTTCTAACCTCTGACTTCTGACTCTCAAATTTTATGGAGAGATATAGCAGGCAAATTTTGTTCGCGGGCATCGGCCGGGAGGGGCAGGCGCGGCTGTCTGCGGCGCGTGTGCTCGTCGTGGGGTGCGGCGCGTTGGGATCGTCGCAGGCCGAAGGCTTGGCGCGCGCGGGCGTGGGGCATCTGCGGATCGTGGATCGTGATTTCGTCGAGGAGTCGAACTTGCAGCGGCAGACGATGTTCACCGAACGCGACGCGCGCGAGCGCGTGCCGAAGGCGGTGGCGGCGGCGCGGCGTATCGCGGAGATCAACTCCGACGTGGAGGCCGAGCCGCACGTCGCGGACGTGCATCACGGGAACATCGAACAGCTCATCGAGAATTGCGACCTCGTGCTCGACGGCACGGACAACTTCGCCACGCGCTATCTCGTCAACGACGCCTGCGTGAAGCACGAAGTCAACTGGGTCTACGGCGCGGCGGTCGGCTCTTACGGTGTGACGATGACGGTGCGCCCGCACCAGTCGCCGTGCCTGCGCTGCATCTTCGAGGAGACGCCCCCGGCGGCGAGCGCGGAGACGTGCGACACGGCGGGCGTCATCATGCCGATCATCTCCATCGTCGCCGCCGTGCAGGTGAGCGAGGCTTTGAAACTTTTGACCGGACAGACCGACGCGCTGCACCGCACCCTCATGCAGTTCGACGTGTGGCGCAACGAGTGGCGGCGCATCAAACTCGGCGAGCCGTCGCCCGACTGCCCGACCTGCGCCCACGCGCGCTACGAGACGCTCGCGGCCGAGTCGGTCGAACTCGCCTCCGTCCTCTGCGGCCGCGACGCCGTGCAAATCTCCCCGCGCCGCCCCACGCGCGTTGACCTCCCCGCGCTCGCCGAACGCCTCCGCCCCACCGGCGACGTGCAACTCAACGAGTACCTCCTGCGCCTCCGCACCGGCGACTTCGAGCTAACCGTTTTCCAGGACGCCCGCGCCATCATCCGCGGCACGGACGACATGACCACCGCCCGCTCATTGTACGCGCGCTACGTCGGCAACTAGCGCGTGGTTCGCTGCGAGTCGAACGGTTGTTGTTTATTCGCTGCGAGTCAAAGTTCGCTGTGAGTCGAGCGGTTGTTAGTTCACTCATCAAGAGTCAAACGGTTGTTGCTTCATTCGGACTCGCCGAGTATTTGAGTCAACGTCTGCCGCCGCAGGGTGGGTGTCGCTCCCGCCTGCGTGGCGACCCACGCCCCGGCGCGGTTGGCGGCTTCGCTGATGCGTGCGAGCGGGGCGCGGCGCAGGTAATAGTGTGCGAGTGTGGCGATGAAGGCGTCGCCCGCGCCTATCGTGTCTCTGACGCGAACGCGAATCCCCGGATGATCATGCGCGTCGTCTGCGGTCACCAGCAGGCTGCCTTTCTCGCCGCGCGTGATCGCGACGAGTTCGAGAGCGTAGAGATCGAGCAGTCGCAAAGCCATCGCTTGCTCCGTGTTCGCGTCGAGCCGGAGCATGCGGCCGAGCGTGTGCAGTTCATCGAGATTGAGCTTGACGATGGTCGCTAAACGGAGCGACCGCTCCAACATGGCGGTGTCGAAAAACGAATGTCGGAGGTTGACGTCGAAGACGCGCGACGCGCCGGGGCGTGTGAGTTCGAGAAAGCGGATGATCGTTTGCCGCGCCGTTTCGACGCGCTGGCCGAGCGTGCCGAAGCAGATGATGTCGGCCTTGAGTGCCAGCTCCTCCCACCGGGTCGTCCATTCCAGATAATCCCACGCGGAGTTTTCGTTGACGGCGAAGATGGCCTCGCCGCGTTCGTCCAGCCGCACGCGCACCGTGCCCGTCGGGTGTTCGCGGTCAACCTGTAGATGCTCCGTCGAGACGCCGAGACGAGAGAGACGACGCGCGGCCGCGCGACCGAGCGCGTCGTCGCCGATGCGGCTGGCGACGACCGACTCGTTGCCCAGCAGCCGAGAGATGCAGGCGAAGTTGGTCGGCGCGCCGCCCAGTTGTCTGCCGCCGGGCAGCATGTCCCAGATCAACTCTCCGAGTCCGACGGCAATCGGCGTCGGTCGCTCCATTGTGGTCGGTTGTTCCAACTCCATGATCTCGTGCGGGCGGGTCTTAGTCGCCGCCGCCACCGGCCTCGTATGCATTCAACGCCGCCTCGCATCTTTGTGCGGGAGAAGCGTTGACGAGTTTGAATAAGTCTTCGTCGTCCGAAGGGTCGGCGGCGCGGACGACTTCGGCGAGGGCTTTGAGGTAGGCGCGCGCGAGGCCGAGCCGGTGCAGGTATTGTTCCGCCGCCCACATCGCGTCGAGGTCGTGCGAGTAGTGTGGAATCTCGCGGCGTTGAGGGCCTTTCCCCGTGTGGACGAAGCCGTAAAATTTCAACGCGCCCTCTTCGCGCGACGGTTCGATGTCCGTCCAGCCCATGACCCGCTCGGCGAAACGGATGTGTAAGAGTTCTTTGTAGTGTTCCATACGCTCGCGTTTACCCTTTCGCGCCCGCGCAGATTATCATGCCGTCGAAGATAACAGTTTATGCAGCCGCTTCCCATTGACGCGCTCCTGCCGGAGGTCGTCGCCTCTTTGCGCGACACGCCCCGGCTCGTCGTCGAAGCCCCGCCCGGCGCGGGGAAGACGACGCGCCTGCCGCCGGCGCTGCTCGACGCGGGACTCGCGGGCGCGGGTGAGATATTAGTCCTTGAACCGCGTCGCATCGCGGCGCGTCTGGCCGCGCGACGTGTGGCCGACGAGCGTGACGAAGAACTCGGCGAGACCGTCGGCTATCAAGTGCGCTTCGAGTCGGTCGGCGGGGCGCGGACGCGCCTGAAGTACGTTACCGAAGGCATCTTGTTGCGTCGTCTGCTGAATGATCCGCAACTGCCGAAAGTGAGTGTCGTCATCCTCGATGAGTTTCACGAACGCCATCTGGAATCCGATCTCGCGCTCGCGCTGTTGAAGCGTTTGCAGCAACAAACGCGCCCCGACCTGCGCCTCGTCGTCATGTCCGCCACGCTCGACGCCGCGCCCGTCGCGCGTTTCCTCGGAGCGTGTCCCACGCTGCGCTCCGAAGGGCGTCGCTTCGAGGTGGAGATCGAGCATCTCAACAGACCCGACGAACGCCCCGTCGCCGTGCAGGTTCAAGCGGCCGTGCGCCGTTTGCTCGCAGAAGGGCTGGACGGCGACGCGCTGGTGTTCCTTCCGGGCGCGGCCGAGATCAGGCGCGCGGCGGAAGCCTGCGCCCCGCTCGCCGCGGAGTTCGACCTGTCAATCTTGCCGCTCCACGGCGAGTTGTCCCCGGCCGAACAGGATCGCGCCGTGCGACCCGCCGACCGGCGCAAGCTCATCTTGTCAACGAACGTGGCCGAGAGTTCCGTGACGATTCCGGGTGTGGTCGCGGTCGTTGACGCGGGGCTGGCGCGCGTCGCCGAACACTCACAGTGGTCTGGACTGCCGACGTTCAGCGTGACGCGCATCAGCCGCGCCTCGGCCGCGCAGCGCGCGGGGCGTGCGGGGCGCACGCGGCCGGGTCGTGCCCTGCGCCTCTACACCGCGCAGGATTTCAACGCGCGCGCGGAATACGAGACGCCGGAAATTCTCCGCGCCGATCTGACCGAGGCGACGCTCGAACTGCACGCCGCGGGCGTCGGTGATCTGCACAACTTCGAGTGGTTCGAGCCGCCGCCCGCACGCGCTCTGGAACAGGCGGAGACACTGTTGCGCGGTTTGGGCGCGCTCGACGGCGGGCGCAAAGTGACCGCCGCCGGAAGACGCATGCTCCAACTGCCGCTTCATCCGAGACTCGCGCGGGTCTTGATCGAAGCCGAGTCGCGTGGCGTCGCGGCCGCGGCGTGCGTCGTCGCCGCGCTCCTCAGCGAACGCGACATACGCGCGCGTCAACTGTTGTCCGGCTCGCGCGAATCCAGACCCGCGAAGCACGCGTCGCACGGCAAGTCCGACCTGCTCACTTTGTTCGACCTGTTCGCGGAGGCGGCGTCGAAAAACTTCGCGGCCGAAGTTTCGCGCCGCTTGAATCTCGACCCGCGTGCGTTGCAAAGAGTCGAGCGTGTGCGGCGGCAACTCGAACGTCTCCTCGGGGTGAAGAATGAGAACCTCAAGACCTCCGCCGACAAGGAAGCCGAACTGCTGATCTCGATCCTCGCAGGCTATCCCGATAGGGTCGCGCGCCGTCGCAGCTTTGCGGGCAAGACGGCGGGCGACAATTATGAGTTGTTGCTCTCAGGCGGGGGCGCGGCAACGCTCGCGCCGGAGAGTCTGGTGCGCGCGGAAGAGTTTCTCGTCGCGGTGGACGCGGAGGAGCGGCGCGGCTTGCGTGCGGGCGCGTCGCGCGGGGCTTCGACCGTGGTGCGTCTCGCCAGCGCCATCGAACCCGAATGGCTGCTCGACCTGTTCGCC
Organism: Pyrinomonadaceae bacterium; assembly: GCA_030841105.1. GTDB lineage: Bacteria > Acidobacteriota > Blastocatellia > Pyrinomonadales > Pyrinomonadaceae > JAIVJZ01. The sequence goes on from JAVEDE010000026.1 coordinate 13,903, forward strand.
GAGAACATCAGAGAGACGACCGACCTTGAATGGAACGCGCAACTGGAACGCGTCGAGACGGTGAACCGGCTCACGTATGAAGGCATCACGCTCGACGAGAGCCGCGCGAGTGCGCCGGGCGACGCGAGCGTCGCCGCGGTGTTGGCGGAAGCGGTGCTCGCCGCCGGGTACGAGACGTTGTTCGAGCGCGAGACGTTAGAACGTTTCATCGCGCGCGTCGAGTTCCTCGGACGCACGTTCCCCGAAGCCGACTTCCCGACGCTCGGCGAAGAGGACGTGCGCGCGTCTGTCTTGGCCTTGTGCGAGGGACGGCGCAGTCTCGCGGAAGTGAGAGAAGCGGCGCGGCACAGCGATGGCTTGCTGCGAGTCCTCAACGCGCGTTTGACTTCGGAGCAGTCGCGCATGTTGGCGAAGCTCGCGCCGGAGCGTGTGACGCTGGCGCGGGGGCGGCAGGTGCGCGTCAATTACGAGCGGGACAAACCGCCCTGGATCGCGTCGAGGCTGCAAGACTTTTTCGGGATGAAGGACGCGCCGCCGGTCGCGGGCGGGCGCGTGCCGCTCGTCCTCCACCTGCTCGCGCCGAACGGGCGCGCGGTGCAGATCACGACGGACTTGAGCGGATTCTGGTCGCGCCATTATCCGCAAGTGCGACGCGAACTGAGCCGACGCTACCCGCGCCACAACTGGCCGGAAAACCCGCTCGCCCCGCCCTCCGAAAAAGGCGACCGTCAACGTTAAGTAACGCGCCGCCGCAAGCGTGAGGAATGCGCCGCCGCAAGGCTCGCGCCCAACGTGTACCTGCAACGCTTCTTTTCGAGTTATCATCAGACCGGCGGTATTTAATCCAACACGACAAGAAACTTCATTGATGCTCAACAACACATTTCGGCTGCGCTTTGTTTCGCTTCTTCCGCTTCTCTGCCTGTTCGTCTGCGTCGCCTCCACGGCGCGCGCGGGCGGCCCCGTCGTCTGGGAGACGAATTCGCGCGAGGAACTTTTACGCGGCGAAGCGCGCGGCGTCTCCGTCACGGACACGGGCGCGCTCATGCTCGCGCCACGCTTCGCGCAACTGTTCGACACCGAGCAGGCTTACGTCTGGTCAACCGCCGCCGACGAACGCGGCAACGTCTATCTCGGCACGGGGCACGACGGGCGCATCTTCCGCGTCGCGGCCGACGGCAAGGGCGCACTGCTCTACGACGCGGCGGAACTCGACGTGACCGCGCTCGTCGTCGGACGCGACGGCGCGTTGTATGCGGGCACGTCGCCTGACGGCAAAGTCTATCGCATCGGCACGGACGGACGCGCCGCCGAATATTTCGACCCGCCCGACAAGTACATCTGGTCGCTCGCCGTGCTTGCGGACGGCGCGCTTGCCGTCGGCACGGGCGACACGGGCAAGCTCTACCGAGTGCGCGCGGCGGCGGCGAAGCCCGAAGAGTCTTTGTTGATTGACGTGAACGAGACGCACGTCATCTCGCTCGCCGTGGACAAGCAGGGGCAACTGATCGCGGGCACTGATCCGGGCGGGCTGGTCTTGCGCGTCTCGCCGGAAGGGAAGGCGTTCGCGCTCTTCGACTCGCCGCTCAGGGAACTGCACGCGCTCTCCATAGCGGCCGACAATTCGATCTACGCGCTCGCCCTGAGCGACGCGGCCTCGCGCGGAAGCGCGCCCTCCGGCGGCGCGACAACGGTGACGACTTCGGCGGGCAGCGGCGCGGTGAGCGGCACGGTCGTCACTTCGTCCGTGGTGGAAGAGGGCGGGCAGCCGTCGCCGTTCGCGGCCGCGCAGCAACCTGCGGCGCGCAGTCGCAACGAACTGGCGAACGCCCGCAGCGCGGTCTTTCGCATCCTGCCCGACGGCGGGACGGACGTGTTGTGGAGTTCGAGTTCGGTGACGGCGTTTGCCGTCGCGCCCGCGCCGCAGGGCGGCGTGCTCATCGGCACGAGCGACAAGGGGCGCATCTACGCCGTCACCGACGACGGGCGCGACACGCTCCTGCTACAGTCAACGGAAGATCAAATCTCCTCGTTCGTCGTGCGCGGGCGCGAGGCGTTCGCCGCGTCGAGCAATCAGGGGAAACTGTTTCGCTTCGCGGCCGAGCCAGTGGCCGAAGGGACGTATGAGTCGCCGGTGCGCGACGCGAAAGTGGTCGCTTCTTGGGGGCGCATCTGGTGGCGCGGGACGGGCGCGGTCGAGTTGCAGACGCGCACGGGCAACACCGAACGACCCGACATGACCTGGAGCGAGTGGAGCGCGCCCTACCGCGACCCTGCGGGCGCGGCCGTCACCAGCCCGCGCGCTCGCTTCATTCAGTGGCGCGCGGTGCTGCGCGCTCCGGCAAGCGGCGCGTCGGCAACAGCAACAGGAGCGGGCGGCGAGACGCGCATCGAAGACGTGAGCGTCGCATATCTACCGCGCAACGTCGCGCCGGAGATTCTCTCGATCACGACGCTGCCGACGGGCGTCGCCCTGCTGCCCGCAATTCAAATTCAGACCGACCCGAACCTCGAAGCCTCCGGCCTCGACGCGTCGCTCATCGGCCCCGTGCCGCAAGTGCCCGCGCGGCGCGCGTTCCAGCGGGGCGCGGTCGCGTTACAGTGGCAGGCCGAGGATCGCAACGGCGACACGCTCGAATACGCCGTCTACTATCGCGCGCAGAGCGAGACGGCGTTCCACCTGTTGAAGGAAAAGTTGCGCGACAACTTTCACACGGTTGACGGCGCGGCGCTCGGCGACGGCCGCTACATCTTCAAAGTGGTGGCGACGGACGCGCCGGAAAATTCCGTGGGCGCGGCGCTCTACGGCGAGCGCATCAGCGAGCCGGTCGAAGTTGACAACACCGCACCAACGGTGCGCGCGTCGGGCGAGGCGACGGTGAGCGGCGAGCGCGTGCGCGTCGGGTTCGTCGTGGAGGACGCGCGCGGGCGCGTGCGACGCGCCGACGTGAGCGTTGACGGCGGCGCGTGGCGCGCGGTCTTCCCCGAAGACGGCATCGCCGACAGCCCGCGCGAAACCTTCGCGCTCGACCTGCCGCTCACAGGCGCGGGCGAACACACCATCTCCCTGCGCGGCTTCGACGCCAGCGGCAACGTCGGCAGCGCGCGCGTGCTGGTCAGAAGATAGGTGAAAGGGGAAGGGGTAAAGGGAAAAGCAAGCATCGGCGAAAGCAACGCGCCTGCCTTTGTCCTAACCTTTCCCCTTACCCTTTTGCCTTTACCCCTTCCTTACACGATACCGTATGAGTTGCACCGGAAAGCGTGCGCGGGCGGGCGTAACGCGGTAAACTACGGACTGTAAAAGCAATAGGATGCCGACGGCGGCGTCTGTGGCATCCATATTGCTCATATAAAGGCGGGACGAATGCGCGTCTCTCCTCTCCCTCCGATAGCGCGTCTCTGACACAATCAGAAACACGAGGAGGCCGGAAGAGAATTCATGATGAAAGATTTAAAGAAAATTTTAGCGTCCGCCCTGATCCTCTCGGCGCTCGCCGTCAGTTCGCTGGCGACGGAGCCGCAGCGTGATCAGCGCGAGCCTCCGCCGAAAGACCCGAAGGTCTTCGACAAAAAGGAGAAGCCGCCGCGGGAAGAACCCCGCCGCGAGCAACGCGAGAGGCCGCGGGAAGACAAGCGGGGAAAGCCGCCGGGCTAAACTTGCCCCGCCGCTTTCAACCGTCGCGCCGCGCGCCGAAGTCCGGACGAGGACGCGCCGCACGCAAACTACTCGAACTGTTTCGACACGACTGATGCCCCCTCAACCACGTTGGCAACGCACACGCCGACGAGCTTGGGCGGGCATCAAGTTTTTTAAGAGTTCACAAGGGGACGAGAAGATGAAGAACTACACACGCACGAGGCCGATCAAACTGAGCGTCGCCGCTCCGGCAATCGTCTGCGCCGTTCTGTTCGGCGGCACTCTGTTGCCGGGCGCGGGCGCGCAACGCAACTACCCGCAGCAGCAGCGTCGTGGCAGCGTCCAGCAGGTGACCGTTGACCGTGGCACGATCAGCCGCGCGGAGTCTTACACGGGAGATCGTTTCAACTATTTCACGGAGACGCCGCGCGGCGCACGCGTCGCTGCGGTCAACCGCCCGCGCGCCGAAGCGTTGCGCGCCATTGACGAGGGGTTGGCCGATCTCTTCGCCGCTGCAAGCCGCAACAACTACCGCGCGCGTCTGAACTACGCCGACTACATCGTCTTCATCGCACGCGCCGACCGCACGCGCGACAGCACAGGGGCTTACTCGCCCGACATGGCCTTCGACGCGGGTTCTTATGCGGGCAGCGTCTACGACCGCGGCGGCTCGATCTACGCGGCGGGGATGGTCTCGTCCTACAATCCCGGCGCGCTCGTCGTCGCCGAACACGAACGCGACTTCGGGCGCATGGCAAATGTCGTCCGCTACGAAGGCGAGCACCTCATCCTTTATCACAACGACCGCCGCCGCTTTCAGGAAACCGCCGACCACTCGCGCGGCGGCGCGCACCCCATACTGAGATAGGTTAAAGGGCAAGGGGTAAAGGGAAAGGGTAGGAAGCATCAACTTGCTCCTACCCTTTCCCTTTACCCCTTGCCCTTTCCCCGTTCCTACCTAATGAGTCTCGCCGTCAGCACGAGGATCAGCGCCTTGTCGCGGAGTCCGGCCGTGCCGACGACGACCTTCTCGCCGTCGCGCACGCCCACGTCGCTGCGCACGACGGCCTTGTCGCCGTCCTTGCCGTTAATCCCGAAAGTGAAGTTGCCGAGTTGCACGGTCGTGACCCCGGCCGGGTTGGTGTTCAGCGTGAGCGAGTTGGCCTGAAAGCTGTAGTAGAAGTCGCGCGGCGCGCTATCGCCCGCGAGTGTCAACTGCGCCACGCCCTCGCCCTGAATGATGCCGAGCGAGTAGTCCGGGCGATCCTTCGCGCGCTGAATGATCGAAGTCAGCAGGTGATAACTTTTGAAGTTGAGCGTCGTCTGCAACTGTGTGACGACATCGCGCAGATCAGCCGGGTATTGATTCGACGCGTTCGACGCGTTCGACGCGATGAGCACGTGCATGCGGAGTTCGATTTCGGGGCGCGGCGGTTCGGGCGTGTCGAGCCGTTTGAGTGCTTCCTCCACGGACGCGATGTTTTCGGGGAAGTCGCGCACGGTGATCGTCTTGAAGAGACGGTTGGCGGAGAGTTGCGCGCCCCTATGGCCGCTCGTCAGCAGCCGCAGCACCGACATGAGTGCGTCCGGGTCGCGGTACTTCACCTCGAACACGCGATTTTTGAAACTCATGTGCGTGACGCTGTTGTCCTGCGGCGCGGGCTGCGTCGTGCTCGCCTCCTGCGCGTTGGCGACAGGGGCGAGAGCGCAGAACGCCAGCGCGCACGCGGCGACGAGTCTGATGATCTTGAGTTTGAACGAATACATGAAATCTCTCCTGTTTACTGTCGGGCTGAATTCTGAACTTTTACTTCAACGGCCGCGCCGTCTCTTCCGCGATGGGCGACAACCAGATGATGCGTATGTTGGGGTCGGACGTTTGAATCTCGATGCGCGAGACTTCCGGCGCGGCCGTCGTCTGCTCGCTACTGTTACTCGCGCCCGTAGCGGCCGACGCTTCCGCGTTCGCCTGCGCCGCCGCTGCGGCGACCATCGTCGCGGGCAGATTCCGCACGGTGGTCGAAGGCGCGCGGCTCGTCATATGCAGACCCGGCGACGATCCGTTTCGTGCGGTCTCGACCTTCGCGTCAGACTTCGGGAGCGACGACTTGCCAGCACGCTTTCCAGTGTTCACTGTCACGCGCGCGAACTCTTTCAACGGACGCGGAAGAGTTGTCTGATCATCGCCGTCCGGTCGCGTCGCTTGTGGAGTCTTGATCGCCGTCGGAGTCTTGATCATGGCCGCCGTGGGCGTCGGCCGTTCGTCATTTACGGTGGCGATCATTCTTTGTCGTATGTCGTCTTCCGACGCACGGCGCGTGTAGCTGTGGAGCGCGGCGGCGACGCAGAGCAAGGCCAGCGACGCGGCGTAGGCGTAGCGCGCGGCGAAGAGTGCGGGCGCGCGGCGCGACGCGGGCGGCGCGAGCCGCGTGCGGCGGTCGTGCGTGATGCGTGCGAGCACGTTGCTTCTGATCTCTTCGTAGAACGCGTCGTCGAACTCTTCGGGGAGCGTGGCCGCGTGCAACAGTTCGCGGCTCGCGCGGTATTCGTCGGCGGCGTGGCGACACCTGTCACACGCCGCCAGATGACGTTCGACGGCGCGCGCGCGGCGGCGTCCCTTGAGATCGTCCGCGACGTGTAGCGGCAGAAACTTTTCGACGCGTGTGCATTTCATAGTCTTAAACTTGTCGCCCTCCCTGTCGGCGCAGCAAGCGTTCGCAGTGGAGCTTGAGCTTGGCGCGCGCCGAACTGATCTGCGAGCGGACGGTGACGGGGCGCGAACGCAGCACGCGCGCCACCTCTTCGGTCGTCAAGCCTTCGAGGTCGCGCAGGACGAGCGCGGCGCGCTCCTTCTCCGGCAGCGTCTCAAGCGCGCTCATCAACAGCACACGCTGCTGCGCGCGGATGGCGTTCTCTTCCGCGTTCGTCTCGATTGAGGCGGCTTCCGGCGCGGCGCGTTCGTCCATGCCGGGGCGCGGGGCAAACTGCGAGTTGTCAACGCGCGCCCCGCGTTTGCGCGCGGCGTCGCGGCAGACGTTGATCGTGATGCGGTAGAGCCAGCCGTTGAAGTCCTGTTCGGGCTTGTAGCGGTCGAGATATTTGTAGACGCGCAGGAAGACTTCTTGCGCGGCGTCGCGCGCGTCCTCGCGGTCGCCGAGCATGCGCCACGCGACGGCGACCACCTTGCGCTCCGTCTCCAACATGATCCGCTCGAAGGCGGCGGCGTCGCCGGAGCGGGCGCGTGCGACGAGGAGCGCGAAATGCTCCCGGCCTTCCTCTCTCTGTCCGGCGTGCGGCGCGCGTGCGTCGCCAGCCGCCATCATCGCCGCGAAGTGTGCTGTCTCGGTTGACATCAAATAAACTCTCTCGCTCGCGCGCCTGTCACACATCTCTCACTACCCCGCGGCGCGCGAAAGCGTTGATAAAAATTTCCGGCGAGACTGACACGCCGGACGGCGCGGCTTTGTTCCAACGGATCGCGCGAGCGGAGGACGGGGCGGGCGACGGACGCGAAAATGGGTTGACGAGCGCGCGGCAAACTACTACAAGTGAAGTTCGCGCTGGCGGCGCGCGTCCGAACGGAACTGCCGCACGCGCGCCGCCCGAAGCCTTACCACACACGCGCACAGAGAAGGGTTCAGTCGAGAGCTAAAGACATGCGTCGCATTGATCTGAAAAAAGCGCAGGTCGCGCGTTCGAGCACGATCCGCGGCATCAACCGGCAGATCGTGCTCAACTACGTGCGCGACCGCGAGCCGATCTCGCGCGCCGAGATCGCGCGCGAGACGGCCTTGCAGCGTTCGACCATCTCGACCATCGTCGAGGAGTTGAAGTCGGGCGGGCTGATCGAAGAGATCGGCGAGGGCGAATCCACGGGCGGGCGCAGGCCGACGCTGCTACGTCTGCGCGCGGCGGGCGCGATGGCGATCGGCGTTGACATCACGCCCACCTGCACCACGATTGCGACGAGCGATCTGGCCGGGCGCGTCCTCGAACGCGAAGACTTCCCGCACATCGAACAGCCGGAGCAGTTGTACGCGCGCGTCATCGAGAGCGTGCGCAAGTTTGCGTCGAAGGCGGGCGAGCGGAAGATCGAGGGCGTCGGCGTCAGCCTGCCCGGCTTGGTTGACCCCGACAACGGGCGCGCGATCTACATCCCCTGGTTCGAGTGGCGCGACTGGCCGGTGGCCGCCGAGATCGCAAGCGCGACCGGACTCGACGTGATCATAGACAACGACGCGAACGCGGCGGCGCTGGCCGCGCTCTGGTTCGGGCGACAGGAGTTGCGCGAGGCGCGCGACTTCATCATGGTGCTCGTCGCCGAAGGCATCGGCACGGGGATCGTCGTGGACGGTCAAATCTATCGCGGGCAGCGCGGCGGCGCGGGCGAGTTCGGTCACATGATCGTGGGCGAGCGCGGCCCCGTCGCCTGCTCGTGCGGCAATCACGATTGCTGGGAGGCGTTCGCTTCGGGGCGCGCGGCGGTGGCGCGTTACCTGCAAGAAGGCGGCGACGCCGACGGCGGCCGGATTGATTTCGCGCAGGTGGTTGACCGCGCCCTCTCCGGCGAGACGCGCGCCATCCACGCGCTCACCGAGACGGCACATTACCTCGGCATCGGCATCTCTAACTTGATCGTCGGACTCAGCCCGGAGGCGGTCGTCGTCGGCGGCCCCATCGCGCGCGCGTGGCCGCTCGTCGGCGACGCTCTCAGCGAAACCATCCAGCGCAGCGTCCGCCGCGGTCTCCCCTCCGCGCTCATCATGCCTTCCGTCCTCGGCGATCACCCCACGCTGATGGGCGCGGTCAGCCTCGTCCTCGCGCGCAAGTTCGCCTCCATCACGGCGGCGTAATGCCATTCCCTCATGTCGTAATAGCATTCCGACGCGACGTAATGTTATTACGCCTCGTTGTTATGACTTTACACCTGTCGGTTATGGCATTACGTCGCACGGTAATGGCATAACGACGCGACGTAATAACGTTACGAGTCGTGGTAATGCCATTACCGTGCGACGTAATGCCATAACAGCGTAACGTAATGCCATAACGGCGTGACGTAACAGCATTACCGAGCGTCGTTATGGCGTTGTCGCGCGCCCACGTTGTTAATCGTTGCCGGGAACGCTATAGCCACTTCGTCAGCAGGTAGCGGTCGTGGTCGCGGAAGCCCGCGCGCCGGTACAGCCCCAGAGCGCGTTTGTTCCCCCGCTCAACTTCGAGATGCAACGTGGCGATGCCTTCGCCCCGGCAGACCTCAGCGGCAAACTCTATGCTCGCTTTCCCGATCCCGTGGCCGCGAAAATTCTCGCGCAGGTAGAGTTCGTCAACGAAGGCGTCGCGCCCGTGAAATTCGAGGCTGAAGCCGAACGTGACGACGAGATAACCGGCCGTCTCCGCGTCCACGCGGATCAAGTGGACGACGCCGAACCTCGCGTCGCTCAAAATTTGCCGCAAAGCGACGCGCGCCGCCGCCTCTTCAAAAGCGATGTGGTCATACGCGTAAAACTCCCGCATCAACTCGACGAGTTGATCTGCGTCCGACTCTCCGGCGCGGGTGAAGACGGGGTTCATAGTGTTCCTCTATCGAAGAATATTTTCGTTGAAGAATGATTGACGGGTGAAATGAATTAGCGCCGACGCGGACGCATCACTACTTCGCGCCTTTGCCCTGCGTGATCGTGACGGTGCGATCAACGCCCGTGATGCTGACAGTTTCGAGCGTGCCGTCAGGCCAACGCACTTCGAGCTTGTCCACTTTGGTTGACGCGCCGAGGCCGACGTGCAGGCACGGATCGTTTTGCGAGGCGAAGCCCGCGCCGCTCACAAGGTCGAGCCGACGGCGGATTGCGCCTGCGGTCGCATAGACGATTGCGCCCGTCGCATCGCGCGGGCTGCGCTTCGACGGGTCGCCGACGAGGCGGACGGCGAGCCAGTGGTGCTTCGCGTCCGAGACGTTGCGGAGGAGGGCGGGCGCGGCGTCCATGTTGTTGACGACGGCGTCGAGCCGACCGTCGCCGTCGAAGTCTGCGACGGCGAGGCCGCGCGCGGTGTAGGCGTTCGCAAGGCCGCTGCCCGGCGCGGCCGCGACGCGCTCGAAGACGCGCTCGCTCACGCCCCCTTGTAGCTGCGTGCCCCGCAGGCTCTCGACGTTGCGGAACAGGAGCGGCTGCTGCGCCCAACTCGTGCCCCATTGATAATTGTCAACTGACGGGTAGACGTGGCCGTTGGCGACGAGCACGTCCTTCCAGCCGTCGTTGTCGTAGTCGAGAAAGGTAGTGCCCCAACCGAGGAAGGGGATGGTCGTCTCGCCGTGCCCGGCCTGAAACGTCACGTCGGTGAAGCTGCCTTCGCCGTCGTTGTGATAGAGCGTGTTCGAGTCGTCGGAGAAGTTGGTGACGTAGAAGTCAACGCGCCCGTCGTTGTCGTAGTCGCCGACGCCGAGACCCATCCCGGCCTGCTCGCGCCCGTTCTCATTCAAGGCGACGCCCGACTCGTAACCGACCTCTTCAAACTTGCCGCCGCCCTTGTTCAGATAAAGTTGGTTGGGCGTCGAGTCGTTGACGACGATCAGATCGAGCAGGTCGTCGTCGTTGGCGTGGACGAAGGCGGACGCGAAGCCGTAGTAGCCCTGCGGGTCGTGCGTGCCGGTCTGCTTGCTCACGTCCTCAAACGTGCCGTCGGCTTTTTGATGATAGAGCGTGTCGCTCTCGCCCTTGAGACCGCGCGGGCCGCACATGACGGGCGCGCCGCGAAACTGGCAGAAGTTCTGCCCGATTGCGCCGGGCTTGCCCGCGTCCGCGGGACTCGCCGGAAGGTTCTTCAAGTCGAACTGGACATAGCCGGGGACGAAGAGATCGAGACGGCCGTCGCGGTCGTAGTCGCCGAAGGTCGCGCCGGTTGACCAACCCTTGCGCGCGACGCCGAGTTTCTCCGCCGCGTCGGTGAACGTGCCGTCGCCGTTGTTGCGGTAGAGACGCGACACGCCGTAGTTCGAGACGTAGAGATCGGGGCGGCCGTCGTTGTCGTAGTCGCCGACGGCGACGCCCATGCCCCAGCGTTCGTTGGCGACGCCCGCCTTGTCCGTCACGTCCTCGAATTTCCAGTTGCCCAAATTCCGGTAGAGCGCGGCGCGGGGGGCGCGCTCTTTGCCCGCGAGCGCGGCGAAGGTCGAGCCGTTGAGCAGGTAGATATCCGGGCGGCCGTCCGCATCGTAATCGAAGACGGCGACGCCGCCCGAAGGCGTGTCCAGAATGTAATCTTTCGCCGCGCTGCCGGAGCGATGTCGGAAGGCTGCGAGCGCGGTCTTAGCTGTCACGTCTTCGTAGACGAGCGGGGCTTTCGCATCCGTAATACCCACGGTGCGCTTCGTCGTGTAGGTGCGCGCCTCGCCCGTGGCATTGCCGCCCATGCCCTGCGGCTGTGGCGGTATCGTCTGCGCGACGGACAATGCGGGAAGCATAAGCGACGGCAGCAGCAGGCCGAACGCGAACGCACGCCGGAGCGCGGCGCGGTCTCGCGCGGAAATTTTATGGAGCATTAAATGTCTTTCTGGCACAACGGAAGTTCAAGCGTGGTTCGGTGTCGGCGTTTGAAGGAACAACATAACGAGTCGCCCGCAGGGCTGTCAAAGCGGCGACGATCATGAAGCGCGTCGCGGCACGATCACGAAGCGCGTCAAGGCTCTTTCACCAAGAGGTAACGATCAATGTCAGGCTTCGTGATGGTCTGCTTCTGACCGCTCGGCCAGCGAATCTCGACGGACGCGACGGCGGCGGTCGCGCCGAGGCCGACGAGGAGGCGCGAATCGTTTGAAGAGAGGTAACTGCCTGCGGCCGTCGCGTCGAAAATCTGTTTGCGCCCCGCGGCGTCCGTGACGGTGACGCGCGCGCCCGTGCCTGAACGGTGCGACTTCGTGCCCGCGAGCGAGAGGCCGAGCCAGTGGTTCTTCGTGCCGTCGTTGCGCAGGATGACGGGCGCGCCGTCTGTGACGCCGAGCACGATGTCCGTGTCGCCGTCGTTGTCGAGGTCGCCGAAGGCCGCGCCGCGCGCCGCGTAGGCTTGTGTGAAACTCGCGCCCGCCGTGGCGGAGACGTTCACGAACTTGTGCGCCGCGCCCGACTTGTCAACGGCGGGCACGCCGCGCATCAGGAGCGGCGGCTGCTTATATTTGAGATAGCTCGTCGTCTTTTCAATCGTGTCGAGGACGTGACCCTGCGCGACGAAGATGTCGCGCCAGCCGTCGTTGTCTGCGTCGAGAAAGCGCGCGCCCCAGCCGGAGTAGAGCAAAGTGATCTGGCCGACGCCGGAGGTTTGCGTGACGTAGTTGAAAGACATCTCGCCCGTGTTGTGATAGAGCGGGTAGGTTTCATTCGAGAGAGCGGTGATGAAGATGTCGGGTCGGCCGTCCGAGTCGAAGTCGGCGGCGTCCACGCCCATCCCGGCGAAGGTCTTGCCGTTCTCGTCGTAGCCGACGCCCGCGACGAGCGCGACGTCTTCAAACGTACCGTCGCCCCGGTTGTGATAGAGCGACTGGCGCACGCTGTCGTTGGCGACGATGATGTCTGTGAAGCCGTCCGAGTCGAAATCGGCGAAGGCGACGCCGAGACCTTTACCGTCGGGGTCTGAGATTTTGGCCGCCGCGCTCACGTCTTCAAACGTGCCGTCGGCGCGCTGACGGTAGAGCAGGTTCGTCGTGCCTTTGAAGTTGTCGGGGTGGCAGTAGGCGCGAAAGCCCGGCCGCTGTTCGCCGCAGTAGAGGTCGCCGCGCGCGAAGTCCCAATCCATGTAGCGCGCGACGAAGAGATCGAGCCGCCCGTCGTTGTTGTAGTCGAGCCAGCCCGCGCTCGTTGACCAGCCGCCGCCCGCCACGCCCAGTTTGCGCGACACGTCCTCGAACGTGCCGTCGCGGCGGTTGCGATAGAGCACGTTCCCGCCGTAGGAGGTGACGTAGAGGTCTGTGAAGCCGTCCGAATCGAAGTCGGCGGCGGCCGCGCCCATGTCGTAGCCGAGGCCGCGCACGCCCGCGCGCTCGGTCGTGTCCTCAAACGTGCCGTCGGCTTTTTGCCGGAAGAGGCGATTCCAGAAACGCGCGTCGGTCTTGTCGGGGCGCGCGAGGGCTGCGGGCATCGGGTCGTCGAGCCGCGCGCCGTTGGTGAAATAAATGTCGAGCCGCCCGTCGTTGTCGTAATCGAGCAGCGCGACGCCCGCGCCCATTGATTCCAGCAGGTACTTGCGCGAGGTGGTGGACGCGGCGTGTTTGAAGTTGACGCGCGCGGCCGTCGTGATGTCTGTGAAGGTGACGGGCGAGGGACTCTGCGGCGCGGGCGGCGGAGGCGTCTTCGACGGATCATTGCCGCCGTAGGAACGCCCTGTGCGTTGCGGCGTCGGCTGCGGCGCGGGCGTCGCCGGTTGTTGGGCGGGCGCGGGACGCACGAAGTTGAGCGAGAGAGAGAGAGCGAGCGTTAACGCGAGCGAGACGGGCGACAGCAAGCGGCGTGCGAGGGAACTTGAAATGGCGTTCATCTGAAACTTCGAGCGACTACCTTTGATTCGTGAATTGTTCGCGTGTGAGTGCCCCGCGCGCCGGGCATGGGTGAGGTTGTTTCTTTTGGCTTGCTTACGTTCCCTGACTTAGACCGTTGCCGCCCGTCAACCGCTTCAATTCCGCAATAGCCCCTTCCAGTCCTTCGATACGCTCACTGTGATTCTCGGCCAGTTTAATCAGGGTAAGAAATCCCTCTTCCAGCCGGACTATCCGTTCCCGGTCGCGGGTGATGCGCTCGGAATCAGTCGCCTGCACTTCGACTAACTGGCTGGTGGTTGCAGTCAGGCGCGCGAGTGTGTCCACTATGAAGTCCATTTGCCGTTGTCGTTCTTCGTCGGTCATGTGGAAAGTCTAGCAGAAGGCAAGTGGATTGTGGAGAGTGGCCGGGGACGACGTTGTCCGGTGACTGAACCGCCGCCTGCTCGCTTATTTCTTGGCTCGCATTCAAACCGGATCACTACTCGAGCATGGGCTAACTTTACAGGCACAGGGCAGCATAGTACAGTTACGCGCGAATACTATTGAAGCTATGAGAGCTTCGCGCGAAATCATAATGAGACTTTTGAAAGCCCCCTCCGCATTACTCCCGACAGCAAAATTTTACGCGACGTGCGGCCTGATTTTCGTGCTCGCGCTGGCGTGCCTCGCCGTGCGTCAGGCGCACGCGCAGCAGCCCGCCGCGACGACAACGCCCGCCGCGCCCGCGCCTGCCGGAGAGCGCACGCGGCTCGAAGTGATCGAAGACTTGTCCGAGTCGCTCGCCAACGATCTGCTCGAACTGTCAATCGCCACGCGCGACCGCGACCTCGCGCGCACGGCCGAGTTCTTCCCCGCGCGACTCACGTCCGCGCCGTATCCTTCGCGCCCGGCGGAACTGAAGAATCAGGTCAAATGGGTGAACCAGCATGGCTGGACGGCCGACGCGCCCACGACAGCCGCCGTGGGCGTCCTCACGCGCAACGGCACGCTCCCGCCCGTCAAGACCGTCATCCCCGGCAACGAGGTCGCGAAGACCCCGCGCGCGTTGACGCGTGAAGAGTTCGTGCAGGGCTGGTCGGAGTTTCTCGCGCACTTCTCCGAGATCGAGGACGCGCGCTTCAAGGTGAAAGAGGCCAACTTCGACGAGAGCGCGCAGGCCGTGGCGGCCGCGAAAGAACCGACGGCCGTCGTCGGCGCGACCGGCAAAGCGCGCGTCGCCTTCTACGTCATCGGGCGCGACACGGAAGGCAGGCGCGAGTGGGCGCGCGGCGTCGTGAACGCGGGCGTGCGTTACGACGCCTCGAAGCGTTGGCAGTTCGACACGTTCTCGCTCGTCTCGCTCGACTCGATGGTGGCGACGAGCGATTTGTTTTCCGAAGTGGCCGTCCCGGCGGGCGTCGGCGCGAGCCTCCCGGCGTTCGGCGCGGCGGGCAACGGCGGCTTCATCTGGCACGGCGCGGCCGCCGCGGACTTCAACCGCGACGGCTCGATAGACCTCTTCGTCACCGCGCCCGCGCGCAACTTTCTTTATCTCAACGACGGCCGTGGACGCTTCACGGACGCCTCGGATCAGGCGGGCGTGCGACTGCTGGCGACCGGCGTCGCGCCGCTCGTCTTCGACTACGATAACGACGGCGATGCGGACGTGTTCGTCTCGAACGTCGGCGCGCAAGTGCTGTTCGAGAATCGCCTCGTGCCCGACGGCAAGTTGGAGTTTCGCGACGTGTCGCAGGAGTCGGGCGTCGGCAACGTTTCGGCCATCGGCTTCTCGGCGGTCGCGGGCGACGTGAACAACGACGGACGGCAGGACATCTACGTCACCTCTTACAACCGCTACGGGCAGATCACGCCCGACTCCTGGTTTCGTGCGACGAACGGCACGCCGAATCTGCTGTTGATCAACCAGCCGGACGGCACGTTCAAGGAAGAGGCGCGAGCGTGGGGCGTGGACGACAGCCGCTGGAGTTACGCGGCGGCCTTCGCGGATGTCAACACGGACGGCCGCGTTGATCTCTACGTCGCCAACGACTTCGGCGAGAAGGCTCTGTTCATCAATCAAGGCGACAAGTTTACGGATGAAGCGAAGGAGCGCGGCGTGCTCGACCCCGGCAACGGCATGGGCGTCTCGTTTGGCGACTACAACAACGACGGCCTCTTAGACGTGCACGCCTCGAACATGTCTTCGACGGCGGGCAACCGCATCCTCGCGCGTCTCTTCCCGAACCAGAGCGCGAAGGATAACGTCTTGAAGAAACTCGCGGCGGGCAACAACCTCTTCGAGAATCAGGGCGGCGGCAAGTTTAAAGATGTGACTGCGGAGGTCGGTGGCTTCGGTGGCGGCTGGGCGTGGGGCGGCGGCTTCATTGATTTCGACAACGACGGCTGGGAAGACATCTACACGCCGAACGGCTTCATCTCCGGCAAGTCCATGAAGGACACTTGAAGCCACTTCTGGCGTCAGGTCGTGACGCAAAAAAATGATGGCAAGGAAGAGAAGGGCGCGCTGCGTGTGGATCAGACGCAGTTGATGTCGGGCGAGGGCTTTTCGTTCAGCGGCTACGAACGCGACCCGCTCTATTTGAATCTGGGCACGAAGAAGTTTATGGACATCTCCGGCGTCTCCGGCATTGACTCGATCACGGACGGCCGCGCGGGCGTCTTCGCAGACTTCGACAACGACGGCGACCTCGACGTGTTCTCGACGACGATTCAAGGTCAATCTCACCTGCTCTTTCGCAACAACGTCGGGCAGGCGAACAACTGGCTGCGCGTCGCGCTCGAAGGAAGTGGACGAACGGGGCGCGACGCGTTCAGCGCAGTAGTTCGCGTCAAGACTTCCGCCGGGACGCTGACGAAGATCAAGGACGGCGGTTCGGGTTTCATCTCGCAGCACGACCCGCGCCTGTTGTTCGGGTTGGGCAAAGACACGAGCGCCGAGTGGATCGAAGTGACGTGGCCGCACGGCAAGACGGAGCGTTTCGCGGGCGATGCGCGTGCGGGCGCGACGCTCTTGCTTCGTGAAGGCACGGGGCGCGCGGAGACTGTCGCCGTCAACCCGACAAAGTTGCCCGATCCGTTGACGCGCGCCGAGGCGTTCGCGCAAGGGTTGAAGATCAGGATCGGGCAGCCGATGCCGGAACTCGCTTTGAAGCCCTTGGGGCGTGTCGCCACGTCGCTCCGCAAGCAGTTGAAGCCCGGTCGCCGCGCGCTCGTCAACGTCTGGGCGACGTGGTGCACCCCTTGCGCCGCAGAGATGCCGGAACTGGAAAAACTGCGCGCGCCCTTAGCCGCGCGCGGCATTGACCTGATGGGCTTGAACGTGGACAGCGACCCCGCGGCCGACGTGGGCGGCTTCATCAAGATGCATCGCGTGCAGTATCCGAATTACCTCGGCGGCGTGCGCGCGATTGAGAGCCTGTACGCGACCGACGAACTCTCCGTGCCGATGTCAATCGTCGTGGACGAGAGGGGCGTGGTGACGGAGATCATCCCCGGCTGGTCTGCCGAGACGCGAAAGCGTTTCGGCGTGCTCGCGGGCGAAGGCGAAGGCGTCGGCAGTAACGGCGTCGTCGGCGCGTCCGACACGACGGTGACGAAAACTCGGCCGCGCACGAATCGCCGCTGACGGACGCCGCGCGCGGGTATGTGGTGCGCGCTTGTGTGAAAACTGATAAGGAGAACCTATGAGTAAAATGAGATGCAACCGCCCGACAGCTTTGTTCGTCTTCTTCGCGCTCGTCGCCGTGACGGCGCTGCCGGGCATCGCCGCGGCGCAAACGCCCGTCATCCTCTCCGGCGCGCAACTCACGCGCATCGTGCCTTCGGGGTTCTACTTCGAGGGGCAGAGCGCGCCCACGCAGATGCGTAACGCGGCCGCAGCGCGCTTCGGCGCGAAGCAACACGTCGTCGCCGGGATGGTTGACACCTCCGGCTATTCGGCCGACGTGCGCTCGCGCTACGAAGGCTTCTTCATCATTGACACGCCCATGATGGTCGGCGGGCAGGAACTCGCCGTCGGCGCATACGGTTTCGGCTTCGTGGAAAACAACCGCTTCACCATCTCGGACGTGGGCGGCACGCAACTCTTCACCGTCAACACCGAACCGGACAGGAACATGCGCCGCCCACGCCCGCTGATGATGACGCGCGGCGCGGGCGGCGTGCGCCTCTACAGCGGGCGACGCTTCGTGTCAATCACGCTGAGGTAACAAGTTCATCTCCGCCCTTTGGCCGGGCAGTGAACGCGAGGCAAATTTTTTAACGCGGAGGGCGCGAGCAGTGAAGACGCACGGGGCGCGGAGACTTGAAAGACTCTCCGCGCCTTCCGCGTCCACACCTCCAATGCCCTCCGCGTCTTCACTCTCGCGTTAACATGAAGGATGCGGCAGCACGCAAACGTGTGCCGCGCTCAACGGTTTCGCCACGCGCCGCGTATAAAAATCTTTCGTGCCAACACGTCGCCTCTTCGTCTTCATCGTCGCCGCGCTCGCCGCGTTGCTGCTCTTCGCGCCGCCCGGCGCGTGGCATCCCGTCACGCGTCACCTGAGCAACGTTTCCGCGCAAGGGCAGAGTCCGGCGGAAGCGCGCGAGGCCGCCTACCGCGCCAACAATCTCGGCGTCGCCCTGCTCGAACAGTTCAAACACGCGGAAGGCGCGGAGCAGTTTCGACGCGCCCTCAAACTCGATCCGCAACTCGCGCTCGCGCACATCAACCTCGCCGTCGCGCTCTACAACGTGCCCGACGCCGACGCCGCTTCGCGCGCCGCCGCTGATGCTCTCGCACTCGCGCCCGCCGCGCCGCAGCCGCTCTACATCCAAGCCCTCATCGCACGCTCGCGCAACGGGACGGACGAGGCCGTCGCCCTCTTCCGCCGCGTGCTCGAAGTTGACCCGCGCGACACGGGCGCGAACGTCAACCTCGGCCAACTCCACGCGCAGCGGCGCAACTACGCGGAGGCCGAGCGCGCCTTCCGCGCCGCGCTCGACTCCGAGCCTTACAACAACACCGCGCTCTACGGACTCGCCAACGTCCTCCTGCGCACAGACCGGCGCGAAGAAGGCCAACGCCTGTTGCAGCAGTTTCAAAACTTGCGCCAGACGGGCGCGGGCACGAGCATCGGCACGAACTATCTCGAACAGGAACGCTACGCCGAAGCCGTCACCTCGACGGGTGCGGAGCGTGGACTCGTCGAACGCCAAACGCCCGACGTGACTTTCAACGACGCGACCGCAAGCGTCCTGCCCGCCGCCGCGACGCCGACGCCGCGCCCCGCGCGCCCACGCGGCAAACTGCAACTCGAATTTGTCAACTGGCAGCAACTCTACGCGCGCGCGGGCGGCGGCGCGACTCTTTTCGACTACGACGGCGACGGCGACCTCGACCTCTTTGAAGTCACGCTCGACGCGCAGCGACTGTATCGCAACGACGGCGGCAAGTTCGTTGATGTGACGAGCGCTTCCGGCGCGCTCGCGGCGAAGGCCGTGGGCGCAGGACTCGCGGCCGTCGCGGGCGATTACGATAACGACACGCGACTCGATCTCTTCGTCCTTCGCGACGAGCGCGTCGCGCTCTACCACAACGAAGGCGCGGGCAAGTTTTCCGACGCCACCGCCACCGCGCTCGGCGTCGCCCCATATCCATACCTCTCCATCTCCGCCGCCTTCGCAGACGTTGACCACGACGGCGACCTCGACCTCTTTATCGCCGGTTACGCCGATCTCTCAAGACTGGCACTTGCGCCGCGATTCTATGAAAACGCGGACGCGGATTTTAAGAGTTTCGACTTCACTAAAATGCCCGCGCCGAATCGCCTGCTGCGCAACAACGGCGACGGCACCTTCGCAGACATCACGGCGGCGGCGAAAGTCCTTGGCGGCACAGCGAACGCCGTCGCCGTCGTCCCGACCGATTACGACAACCGCCGCGACGTTGACCTGCTCGTCGTCAACTACGCGGGCGCGCCCGCGCTCTACCGCAATTTGCGCGACGGCACGTTTCGCGACGTGGCGCGCGAGGTGGGCTTGGACGTGCGCGGGCGTTACCTGTGCGCGGCGGCGGGCGACGTGAACAAGGACGGCTACACAGATTTTTTCTTCGGCGCGGACGACTCGGCCGGGACGTTCGCCCTGAGCGACGGGCGCGGTCGTTTCAAACTCGCCAGTGCTCCTGCGGCGACCGCGAGCGCGACCGTCGCTCAGTTTCTCGACTACGACAACGACGGGCTGCTCGACCTGTTGACGGTCGCGCCCGGCGGCGCGCGCCTCTGGCGCAACCTCGGCGGCGAGTGGGCGGAGGTGACGGAGCGAGCCGTCGCCCCGTCGTTACGGCCGGGCAGTTCGACAAATCGGCCGCAGTGGTCGCG
The DNA here is from genome assembly GCA_030841105.1 of Pyrinomonadaceae bacterium. Taxonomy (GTDB): domain Bacteria; phylum Acidobacteriota; class Blastocatellia; order Pyrinomonadales; family Pyrinomonadaceae; genus JAIVJZ01. The sequence continues at coordinate 33,428 of JAVEDE010000026.1, forward strand.
ACGCGTGCTCGCCTCGGGCGACGCGGACGGCGACGGCGACACGGACATCATCTTGCGCGACACGGCGGGCAAACTGCGCGTCGGGCGCAACGAGGGCGGCAACCGCAACCGCGCGCTCGGCGTGCGGCTCGCGGGGCGCGTGAGCAACCGTAGCGGCGTGGAGTCGAAGGTGGAGATGCGCGCGGGCAGCCTGTGGCAGAAGTTGGAAGTTTACGCGGCCGCGCCCGCGCCCGCGCCCGCCGATCTCGTCTTCGGCCTGGGGCGACGCGCGCGCGCCGACGCGGTGCGCGTGCTGTGGCCTTCGGGCACGGTGCAATCGGAGACGGAGTTTCCGGCGTCGTCTGCGGCGAGCGTCGTGGGCGAAAGGCCGAAGGGTGAGCCGCGCGTCATTGCTGCGACGAACACGACGAACGCGACGTTGACCGTGACGGAACTTGATCGCAAACCTTCTTCGTGCCCGTACCTGTTCGCGTGGAACGGCGAGCAATTCGAGTTCGTCACCGATTTCATGGGCGGCGGCGAACTCGGCTACTGGGTCGCGCCGGGCGTGCGCGCCGCGCCCGACCCGGACGAGTACGTGCGCATTCGCGGCGACCAGTTACGGCCGCGCAGAGGGCGTTACGAGTTGCGCGTGACGAACGAACTCGAAGAAGTCCTCTTCATGGACAAGCTGGAACTCGTCGCGGTCGCACATCCAGCGGGCGTCGAGGTCTATCCCGGCGAGGGACTCGGCAGCCCGCTCGCCTCGGAGTTCCGGCTGTTCTCGACGCACGCCCACGCGCGCCCGCCGCGCTCCGCCTTCGACGAACACGGCCACGACGTGCGCGCGCGCATCGCACAACTCGACCGCAGTTACCCGGACGACTTCTCGCTCGAACGCGTGCGCGGCTACGCCGGAGAGCACACCCTGACACTCGACCTCGGCGAAGACGAGCGCGCGCAGGGCAAAACGCAGAAGGGAAGTGCGGCCGCCGCGATGGCGGCGAAGGCGCGCACGTTATTGCTCTTGACGGGCTGGACGGACTACGCCTTCTCAAGCGATAACGTCGCGGCGGCGCAACGCGGTCTGAGTCTGCGCCCGCCTGCGCTGCAAGTGCGCGACGCGCGCGGTCGCTGGCAGACGGTGATTGAAGACATCGGCGTGCCCGTCGGTCGGCCGCAGACAGTCGTCGTTGACCTCACGGGGAAATTCCTCTCGCGCCGCCGCGAGGTGCGCATCGTCACGAACATGCGCATCTACTGGGATCAGATTCTCGTTGACGCTGCGGCCACGACAACGACGCCCGCGCAACTGACGCGTCTCGCACCCGTCAGCGCGAACCTCAACTGGCGCGGCTTCTCGGCGCAGACGTCGCCCGACGGGCGCGAGCCTTACCTCTACGATTACGCGCGCGTCTCTTACGCGTCGCCTTGGAAAGTCTTCACGGGTCGCTACACGCGCGAGGGCGACGTGCGCGAGTTGGTGCGCGAAGGCGACGACATGTTCGTCATCTCGCGCCCCGGCGACGAGTTGTCGCTCTCATTCGACGCGAACGCGCTTGCGCCGCTGCCGCGCGGCTGGACGCGCACCTTCCTGCTCTACGCCGACGGCTACAGCAAAGAGATGGACATCAACTCGGCCAGCCCCGAACAGGTCGCGCCGCTCCCGTTCCGGCGCATGAGAGAGTACCCTTATAAGTGGCCGGAGACTTACCCGCACACGCCCGCCCACCTCGATTACCTCGAACGCTACAACACGCGCATCGTCGGCGCGCCGCTGCCGGAGTTGATAGGGGAAGGGGAAAAGGGGAAGGGGAAAGGTGAACTTAACAAAACCGCTTCGAGACGATGAACAGCCGCTTTCGAGATGACGAATACACACGACGTGGTTGACGAGTTTGTGCGCGTCATCCGCGCGGCCGGTGTCCCGGTCGCCGCGCTCGACGCCGCGCCGTGGATCGAACAGTTCGAGCAGAGACTTCCCGCGCGGCTGCCGTCCTCCTTCCGCTCGCTCGTCACGCGCTATGCCTTCCCCGCTTTCACGGTCGGCGCGCTAGACCTGTTCGCCAACACCGGCGAGGGCGAAAATGATCTGGCGCGCGCCGTCTTCCGGGATAAGGTGCTGGCCGAAGTGACGCAGAGCGCGGGTTACATACAGTTTGCACGCCCCGTGGACGGTTCATACGATCCGATCTGCTTCGACACGCGCGGGCGAACAGGGAATCGTGAATACACAATCATCAGACTCGACCACGAGGCCGTCTTGCAGCACTCCCGCATCGTCGTCAGCGACACGATGGCGAAATCTTTTTTCGAGTTCGTCAAGTCGGTTGTCGGAATGAAGGAAGAGCAACGCGGTAAAATCATCTACGTGAGCGAGCCGCCCGACTTTTAAATTATGGAACACATCAGATATTCGGTCGCCGCCTGTCAGGTTGATCAGCCGAACCCGACGGAGCGGCGCGAGATGCGGCGCAACACGGAGCGGATGTTGTCGCTCGTGGATTCGGCGGTGGCGGGCGCAGCCCCGTTTTTGCCGGTGCGGCTCGTCGTCTTCCCGGAGTTCGCGCACGCCGCGCCGGTCTTCCCGACGCTCGCAGAGTTGCGTCAGAAGTTGGCCGTGCCCATCCCGAACGAACACACGGAACTGTTACAGAAGAAGGCGCGCGAGCACAACATCTACATCCAGAGCGGCTCGATGCTGGAAGTTGATCCGAAGTGGCCGTCGGCGGTCTTCAACACGACGTGCCTCGTCGGGGCGGAGGGCATCCTCTACAAGTACCGCAAGGTGAACACGTGGATTCCTTACGAGGTGCACACCAGCCCGCACGACCTCGCGGGCTACGACGAGCCGCTCTTCCCGGTGGCCGACACGGAGATCGGCCGCATCGGTTGTGCCATCTGTTACGACTGGCTGTTCCCCGAAGCCATCCGCCAACTCGCCGCCAACGGCGCGGAGGTGCTCTTGCGCGTCTCGGCTTACATGGATCCGTGGGGCGCGACCGAGCCGATGGACTGGTGGACGCTCGTTAACCGCTGTCGCGCGTTGGAGAACACGGCCTACGTCGTCGCCGCCAATCAGGGCGCGAGCCTCAGGCACTACCCGCCCTACTCTTGGCCGGGCGGGAGTCAGGTGGTTGACTTCGACGGGCGACTGCTGGCGCAGGCTTCGCCGGGGCCGGGCGAGCGCATCGTCGTCGCGCCCGTGGACATCTCCGCGCTCAGGCACGAACGCGCCGCACGCCGCGGCCACCACATGCTCGCGCACCTGCGCACGGAGGCTTACCCGGTCTACTCCGCGCACGTCTACCCGCCGCTCCGCGCCGCCGACAACGACGGGACAGACGCGCCGCTCTCTTATGAGACGAATAACGAGTTGATTGACGAGGCGAAGCGCGAACTTGATTCTTCCCGGCGTGACTAGGATTCAAACGCGGCGGTCGCTATCACCGGGCGGCTTTTGGCGGGAGCCGGACGTGGCGGGGCGTTCGGGGCGAAAAACGATTTGACAGGGAGTTGATTCTGTATTAAAAATCTTCGTTCGGACAAGCAACAAACTGTCCTTTCGCACGTCCCGTTAATCACACAGGAATCAAACAGGCTAAAATTTCTCGCCAGCGGTTGTTTATCTCAAGTTACCGACGGGTGCGCTCACTTCTTAAACGAGCCTCGAATGCGCCCCGATGAGCAGCAACTCGACCGGCATCTCCGCAGCACGAGGCCAGCTATGACACACTACCGGATCAGTCCGCGACGAGCCGCTCAACTCTTCGCGCTACTCTTTTGCTTCGCCGCCCTGGCGTTTCCCCTCCACGCGCAAAGCAACAAAGGCACTATCGTCGGCACGATCACCGACCCCAACGACGCGCTCGTCGCCGGGGCGAAGGTGACGGTGACGAACGTTGCCACCAACGAAACGCGCGAAGCGACCTCCAACGAGGACGGCACGTACAACGTGACCAACCTCGACCCCGGCGTCTACCGTGTGAAGATCGAAGCGGCGGGCTTCCGCACCGTCGTCCTCGAACGCGTGACGGTCGAGACGAACGCGCGCCTGCCCGTGGACACCAAGTTGGAACTCGGCGCGACGGGCGGCGAGGTCGTCACCGTGACGAGCGACGCGCCGCTGGTCGAAAGCGAGTCGAGCGTGCGCGGCGACATCATCACGGGGCGGCAGGTGACTGAACTGCCGCTCGCACAGCGCAACTTCACTTTGCTCGCCGCGCTCTCACCGGGCGTGACGCGCCCGAACGCAGGGCTGCTCGGCGGCGGCGGCAACTTCGTCTCCGGCGGGCCTGACAATTCGCTCTCCACCGAATCGAACCGCTTCCGCGAGTCGGGCGGTTCAGTCCTCGCCGCCAACGGCGCGCGCCCCACGAACAACAACTTCACGCTCGACGGCATTGACAACAACGAGCCGCAGTTCGGGCAGATCGGCATCTTCCCGCAGCCCGACGCCATCGCCGAGTTCAAGGTCGAGACGAGCGTCCCGGCGGCCGACAGCGGGCGCGCGGGCGGCGCGATCATCTCGACCACCTTCAAGTCCGGCACGAACGACATCCACGGCACGCTCTACGAGTTTTACCTCGGCCGCTACGGCAGCGCGTCGCCCGCGAATTTCGTCCCGACTCCGACCAAGCGTTTTCAGGACAACACGCTGACGCACAACTTCGGCGGCGTCATCGGCGGCCCCATCTTCCTCCCGGCCTTCGGCGAGGGCGGCCCGCATGTCTACGACGGGCGCAACCGCTCGTTCTTCTTCTTCAACTACAACGGCCAGCGTAACTTCAAACCCATCGGCACGGGCAACGTCACCGTCCCCACTTTGCTCATGCGGCAGGGCAACTTCTCCGAGTTGCTGACCGGCGGCACGCGCACCTACCGCACGATCAACGGTAACGTCACCGCGCCCGTCGGCACGATCTTCGACCGCAACGGCAACCCGTTCCCCGGCAACGTCATTCCGCAGAATTTGCTCTCGCCCGTCGCACGCAGGTTCTTCAACTCCTACCCGCTGCCGACGAGCGCGGGACGCGAGAATAACTATCGCATCAACCGCATCGAGGAATACGATCAGGACGCCTACGACGTGAGGATCGATCACAAGATCAATAACGTGAACTCGCTCTTCGGTCGTTACAGCAAGTCCACCAACGAGCGCAACCGTTCGGGCAACTTCCCGCTCGGCTCGTCGCCGACCGGCCTCGACCTAGCGTCGGGCGGCGCGGCGGGCACTGAGTTCGGCAACTCGCGCCAGTTCGCACTCGGCGACACGCACATCTTCGGCGCGAACGTGATCAACGACATGCGCGCCGGTTACACGCGCGTCGGCGTCGGCATCAACCTGCCCGGCATCGGCGGCTCGCTCGGCTTCAGCCCGAACGTCACCACCGAACTCGGCGTGCCCAACATCAACATCTGCGGCGCGCCCTGTGAAGGCACGATCCTCGTCGGCGTCCTCCCGTCGGACGTGGACAAGCAGTTGGAGTTCGTCGGCGACGGCGGCCCCTTCACTTTCACCTCGAACAACTTCTTCTTCGGCGACACGCTGACGGTCGTGCGCGGCAACCAGAGCTTCAAGTTCGGCGGCGACCTGCGCGTCCGTCAGGTGACGGACTTCGACGGCGGCCGCGCGGGCTTCACCAAAGGCAACGTGCGCTACGACACGGGCGTCGGCGGCAGCTTCATCAGCGGCCGCGACGGCCTGCCCATCGGCCCGCAAGACGCCGGTTCGTCCTACGCCAACATCCTCCTCGGCTACGCGCCGACCGACATCGAGCGCGGCTTCCCCGGCGGCCCCTTCCTGCGCTCCAACAAAGAGATCGCCTTCTACGTGCAGGACGACTGGAAGGTGCGTCCCGACCTGACGCTCAACCTCGGCCTGCGCTACGACGTGTTCACCGCGCCGACCGAACGTTTCGACCGTCAAGCCAACTTCAACCCGGCCAACAACACGCTCATCCGTGCCACCGACAACGACCGCTCGCTCGTTGATACCGACAAGAACAACTTCGGCCCGCGCATCGGTTTCGCCTACAGCGGCTTCAAAGAAGACAAATCGCTGGTGCTGCGCGGCGGCTACGGCGCGCTCTACGCGCTCGACGTGAGCGGCCAGCCGAACATCGCGCAGAACCCGCCGAACGCGTCGCGCTACTTCTGCTCGATCACGCAGTTCGGCACGTCGGCCTGCCCGCAAGTTCCTTTCGTCCCCAATCTCGAAACGGGCTATCCGTTCCCGCCGACGCCCGTCGTCTCGGGCACGATCATCCCGGTGACGAACGCGAACCAGACCATCTTTTACGTTGACCCCGACACGAAGACCGAGTTGTTCCACCAGTACAACTTGACGTTGCAGTACGGGTTCGCGCGCAATTGGCTGGCCGAGGCTGGCTACGTCGGCTCGGCGGGTCGCAATCTGCTCATCGTGCGCAACATCGGGCAGGACGGCAGCTACGGCCCCGGCTCGCGGCAGGTCTCAGGGATCAACCGCGTCATCGCCACCGAGTACACCGGCTCGTCGCGCTACGATTCGTTCCAGTCGAAGTTGGAGAAGCGTTTCGACCGCGGGCTGTCCATCCTGTCGGCCTACACTTGGTCGCACGCGATTGACGACGGGCCGGGCGGCTTCGCCGGCGCGAGCGGCGGCCGCGACCGCATCGGGCCGTCAAACCCGCTGCGCCCCGAACTCGACCGCGGCAACTCCGACTTCGACGTGCGCCACCGCTTCACCTTCGCCAACGTCTACGATCTGCCTTTGGGTCGCGGCCGTCGTTTCGGCGGCGACATGCCGCGCGCGCTCGACTTCCTGATCGGCGGTTTCCAGTTCAACAACATCGTCACCATCCAGAGCGGCCCCGTCTTCAGCGTGGTCGTCAACGGCGGCGGCATCCGCCCCGACTTGATCGGCGACCCGACGCCCACCGACGCGCAACGCGCGCAAGGCTTCCTCTTCAACCCGGACGCCTTCCGCAACCCCGTCACGCCGATCTTCGCTAACGACCCGAACGGGCCGAAGTACGGCTCGCTCGGACGCAACACCTTCCGCGGCGAGCGGCAGGAATACTGGGACTCGTCGCTCTTCAAGAACTTCGCCATCCCGGCCATCAGCGAGGAGTTCAAAGTCCAGTTCCGCGTGCAGGCGTTCAACGTGCTGAACCACGTCAACCGCAACATCCCGACGAGGGAGTTGGACAACACGGGCGACCGCGGCCGCGACCGCGCGATCCAACGCCCGCGCCAGTTTGAGTTCTCCGTCAAGCTGCTGTTCTAAACGGGCGGCAGCGGCGCAACAGTCGAGTGGCGGGCGCTTCTACAGGCTCGCCACTCGTTTACTATCTGCCGCCTCTCGCACGCGCGTGGGCGAACGAAGTATGCTACGTCCAATGAGTTATCCGGCACGTTCAAACCCGTCGCTCGCCTTCGCCTGCGCTGCCCTCTGCGCGTCGTTCGCCGCCGTTGCTACCGTCACCACGGCGACGCAAAAACGGCGCGCGCCAGCCGCGAATCAATCCGCCTCCGCTCCCGTCTCGAACGCGCCGCAACGCGCCGCCGCGCTCATGCAAGAGGCCGCCGCGCTCATGCAATCCGGCCGACTCGACGAGGCCGAAACAATCGCCCGCCGCGTCGTCGAACTCGTGCCGCGCGACGCGAACGCGCGCAACCTGCTCGGCGTGATTCTCGATCAGCGCGGCCGCGCCGCCGAAGCGGAGAGCGAATATCGCGCCGCGCTCGCGTCGAACCCGAAGGCCACAAACGCGCTCGCCAATCTCGGCGTCCTCTTGGCGCGCACGAACCGTGCCGACAAGGCCGTCGAAACTTTCGAGTCGGTCTTGCGTCTCGCGCCCGCGCACGGTCAGGCGACTTTCAATCTCGGCATCCTCTACGCCGCGCGCGGCGACTACGAGCGCGCCATCCCCCTGCTCGAACGCGCCGCGGGCGTCAACAATCCTACAGCGGGCAAGCAGGCCGCGCCGAAGACTGACAATACCGCCAACGCCGCAACGGGCGACCTCTCGCTCCTGCTCGCGCTCGCCAACGCTTACATTCACGCCGGGCGGCCGAAGGATGCCGCCGCCCTCGTCGCCACGGTCGAACGCGCCGCGGGCGACGACGCGCGCACGCTCTTCTCGCTCGGCCTCGCGCTGGCCGAAGCGCACGAGTACGCGCGCGCTGCCGCTCTGTTTGAACGCACGAACGCGCTGCGCCCGAACACGCCCGAAATTCTCTACAACCTCGGCGTCGCACTCTACAACCTCGACCGTCTGGACGAAGCCGAGCGCGCCTTCAACTCCGCGGCCGCACTCGCCCCCGACGATCCGAACGTCTACTACCGTCTCGGCCTCATCGCCTCCGCACGCAAGCAGAGCGACCCGGCCATCGCGCTCTGGCAGCAAGCCCTTCGTCTGCGCCCCGACTTCGCCGAGGCGAATTTCATGATCGCCGAAGAACTCTTCAAGCATCAGCGCAGCGACGCGGCCGTCGAGTTCTACGAGCGCGCCATCGCGCACGACCCGTCGAAGCAGCTTTACTATATCCGCCTCGGCGCGGCGCATTTCCGTCGTCGTCGCTACGTGCAGGCGCGCGCCGTCTACCAGCGCGCCGCCGCGCAGTTTCCGCAGTCGTCCGAGATTCAATACCTCATCGGCTACGCCGCGCGCGGCGAGGGTTTGTACGACGACGCCATCGCCGCCTTCCGTCGCGCGCTCGAAGCGCAACCGAACAATGCCGACGCGGTTGCCAACCTCGGCTTCATCGCCAGCGAGCGCGGGCAGACGGCCGAGGCCGACGAACTGCTGCGCCGCGCCATCGCGCTCGACCCCAAGCACTACCCGGCGCATTACGACCTCGGCAAACTGCTGTTGCGCCTGCGTCGCTACGAAGAGGCGTTGTCCGTCTTCGAGCGCGGGCTGGCTCTCAACGACTCCGACCCCGGCATCCACTATCAACTGTTCACCGTCTACTCGCGCCTCAAACGCAAGACGGACGCCGAGCGCGAGTTGGCGCTCTTCAAACGACTCGAAGAAGCGCGCAAGACTTCGAGCGGCGACGCCATGCCGACGCCCCCCGGCGCGACGGGCGAACCGGCCGCCGCACCGCTCGAACTGCCCGCGTCGGCCACCGGCGAATCGAGCAAGCCGCCCGCGTCGCCCGACAGATAGAGCGGAGAAGTAACATAGAGCGGAGAATGATTATGGGAAGAAGAGGGAAGTTAACTGCGGCGTCGGCCGCGTCGCTGCTGTTGCTATTGTCCGGCATCACGTCGGGCGGGAGTTTTACGACGCGCCACGCGCGCGCAGCTACCACGACGGAGGGCGGCGCGCAGAAGAAGTTGAACGGCAAGCGACTCGCGGCCGCGACCGCTTTGTTCGAGACCAACTGCGCGCGCTGCCACGGCGCGGACGGGCGCGGGCAGACCGCGATGGGCAAAGCCTTCGCCGCGCCGAACCTGACCGACGCCGCGTGGTGGAAGAAGACACAACCGACCGACCAACGCCTCGCCAACTCGATCCGCCACGGGCGCGGCCAGATGCCCGGCTTCGGCCAGCAACTCTCCAAGTCCGACATCGCCGCGCTCGTCGCCTTCGTGCGCACGTTTGACGGCAAATGACCGGCACTGCCCGCTCACAAATTTTCGAGGAACGACGCCAGCGCATGCTACCTAACACGTCCGCCAAGTTGCTCTCGCGCACGACCGCCGTCGCCCTCGTCACCATCGCGTCGCTTTGTCTCGTCACGACCGCACACGCGCAAACCTTCGTTACGACCGCGCGCGCGCAAACCTTCATCGCGGGCGTGCAAACAGCCGCCGCTCCTTTCGTCTCGAAAGTCGAGCCGCCTTCGTGGTGGGCGGCGCACAGCGTCAACCCCGTGCGACTGCTCGTGCGCGGCAAGCACTTGCACGGCGCGCGCGTCACGCCCACGCGCACGGAGACGCAGGCGAGCGCGGTCGTCACGAACGCGGCGGGCACGTACGTCTTCGTCAGCGTCAACATCAGCCCGACGGCCGCGCCCGGCGACTACCCGCTGACGTTGGAGACGGCGAACGGGAAGACTTCGATCCCGTTTCGCCTGAACGTCCCGCTCGACCCGGCGACGCACTTTCAAGGCATCACCGCCGACGACGTGATCTACCTGATCATGCCGGATCGTTTCGCGAACGGCGACGCGTCGAACGACACCCCGCCGGGCGCGCCCCGCGCGGCGACCGACCGCAAGAACCCGCGCGCCTTTCACGGCGGCGACTTGCGCGGCGTCATCAACCGCCTGCCTTATCTCAAAGAGTTGGGCGTCACCGCGCTCTGGCTCAACCCCTGGTACGACAACTGGAACGGCATCAACGCGTGCGATAAGCCGTGGTGTCCGAACACCTATTACCACGGCTATCACGCGACGGATTATTACGCCGTGGAAGATCGCTTCGGCGACATGGAGACGCTGCGCGAGTTGGTCGAGAAGGCTCACGCGTCCGGCATCAAGATCGTTCAGGATCAGGTGGCGAATCACGTCGGCTCGCAGCATTCGTGGGTGAATGATCCGCCGCTCGACAACTGGTTTCACGGCACGCCCACCAGCCACACGCAGAACCCTTTCCGCGCAGACCTCCTGCTCTCGCCCCATGCTTCCGACGCCGCGCGCCGCCCCGTGCTCGACGGCTGGTTCTCAGACGATCTCCCCGACATGAATCAGGAAGAGCCGGAGGTGGCGCGTTACGAAATCCAGAACGCGCTCTGGTGGGTCGGCATCACGGGGCTTGACGGCGTCCGGCAGGACACGATCCAGTACATGCCCCGCGCCTTCATACGCGACCTCTCCGTCGCGCTCCGCCGCCAGTATCCGAAGATGTGGATGGTCGGCGAAGTGTTCGACCGCGACCCGATTCATCTCTCGTATTTCTTCGGCGGTCGCCGCGGCTGGGACGGCACGGATACCGAACTCGACGCGCTCTTCGACTTCCCCCTCTGGCAAACGTCGCTCGACGTGTTCGCGAGCAAAGCCCCGGCCACCGCGCTCCGCTCGATGCTCCGTAACGACTCGCTCTACGCAGACCCGGCGCGGCTCGTCACGATGACGAACAACCACGACCTGCGCCGCGTCGCCTCGACCGACGGGATGACGCTCGAAGGCTCGATGCTCCACCACGCCTTTCTTTTCAGCGTGCGCGGCACGCCGCAGCTTTACTACGGCGACGAAATTTTTATGGAAGGCGGCGACGACCCCGACAATCGGCGCGACTTTCCCGGCGGCTTCCCCGGCGACGCGCGCAACGCCTTCGAGCGCGCCGGGCGCACCGCCAACGAGCAGCGCATGTTCGAGTGGACGCGAGATTGGCTGCGCGTCAGGCGCGAGCACACGGCGATGCGTCAAGGCCGCCTCCTCGATCTCTTCTCTGACGAAGACGCCTACGCCTTCGCGCGACAAGGCGACGACGGCGAGACGATCATCCTCGCCTTCAACCGCGCCGCCGCGCCGAAGCGGATCAGTGCGCCCGCCGCGTTCGTCGGCGCGCCCGACGGCGCGGAACTCTTGCCGCTGCTGGTGGCGAAAAAAGGCGAGCGGGTCGCGGGCGGCGAGATCAGTTTTAACGTGCCCGCGCGCACGGCGGTCGCCTACCGGGTCGCGCGTGGCGTCGCCCCTTGAGCGCGCGGTGCGAGCGGCTTGATGATACGCGGCCGCTGTTGTAAAAGTAGTCGCAAGCGAGATACACGTTAATTAGCTCTGCTCAACTCTAAAGTCGAGGGGTTCGTCTGTGAGTTTTTCACGTTCGAGCGGCGTCTTGCTGCATCCGACCAGCCTGCCGGGCACATACGGCGTGGGCGATCTGGGCGACGAGGCTTACCGCTTCATAGATTTTCTCGTCGCGGGCGGGCAGACGCTCTGGCAAGTCCTCCCGCTCGGCCCCACCGGCTACGGCGATTCGCCTTACCAGTCCTTCTCGGCCTTCGGCGGCAACACGCTGCTCGTCAGCCCCGAACGCCTCGTCACAGAGGGCTTGTTGGACAAACGCGACCTCGAAGGCGCGCCCACATTCCCGAAAGACCGCGTTGACTTCGGCGCGGCCATCGAGTTCAAAAACAAACTGCTCGCACGCGCGTTCGAGAACTTTCGCCACACGACCGATACCGGATTGCGCGGCGCGTTCGAGACGTTCAGCCAGCGCGAAGCGGCTTGGCTCGACGACTACGCCCTCTACCGCGCGATGAAAGACGCGCGCGGCGGCGCGGCGTGGAACAAGTGGGAGTCGCCGATGCTGCGGCGCGAACCGGCCGCGCTGGCCGCCGCGCGCGAAGGCTTGCGCTCAGAGATCAGCGCGCAGAAGTTCTACCAGTTCCTCTTCTTCAAACAGTGGCACGCGCTCAAGCGTTACGCCAACGAGCGCGGCGTCTCCGTGATCGGCGACATCCCGATCTTCGTCGCGCACGATTCGGCCGACGTGTGGACGCACCCGCGCCTCTTCAAGTTGAACGAGGACGGCAGCCCGCGCGTCGTGGCGGGCGTGCCGCCCGACTACTTCAGCGCGACCGGCCAACTCTGGGGCAACCCGCTCTACGATTGGGAGCACATGCAGGCCGACGATTTCCGCTGGTGGATCGCGCGCGTCAGTTCGATGCTCAACACGGTGGACGTCCTGCGCATTGATCACTTTCGCGGGTTTGCCGCGAGTTGGGAGATACCGGGCGGCGACACCACGGCCGAGCGCGGCCACTGGGTCAACGCGCCGGGGCGCGAACTCTTCGAGGCCATCAAGCGCGCCCTCGGCACGCTCCCCATCCTCGCCGAAGACCTCGGCGTCATCACGCCCGACGTGGAAGCCCTGCGCGACGATTTCGGCTTCCCCGGCATGCGCATCCTCCAGTTCGCCTTCGGCAGCGACAGCAAGAACATAGACCTGCCGCACAACTACCACCGCCACCTCGCCGTTTACACCGGCACGCACGACAACGACACGACCGTCGGCTGGTTCAAGTCCGCAGCGGGCGAAGGCTCAACGCGCACGCCCGCCGAGATTGAAAGCGAGCGCAAGTTCTGTCTCGACTATCTCAACTCCGACGGGCGCGAGATTCACTGGGACTTCATCCGCGCCGTGCTCGCCTCGGTCGGCAACATCGCGATCATCCCCCTCCAAGACATCCTCGGACTCGGCAACGACGCGCGCATGAATCTTCCCAACAGCACCGACGGCAACTGGTCTTGGCGTTACGCCCCCGGCGCGCTCACAGGCAAACTGAGCGACCGCCTCAAAGCCTTGACCGAACTCTACGGCCGCAACGCGAAGGCGGAACTGAGCGATTTGAAATCCGACGAGCATTGAACGCGATGACGAGAGCGCAAGGGCGGGTGCGGTAACGCGCGGGTGATGTCGGCGCGTCGCCCGGCCGACCGTCCTTCGTCCCCGGCTTCTGACGGAACGTAACTACCGATCAAAAACATGAACACTCCACGTCGCGCGTCGCTCCACCGTTTTGTCATTCTCATCGCCCTGTCTCTTTTCGCCGCGTCGGTCACGTCCGCGCAGGGTGCGCCGGAGGTGTCAAAGGTCGAACCGCCGAGTTGGTGGGCGGGCAGCACGTTGAACCCTGTGCGCGTGTTGTTGCGGGGCAGGAATTTGACGGGCGCGCGTGTCGAGGCGTTGGGCGCAGGAGGAGGCGTGCGTGCGGAGGTGACGCGCACGAACGCGGCGGGCACTTGCGTCTTCGTTGACGTGCTGATCGATCCGCGTGCGACGCCGGGCGTGCGCCGCCTGCGTGTGACCACGGCGCAGGGCACGATTGAAACGCCGTTCGAGATACTCGCGCCCCTGAGTCGCGCCGGTCGCTTTCAGGGCTTCTCGCCCGACGACCTGATCTACATGTTGATGATTGACCGCTTCGGCGACGGCGACCCCGCGAACAACGACCCCGCGCAGTCGCGCGGCATCTACGACCGCAACAACAAGTTCTATTACCACGGCGGCGACTTGCAGGGCGTCATCAACCGCCTGCCCTACCTGAAAGACCTCGGCGTCACCGCCGTCTGGCTCAGCCCTTGGTACGACAACTACGACCGCCCGAACGAGATCGAGTTGAAGGAGGGACGGCCGAGCACGGGTTTCCACGGCTACAACGCGCAGGACTTCTACACGGTTGACGAGCACTTCGGCACGCTCCCGAAGTTGCGCGAACTGGTCGAAGAGGCGCACAAGCAAGGCATCAAGATCATTCAGGACAGCGTGGTCAATCACACCGGGCCTTATCACCCGTGGGTCGCCGATCAGCCGACGCCGACTTGGTTCAACGGCACGCGCGAGCGTCACCTCGCCAACGTCTTCGAGACGTGGGCGCTGCACGACCCGCGCGCCGACCCGCAGATCAAACGCGCCACGATGGAGGGCTGGTTTTTAGACTTCCTGCCGGACTTAAATCAGAACGACGAAGAGACGAAGCGTTACCTCATCCAGAACACGCTCTGGTGGATCGGCGTGACCGGACTCGACGCCATCCGCGAGGACACTTGGCAGTACGTCCCGAACAGTTTCTGGAAGGAGTGGACGGCGGCCATCAAGCGCGAGTTCCCACAGGTGCGCGTCTTCGGCGAGGTGAAGGACGGCGACGCAGTGCACGTCTCTTTCTTTCAGGGCGGGCGCGTGCGTTTCGACGGCGTTGACTCCGGCCTCGATTCGCTGCTCGACTTCCCGCTCTTCTATCCGGCACGTCACGCCTTCGCCAGCGGCAAGCCCGTCAAAGAGGTCGCGCAGTTGCTCGCGAAGGATTGGCTCTACACCAACCCCGACCTTCTCGTCACGCTCATCGGCAGCCACGACGACGGGCGTTTCATGAGCGAGCAGGGGGCGACCGTGGCGGGGCTGAAACTGGCGCACACCTTTCTGTTGACGACGCGCGGCGTGCCGCAGATTTATTACGGCGACGAGATCGCCATGCCGGGCGCGGACGAGCCGACGACGCGGCAGGACTTTCCCGGCGGCTTCCCGAATGATGCGCGCAACGCCTTCACGCGCGCCGGGCGCACGCCCGCCGAGCAGGACATCTTCGAGCACACGCGACGCGTCGCGCGCCTGCGCGCCGAACTCGAACCGCTCCGCCACGGCACGCTCGTCACGCTGCGCGCCGACACGCATCAGTACGTCTACGCGCGCGTCACGGAGCGCGGCTCGGTCATCGTCGCCATCAACAACGAGGGCAACCCCGCGACGCTTGAGTTCAACGTCACAGCGGCCAACTTCGCGCCCGACGCGCGGCTCGACGACCGCCTCGACACCATCGGCAACGTGCGCGCACAGGGCGGCCTCTTGAAGATCACGCTGCCGCCGCGCTCCGCGAGTATTTTGACGAACGCCCCGGCGCGTTAACGTTAGGGGCGACGACTGACAGGCAGACGAACGGACGACCGATATGACCCTGCGTAACAAACCTTTGACCGAACAGGTCGCACTCATCACGGGCGGCGGCACGGGGATCGGGCGCGCGTTCGCCGGGGTGCTGGCCGAGTCGGGCGCGCGCGCCGTCGTCATCGCGTCGCGGCGCGAGGACGTGCTCAAGGCGACGGCCGACGAGTTGAACGCGCGCTGCGGCGCGGAGCGCGTCCACCCTTATGCCTTCGACATACGCGACCTCGCGCAGACCGATGCGCTCGCGCACTCGGTCGCCCAACGCTTCGGCGCGATTGACGTGCTCGTCAACAACTCTGGCCTCGCCGTGCCCGAATCGGTCGAGGCGATCACCGAGGCGGGTTGGGACAAGGTGTTGGAGACGAACGTGCGCGGCGCGATGTGGCTCGTGCGCGCCGCGCTCCCTTACATGATCCGCGAAGACTTCGGCGACGTGGTGAACGTCTCCTCGCAGGCGGGCAAGAACGGATATGCCGACGTGCCTTCCTACTGCGCCTCGAAGTTCGCCCTGCTCGGCTACGCGGAATCCCTGCGCGACCACGCGCGCAAAACCGGCGCGAACATACGCGTCTTCAACTTCTGCCCCGGCCTCGTTGACGTTGACCACACGGGCGCGGACGTTGAGCCGCGCGCGGGTGCGATTCACGTCCGCAACATGGCGCGTGCTCTTTTGTTCGCGCTCTCGCTCGACCGCGAAGTCGTACTCGAAGACATCAACCTCTACGCGCGCTGACACACCTCGAACGAAGGAGTAAGAGAGATGACGCAGCAAAAGCCACGTCTGAGCTTCTGGCAAATCTGGAACATGAGTTTCGGCTTCCTCGGCATCCAGTTCGGCTGGGGCTTGCAACTCGCCAACATGAGCGGCATCTACACCTACCTCGGCGCGAACCCCGATCAGATTCCGATCCTCTGGCTGGCCGGGCCGATGACGGGTCTGCTCGTCCAACCGATCATCGGTTCGATGAGCGACCGCACCTGGAATCGTCTCGGCCGCCGCCGCCCCTACTTCCTCGTCGGCGCGATCTGCGCGAGCGTCGCGCTTTTCTTCATGCCCGATTCGTCCACGCTCTGGATGGCCGCGGGGATGCTCTGGATTCTCGACGCCAGCATCAACGTCTCGATGGAGCCGTTCCGCGCCTTCGTCGCCGACAAGTTGAACGTGGATCAGCGAACGGCCGGGTTCGTCATGCAGTCGTTCTTCATCGGCGTCGGCGCGACGCTGGCGAACGCCTTGCCCTATCTCTTCCGCAAGTACGGCGTGACGGGCACGACGCCGAGCGGCATCCCTCTGACGATCCAGTACTCGTTCAAGATCGGCGCGGTGGCCTTCCTCCTCGCCGTGCTGTGGACGGTCTTCACGACGAAAGAGTACCCGCCCGACGACATGGAAGAGTTCGAGCGGATGCGCCGCGAGCACCGCGGCTGGGGCGCGGGCTTGCGCGAAATCTTTTCGGCCATGAGCGAGATGCCGCGGACGATGAAGCAACTCGCCGTCGTGCAGGTCTTTACGTGGCTCGGCCTCTTCTGCATGTGGATGTTCTACGGGCTGACCACCTCATACCATGTCTTCGGCGCGACGAGCGAGCGCGACCCGCGCTTCGCGCTCGGTCAGGAGTGGGGCGGCATCTCGTTCGCCGTCTATTCAATCGTCTGCTTCCTCGTCGCCTTCGCGCTGCCGAAGCTCGCCGCCGCGACGAGTCGCAAGACCGTCCACGCCGCCGCGCTCGTCTGCGGCGGCGTCGGGCTGCTCTCGGTCTATTTCATACGCGACCAGTACGTGCTGTTGCTCTCGATGGTCGGCGTCGGCATCGCTTGGGCTTCGATCCTTTCGATGCCCTACGCGATTTTGTCTGGCGCGTTGCCGCCCGCACGGATGGGCGTCTACATGGGCATCTTCAACTTCTTCATCGTCATCCCTGAGATCGTCGCCTCATTCACGTTCCAGCCGCTCGTGCGCTACGTCTTCGGAAACAACCCGCTCTACGTCGTGATGCTCGGCGGCGCGTCGCTGCTCGTGGCCGCGCTGATGGTGACGCGCGTGACGGACGTGGCCGACGCCGACGTGCCCGAACGCGCCGTGATTCGCGGCGACGAGCACACGCCCATTATCCCGCAAGGCTCTGCGCAGCCCGTGCCGAGCACGGGTCTGATTGACGACCCGCGTGTGGGCGGCAAGAGTTGAAAGTCTGAGCCGGACGGGTCGCCCGCCCGCGCGTCGTTATCGGAAGTTTGGAGAAACTGTGAGAAGGACAACGCAGAACATCATCGCCTGTGGATTGATCATGGTGAGTTCACTAATCCAACCTGCAACGGTCGCGAGCGCGCAAAGTGCGCCGCCCGCGCCGCGCGACTTCTCGAAAGAGTCTGCGCGCACGACGCCAGCGTGGGTGCGCGACGGCGTGGTCTACGAAATTTTCCCGCGCGCCTTTTCGCCGCAAGGGAATTTCAACGGCATCACCGCCGACCTCGACCGCTTGAAACAATTCGGCGTCAACATCCTCTGGCTGATGCCGATCCACCCGGTCGGGCGCGAGCGCGCGAAGGGCACAATCGGCAGCCCCTACGCCGTGCGCGATTTCTACGCCATCAACCCCGACTACGGCACGTCCGCCGATCTCAAGAGACTCGTCGCGGAGGCGCACCGTCGCGGCCAGAAAGTCATCATTGACATCGTGGCGAACCACACGTCCTGGGACAGCGTGATGATGGCGAAGTCTGAGTTCTACACGCGCGACCGTGCGGGCAAGATCATCCCGCCCGTCGCCGACTGGGCGGACGTGGCCGATCTCAACTACGATAATCCCGCGCTCCGCGCCTACATGATTGACATGCTCAAGTTCTGGCTGCGCGAGTACGACCTAGACGGCTTTCGCTGCGACGTGGCCGGGATGGTTCCCACCGATTTCTGGGAGGCGGCGCGCACGGAACTCGAACGGGTCAAGCCGGACATCTTCATGCTCGCCGAATGGCACGAACCCGACCTGCTCATCAAAGCCTTCGACGTTGACTATTCTTGGCCGCTGCATCACGCCATGTCGGACGCGCTAATGGGACTCGCGCCCGCAAACGCGGTGCGCGCCGCGTGGGAAGAGGAGCACGCGAAGTGGCCGCGCGGCTCTCTGCACCTGCGCTTCTCCGACAACCACGACGAGCGACGCGCCATCGCGCGCTTCGGCGAACGCCCCGTGCTCGCCGCCTCCGCCCTGATGTTCACTTTGGACGGCGTGCCGCTGCTCTACAACGGCATGGAAGTGGGCGACACCACCGAGTCGGGCGCGCCCGCGCTGTTCGAGCGTCTCCCGATCTTCTGGCCGATGGCCGAGCGGCGGCCGGAGTTCCCGCGCTTCTACAAACAGATCATCGAACTGCGGCGGCAGAGCAACGCGCTCCGTCGCGGCACGGTCGAGTGGGTACGCAACTCCGACGAGGCGCGCGTCATCACCTACCTGCGCCGCGCGGGCGACGAAGAGATGCTCGTTGCGATCAACTTCTCGAACCGCCCGTTCGCGGGCACGATTGAAGCGCCGGGCGGCGCTGTGTTCGCGGACGTAACGCCCGACGTTGCGCCGCCGCTCCCGCCCGACGCGCCCGCGCCCGAACACAAGCCGCGCGCACGCACCGTCAGCCTCCCCGCGCTCGCCCTCGACGCGTGGGGCTACCGCATCTTTCGCCGCGCGGTGAAGTGAACGCGGCACGTTCTGTTTGAAGTGAAAACTTTAAGCGGGAACTTGAAGTGGGAAGCCGACGGAAGAACTCTGTCGGCTTTTTACGTCAAGGACGAAGGCCGCTTATGTTAGTGACGAAAGCCGATCAGATCAGAGACGAAGATCGGTTACGTCAGTGACGAAGGCCGACGAGTCGCATGGCGCGCGGCAGCTCCGGGTTGCGCATGAACCAACGCCAGACGTTGCCGGTGCGCGCGTTCTCCGCGCTGAGCAGCATGATGCCGAGGTTGATGCCGATCACGTCTGGGTTGACCCAACCGTTGTTCGGGTTGAAGGCGTCGGCGAAACCGTAGCGGCCGTAGACGCTCGCGCCGTACTGTTCGCGCATGGCGCGCAGGGCGGGGAGCGAGATGTCGGGCGTGAACATGAGCGAGCCGCCCGCCGCGCAAGGGACGACCGTACCGTCTATCGCCGCATCGCGCGGAGGGCCGCCCCACGCCAGATAACCTTTCGCGCTGTCCGAAGCGGTAATGCCCCAGACGTGCTCCGTGTAGCCGGGAAACTCGCGCGAGAGCGCGAGACAGAAGGCGCGGTGCGCGCGCGTCGCGGCGACGGAGTTCTGGAAGTAGTCCGTGAAAGGGTACTGGCTTTCGCGTCGCCCGCGGAAGTCCACCCACGCGTGCGAGTACTGGTGGATGAAGAGCGGGCCGCCGGTGATGTATGTGTAGCCCGCGTAGGTGATGCGCTCGCGCTGCCAAGCGAACCAAGAGCGCGGCGTGATGGGGTGCGTGGGCGACCCCGTGGCGAGCAGGTAGAGGATGAGGTGTTCGCTGTAAGCGTTCCAGCGATATTTGATGAAGCCGGTTTCGGGTCGCCAGCCGTGCGAGAGCAGCGTCGGGTGACCCGCGAGCATCCACGGGAAATCCACGCGCTCGTAGATGAATGTGGCGAGACGCACGACTTCGGCGTCGCCTTGAAACTTCTGCCGCGCCGTGAGCGCGCCGCCGAGCAGGAGCGCGGTGTCAATCGAAGAGACCTCGCTCTGCCAGCGACGCGCGCCCGTCCGCGCGTCCATCCAGTGATAGAACCAACCGTGTTCGTGCGTGGCGCGCGTGGCGAAAAAACGCAGCGTCGCGCGCACGCGTTCGCGCGCCTCGCTCGGATTGATCCAGCCGCGCTCGGCGGCGACGCAGAGTGCGGTGAGACCGAAGCCTGTGGCGGCGATGCTCGCCACGTCGCGATGGTTTTCATCAATCGGCGAATTGTCGGTGCGCGCGCGGTCGCGGACAAGGCCGGTCGAAGCGTCGGCCTGCTCCCAAAAGTAGCGAAACGCGCGGCGCGACATGTCTTCGAGCAACGCCTCGTCGCGCGCGTCGAGACGCGTGAAGGATGAACGTGCCCGCGTCGCGTTTGTGCGCGTGCCTTTGCCGCGCGCGATGGCCGGACAGACTGTGTTGACAAGAACGAGCGCGGCGCAGAGAAGCGCGCCGTAGCCCGCGAGCGACGGGCGGCGCGAAATTGTCGTCGTGCGTCTCAGGCGAAACTGACCGCGCATCGGCTAACTTCTCTCGACTACTACTTCTCTCGACTACTTCTCGACGACCTTGAAACTCGCTTCGAGTCCGTCGGCCGAACTCGTCCCGGCGAACACTTTGAAGTCGCCGGGTTCGACCGTGAAGCGCAGCGCGCGGTTATAAAATCCGAGGTGCGCGGGCGTGAGCCGGAACTCGACGCGCCGCCGCTCGCCCGGCGCAAGCGTCACGCGCTCGAAGCCTTTCAACTCTTTGACGGGGCGCGTCACGCTCGCGGCCACGTCGCGCACGTAAAGTTGCACCACCTCGTCGCCCGCGCGCGCGCCCGTGTTCTCCAACTCGACCGTCGCCGTCAGTTGCCCGTCCGGCCGAATGCTCTGCGCGCTCAGTCGCAAGTCGGACAGGCGAAACTGCGTGTAGCTGAGGCCATAACCGAAGGGGTAGAGCGGCGTCCACGGCACGTCCAGATATTTCGAGGTGTACTTCTGATCGGTCGGCGGCCGCCCCGTGCGCTTGTGATTGTAGTAGAGCGGCAGTTGGCCGACGGCGCGCGGGAACGTGACGGGCAACTTGCCGCCGGGGTTCACGTCGCCGAACAGCACGTCGGCGATGGCGTGGCCGCCCTGCGTTCCCGCGAACCACGTCTCAAGGATGGCGGGCGCGTTCTCCGCGAGCCAGTTGATCGTGAGCGGCCGCCCGTTCATCAACACGACGACGTAAGGCTTGCCCGTCGCGTGAATCGCCTGAATCAACTCTAACTGCCTGCCCGGCAGATCGAGCGACGTGCGCGACGCAGCCTCGCCGCTCATCTCCGCCGATTCGCCGACAGCGACGACGGTCACGTCAGAGGCGCGTGTGAGTCGCACGGCGTCGTTGATGCCGTCGCGGTCGGTCGGCGTGACGGAGTTTCTGGCCTCGTCGCTCGACTGCGTGACGTTCGTGCCCCCGGCGTTCGAGGCCGTGGGCGGCGGCGCGTCGTAGTTGCCCGTTACGCCACGGCCTTCGACGGCGACGCCCTTCACGTATGACACTTTCGTCTGCGGCGCGACCTTTGCCTTGATCCCTTGGAGCAGCGTCACGGCATCTTCGGCGCGGCCGTCGCCCGTCCAAGAGCCGAGCATGTCCTTCGGCGAATCGGCGAGCGGCCCGACGACGGCGATTGACTTCACATCCTTCGCCAGCGGCAACGCGCCGCGCTCGTTCTTCAACAACACGAGCGAACGCACCGCGATTGTGCGCGCGGCGGCGACGTGTTCGGCGCGCATGACGACCGCGCGCTCGCGCGCCTCGTCGGCGTAAGGACGCTCGAACAGGCCGAGCCGGAACTTGATGCGCAGCACGCGCCGCACGGCCTCGTCAATCGTGGCGAGCGTGAGCTTGCGTTCTTTCAGCAACGCCTCGCCGTGCTGGTTGTAAAGTCGCGAGACCATTTCGATGTCCACGCCCGCCGTGAGCGCGAGTCGCGCCGCTTCGCGTTCGTCGGCCGCGAGCGCGTGGTTCATCAACTCCTTGACCGATTCATAGTCGCTGACGACGATGCCGTCGAACTTCCACTCGCCGCGAAGCACCGTCGTCAGCGTGAACGGATTGGCCGAGGTCGGCACGCCGTTGAGGTCGTTGAACGCGCTCATGAACGTGCCGACGCCCGCGTCAACCGCCGCCTTGAACGGCGGGAAGTAAACTTCGCGCAGAGTCGTCTCGGACATGTCCACGGTGTTGTAGTCGCGCCCGGCCTCGGCCGCGCCGTAGGCGACCCAGTGTTTGGCGCAAGCGACGATGCGTTCGGGCGCGCCGTAGTCCGCGCCCTGAAAGCCGCGCACGCGCGCGCGCGCCAGAGCCGCGCCGAGATAAGGGTCTTCGCCCGCGCCCTCGACGATGCGCCCCCAACGCGCGTCGCGCGCGATGTCAACCATCGGCGCGAACGTCCAACGCACGCCCGCCGCAGAAGCCTCGGCCGCCGCCACTTCGGCCGCGCGTTCAACCGCCGCCGGGTCGAAACTCGCGGCCTCGCCGAGCGGCACGGGGAAGACTGTGCGGTAGCCGTGGATCACGTCGAAGGCGAAGAGGACGGGAATCTTCAAGCGCGACTCTGTTATAGCGATGCGCTGCAATTCGTTGACGCGCGCCGCGCCGCGCACGTTCAAGGTCGAGCCGAGCAGGCCGCGGCGCACCATGTCGCGGTGTTCGGGGCGGAAGTTGCCGTTGGCTTCGCCGTCGAGCATCTGTAGTTGGCCGAGTTTTTCGGCGAGCGTCATGCGCGCGAGCAGGGCGTTGATCTTGCGTTCGACGGCGGGCTGCTGCTGTTGCTGTTGCCGCGTCTGCGCCGACGCGTCGGCCGGGAGGCAGATGTTCGCGAAGAGAGTGACGAGCGCGAGAGCCAGCAAGCGGCGCGCGCGCGTGGCAGACGAACGCCGTTGATTGAATAGCGACATAGAACCGGACTCCTCGGAAAAACGGCGCGCGAACAAGGAGGACGATTGAGTCGTCTACCCGATTCGCGCGCCGCTCTGGAAACGCTCCTTAGAAACTGAACCGCGCTTGCAGTTCGACCACGCGCCCGGCGAGGCCGAACGTCGCGCGACCGAAGTCCGGGTGCGTGATGTTCACCTGATCCGTCGCCGGTTGGAACGAGGGGAGGTTCAGCAGGTTCAGCACGTTGAAAAAGTTGGCGCGGAGTTCGAGGTTCGCCGCGTCGCCGAGGAAGCCCGGCAAGCCCGTCTGCTTGACGACGCTCAAATCGAGCGAGCGATAGCCCGGCCCGCGGAACGCGTTGCGCCCGATGCCCGGCGCGCCGCGCACCGCGCTGTTGAAACAACGGCGCGGGAAGTCGTTGCAGTCGCGGAAGACGCCGAAGATTTCCGGGCCGCGCGTGCCGAAGATGCCGTTGATGAAATCCTGATTCGAGCCGCCCCTGATGTCGCCGCCGAAGTATTGCGTCGGACGGTCGGGCAGGATGCCGTCGCCGTTCGGGTCGGCCACGTCCGGGGCGAAGACGATCGGCGTGAAGGGGAAGCCCGAACGCGCCGTCAGGATGCCGTTCAACTGGAAGCCGCCGAGCAGCTTGCCCGCCAGCGTTTCGCGGTTGCGGAAGAACGGCACGTCCCAGAGGAAGCTCGCCGTGAAGGTGTGGCGGACGTCGAAATCGGAAGGCCCACGCATGAGGCTTTGATCAATCGGATAGTCTTGCTGCGTGCCGCGCCCGAACGAACTCGTGTCAATGCTCTTGCTCCAACGGTAGATGGCTTCGCCCTGAAGGCCGCGCGCGTACTGGCGCGTGACGCGCAGGATCATCGAGTTGTAACTCGAATTCACGTCGGGCAACGGGAAGAAGATGCGGTCGAAGTTCGGGTTGCCGGTGAGACGGGGCGTCACCGGGTTGCCGCGCGCGTCGGCCGTCTGCACGCGGTCGCGGTTGAAGTCGAAAGTGTCGCCGGGGATGAAGCGGTTGAGGTCAATGGTGCGAATCAGTTTGCGCCCCATGTTGCCCACGTAGCCGATCGAGCCGACGGTCTTGCGCGTCAGTTGGTACTGGAGTTCGAGCGAGTAGTTGTAGACGTAGGAGTTCGGCAAGTTCTCCGGCGAGCCGTTGATCTCGACGGGGATGTCGCGGCGGATGAAACCGCCGGGCAGCGTCTGCGGGTTCGGGTCGAGCAGTCCGCCCGTCAGCGGGTCAATGCCGCGGAGCAAGGCCGGGTTCAACGGGTAGACGAAGGGCGACCCGGCGACGGCGAAGGAGTAGAGAATCGGGCCGGGTTCGGCGGCGTTGATTGTGCCGGAGCAGCAGAGGCCGACGCGCGCGAAGAACGGCGTGTTGCCGCGCGCGCCGCTCAAGAGGTTCGAGAAGATGCGGTCGTAAGCGATGCCGAAGCCGCCGCGGATAACGGCGCGATCTTCGTCGAGCAGCCCGCCGAACGATTTGATGCGCGGCGAGTAGGCGAAGCCGAGACGCGGCGCGAAATTGTTGCGGTCGGGGTTGTGGAGGCGTTCGACCGGGACGACGCGCCCGTCAACGATGCCGTTCGGGCCGAGGACGTAGTTGGTGAGCCGCCCTTCTTTCTCCGTCAAAGGCGTCTGGTACTCGTAGCGCACGCCGATGTTGAGCGTCAGGTTGGGTCTGGCCTTCCAATCGTCCTGCACGAAGAGGCCGTAGGTGTTGGAGCGGAAGTAGCGTTGGCCGTTGGCCGCGCCGCCGGTGCGCGGGTCAATGTCTATGTTCTGGAAGAAGACGGAATCGTTGGCGAAGTCGAGCAGGCTCTTGAAGACGAACTCGGGGCGCGCGCCGGAGACGAGGTTGTTGTTGTCCTGTTCGTTGCGCGCCTCGCCGCCGAACTTGATGGCCTGATTGCCGCGCACCCACGTCAACACGTCGCGGAGTTCGTAGGTGTTCTGCGTGCGGTTATTGGGACGGCCGCGGTCTATGCCGAAACTCGGCGGGCCGCCGAAACTGAACCCCTGCCCGAACCCTTGAATCTGCAAACGCGGGATGGAGAGATTCTCCGCGCCGAGGTCTGCGAGTTCGTTCGCGTTGAAGCGCGTGAAGTTGAAGCGCGCCTCGTTCAAGACGCTCGGCGAGAACGTGTGAATGTTGGTCAGGGCGACGGCTGAGTTGAACGGTTGAAATGAGATGTCCTCGAACGGCCGCCCGCTCGACGAGCCGGAGAAGTTGCCGAGCTTGGTGAAGTACATGCTGAGCGCGAACGAGTCGCGCTGGCTGAGGTTGTAGTCGAAGCGCGCGTTGTACTGGTTGCCGCGCGTGCTGTTGGGGATCGCCACGCGGGCGAGCGTCACGTCGGGGATGCCGTCGAAGAATCCGGTCGGCGTGGGGTTGACGTTCTGCCCGAAGGGCGAGTTGATCGAGCCGATGTCGAAACTCAACCCGGCTTGCCCGTTGATGGCCTGACTGGGGCCGTTCGGGCCGGACGTGGCGAGGCCGGTGGCGATGACGCGCGGGGTGATGCCGGGCGTGTTGAAGAGGCGCGCGGCGAAGCCGCCGGGGCGCACGCGCGAGACATAATCGCGAAACTCCGGCGTCTCGATGAAGATGTCGCTGAAGTTGGTGTTGCTGCGGCGCAAGCCTTCGTATGAGGCGAAGAAGAAGAGTCGGTTCTTGCCGCTGAAATAGGCCGGGCCGCCTTCGCCGAAGCGTGGCAGGTAGATGGGGCCGCCGATGCTTCCGGCAAACTTGCGCTCGTACTGTTCGACGCGACCGGGCGCGCGCGGGGCGGTGGGGCTGCCGAAATACTGGTTGAAGGAGTTGAGTTTGGGCGAGCCGTAGTTGATCACGGCCGAGCCGTGGAAGTCGTTCGTGCCGTTCTGCGAGACGACCTTGATCTGCGCGCCGGTGTTGCGCCCGTCCTCGGCCGAGTAGCTGCTGGTGACGACGGAAACTTCCTTGACCGACTCCTGATTCGGCGTCACGACCGCCGCGCCGCCCAGACCGAGACTGTTGACGCTCACGCCGTCAACCATGTAGTTGTTGCTGGAAACGCGCTGGCCGTTGGCGCTGATCTGCGTCTGGTTCTCCGTCTGGAAGACGCCCGAATTAGAGCCGCCGCCGACGCCTTCGACGCCGGGGATGAACTGCGCCTGATTGCCCGTGCCGCCGCGCGCCGTGTCGCCGAGCACGCCGGGCGCGGTGCGCGCCAGTTCGTAAGGGTTGCGCCCGACCTGCGGCAGGCGGCGCACCTCTTCGGCCGTGATCACGCCACGGACGTTGCCGGTCTCGGTTTCTAAGAGCGGCACGGAGTCGCTGACGACCGTCACGGTCTCGCCGATCTGGCCGGTCGTCAGCGTGATGTCGAACCCTTGAGTGTCTTCGCCGCTGACGATGATGTCTTTGAGTTCCTGACGCGCGAAGCCCTCGCGCTCGCCGGTGATCGTGTACTTGCCCGGAGCGAGACCGGAGAAGCGGTAAAAGCCCTCGTCGCTCGTCACGGTCGTCTGCGACTTGGCGGTCTCGTTATTTGTCAGCGTGACGGTCGCGCCGGGCACGACCGCGCCGGTCGGGTCGGAGACCGTGCCTTGAATGTTGGCTCTGAACTGTGCGTTCGCAGTCGTAGCGGCGCAGCAGAGCAAGAGGAGCGCGCCGCAGAAGATCGTGCGGAGAAGCTCGGTCGGCCGTAAACTAATCATTTGAACCTCCACGAGGGCCTCACGCATGGCAGGTCTTCCGGCGCAAGGTGCGCGGAAGCATGCCAGCCGAGTGAGGTCAGTAGAAAACGTCTTCACTTTCCGGTGGCTGCCGGACTCTTTTGAGAGTACAGTTGGGGCGAAGTCGCCCCCGAGTTGTAAGCCATAATTCGATTGAACAATTAAGGTTGAGCGCAACTTATCACTCGACCGCTAAAAATTCAATGGAAATCTACCCTCCCCCTTTGTTAAGCTACGGCCACCGATCAGACAGTTTTAGTTTTTACTGATCCAACCGAGCGCGTGCGCGACCGCCTTGTGCCGGTCTCGCAAATTTCGGGTTCGGATGCACGCCATCCTGACCCCGTTGACGGACTGCGGGAACTTCCCCGGCAACCCGAACGATACATCGAAGGAGCGTAATTCATGGGCAGAAGCAAAAATTTCCTCGCGGCCTTGCTGTTGGTGGTGCTCGCAGCGGCAGCCGCGTGCACGAGCGGCGGCGACGGCGGGGCGGGCGGCAACCAGAACGCCGGGGGCACGGGCGGCGCGGGCGCGACGCGCCAGAAGAAGGGAGCGAACGACAAAGTTTTCATCGGCTTCCTGATGGACACGCTCAAAGAGGAACGCTGGCAGCGCGACAAGGACTTGGTGGAGAAGCACGCGCAGGAGGTCGGCGCGCAACTCTCCGTGCAGGTGGCGAACGGCGACGACAACTTGCAGATCAAGCAGGCCGAGAATCTGCTCTCGCAAAAAGTTGACGTGCTCATCGTCGCGCCGCACAACAGCGAGATCGCGGCCACCATCGTCGAGATGGCGCACCGCGAAGGCGTGCCCGTCATCAGCTACGACCGTTTGATCAAGAACTCGGACGTTGACCTCTATGTCTCGCATCAGGTCATCAAGATCGGCGAGTTGCAGGCCGACTACATCCTCAAACGCGCGCCGAAGGGCAACTACGTCGTCGTGCAAGGGTCGGCCACGGACAACAACGCGCGCCTGCTGCACGACGGGCAGATGAACATCTTGAAGCCCGCCGTGGATCGCGGCGACATTAAGATCGTCGTCGATCAACCGGCGCGCGAGTGGCTGGCGAGCGAGGCTCTGAACATCGTGGAGAACGCGCTGACGCAGGTCAATAACGAGGTGGTGGCCGTCATCGCCGCCAACGACGGCACGGCGCGCGGCGCGATTCAGGCGCTCGACGGGCAGCGGCTCGCGGGCAAAGTGTTGGTCTCCGGGCAGGATGCAGACCTCGCCTCGCTCCAACTGATCGTCGAGGGCAAGCAGACGATGACCATCTACAAGCCGATCCAGCCGCTCGCCTACGGCGCGGTTGACGCCGCGCTCAAACTCGCGCGCGGGCAGCAGGTCGAGACGAACGACACGGTTGATAACGGCCGGAAGAAAGTGCCTTCGATGCTCTACGAACCGCTCGCCGTGGACAAGAACAACATCGGGATCGTCGTCAAAGACGGCTACCAAACGCTCGAAAAAATCTGCGAGAAGATTCCCGCCGACCAGTGTCCGAAACTTTAAAGTTTTAAGGAGGCTACCTTAATGGAAGATGTTCGCGAGGTGATCAAAAACAACAACCTGAAGTTTGCCGAAATCTTCGGGCGCGGCGACGCGTCGGGCGTGGCCGCGCTCTACACGGCGGACGCGCGCCTGATGCCGCCCGGCGCGCCCGCGCTTCAAGGCGCGGAGGCGATCACGGCCTTCTGGCAGGGAGCGATGAAGATGGGGATCAAAGCGGCCACGCTCGAAACGATAGACGTTGAGACGAGCGGCGGCGACCTCGCCACCGAGATCGGGCGGTTCACGCTCGGCATGGAAGCGCCGGGCGGCGGCGGCGAGCGCGTGGAGCAGACCGGCAAATACATCGTGCTCTGGAAGAACGACGGCGGCACTTGGAAACTCCACGCCGACATCTGGAACGCGGACGCGCCCGCCCCGCGCGGTTGACGAACGACATGACGAACACGACGGCGAACCAGACGATCAAGACGAACGGCACGCCCGACGCCGCGCCCTTCCTTGAGATGCGCGACATCACGAAGACCTTTCCCGGCGTGCGCGCGCTCGACGGCGTGACCTTCGATCTCAAGCGCGGCGAGTTTCACGCGCTCGTCGGCGAGAACGGCGCGGGCAAGTCCACGCTGATGAAGATACTCGGCGGCGTCTATCCTTACCCGGAGTACGGCGGCGAGATTCGCATCGAAGGCGCGCTCAAACAGTTCAAGAGCGTGCGCGACGCGGAGGCCGCCGGGATCGCCGTCATCTATCAGGAACTCTCGCTCATCAAAGAGATGACCATCGGCGAGAACATCTTTCTGGGGCGCGAGCCGCGCCGCCTCGGCGTCATCCGCTGGGACGAACTCTACTCGCGCGCGCGTCAACTGCTCGACTCCTTACGTCTCCCGCTCGACCCGCGCACGCCCATCCGCAACCTGGGCATCGGCCAGCAGCAACTCGTAGAGATCGCCAAAGCCCTCTCGCACGAAGCGCGCCTCCTCGTCCTCGACGAGCCGACCGCTGCCCTCACCGGCGCGGAAGTCGAGACGCTCTTCGGCATCCTGAATGAGTTGAGAGAGACGCGCGGCGTCGGCATGATCTACATCTCGCACAAACTCGACGAGGTGTTTCGCATGAGCGACCGCATCACCGTCCTGCGCGACGGGCGCACGGTCGGGACTGAACCGGCAAGCGCGCTCAACGAGACGAAAGTCATCTCGCGGATGGTCGGGCGCGAAGTCGGAGACATCTTTCCGACGCCCGATCACGAGCAGGGCGGCGTCGTGTTCGAGGCGCGCGACATCACGGTCGAAGACCCGAACGTGGCCGGAAAGAAATTGGTTGACGGCGTGAGTTTCGCCGTGCGGCGCGGCGAGGTGCTGGGCGTGGCGGGCTTGATGGGCGCGGGGCGCAGCGATCTGCTGATGGCGATCTTCGGCGCGCACGCGGGGCGCACGTCGGGCGAGGTGCGCGTCGAGGGCGCGCGCGTGCGGATCGAGAGTCCGGCCGATGCCATCCGCCACGGCCTCGGCTTCGTCACGGAAGATCGCAAACGCTTCGGCCTCGTGCTCGACCAGACGATCCTGAACAACATGACGCTCGCCGGACTCGCGCGCATCTCCGGCCGCTTCGTCACGAACGTTGACCGCGAAGCGGCCGAGGGCAACCGCTCGATGCGGGAGTTGCGCGTCAAGGCCAACTCGGTCTTCACCGTCGCGGGCACGCTTTCGGGCGGCAACCAGCAGAAGGTCGTGCTTGCCAAGTGGCTGTTGACGAACCCGCGCGTGCTCTTTTTAGACGAGCCGACGCGCGGCATAGACGTGGGCGCGAAGCAGGAAATCTACGCGCAGATCAACCAACTGGCGAAGTCCGGCCTCGCCATCGTGCTCGTCTCTTCGGAACTGCCCGAAGTGCTCGGCCTCTCCGACCGCGTGCTCGTCCTGCACGAAGGGCGCGTGACGGGCGAGTTCACGCGCAACAACGCGACGCCGGAAAAAGTCATGGCCTGCGCGACGGGGAACGTGCAACACGCTGCGTAAGTCTTAAGTTTGAGTTCTCATCGGAGTTGTCCATGAGCCATCAACCAAATGAGCCGGTAGTTGATCGCCCGCCCGTGACGGCCGACGTGACGCCCGCGCCCACTGAGGCGGAGTTGACGCGGCAGACGCGCATCGGCGGCTTCCGTGTTCCGACCGACGCGCTGCGCGCCTACACGATGTTGTTCGCGCTCGTCGCCATCTGGATTTATTTCAACTACGCGACTGACGGCATCTTTCTCGACCCGCGCAATTTCTCGAACCTGATGCGGCAGACGGCCGTGACGGGCGTGCTCGCCGTCGGCATGTTGATGGTGATCGTGACGGGGAACATAGACCTGTCGGTCGGCTCGCTCGTTGGGTTCATCGGCGGCGTGGCGGCCACCGCGCAGGCGGCGCAGAACGGGTGGGGACTCGTGCCGACGATCTTTGCGGCCATCGTCGTCGCCGTCGGCGTGTCGCAGGCGCAGGGCGCGCTCGTCGCCTACGCGAACATCCCGGCCTTCATCGTCACGCTCGGCGGGCTGCTCGCGTGGCGCGGCTTCGTGCTCGGCATGACGCGGGGCGAGACGATCCCGATCACGCTGCCGGGCTTCAAGGCCATCGGGCAGCAGTTCGTGACGCGCCCAATCGGCCTCGCGTTCGCGCTGCTGGCGGTCGCGGCGATTGTCTGGATGAACCTGAGGCGACACCGCGCGCGCCAGCGTTACGGGCTGGGGAAGACGGGCGCGCTCGGTCTCATGTTGAGCATCATCGTGCCGTCGCTCGTCGTCGTGCTGTTCATCCGGCACATGAACGCTTCGGAGGGGATTCCGATCCCGGTCATCATTTTGATCGTCGTCGCCTTGGCGGGCGCGTTCCTCACGCAGAGCACAACGTTCGGCCGCTACCTCTACGCCATCGGCGGCAACCCGGAGGCGGCGCGGCTCTCCGGCATCAACGTGCGCAATCACATTTGGGCGGTCTTCTGCATCATGGGCGTGCTGGCGGGCGTGGCCTCGCTCATCTACACGGCGCGCGTCGGCAGCGCGTCGCCCGACGCGGGCAACTTGCTCGAACTCGACGCCATCGCGGCGTGCGTCATCGGCGGGACGAGTTTGATGGGCGGGCGCGGGACGGTCTTCGGCGCGTGCCTCGGCGCGCTGTTCATGGCGAGTCTGGACAACGGCATGTCGCTTCTGAACGTGCAGCCCTATTCGCAGTACATCATCAAGGGCGCGATCCTCGTCACGGCCGTCGGCCTCGACATGCTCGGACGCAAGCAGGGGTAGATTAAGGAAGTGACGAGTGACAGGTGACAAGTGACGAGTTAACTTCTTCTTCGCGCCTTTGCGCCTTTGCGTGAGATTTCTTTTTATGAAAGAAGATAACTTACGCAAAGGCACAAGGGCGCAAAGGAAGAGGACGGGATGAGTTGTTATCGAGGAACAACTAACGGGAAGAGAGAATGATGAAAGCTAAACTCGTGCGGGACGCATCTGTGTGGTGCGTCCTTTTTGTTTGGGCGTTGACGTGCGGCGGCGTCAGTGTGGCGCGGGCGCAGGAAGGCGCGGCGGGGAGCAACCTCGCGCCGGGCGCGCCCGGCGCGGAGGCGCACTGGCCGGGGGCGGG
The DNA here is from genome assembly GCA_030841105.1 of Pyrinomonadaceae bacterium. Taxonomy (GTDB): domain Bacteria; phylum Acidobacteriota; class Blastocatellia; order Pyrinomonadales; family Pyrinomonadaceae; genus JAIVJZ01. The sequence goes on from JAVEDE010000026.1 coordinate 65,280, forward strand.
GAAGCAGGGCGTCGGCACGTCGAACACGCTCGACTCGAAGGTGTGGTTCACGCTCGGCGGCGGCGTGTTGACCGAGGTCTATTACCCGACCGTTGACGTGGCGAACTCGCAGGAGTTGCAGTTCGTCGTCGTGTCGTCGGGCGGGCGCCTCGAGACCGAACGCGATGACGCGATGCACCGCGTCGAGGTCGTTGACGGGCGCGCGCTCACGTTTCGACAGATCAACACGGCGAAGTCGGGCGCGTGGACGATCACGAAAACTTACGTGACCGACCCGGCACGGCACACGCTCCTCATCAACGTAGAGTTCAAGAGCCGCAACCCGCGCCCGACGGATGCCTTGTACGTCTATTACGATCCGTCTTTGAACAACAGCGGCCGGCACGATTCGGCGTGGCTGCAAGGCGACGCACTGCTCGCCTCGGACGCAGACAAAACTTCCGCGCTCGTCGCATCGGGCGCGAACTTCACGGACGCGACGAACGGCTATCTCGGCACGAGCGACGGCCTCACACAGTTACGCGCGTCGGGGCGACTAGTCAACCGATACCTGCGCGCGGCGGACGGGAACGTCGTGCAGGTGGCGCGCGTCGTGAACGCGTCGCAGCCCTTCACGGTCGCGCTCGGTTTCGGTAAAGACGCGGAGGAGGCGTTAGCCAATGCGCGCGCGTCGCTGCTGAAAGGTTTCCCGCGCGTGCGCGAGGATTATGAACGCGGGTGGCACGAGTATCTCGCGTCGCTCCGGCGCGTCGAAGCGAGGTATCAAGCGCAGTTCGACATGGCGGCGATGATCTTGCGGGCGCACGAGGACAAGACTTATCGCGGGGCGAACATCGCTTCGCTCTCCGTGCCGTGGGGCGGCGGCGCGACGGCCAACGAGCCGAACGTCGGCGGCTATCATCTGGTGTGGTCGCGCGATCTCTATCAGGTGGCGACCGCGCTCTACGCGCTCGGCGACAAGGCGGGCGCGGATCGCGCTCTGAATTATTTGTTCAAGGTACAGCAGAAGCCGGACGGCAGTTTCCCGCAAAACTCCTGGCTCGACGGGCGGCCGTTCTGGGGTTCGCTCCAACTCGACGAAGTGGCCTTCCCGCTCATCCTCGCTTACACGCTGGGGCGCACTGACAACGAAACGTGGACGAAGCACGTGCGCCCCGCCGCAGACTTCCTCGCGCGCACGGGGCCGCGCACGCCGCAGGAGCGTTGGGAAGAGAAGCCCGGCCACTCGCCTTCGACCATCGCCGCGGAGATCGCCGGACTCGTCTGCGCGGCAGAGATCGCGCGGCGCAATGATGCCGGGGCGTCGGCCGCAATTTATCTGGCGACGGCCGACGAGTGGGCGCGCAACGTCGAACGGTGGACGGCGACCTCGACCGGCAAGTACGGCGACGGTAACTACTACCTGCGCATCGCGCACGCGGACGACGACCCGAACGACGGCGACCCGATGAACGCAGGGAACGGCGGCGCGGACTACGACGAGCGCGAGTATGTGGACGCGGGCTTCCTCGAACTCGTGCGTCTAGGCATCAAGCGCGCCGACGATCCTTTGATCGCGAAGTCAATCGCCGTGGTGGACAAGGTGATCAAGGTGGAGACGCCGAACGGCGCGGCGTGGTATCGCTACAACCACGACGGCTACGGCGAGATGGACGA
>JAVEDE010000105.1 GCA_030841105.1 Pyrinomonadaceae bacterium
CGCCGCCCGCGCCCGCCGCACCGGCAACGCCTCCGGCGGCAGCATCACAGGCGTCCGCCACGCCAACGTCGCAAGCCGCAACTTCACAGACGCCGCAGGCCGCCGAAGTGGCGGGCAGGAGCTACGACGACCAGCGTCCGGGCGCGAAGGCCGAAGGGCAATCGCTCGCGTCTGCCGGGGGCGTGGGAGGCGGTAACGGCGAGGCGCAGTCGGTTGACGCCGGGACGGGCGCGAACGGCGGTGCGCAGTCGGTCGAGGACTTGCGCCGCACGAAGTCCAGCCCGCTCGTGCGCAACATCGCGCGCGAACACAACATAGACATCACGCAACTCGAAGGCACGGGGATGAGCGGCCGGGTCACCAAGAACGACATCCTCAGTTTCATCGAGTCGGGCGCAACCGCTCCCGCCGCTGCCACGTCGCCGCAAGCGCAGCAACCGGCGGCCGCGCGTGCTCCGCAGCCGACGCCGTCCGCGCCGCAGCAAGCGCCGCACGTGCAGCCCGCGGCGGGCGACCGCGTCGAGCCGATGACCGTGATGCGCAAGAAGATTGCGGAGCACATGATCATGTCGCAGAACACGTCGGCGCACGTCGCCACCGTGTACGAGATTGACATGACGCGCATCGCCAAACTGCGCGACCGCCACAAGGCCGAGTTTCTCCAGCGCACGGGCACGAAGTTGACCTACATGCCCTTCATCTTTCAGGCCATCACGAGCGCGCTGCGCAAGTTCCCGATCTTCAACTCGCAAGTCTCCGGCGATCAGATCGTCTACAAGCAGGACATCAACCTCGGCATGGCCGTCGCGCTCGACTGGGGCTTGATCGTCCCCGTCATCAAACGCGCCGACGACCTCTCCATCTCCGGCCTCGCGCGCGCCGCGAACGACTTGGCCGACCGCGCGCGCAACAAGCAACTCAAACCCGACGAAGTGGCGGGCGGCACGTTCACCGTCACGAACCCCGGCGTCTTCGGCGGCCTCTTCGGCACACCGATCATCAATCAGCCGCAGGTCGCCATCCTCGGCATCGGCACGATTGAGAAACGCGCCAAGGTGCTGACCACGCCCGAAGGCGACGACTTCATCGCCATCCGCCACATGGCCTATTTCGCCCTCTCCTTCGACCACCGCATCATTGACGGCGCAGACGCCGAACGCTTCCTCGCCTACGTCAAAGAGTTGCTCGAAGCCGGACAGTTCACGGTCTGAAGCGTTGGGGAAAAGGTAAGGGGTAAAGGATAAGGGAAAGACAGAAGCGGGGCGCAGCATCGAATGGCTGCGCCCCGCTTTTGTTGTGGCTTTCCACCTTTTTCCTTTATCCTTTACCTCTTTCCCCTTTGCTCTCCCCGATGTTTTGTTGCAATCGCGTGGCGATCAAATTCTAAATTGTCGCGGCGCAACGGAAACGCGAGTTTTTGCCATCTACGCTCTTGACTCCCCAAAATGTTAGGAAGAAAATCGCAGGCGATTCAGGAAACCAAAACAAGACCTCGCATGGGTTTGGTCAAAAACGGTTCGTGGGCGCACCCGACATCAAGCGTCCGGTGCGCCGCAGCATGTGGTGGCTGCGACGCCTTTTCTTTGTCGGAAGCGTACATCCCCGAAGACACGCGAATCGTCATCTTGATGTCAGGAAGCGCCGGCCGAAACAGCGGGCTTAAATTTTATAACTCAGATAAGCAGGAGAAAGAGAAACATGAGCGTGAACAAGTCGAACAGTTTCCGGGTGTCAACCGTCGCCCTCACCGTCATCTTAGCGTTGGCCTCGGTCGCCTTCGCGCAGACCACCCAGCCGAGCGGCGGTAACTCGCGCACGGTCGCCAGCGGCCAGAAGATGACCGTCAAAGGCGTCGTCACCAGCCGCGATATTGACGCCGACACTTTCGTCGTGCAGGACATCAATGGCGTCTCGACGACCGTGCGCCTGAGCGACCGCACGAGCGTCAAATCGAAGGGCGGCTTCTTCGGCGGCGGCTCGACCTACGGCCCGTCGAACATCCTGCGCGGCCTCAACCTCGAAGTCGAAGGGCGCGGCGACGCTTCCGGCAATCTCGTCGCGGAGAAAGTCCGCTTCGGGAGCACGGACTTGCGTGTGGCGCAGTCCATTCAGGCGCGCGTCGATCCGGTCGAGTCGCGCGTCGGCACGGCCGAGAATCGCATCGGGCAGGTCGAGCAAAATTCGCAGCGTCTCTCCGGCCAGTTGGACGAACTCGCGGCCGTAGCGAACGCGGCGGGCGGCGGCGCAAAGGCCGCGCAGGAAACGGCTGACGCGGCCGTCTCCGGCGTCAACATGACCAACGAACGCATCAGCGCGCTCGACGACTACGTGGCGCAGCAGACCGTCAACGTCAACTTCCGCGTCGGCAGCGCGGTGCTCTCGCCCGAAGCCAAGACGACGCTCGACCAGATCGCGCAGCAGGCTTTGAAGGCGCGCGGCTACGTCCTCGAAGTGCGCGGCTTCGCCAGCGCGGACGGCGCGGAGTCGAAGAACCGCATGCTCAGCCAGCGTCGCGCCGACGCGGTGGTGCAGTACCTGGCCTACACGCACAACATCCCGCTGCGCCGCATCGTGACGCCGTTCGGTTACGGCGAGCAGCAGGCCGTCGCCGACAACGCGACGCGCGAAGGTCGCCAGCAGAACCGCCGCGTGGAAGTGAGCGTGCTCGTCAACCGCGGCCTCATGCAGTCCGCGCCGAACATGAGCACGGCGAAGCCCGATCAGGCGACGCCGCAGGAGTAAGCTGAGGGGAAACGAGACGCGGGGAGAGGGAAAGGGGGAAGGGGTAAAGGGGAAGGGAAGACCACACGCGCGGGCTTCCACTTCTTCCTTTACCCTTTACCCTTTGTCCCTTCCCCTGTTTTCGGTCGAAGGGTGGATGCGATGAAGAAAGTTTACGACAAGCCGCGCGCGCTCCTGCTGGCATTCATCTTCGGGTGGACGCTGGTGGTCGTCCCGTCCTTCGCGACGCGTGCGGCGGGCGGGCAGACAACGACGGCAACTCGCGCGAGTCGCCCTCCTGCGGCGGCGGCGCAGCAACCGATCCGCGTCCCGCAACTCCCGGCGCAACAGCCGACGCCGCAAGCCACGCCGCAAGCAACGCCGCAACCAACGCCGACTCCTCAAACTCCTGCGGCCACTCCCGCGCGGACGCCGGACGCGAGCCGCCTGCCCGCCAGCGAACTCGGCCCGCCGCCCAAGCCCGTCAACGAGGGGAGCACGGACAAACCCGTTGACGAGACGATCATTGACGAGGACGAGGTGGTGCGCGTCACGTCGAATCTGGTCGTCGTGCCCGTCTCGGTGACGAACGAAGCGGGCGAGCCTTTGCAGGGGTTGAAGGCGACGGACTTTCGTCTCGAAGAAGAGGGGCGCGCGCAGGAGATCGCGCAGGTGGGCGACGCCGAGCAAGTGCCGCTCGACATCGCCATCCTCTTCGACGTGTCGAGCAGCATCGGCCAGCGTTTCGCCTTCGAGCAAGAGGCCGCCGCGCGTTTCCTCAAACAAGTCTTGAAGCCGATTGACCGCGCCGCCGTCTTCGCCATCGAAGGCACGCCGCGTCTCGAACAGCAACTATCCTCGGCCGAGATCGCATCGGCCAAACTGCTCCAAATTCCCGCGCCCACCAAGTCCACGCCGACGGCCTTCTACGACGCGACCATCGCCGCGGCGCGCTACCTCGCGCAGAACGCGCCGGGCAGACACCGGCGCGTGATCGTCGTCGTCTCCGACGGCGAAGATAATTTCAGCGAGATGGTGAAGGCGGGCGAAGCCGAGGACGCGCGCGCGCTCCTTCGCGGCGAGAAGTTGACCGGGAGCGCGAACGTGCGCCAGCAGGCGACGCACCGCAAGGCGCTCGTCGAAGTGCAGCGCGAAGTGCAGCGCGCCGACGCCGTCTTCTATTCCATCAATCCGAGCGGCGGCGGGTTGCAGTTCAACGCCCGCGGCGCGCGCGCGCAGGCGGGCATGCAGCAACTCGCCGCGACGACCGGCGGCACGTCCTTCGCGCCCGAACAACTCGAACAACTCGACGACATCTTTCGCCGCATCGCCGCCGAACTCCGCGCCCAGTATCTCCTCCAATACTACTCAAACAGCGACGCCCCCAACGGCAAATTCCTCAACATCAAAGTCCGCACGCCCACGCGCACCGACGCACGCGTCCGCGCCCGCAGCGGATACTATGTAAAAAAGTGACAAGTGACGAGTGACAAGTGACAAGTTAATAAGACAGTGACGAGTGACAGGTGACAAGTTAAAGCAGCTTCGCTTTCTAACTTGTCACCTGTCACTTGTCACTCGTCACTGTTCTCACATTTCCAGCAGCACGTCGGCGAGTTGGTTGGAGACTTCGATGAGGGCGCGCCCGGCGGCGTCGAGTTGTCCGGCGTTGGCGCGTTGTTCGGCGGAGGCGGCGGCGGCGGCGACGCCGCTCAGGCGCGTGTACTGTCGTTCGAGGCCGGGCGTGGTGCGGAAGTAGAGTTCGAGTTTGTCGAGCCGGTCGCGGATGTTGCCGAGACTGTTCAGGAGCGTCGTGCGGCTGCGGTTGAGGATGGCCTGCGCCTGCGGCGGCACTTCGCCGCCCGCGCGCGCCTGCCGCTCGTTCGCTTCGATGTCAACCGAGGTGCGCCCGTAGAGATAGAGAAAGCGCGTCAGCGTCTTCAACTCGTCGGCCAGACGGATGCGCGCCTCGTTGAGCGTCGTCGTGCTGGCCGTTGCAGGCTTCTTCGCGCGCGACGACGAAGTGGCGGCGGGTCGCTTCGCCGGGGCGCTGCTGCTGCGGCGCGGGCGCGGCTGCGCCGCGGAGTCTGCGACGGATAGCAACAGCAACAGGCAGGCAAGGCTCAGGGCTTGGGCAAGTCTCAAAATCGTTCCTCCTCCGTAGTAAACGTCTTGACTGACAAACTATGCCCGCGCGCGTCGCGGCGTCAAGTTACGGCGGGCGCGGCGTCGTTCGGCGCGGGCGCGGGCGCGCTGTTACAATACCTGTGCGACCGCAACGCGAAACACACTTTGCGCTTCCGACATTCTTTGCGATGCCGAACAGAACGCTACAGGTTCGCCGCCTCGGGCGGATGGAGTACGGCGCGGCCTATCGTCTCCAACAGGAGATCGAGGCCGCGCGCAAAACGGGCGCGGGCGCGGACACGCTTTTGCTCGTCGAGCACCCGCACGTTTTGACGCTCGGCCGCCGCGCCGACTCAACGGCCGTCCTCGCCGCGCCGGAAACCCTCGCGGCGCGCGGCGTCGCCCTCTTCGAGACGAACCGCGGCGGCAAGGCGACTTATCACGGTCTGGGTCAGGTGGTCGGCTACCCCGTCATCAATTTAAGTCCCGACCGCGAAGACGTGCACGCTTACGTGCGCGCGCTCGAAGAGGCTCTGATCCGCGCGCTCGCTGATTTCCGAATAGAGGGTTTCAGGATCAAAGGCTTGACGGGCGTCCACACGGAGCGCGGCAAAGTCGCCGCCATCGGCGTTCACATCTCGCGTTGGGTCACGACGCACGGCTTCGCTCTGAACGTCAACACCGATCTCAGTTTCTTCGATCTCATCATCGCCTGTGAAGGCGAACCCGTCACCTCTATGCACGAACTGCTCGGCCGCGAACTTTCCTTGCGCGACGTGGAAGACCGCCTCGTCGCGCGCTTCTCGGAAGTGTTCGAGATGACGCCGGAAGAGGAACATGCTGACGAACATGCTCACGCTTGATTTCATACGCGAGGCGCGCGAGCGGATCGCGCCGCACGTCCATCACACGCCGGTCATGTCCTCGCGCGCCTTCAACGCAATAGCGGGGCGCGAGGTCTGGTTCAAGTGCGAAAATTTTCAACGCGGCGGGGCGTTCAAGATGCGCGGCGCGGCCAACCGGATTTTCGCGCTCGACGCACAGGAGCGCGCGCGCGGCGTCGCCGCCTTCTCGTCTGGCAATCACGCGCAGGCCGTCGCGCTTGCAGCGCGCGATGCCGGGACGCGCGCCGTGATCGTGATGCCGCAGGACGCGCCGCGCGCGAAGGTCGAGGCCACACGTGGGTACGGCGCGGAGATCGTCTTCTACGACCGCCAGCGCGATGACCGTGAAGCCGTCGCGCGCGACGTGGCCGAACGCGGCGGGGGACTAGTCCTCGTCCCGCCCTACGACGACTATCACGTGATGGCCGGGCAGGGGACGTGTGTGCTGGAACTGCTCGAAGAAGTCCAAGACCTCGACGCCATCGTCACGCCCATCGGCGGTGGCGGGCTGTTCGCCGGGGCGAGCACGGTGGCGAAGGGCGTGAGCGCGGGGAGGATACGTTGCTTCGGCGTCGAACCCGAAACGGGCGACGACACGCGGCAGTCGCTCCACGCAGGCGAGCGCATGACGATCCCGCCGCCGCCCACCATCGCCGACGGCGCGCGCGTGCAGTCGCCCGGCGCGCTCACGTTTCCCTTCGTGCAAAAAAACGCGGAGGACGTGCTCGTCGTCTCGGACACGGAGTTGATCGAAGCGTTAAAGTTTCTGTTGTTTCGTTTGAAGATACTGGTCGAGCCGACGGGCGCGCTGGCCGTCGCGGTCGCGCTGTTCAATAAACTTCCGGCCGACGTGCGGCGCGTCGGCGTCGTCATCTCCGGCGGCAACGTGGACGCCGACGCGCTGGCGCGAATCGTAAAGGAATAGTCGGAGAGACGAGCACAAGTCCGTGCTCGCAGTCTCATTCACGGCAGAGCGACAGGCGACGGCGGCAGATGTTAAAATAGCCGCAAGTTAAAAATCTTGGTGGAGCGAATTTAATTGAGCCGCGAGTTAAAAGTCATCAGCAATAATCCGCCGCCGGTGGGGGGACGCCCGACGGGGCGCAAGCCCGACTGGTTGAAGATTCGCATCGGCGACCCGACGAATCAGAATCACGTCCTCAAGTTGATCGAGGGCTTGAATTTGCACACAGTCTGTCAGGAGGCGCGCTGCCCGAACATCTTCGAGTGCTGGTCTGACCGCACCGCCACCTTCATGCTCGGCGGCGACATCTGCACGCGCCATTGCGGCTTCTGCGCCGTCGGCAAAGGGCAGCCCGGCGCGTTGGACACGGACGAGCCGCGCCACGTCGCAGAGGCCGTGCGTCATCTCGACCTCGCCTACGCCGTCATCACTTCCGTCAACCGCGACGACCTCGCCGACGGCGGCGCGGGTCATTGGGCTGAGACGATTCGCGAAGTGCGCGCCGCGAACCCCGCGTGCAAGATCGAAGTCCTCATCCCGGATTTCAACGGCGACGAGGCCGCGCTCAACACCGTGCTCGACGCGCAGCCCGACGTGCTCAACCACAACACAGAGACCATCGCGCGGCTCTACCGCCGCGTGCGCCCCGACGCGAAATATCAACAGACCCTCACGCTGCTTGAACGCGCCGCGCGCCGCCGCGACGCGGAGAAGCGCGGGATGCTTACCAAGAGCGGCATCATGGCGGGCTTGGGCGAGACGTTCGAAGAGGTGGTCGAGTTGATGCGCGACCTGCGCTCGGTCTCGTGCGACATCATGACCATCGGGCAATACCTGCAACCGCACGCGCGCCGCCTGCCGGTGGAACGCTACGTGACGCCCGCGGAGTTTGCGCGCTGGCGCGAGATCGGGATGGAGATGGGATTCCATCACGTCGAATCAAGCCCGCTCACGCGCTCGTCGTATCACGCGCGGCAGCAGGTGGAAGGCACGGCGCAGGCGGAGCAGGCTGAGACGAACGCTGGCGAGGCGGTCGTCGTCGCCGGTTAAGTTTAGAAACTTTTGAGGGCGGAAACTTACATGGACACGGAGTCGTTAAGACTTCGTGTCTTTCTGTTTTGTCCCGAAGCGCGACGCCCATCTCGCGCGGGCTGATCTCAAGTTGATGCTCGAACAACTGACCACGGACAACTGACGAGGAGCGGAACGGATGAAAGCGACGATCTTCAGGCAGCACGGCGGCGCGGACGTGTTGGAGTATGCGGAGGTGGACGAGCCGCGCATCCGTGCCAACGAGGTGCTGGTCGAGGTGCGCGCGTGCGCGTTGAATCACTTGGACGTGTGGGCGCGCAAAGGGCTGCCGGGGATCGAGATTCCGCTGCCGCACATTTTGGGGAACGACATCGCGGGCGTCGTGCGCGAGGCGGGCGAGGTGGTTGACTGGGTGCGGCCGGGCGATGAAGTGTTGTTGCAGCCGGGCGTGTCGTGCGGCCACTGCGCGGAGTGCCTGCGCGGGCTGGACAACTTGTGCGCGGCTTACGACATGCTCGGCTACCGGCGCGACGGCGGCTATGCCGAACTCGTCGCCGCGCCCGGCGTGAACGTGATCCCGAAGCCTGATAATTTAAGTTGGGAGGAGGCGGCCGCGCTGCCGCTCGTGACCGTGACGGCGTGGCACATGCTCGTGACGCGCGCGCGGGTCGAACCGGGCGAAGACGTCTTGATTCACGCGGCGGGAAGCGGCGTCGGGTCAATCGGCATCCAGATCGCGAAACTGCGCGGCGCGCGCGTGATCGCCACGGCCGGGTCGGACGAGAAACTTGAGAAGGCGCGCGCGCTCGGCGCGGACGACGTGGTGAACTACACGCGCGCCGACTGGCCGAAAGAGGTGCGGCGACTGACGAACAAGAAGGGCGTCGAGGTCGTCTTCGAGCACACGGGCGCGGAGACGTGGCCGGGTTCGATTAGCTCGCTCGCGCGCGACGGCCGTCTCGTCACCTGCGGCGCGACGAGCGGCTACGACGCGCGCACAGACCTGCGTCAAGTCTTCTACCGGCATCTCAGCCTGCTCGGCTCGTTCATGGGGTCGAAGGCCGAACTGCTCGACGCGATGAAGTTTGTCGAGCGCGGGCAGATTCGCGCCGTGGTTGACCGCACGCTCCCGCTCGCCGAAGCACGCCGCGCGCACGAACTGATGGAGGATCGCGCGCAGTTCGGCAAACTCGTTCTCGTCCCTTGAAGTCGCACGAAACTTCTCGCAGGTGAAGCGGGGGTGAAACGGGAGGTGACACGAATGAACGAGATCGTCATTCGCCATTGCCAGCTTTGAAAGTCGTACCGCGCCCGCGCCGCCCGTGTGGCGGCTCTCATCAAGCTTGAGACGGGGATCGAGCCGCGCCTCGCGCCGGGGCGACTCGCGGAGTTTGCCGTCAGCGTGAACGGCGAGACGGTCGCGCGCAAAGGCTGGCTCAAGTTGCCGCCCGACGAGCGCGTGCTGGCGGCGGTGCGCGACGCGCTAGGCGGCGGTGAAAGTTTCAGTTGAGGCTGTGAAAGTTTCCGTTGCGGTCGTTGAAGTTTTAAAAGACGCGTGTGCGCGTGGCGGAGATTGCGGGTCGCGCCTTTGCCCGTCACTATTGACAACCGGCGCACGGCCTTATATCTTCCCCGCGCTTTTCCGCTGCCGGATGCACGGCGTTAGCGCCGACGGCACTACCCACGCCCACCTTCTTTAATCCTTAAGGGCTGCGGCTTGAAACCCCAAACAGAGGCGGCTCGCCTTCGCGCCGACCAACGGGCGCGCGTCGTCGCGCGCCTTGGAGGTGTTTTGTCATGCAGGAATTCAGCAGTTGTTATAGTTGCGGTCAGGTCACGAACGAGGCCGTCAGCCAGTGCCCTAACTGCGGGCGGCGTCTGCGCACGGCGAAGCAGGTGCGACGCCTCGGCTGGTTGCAGTTGTTAATCGGCCTGTTCCTCGTCGGGTTGATGGGGACGATCACTTACAACGTCGCGCCGCTGATGTTCCCCGTGTTCGAGCCGCGCGGCACGGGCGCGCGCTTCACGGGGACGGCGGAGCAGGCGCAAATGATCCTCGCGCTCTTTGGCATGGTGATCGCATTCGGCCTCGGCAGCATCGTGAGCGGCCTCTGGCAGATCAAGACGGGGCGGCGCAACAAGTGGCTGTTCATCTTGATGGTCGTGCTGTTCGTCGTGCTGATCGTGTTCAGTTGGTATCTGCGCGCGGCGTTGCGTGGCGCATCGTAGGGCGCGACGTTCGTCGAAGGCGTGAGAAGTTAACGGCGGTCTTCAGAAGGCGCGGAAAGATCAAACGCCTACTGTGCGGGAAAGGAAAACGGATGCGCAGGATTGCGACGATACTTGTCATGATCGTCTGTCTCGCTATGGTCGTGTGCCCACAGCAGCAGCAGGGCAGGCGCGGCGCGTGGCTGCGAGGCACTTGGGAGGGCACGGGCTATCAGATGGACACCGATTCGACTTGGACGATGCGACTCACGGTGCGGGGCGGAAAGTATTTGATCGAATACCCGTCGCTTAAGTGCGGAGGGCGTTGGCGTCGCTTGAGCCTTAACTCCCGCACGGCCACGTTCGAGGAGCGCATCGAGGTCGGGCGAGGCGAGTGCGTGGATCGCGGGCGCGTCGTTGTCCAGAGGTTGAACGGAAAACAGATCGCTTACCGTTTCTCGCACCGCGGGGCGGCGGAAGTGTCGGCCTCGGCGATCCTCAATCGAAAGAGATGAGCGCGCGCCGGGGACGCGCGTGCGTGCGCTTATCTCCCCGTGTAGTCTTCGACGCGGAAACGCTTGTTGAGCGCGTCGAGGTGTTCGGGCTTGAGGTCGAAGTTTGTGCCGACGATGAGGCGGCGGTCTTCGTCCGTGAGGATGCGCATGGTGGTCTCGATGGGCATGTTGGTTTTGAGGTAGGCTTTGTCGTCGGCGTTGAGCGTCGCGCCGTCGGGGCGCGCGATGACGTAAACTTTCTGGAAGTTGTTACGTTTCACCGAGGCCAGATCGCGCTCGAAGGCCGGGAGCTTGTTCTGCGTCGCGCCCTGCGGCGCAGAGGAACGGTTGCAGCCGACATTGAAGACGGCGAGCGACAAAAGCACGACCGCTGCCACCACTATCGCCGAGCGTTTTGAAATCTTCACTCTCATCTCATTCAACATAACAATCAACCTAACAATGCAAACGGGCGCGTCTCAAGTCTCGTCGCCCGTGTCTTCTTCGTCGGGCGCGTCGTCGGGGTTCGTCGTGTCGTCGCCTTCGGGATCGTCGGGCGGCGGGGTCGTGTTTTTCTGATCGCGGATGTAGAGGACGGTGCAGTCCTTGTCGGTGTACACCTCGTCGAACCAACCGCTGTCCATCGCGGCGTCGTAGAAATCGTTGTGCACGTCTTCGTTGTCGGTGAAGACGTAGCGCGCGCCGAAGCGTTCGCGGATGACGGGGCCGGGGTCTTTGTGGCGACCGAGCGTGATCTCTTCGTAGAGGCGCGAGAGAGTTTTGTCCCGGTCGTAGAGATAGGTCGGGTCGAGGCCGGAGACGTAGGCGTGCGTCGGGTCGTAGTAGAAGAGTTTGGGGAAGTCGTCCCAGTCGGTGTTGAAGATGACCTGACCGGCGGGGACGTGCGTGCGCATCCAGTTGATGCCGTTCGTGTATTGGTCGTGCGGCGCGGTCGTCGCGATCTCGCGCGTCTCTGAAACGATCATGGCGGCCATCGGGATCGTGAGCAGCAGGGCGATGACGGTGGCCGCGAAAGTCTTCCGCGATTCAGGCCACGCGCCCGCCGCCGTCGTGTCGCCTGCGAGCGCGGCGTGCGAATCGTTGTGGTCGAGGTAAGGCTCTAGTTCGTCGAGCACGTCTGCGGGCAAATGGCCGTAGGCGGTGCGGGCGCGCTCGAAGACGAGTTGCAGGGTGAAGGCAGCGAAGAGGACGGCGAAGGGCGGCCAGTATTCGGCGAAGCGACGCCAGCGCGCGTTGACGACGAGCAGGATGGTCGAGAAGACGAGGAAGAACAGAGGGCGTGCGGCGCGCTTGCGATCCTGCCAGTTGAAGGCGACGTAGCCCGCGAACATCGCGGCGAAGGCGACGCCGCAGTTGCGCGCGAAGTCCCAACTATCGTAAGGGTACCATTCCTGCCCGACGGCGGTCGAAAACTCTTTCGCCGTCACCTTCATCGCGACGTGCGCGTAGAACAGTCGGGCGTTGTGCGGGAAGTAGGGGTTGATGATCATGCCCGCCGCGAAGCCGACCGCGAACCACACGAGCGGCCGCCACTCGAAACGTCGCTCGCTCCACGCGACGACGCCCGTCCAGATGGCGGCGGCGAGTCCGAGCAGGACGAACATGTCGTAAGTCAGCGTGAACAGAAACGCGAGCGGCAGCAGCCACAGGTATTTTCGCTGAAACAGGAGATGAATCCCGGCGACAAGCAGCACGACTGAGACGCTCATCGCCTTCGCCATGTTCATGCGGAACAGGAACGGCGCGGAGCAGCCGAGCAGCGCGATGAGCCACAGCAGCGGGTACTTGATGCGGTAACGCAGGATGAGCCAGTAGCAGGAGAGGACGGCGAGGCTGCCGAAAAGCCACGCCGAAATCTTCGCGCCCGTGCGCACGTCCGAAAAGAAGGTGAAGGGAATTTGCAGGACGTGGAAGAGGAAGTGGTGGTCAACGTAGTCGCGCGCGTTGAGCGTCGTTAAGGGCAGCCAAGTGAACTGCGGGAGGATGTGCCCGGCGCGAAAGCTTTGCCGGAGTTGTTGACTCCAACCGATGTGATAGTAGCCGTCGAAGTCGCCGCAACAGATGGCGTCGGTTGAAAATTGCAGCCACCAGAAGACGCCGCCGACGGCGAGCACGCCGACGGCGAAGTAGGCCGCGCGCCGCGCGGCGGCCGACGCGAGAAAGTGCAAACGCCCAGTCGCGCGCTCGTCTCTGTCGCTAGACGCGTTGGTGGCGGCGTTGTCCGCGGCAACAACGACGGCGTCGGGATCTGCGGCAACAGCAGCAGCAGCGGCTTCGTGACTTCCGGCGTTCTCCATAAAGAAACTACATCTTCCTCTCGTCGGGCGCGTGGAAAAAACTGCGGGTTGTCCGTTGGAACGACAACATAACATGGAAGCGCGGCGGGAGGGAAAAGCAGGGATGCGGGCGGAGAGATGCCGGATGAGTAAGACAAAGAAGCCGTGTGCGAAGTGTCGCTGTTGTCGTCCCGCCGGGACGATTGAGAGTAACCCGGACTTAGCCGGTCGAGGTTTCGGGGAGAGCTTGCCGGTGCGGGAATTTGATGGTGAAGACCGTGCCGCCGTCGTCGGCGGTGACGGTCGCGCTCCTCGCTTCAATAGTGCCGCCGTGGCGTTTGATGATGCCGTAGGAGACGGCGAGGCCGAGGCCGGAGCCTTGCGAGCCTTTGGTCGTGAAGAACGGCTCGAAGATGCGGTCGTGAAATTCGGGCGGGATGCCCTCGCCCGTGTCGCGTACTTCGACGACGAGCCACGCCCCTCGCCGTTCTTCGCGCAACTCGATGCGCCCGCCCGCGGGCATCGCGTCGAGCGCGTTGAAGATCAAGTTGACGAAGACCTCGCGCACCTCCGTCGCGTTCGCCTCCACGAGATCGTCCGCCCCGGCCTCGTTCGTGAACGTGACCTCGTAGCGCAGGCCGTGGACGTGCGCGTCATCTTCCCAACTCGTGCGCGTGAGTTGCACGGCGTCGGTGACGAGCGCGGCGAGCGAGACTTTGTTGAACTGCGCGGCGGGCGCGCGGCGGGCGAAGGTCTGGATGCGGCGGACGATCTCGGCGGCGTCCTGCGTGGCCGTCTCGATCACTTCGAGACTGCGGCGGTGGCGTTCGTCGGTCACGGAGCGCAGGAGCAGTTGCGTGCGGCCGAGCACTGCGGCGAGCGCGTTGTTGAAGTTGTGCGCGACGCCCGCCGAGAGTTGGCCGAGGCTGCGCATCTTCTCGCTCTCGGCCTCGCGCTCGAAGCGGGCGCGCAGGAGCGATTCGGCGCGCTTGCGTTCGGTGATGTCGCGCGCGATGCCCTGCACGCCGACGGGCTGGCCGTCTTCGTAAATGATCTGGCTGTTGACTTCGAGCGGGATGCGCCGCCCGGTCTTAGCGATCATCTCCAACTCGTAGAACGTCATCGTCTCCTGCCCGGCCAGTTTGCGCAGGAGCATCTCGCTCACTAACGTGAAGTATTCCGGCGCGACCATCTGCTTCCAACTCATCCCCATCATTTCATCGCGCGCGTAACCGCTCGCGCGCTCGCCTGCGCGGTTGAGCGACGTGTAGCGACCCTCCATGTCGGTCGTGTAGACGATGTCGTTGGCGTTATCAACCAACTCGCGGTAGCGTTCCTCGCTGCGCCTGAGCCGCTCCTCGATCTGTTTGTGCCCCGTGATGTCGCGCGCCACGCCGCGCACGCCGTAGGGCGTGCCGTCGCGCATGCAGATGAGCGACATGTTGAACTCCAACCAGCGCCGCTCGCCGTTCGCGTTGACGGCCTGCGCCTCCTCGCGCCGCACGCCCTCGCAGCGCAAACGCTTGATTGACTCTTTGACGCCCACTTCGCCCGACTCCAATCTGAACACCGAGGCGACGTGCTGCCCGGTCAGGTCTTCCGACGGTTGGCGGCGGCTGAAGAGAAGACCGGCGGCATTGAGGCTCGTCAGCCGCCCGTCGAGATCGTGTGTGTAGATGATGTCGTTGGCCTGCTCCACGATGTCGCGGTAGTGTGCTTCGACGCGGGCGCGCTCCATCAGGCGCGCGACCTGCGCGACGAGGCGGGGCGGGTCGAAGGGGGCTTCGAGGTAGTCGTCCGCGCCCGCCCTGAGTCCTTCGAGCGCGGACGCGCTGTCCTTGTGGCGCGCGCTGACGAGCAGGATGGGCGTAAGTCGCAGGCGCGCGTCTTCGCGCAGGCGACGGCACAGTTCGATGCCGTCGAGGTGCGGCATCGCCACGTCGCTGATGATGAGCGCGGGGAGTTCGCGGCGCGCGAGGGCGAGACCTTCAAGGCCGTCAGCCGCCGCGAGCACGCGATAACCGGCCTGTTGCAGCACGACGCTGGTGAGGGCGAGCGCGTCAGGCGAGTCGTTGACGATGAGGACTGCCGCTTCCGACTCTTCGATGGACATGAGCGATCCTGTCTGCGGCAAGGGCTTTCGCCGGGCGTCAGCTCCGCAGCCGCTCGACGAGACTAACGAGGTCGCGCGGGTTGATGGGTTTCGTCAGAAAAGCGTTGAAGCCGCACCTGAGCGCGCGGTCGCGATCATCGTACATGGTGAAGCCGGTGACGGCGATCATCGGCGTGGCCTGATAACCGGGCAGGGCGCGCAGGGCTTCGGCGAGTTCGTAGCCGTTCATGCCGGGCATGCCGATGTCCGAGATGATCACGTCGAACCGCTCGGCGCGCGCCGCGTCGAGCGCCTGCCCGCCGGAGTAAACCATCACCACTTCGTAGCCCGCGTACTGGAGGAGGATGGCGAGCATCTCGGTCACGTCCGGCGCGTCATCAATGACGAGGGCGCGCGGCCGTTTCGCCTGCTCCCGCGGCTCGTCGCCGAGGGGCGAGGGGTGGGACGGGGTCTCCGCGTCCCCGCCCACGGCGAGGTGTCCCGACGCCGCCGTTGCGGCGTGGACGTGTGCGACCAACCCGCCTAATAAAACGACGGCGGCAGTCGCGTGTGCTGAAGTTTCAGGGGCAGCCAGCAGCATCTATCATCTCTCCCTTTCCGCTCGCGCGGCCTTGGCAACTGGAAAGTAAGCCTTGCATCGTGAGGCGAAGCGAATCGGTCGCCCGCATCCGATCAAGAACTCTTTCACTCACGCGCCCGATCCCGGCGGTTCGGACTTCTGCCGGTTGAGCAGGGCGTCCACCGTGGCGGCCAGCGTGGCCGGATCGAATGGCTTGGCGAGGTGTGCGTCGAACCCCGCGGAGAGGGCGGCGTCCACGTCTTTCTGCGCGGCGTAGCCGGTCAAGGCGAGCGCGGGAACTTCGCGCAAGCGCGGCGTCCGGTCGCGCAGCAACTTCAACAACTCATAACCGTCAATGTTTGGAAGACCAATGTCGGAAATGATTATATCAAAGTGCTCGCCCGCTGCAATGCTGAGAGCCTCTTCGGGCGTGGCGCACACGCTCGTGCGGAAGCCGCGCACCTCGAACGTGACGCGCAGCATTTCGAGCGTGTCGGGCGCGTCCTCGATGATCAGGACGTGACACGCGCCCGACACCTCGCACAGTTCTTCCGCCGCGTCGGGCTTCGCGGACGCGGACGGTTGCGCCTGTGGCGCGAGCGGCAGACTCACTGTGAACCGGCTGCCGCGCCCCGCGCCCTCGCTCGCGGCGACGACCGTGCCGCCGTGCGCCTCGACGAAACTCTTGACGAGCGCCAGCCCGATCCCCAAGCCGCCGTGCGACTTCGTGGTTGACATGTCCTGCTGCCGGAAGCGGTCGAAGACGTAAGGCAGGAACTCCGCCGTGATGCCCTCGCCCTCGTCTTCGACGCGGACGTGCGCCGCCTCGCCCGCGAGTTCGCACGTGACGCGCACGCGGCTTCCGGCCGGAGAAAACTTGACGGCGTTCGTCAGTAGATTCCAGAAGACCTGCACGAGCCGCGTGCGGTCGCCGGAGACGAGCGTGTCTTCCGTGACTGCCGTTGAGGGCGCGAGTTCGATCCCGATCTTACGCTCGACGGCGCGCGGGCGGACGGTTTCGATGGCCTCGCCGACCACCCCGCGGAGCGAGACGGGCAAAGTGTCAATCCGCATCTTGCCGCTCAGGATCGCCGACATGTCGAGCAGGTCGTTGATCAGGTGCGAGAGCGACTGCGAGTTTTTGCCGATGACGGCGAGGCCGTGCTTGATGTCGGCGGCGTCGAGTTGGTCGCCAGACATCATGTGTACCCAGCCGATGATCGGCGTCAGGGGCGTGCGCAGTTCGTGCGAGAGCGTGGCGAGAAATTCGTCCTTGGCGCGGTTGGCCTCCTGCGCGCGGCGGTAGAGGCGCGCGTTGTCAATGGCGAGCGCGGCGCGGCGGGCGAGTTCCCCGGCGAGCGCGAGATCGTCTGTGCCGTAGCGACGCGCGCTCTCGGAACTGATGAAGGTGAGCGAGCCGATGGTGCGGCCGCGCGCGGCGAGCGGCATGATCATCGCCGCCTTGATGTCGAACTCGCGCAGCAGCCTGATCTCTTCGGGGTCGCGGATGACGGCCTGCCACAGTTCGTCGGAGATTTCGGAAAACATTTCGGGGCGACCCGTGCGCAGGACTTTGGCGATGGTGTGCGGCGTGTTGAGGTCGAGCGGGAAGCGGCGTTGCATCTCGCGCCACGCGGCCTCGCGCGCGGGGTCTTGGTGCGCCACGATCATGCGGTGGATCGAGCCGTCGTCTTCGAGCATGTGGACAAGACAGAAGTCGGCCACGTAGGGGACGGCGAGACGCGCCACGGATTCGAGCGTCAGGTTGTAGTCGAGCGAGGAGGCGAGCATCGTCGTCGCGTCGCCGAGAAAGAGCGCGGCCTCTTCGGCGCGCTTGCGCTCGGTGATGTCCTGAATGTTGGCGGCGCGGTAGAGCACTTCGCCGCGCTCGTCGCGGAAGGCCGTCACGTCGGAGAGGACGGGGAAGCGCGTGCCGTCGCGGCGGACGTGGATTGATTCGTAGACGTGATGCCCTTTCTCGTGGACGGCGCGAATGTGCTCGGCGAGCCGCGAGCGTTCTTCGGGCGCGAAGGTGTCGGCGAGCCGCGTGCCGCGCATCTCCTCGACCGTGTAGCCGTGCATCCGCGCGAAGGCCGGGTTGATGGCTTCGAGCGTGCCCGTCACGGGATCGCCGAGCGCGACGCCCCAACCCGCGTGTTGAAAAATCTGCTCCCAGCGGCGCAACTCTTCCTCGGCGCGCTTGCGCTGCGTGATGTCCATCGTCACGCCGCGCATCCCGGCGGGTCGCCCGTCGCCGTCCCTGATGGCGACCGAGTGCGCCTCCATCCAGATGGCGCGGCCGTCCTTCGTCACCCAGCGAAACTCGTTCGTGCCCACGCGCCCGCTCTCGAACGTCTCGGTGGCGGTGCGCGCCGCGCGTTCGCGGTCATCGGGATGGACGATAGAGAGCCAGAAGTTGGGCGTGGCGAGCCAGTCCTCGACCGTGTAGCCGAGCAGAGTTTCCACGTAGTCGCTGACGAAGTTGATGCGCTGGCTCGACT
>JAVEDE010000066.1 GCA_030841105.1 Pyrinomonadaceae bacterium
CACAGGCGCACGCCGCGCTCCGCGAGTTTCTCCGTCTCCGAGATCAGGTAGCGACGCAGCAGTCGCATCAGAAGCGACACCTCGCGCGGCGGTCGTCCCCAGTTGTCCGCCGAGAACGCGTAGAGCGTCAGCGTGTCGATGCCGCTTGCGGGGGCGGCCTCCACCACGCGGCGCACGGCCTCCGCGCCCGCACGGTGTCCCGAAGTGCGCGCCCACCCGCGCGCCCGCGCCCAACGCCCGTTGCCGTCCATGATGATCGCGACGTGCAAGCCGTCGCCTGCCGACCCATGCAAAGCCCTTTGTTTCATAAAGTCACCACGCAAAAAAATTTGCCCTTCCTGAATTTTAGTCTCTAGCGTTCCCGCGCCGTGCGGATGATTGACTCCATGTGATCGAGGTAGCGCGTGAGCGCGCGCCGCCCTGCGTCCGTCAGGCGAAACTCGGTCTTCGGCGTGCGCCCCTCGAAAGACTTCTCGCAGGCGATGTACTTGGCGTCTTCGAGCTTGCGCGCGTGGACGCTCAAGTTTCCGTCCGTCGTCTTCAAAATCTCTTTGAGTTCGTTGAAGGTGAGCGAGGCGTTGCCCGCGAGCGCGCTGACGATGCCGAGCCGCAGGCGTTCGTGGATCAGTCGGTCTAACTCGGCCGCGCTCGTCGCGGGAGTCTCGTCGGACACGCCGCCGTCGGCAGCAGCAGCAGTCGCCCGCGCGACCTCGCGCAGTTCGCCCCGTCGCGCGCCTGAGGCGGCGGCGCGACCTTTTCTTTGTGTGCTTCCTTTAGCCACCGTGTCTCCTTGCGATGATGACGCCGAAGATGAGGTGCAGGCCGCCGAAGCCCGCCGCCATGTATGCGTCAGCCCACGCCGCCGGACTGAAGAGAGCCAGCGTGCCCGCCAGCATGAAACATAAGCCCATGACCGGCACGCTCTTGACGGAAAACGCGCCGCCCGTCACCACGCCCGCCCCGTAGAGCAGCAGCCACACCGGGCGGATCACGCTGACCGTGCCGTAGCGCGAGAGCGCGACGGTCAGGAGCGCGCCGACGAAGAGCGGCGGGGCGAGGTTGAAGAGAAGTTTGCGACCCGGTTTGGAGAGTAAGGGCTGTTGCGCCGCGCGCGCCTTGCGCCTCATCGCCACCACCGAGATGAGGAGCGACAGCACGGCCTCGGCGACCCAGATTTTGAGCCACGCCCCGCGCGCCGTCGAGCGCACCGCGAGATAACAGGCCGCGAACGCCGTCAAGCCGACGACGCACAAGCCCCAGCCGGAGACGGCCGTGAACGACGCCGCGCTCTCCATCGTCTCGCGGATGAAGCGCAGATTGTCCATCGCCCGCGCGTGCAGGGCGGGCGGCTCTTGTTCTGCTTCGACCGGGCGCAGGCTGGTTAGTTTGACGACAGTCATCACGCGCACGATACGCCTTCCCGGCAGTTTCGTCAAGTACTTTATATTGCAAAGCCAGAAAGGCGAAAGTGTCGTGAAGTTTTCGCGCCTGCGCCACCTGCGGGGGTGAAGTCCGGCGGCTTGGCCGCCCGGTCGGCGGCGCGCCTGTTTCGCACTCCGTCGCCAAGTTTGTTAGCATACCGGGCACTCTACATCCCGTTAAGGAGACCAGAGAAGTTTTGCACGACGAGAAACTCCCCGGCGGCATCAGTTTCGTCGCCGAAGGCGAAGGCATCCGCGAGTACCGGCTCGCCAACAATTTGAAGGCGCTGCTCGTGGAGAACCGCGTCGCGCCCGTGGCGACCGTGTGCGTGCTCTACAAGGTCGGCTCGCGCAACGAGGCCGTCGGCTATACCGGCTCGACGCACCTGCTCGAACACATGATGTTTAAGGGCACGCCCACCTTCAACAAGGATCGCAACACGCAGATCGCCGCCACGCTCCAGAAGATCGGAGCGGACTTCAACGCGACGACGTGGTACGACCGCACCAACTACTTCGAGACCGTTCCGAGCGATCAACTCGAACTCGCCATCCGCCTCGAAGCCGACCGCATGCGCAACTCGTTTATCGCCGACGCGGATCGCCAAAGTGAGATGACCGTCGTGCGCAACGAACTCGAACGCGGGCAGAACGAGCCGACGATGGTCTTAGACGAAGCCGTCTACGCCACGGCCTTTCGCGAGCACCCTTATCATCACCCGACCATCGGCTGGCGCGCCGACGTGGAGAACGTGCCCACCGCGCGACTCAAAGCCTTTTACGACACCTTCTATCACCCGAACAACGCGACCGTCATCGTCGTCGGCGATTTCGAGCGCGACGCGACGCTCCGTTTAATCAGCGACAACTTCGGCGCGTTCTCTGCGACTGAGGAGGCCATCCCAGAAGTCTACACGGACGAACCGGCGCAGCAGGGCGAGCGTCGCCTGATCATCAAGCGCGCGGGCGAACTCGCGCTCGTGCAGATCGCCTTTCACACGCCCGCCGTGCTCGGCCAACTCACTGTGCTCTCGAACGCCGAACTCGCCGCGCGCGCCGCCGACCCACCCGCCGAAAACGACATCTACCCGCTCGTCGTGCTCTCGGCCTTGTTGTCGAACGGCGTCACGAGTCGCCTCTATCAAGCCCTCGTCGAGACGGAACTCGCCGTCTCGGTCACTTCAAACTGCGATCAGTTTCGCGACCCCGGTCTCTTCAACGTCTACGCCACGGTCAGCCCCGGCGTCGCGCCCGCGGAAGTCGAAGCGGCGATCTTGAAAGAGTTGGAGCGCGTCGCCGCGGAAGATTTGCCGGAGGCGGAGGCGGAGAAGGCCAAGCAGCAGATCATCGCGCAGGTGGCCTACAACCGCGACGGCACGTCCGAGATCGCCTCGCAAATGTCCGAGGCCGAAGCAGTCGCCGACTGGCGTTTCTACAAAGACTACGCGGCGAACATCGCTCGCGTCACCGGCGCGGACGTGCGACGCGTCGCGCTTCGCTACTTCACGGAAGACAACCGCACCGTCGGCTACTTCATCCCGAAGGCGACCGCCGCCACCGGAGAGAACGGCGACGCGGGCGCAAATGGATCAAGCGACGGCGACGAAGGCGAAACGGCCGCGAGCGAAGTTTAAGAGTCTTTGAGTTCATGGCAGGACGGGAGTGTGTGAGATGGTGAAACGGGAAGGCGCGGGGCAAGAGGCGACGGGCGGGAGCACGACGCCGCAGGAGTTGGGGCAGCAACCGCTCGCGGCGGGGCACGGCGAAAAATCTTCGGATGCCGCCGCGGCGAACACGCCCGCGAGTGTGGCGCGCTCAAACTTCGCCGCGCGTGTCGCGCGCACAGAGTTGCCGACGGGGGCTGTCTTGCTCGTCCTCGAAAACCGCGCCACGCCGACCATCTCGCTGCGCGGCAGTTTGCGCGCCGGTTCGTATTTCGAGCCGCGCGACAAGCCCGGCCTCGCGCGTCTCACCGCCGACATGCTCGAACGCGGCACGCTGCGGCGCACCAAGTTTCAACTCGCGGGCGACCTCGAAGCCGTCGGCGCGGAGGTCGAGTTTTCCGCCGACCCCTTCTCCGTCCAGATCGCCGCGCGCGCGCTCGCCAAAGATTTGTCGCTGCTGCTCGGCACGCTCGCCGAACAACTGCGCGAACCCGCGTTCCCCGCCGACGAACTCGAAAAGCTCAAACAGCAGGCCGTCGCCGCCGTGCAGGAGCAACAGGCGAACACGCGCCTGCGCGCCTACGAAAAGTTTTCCCAACTCACCTACGACCCGGCCAACCCCTTCTACGTCCACGGCGGCGAACAACTGATCAAGAGTCTCAACTCGATCACGGTCGAAGACGTGCGCCGCTTCTACGAGTCGCGCTACGGCGGTCGCTCGCTCGTCCTCTCCGTCGTCGGGGACGTGGAGGCCGCCGAAGTGCAGAGACTATTCGCCGAAGCGTTCGGCGAGTTCGCGGGGCCGCGCGAGAGCGTCGAGATAGACGTGGCCGACCCTGAGCCGCACGCAGGCGCGCGGCGCGAGATCGTCATGCTCAAGGAGAAGGCCAACGTTGATGTGCTGCTCGGCACGGCCGCGCCACTCCGCCGCGACGCGGGCGACTACTACGCGGCCACGCTCGCCAACGGCGCGCTCGGCGAATCAACGCTCTCCTCGCGCCTCGGCCTGCAAGTGCGCGACCGCGAAGGTTTGACTTACGGTATCGGCTCGCGCTTCCGCGCGCCCTCGCTCGCCGCCGGCCCTTGGTACATCGCCGTTTCGGTCAACCCCGGCAACGTCGAGAAGGCGATCACTTCCGCGCTCTCGGTCTTGCGCGATTACGTCACACACGGCATGACCGCCGACGAACTCGCGGACGAAAAATCATCCGCCATCGGCTCGTTCAAAGTCTCGCTCTCGACCAACGCCGGACTCGCCGACGCGCTCTGGAACGCAGAGTTCTTCCGCCTCGGCACGGCCTACCTCGACCGCTTCCCCGAACTCATTCAAGCCGTCACGCTCGAAGAAGCCAACGCCGCGATTCGCAAATACTTCCGCCCAGACCATCTCACAGTCATCATCGCGGGCGACTACGAACCCACGCCCGCCGACGCGAACCCGTTGCGTTAAACGATAGATAAAAATGATGAAGCAGTAATGATGAACGCGGTACTTAAAGCCAGTCGCTTTAAGTACCGCGTTCATCATTACTGCTTCATCGTCTCTTTCGTATCGTTACTTCGCCTCTAAAACTTTATCAGCAGGGGCCGCGGCTTTGCGCGCCGCCGTCGCAGAGGGCGGGCTTTACGACCTGCCACCCGACGATCAGCCCGGTGGCGACCGCGCCGCCGATGATCACTTTCGTCATCGTCGAGAGGCCGCCCGGTTTCTTCACCTGCGCCACGTCAGCGTAAGGCACAACGGTTGACTCGCCCGTCTTCGCGTCCGTCACCGTGAAAGAGTCTGCCCCGGCCGCGCTCACGTAGCCCTTGAGCTTCGTCTCATCACGCCGTTTGACCTCGACGCGCGCACGCTCGCCGACGCCCAATTTCAAAACGCTCATGCGTGCGCGCTGTGCGAGGCGCGCGTCTTCTTCGCCCGTCTCCGCCTGAACCGTTTGGAAGCCGAAGGCCGCCGACAAAATTATTCCCGAAAGTATGATCGCGAGAGTTTTTCTAAACAACATCCTGTCTCCTCTAAAATTTCAAATTCCGCAGGACTCATAACTTGGCAACCATCGTGCCATCGGACGGCGCGTGCTAAACGCGGTGAACTTCGGGAGAGACGCGCGTCCGCGTGTCGCCGCGTCGAAAAGTCTGGCGGTTGAATTCCATCAACTGGTGAGTTTCTGCTGCGGCGGCGATGCGAAGTTAGAGGAAGTTTCAGGGCGACCGCTTGAGCTTTTAAATCGTCAAGAGTTCGACTTCGCTTTGTGTTAATCTTGGCGTCCGAAGGAGAGGCGAGTTATGCGACGACGCGAAGGCGACGGCTGCCCGGTGGCGGGCGCGTTACAGGTGGTCGGCGACAAATGGACGCTGCTCATCGTGCGCGATCTGGCGCGCGCGCCGCGCCGCACCACCGAACTCATCGCCGCGCTCCACCCCATCAGCAGCCGCACGCTCGTCGGCCGCCTCCGCGACATGGAGCACGATGCGCTCGTCGCACGACGCGACTACGGCGGCAGCCCGCCGCACGTCGAGTACGCGCTGACCGAGCGCGGACGCCTCCTCCTCCCCATGCTCGACAGTTTGCGTCAACTCGGCCTCGCGCTCGGCTGCAACGAATGCGAAGACCGCCGCGCGCACCTCGGCGACTACTGCGACGCCTGCCCGCACAAGGGTGAGCGCGAACGCCCGCCCGCCGCCTCCACCCGCCAACGCGACGACTCAATCGTGCTCCTGTGATGACCGGACGGTGAAACTCCGGCAACATCTTTGTCCCATCATCCAATCTGAAATTCTCGAACAGGGGAAGGTTGAACTCAATGATTCCTGCCACGCGCCCGCGCGCCGGGCGACCGGACGCGATTCGCCACACCATCACGGCGATCATCTTTCTGTGCCTGTCGGTCAACGGCTGCGCCGCGAAGCAGAACCCGCGCGCGCTTGGAGGGCAACAGCAACAACAGCAGCAACAGCCACCGCGCGCCGACCCCGCTCCGCAGCAACGCGACAGCGTGCGTGCGACGAACGCCACGCTCACGGGTCGCGCCGCGCTCGGCGACTGGACGACGGACGCGCCCGGCGTGCGCCGTCGCATCACCACGGCCGACTTGCCGCGCCCCTTCGACACGCCCTCGGTTGACACCGGGTCGCGGCTCGTCGCGCGTCCCGCGAACGCTTGGCCGAAAGTCCCGGCCGGGTTCAAGGTCGAGGAGTTTGCCAGCGGACTCGACAATCCGCGCCTCGTTCGCGTCGCCCCGAACGGCGACATCTTCGTCGTCGAAAGCCGCCCCGGCAGGATTCGCATCATGCGCGCCCCTGACGGCGCGGGGCAGCCCACCGTTAACGACATCTTCGTCAACGGCCTGACGCGCCCGTTCGGCATCGCCTTCTACCCGTCGGGCGCGAACCCGCAGTACGTCTATGTCGCCAACACCGGCTCGGTCGTGCGCTTCCCTTACCGCAGCGGCGACCTCAAGGCGCGCGGCGAGGCCGAGATGATCGTGCCGGACATCCCCGGCGGCGGGCAGTTGCGCGGCGGCGGCCACTGGACGCGCGACATCGTGTTCTCGCTCGACGGCAAGAAGATGTACGTCTCCGTCGGCTCGCACTCGAACGTCTGGGAGAACGAGCGCGAGAACGAGGAGCGACGCGCAGACATCCTCGAATACAACCCCGACGGCACGGGCTTTCGCGTCTACGCGTGGGGCATCCGCAACGCGGTCGGCCTCGCCGTCCATCCGCAGACGGGCGACCTCTGGGCTTCGGTCAACGAACGCGACGGACTCGGCGACGACCTCGTGCCCGACTACATCACGCGCGTGCGCGCGGGCGGCTTCTACGGCTGGCCTTGGTATTACCTCGGCGCGAATCAAGACCCGCGCCACGCGGGCAAACGTCCAGACCTGCGCGACAAGGTCGTCGTCCCCGACGTGCTGCTGCAATCACATTCGGCGTCGCTTCAAATGACCTTCTACACCGGCACGCAGTTCCCAACGGAGTATCGCCACGAAGCCTTCGCCGCCGAACACGGCTCTTGGAATCGCTCGCGCCGCACGGGCTACAAAGTGATCCGCGTGCCCCTGCGAGGCGGCGTGCCGACGGGCGAGTACGAAGATTTCATGACGGGATTCGTGACGCCGGAAGGCGGCGTGTGGGGTCGCCCCGTCGGCGTCGCGACGGGCAGAGACGGCGCGCTGTTCGTCACCGACGACGGCTCGCAGACCCTTTGGCGCATTTCGTATCAAGGGAAGTAGCAGGGTAAGTGACAGGCTGAAAGTAGTGATTCGGAATTGACGGCGCGGCCGGGTATAGAGTTGAACCGATACCCGGCCGCGCTTCGTTCGACCGCGCGGAGCGCACGTTATTTGTTCGCGGCTATTTGATTTTTGTTCGCGGCTATTTGACCGCAGCCAACACGCGATTGATCAACTCGACTTGATCGAAGCCAGCACGCGCTTGATCAACTCGTTCGGGTTCGCTTGATGCCAACGCCAGACGATGACGAGGTCGTGCTCTGGGTCAATCCAGATCGTGTTCGAGCCGTAGCCGAGCGCGGCATAGCTCGTCTCGGGCGCGTCCGGCCAAGCCTTGCGCCCCGTGTTCAGCCACCAGAGATAGCCGTAGTCCGCTTTGACCTTGCCCAGCGCGGTCGCCTCGCGCACCCAACGCTCGGAGATGATCTGGCGTTCGCGCCAGCGGCCGCCGCGCAGGAACAGGTAGCCGAAGCGCGCCTCGTCGCGCGTGTTGATCCAGAGGCCGCCGCCCCAGCGCGTCCCGCCGCTCACCGAAGGCATCCGCTTGCCGTCAATCAACACGTCGGAGTTTGTGTAGCCGTGATACCGCCACGCGTCCGACGCGCCGACGGGTCGCATGATCTCGTCGCGCAAAACTTCCGGCAGCGGCTTGCGCCACAGTCGCAACAGCGACAGCGCGAGACGGTTGATGCGCACGTCGTTGTACTCGTAGTAAGTGCCAGGGGCGCGCAGAGCGCGCGGCTCGCGCCGTCCCTTGCCGAACGCTTCGACGCCGATGAAGTCGTGCGGCTTGCCCCACATCACGCCCTCCCACTCGCTCGTCTGCCGCGCGTGATGCTCCCAAGTGACGGCCGCGTTCTGAGGCGAATCGTAACCATCATCCGAGATGTATTGACGCACGGGGTCGGACACGTTTTTAATCATCCCGCGGTCAATGGTCAGGCCGAGCAACGCGGAGAGGAAACTTTTGGCGACGCTGTACGTCGGGTCAGCCCGCCCGGTGTCGCCCCATTCGGCGACGATGTAGCCGCGACGGATGACGATGCCGTTCGTCTCGCCGCGCTCTTTGGGGAGCGGGCCGAGCACCGCGCCGAAAGTCTCGACCTGCGTGGAGAAGTCGCGCGGAACTTTGCTCTCCTGCGTCCGCGCGTAAGCGACGGCCTCTTCGAGTAGCGCGGCATCCATCCCGACCTCGGCGGGCTGCTTGCGCCGCCACGACGCGTCGCCGCGCGGCGGGTAATAAAACGCTTCCGCCTTCTTGTTACTCTGCGCCGTCGCCCGCTGTTGCTGCGCCGTCGCGCGCTGCTGTTGCTGTGCCGCCGCGTGTTGTGTCGGCGTGAAACTGACCGACGCGCCGAGCAGGAGCGCGAGCGTGATGAGAGCGTTGGAGAGTTGACGCGACATGTCGTTTCCTTCGTCGAAACGGAATTAACCACGAAGGCATGAAGTCAAAGCATCGAGTTTGCTTCGTCTCTTCGTGCCCTCGTGGTTAATTGCGTGAGCCGTTCTAAAGGTCGCCGCTCGGCAACTGCTGCCGCCGCCGACGTTTAATCCCCGGCGGGCGCGGCTTCGCCGTCGGCGTGGTTCGAGATGACTTCGCCGTCGGGCATGATGATCGTCTCGTGGTCGGCGGTGACGATCTCGCCTTCGATGGTCACTTCCTCGCCCGTGAGCGTGGGGACGGGCAGATTGTCGAGGTAGCGTTCGGCGTCTATGGCGGCCATGCAGCCCGTCCCGGCGGCGGTGATGGCCTGACGGTAGAAGGAGTCCTGCGCGTCGCCGCAGGCGAAGACGCCGGGGACGTTTGTCGCCATCGAATGGCCGTTCGTCTTGAGATAGCCGATGTCGTCCATCTCCAGCCAGCCTTTGAACATGTCCGTGTTCGGCTTGTGGCCGATGGCGATGAAGACGCCTTCGCAGTCGAACGTCGTCTCTTCATGCGTCACGTTGTTATAGAGGCGCACGCTCGTCACGCCCGACTCAGGCGTGCCGATAATCTCCAAGACGTCTGTGTTCCAGATGAAGTCAATCTTCTCGTTCTTCATCGCCTTGTCCTGCATGATCTTCGACGCGCGCAGGTGATCGCGGCGGTGGACGACCGTGACGCTTGAGGCGTAGCGCGTGAGGAAGGTGGCCTCCTCCATCGCGGTGTCGCCGCCGCCGACGACGACGATCTTTTTGCCTTTGAAGAAGAAGCCGTCGCAGGTGGCGCAGGCCGAAACTCCGAGACCGCCGAGTCCGTGCGGCGCGGGCGCTTCGCCAGGAATGCCGAGCCACTTCGCCGACGCGCCCGACGCGATGATCAGCGTCTCGGCCTTGACCGTCCCCTCGGCCGTGTGGAGCGTAAAGGGGCGTTCGGAGAGGTCAACTTTGTCAATCCAGGAGACGAGAAACTCCGTGCCGAAGCGCGCGGCCTGCGCGCGAAACTGCTCCATCAACTCCGGCCCCTGAATCCCTTCGGCGAAGCCGGGGTAGTTCTCCACTTCGGTCGTGATGGTGAGTTGGCCGCCGGGCTGCGGACCTTCGATGACGAGGGGTTTGAGGTCGGCGCGCGCCGCGTAAATGGCCGCCGTCAACCCGGCCGGGCCGGAGCCGATGATGACCACTTCTTTGTGCAGAATTTCTTGAGTCATTTCGCTATTCGTCGCACTCCTTCGGGGCGTCGGCCGCGCCCGCGCACGGCCGCAACGCCCATTTGCATGTAGCCTTTTCGCTCGCGCGTATAGTATAACTCTCTGCGCTGGATGTAGTCGAATCAGAGCATGCGGGCGCGGGCGGGGACGAAGCCGTCTTCATCCGGCCGGGACTCGCGCGAAGAGACTTTTGGACTCACCGGGAAGCACACACATCAATCGTCCGGCCATCGAGACAGTCGCCGTGCTCGGCGCGGGCACGATGGGGCACGGCATCGCACAGGTGGCCGCGCTCGTCGGCTACCGCGTCGTGCTGCGCGACGTGGAGCGCGAATTCCTCGTGCGCGGCCTGCGCGCCATCGAAGACAATCTCGACAAGGGCATCCGGCGCGGCAAGACGACCGAAGCCGAACGCGACGAGGCGCTGCAACGCATCCGCGGCGCGACGAGCCTCTCAGACGCCGCGCACGCCGACCTCTTCATCGAAGCCGTCCCCGAACGCATGGAGTTGAAGCAGGAGACTTTGCGCGAAGTCGAGCGGGTGGCCGAGCGCGATTTTCTGTTCGCGTCAAACACCTCCTCGCTTTCGATCACGGAGATCGCACGCGCCGCGCGCCGCCCCGAACGCGTCGTCGGCATGCACTTCTTCAACCCCGTCCACATCATGCGCCTCGTCGAGATCGTCGTCGGCGCGGAGACGAGCGACGAGACGGTCGAGACGGCGCGCGCCGTCGGCCGACGGATGAAGAAAGAGCCGATCACGGTCAAAGACGTGCCGGGTTTCGCGTCGAGCCGTCTGGGCGTGGCCTTGGGGTTGGAGGCGATGCGGATGCTGGAGCAGGGGGTGGCGAGCGCGAAAGATATAGATACCGCGATGGAACTCGGCTACAATCACCCCATGGGGCCGCTGCGCCTGACCGATCTGGTCGGCCTCGACGTGCGCCTGAGCATCGCCGAATACTTGCACCGCACGCTCGGCACGGAAAATTTCCGCCCGCCGGAAATCCTGCGGCGGATGGTCGCCGCCGGGCGTCTCGGCAAAAAGAGCGGCGCGGGTTTCTACGACTGGAACGAGGAAGAACAAGTGAGCCGTGAGCGGTAAGCAGTGAGCAGTTAAAACTCACAGCCGCTATCGCCGTTGCCAAGTTTCACAGTCTGAATCGTTGACTGTTCACTGCTCACTGCTGACAGCTTACTCTTATGACGACGCCGACCAACGAAGAGAGACGTTTCGCGCTGCGCATGTCGCTGCGCCTGCCCATCGTCGTCTCCGGTCGCGCGGAGGACGGCGCGGCGTGGAGCGAACCGACCGAGACGGACGACATCTCCACCACCGGCGCGCTCTTCCACCTCAACCAGAAAGTCACGCGCGGCGAGCAACTCTACCTGCGCGCGCACCGCCCGGACGGTGCACCCATCGAAGTCACCGCCCGCGTCGTGCGCATCGCCTCGGCCATCTACGGCACGGCGCGCATCGGCGTTGCTATCCTCGAACCCACGGAAAACTGGCTCCGCCTCTTCGTCTCTTGGGTCGCCGACGATCACGGCGCACCGCCGGAAGAAACATAAACATCAGTGACAAGTGACGAGTGACAGGTGACAAGTCGGAAAGGCATGCTGCTTTAACTTGTCACCTGTCACTTGTCACCTGTCACTAGGGAGAAGACATGTCGCAATCATACGAAACCTTGCTGGTCGAGCGGCGCGAGCGCGTCGCCATCGTGACGATCAACCGTCCGGAGAAGCGGAACGCTTTGAACATCCAGACGCGGGCGGAGGGCGCGGCCGCGCTCGAAGAGTTGCGCGAGGACGAAGGGGTGCGCGTCGTGATCTTCACGGGCGCGGGCGACAAGGCGTTCATCGCGGGCGCGGACATCGCGGAGTTCGCCGGACGCACCGCCGTCACGCAGCGCGACGTGATGACCGGACGTTCGCTCTTCACCGCGATTGACACTTTCCCCAAACCCGTCATCGCCATGATCAACGGCTACTGTCTCGGCGGCGGCTGCGAACTCGCTCTCGCCTGCGACCTGCGCATCGCGAGCGAACGCGCCTCCTTCGGCCAGCCGGAGATCAACCTCGGCATCATCCCCGGCGGCGGCGGCACGCAACGCCTCACGCACCTCGTCGGCGAAGGCAAGGCGATGGAGTTGATCCTGACGGGCGAGATCATAGACGCGCAGACCGCCTACAGCTACGGCCTCGTCAACACGGTCGTCCCGGCTGCGGAACTCGAAGCGAAGACTATGGAGATCGCCAACCGCATCGCCGAGAAGAGTCCCGTCGCCTTGCGCATGGCGAAGGAGGCCGTCAAGACCGCCTCGCGCGCCACGCTCGACGAAGGTCTGCGCCGCGAGATCGATCTCTTCGCCCTCTGCTTCTCCAGCGAAGACAAAGACGAAGGCGTCCAAGCCTTCCTCGAAAAACGCAAACCTGAATTCAAAGGTCGTTAAGCCCGGCACACGCGCCCGACTGGCTAGTCATACACACGCGCCCGGCAAGTCGCACGCGCACGCAGCCGACTTGCCGGGCGCGCTCTCCGTCAGAAGACGACATGAGAGCGTGGCTATCACTCGCGGGCATCTCGATCGCGGCCGCTGGCGGCGTCATCATCCCCTACCGCGCCGCCTGCATCGCGCCGCGCGCGGCAATAGTCATCACCGACACCGGCGTCAACGAGAAGCCGAACCTCTGGCACGTCAGCCTCGGCCTCCTGCTCCTCCTCGCGGGAGCGTGCCCTGCCTTCTCCGCCGCCCGCCCGCGCCGCCGCCCGCAAACGCGCGCTTGACGACTTTTCGCGCCCTAAGCTACTCTCTCCATTCGTCGCCCACACGACATCACCAACCAAGGGGCCGTAGCTCAGCTGGGAGAGCGCATGACTGGCAGTCATGAGGTCAGGGGTTCGATCCCCCTCGGCTCCACCAATATTCGCAATAACTTAGGGGCAGCCGCGTGGCTGCCCCTAAGTGTTTTGTGTGCCTGTGGTGTAGTGCGCGTGG
This sequence comes from Pyrinomonadaceae bacterium, assembly GCA_030841105.1. Lineage (GTDB taxonomy): Bacteria > Acidobacteriota > Blastocatellia > Pyrinomonadales > Pyrinomonadaceae > JAIVJZ01. The sequence continues at coordinate 12,956 of JAVEDE010000066.1, forward strand.
CTCAATATTTAGAGACTCTTTGGACACAGCGGCGTGAGGCGCTTGGGTTGGTTGATTCTCTTTGAACCAAACTATTTGAGGTTCGTACTTGCCCTTGTAGCTCGATTTCTGCCAGAGGAGTCAACATAATGTTCTGTCCGAAATGCGGGAGAGATGAGTCTCAGCGGCACAAGTTCTGTCCCGCCTGCGGGACTAACCTTGACGTGGTGACGATTGCCCTCTCGACCGGCGAAGACAGTCTATTCACCAGAGTCAATAAGCATCTCGACCGCTCCGTCGCACGTTACGCAGACCACTTCTTCGAGAGTGCTGCGATGACGGTTCGTGAGGGTCAGGTCGGCGGTTCATGGCGGCTCGTGGGTAAAGGAGTGTTCACCTTCCTGCTCGATCTAGCCTTGCTCCCGTTGATGTTTTTCTTTCTCCCCTTCAGGCTATTGATGCTGCTGTTGTATACGCCCGTGGGTTTGTTGCAAGAGCGGAGCGAGCGGAAGCGGAGCAGGGCGGCGGCTGTCGTTGGGGCGAGCGGATCATCCGCGCGAGGGTTGCCGGAAGCGGGGGGTTGGCGGGGCGACTCGGTCGGCAGTGTGACTGAACATACGACGGTGCATTTGGAACTTGCCGAAACCTCCGCAGGGCGAGCCGACACTTCCGGCAATCTCTCCGGCAAGGCGCGCGTCACAGCTAGATGAACCGGCAGATGAACCGGACGCGCTAAACAGCCCCGCGCTCATCTTCGACGTTCATGGCTCGCCGTTTAGTTCGCGTGTCGGGAGTAGACTCAGTGATCGTGCTCATCAATGGCTCGTTCGGAGTGGGCAAGACGACGGTGGCAAAACTACTGCGCGAGTCGTTTCCGGGGAGCGTTGTTTACGACCCTGAGTGGGCGGGGCTGGCTCTGATGCGCTTGCCGAAGTGGATCAAATTTAAAGGTTCCGGCACTGACGACTTTCAGGACATTGCGTTGTGGCGAAAGTCCGCGGTCGCGGGCGTCAGGCTGTTCAGCCGGTTCGCCCGTGGTCACGTTATCGTCCCGATGACTTTCAGCCGGCGTGACTATTTTGATGAGGTCACGGCGGGCATCAGGCTTCATAATCCGCAACTCAGAGTGTTCTGCTTGAAGGCCAGTCTGCAAACGATTAAGAAAAGGTTGGCGGGGCGAGGGACGAAGAGCGCAGAGGCGGGGTGGATCGAGCGGCGGATAATCGAGTGCGCGGAGGCTCACCGCGACGCGCATTTCGGCGAGCCTGTCGAGACGGAAAACCGCCCGGCTCCGGCTGTGGCCGAAGACATCGTCCGGAGGTTGCAACAGCCGGGTGCAACGACAGTCGCATGACTAACCGCGTGCAGGCGTTCATCGAGTACGCGAGTCTTTTGGGGTCACGCGGAGCAGTCCTCAACTTTTTCATCGCTTATGGAGATCAGATTTTTCAAAACCCCGGCGGACTTCCGCGCGTGGCTGGAGAAGCACCACGCCACGGCGCAGGAGTTGTGGGTCGGATTCTATAAGAAGGATTCGGGCAAGCCGAGTCTGACGTGGCCGGAATCGGTGGACGAGGCGTTGTGCTTCGGCTGGATTGACGGGATTCGCAAGAGCGTGGACGAGACGAGCTATCAGATTCGCTTCACGCCGCGCCGCCCGCGCAGCATTTGGAGCGCGGTGAATATCGGGCGCGTCGAGGAACTGACCCGGCAGGGGCGGATGCGCCCGGCGGGCGAGTTGGCCTTTCAGGCGCGGACGGAGAACAGGTCTGGGATTTACGCCTACGAGCAGCGCGCGCCGGAGTTGGTCGAACCCTACGGCGGGAAGCTGCGGCGCAACAAAGCCGCCTGGAAATTCTTTACGGCGCAGACGGCTTCATATCGCAAGGCGGCGAGTTGGTGGGTGCTGAGCGCGAAGAGAGAGGAGACGCGGCTGAGGCGTCTGGAGAAGCTCATCGAGGACTCCGCCGCGGGGCGGACGCTCGCGCAGTACACGCGCGCGAAGAAATCTGGCTAAGAAATCTGATTGAGACCGCGAGCGCGTAGAAGTTAAGAGACGCGCGGGCGTGTGTAGTCATCAGCATGGGCGGGCGGCGAGTCGGGCGAGTCGCCGGACATTCGCGCCACGGGTATAAAATTACTGCGCCCGCGTCGTCCGCAGGGCGACGGCGGGGCATTTTGCGGGGGCGGCTCAAGTGTTGGGATAGTTGAGTTTGAGAGAAATTTCGCGCCGCCTGTTGTTTTAGGAATGGAGATTGCCGGAGGGTGTCTGATATAGTGCTATCTTCAACAGGTCGTTTTCGCGAGGGTTGACGGGAAGAATCGTTATATCTGTGTTGTCAAGTTCGTTTTCGCGGCGACTGTAGCCACGTTACGCGCATCAGAGTTGATGTCGTCTCCAGTTCGAGCGTCGCCCGGACGAAATATCCAAACGGAGTAATTTTCAAAACTGTTCTGATGAAGATTGTAGCCAGCAAACAACCCCTCCCCGAAGACCGCCGCGCAGACCCCACGGGCGCAACCCTGTCGCCGAAGTTGATGGACGCCAAGCAACTGCTCATCAACCGCGAGTTCAGCCTGTTGGAGTTCTTCCGGCGCGTGCTCGAAGAGGGGTTGGACGAGACGCAGCCGCTTCTCGAACGTCTGAAATTCCTCGCCATCTTTTCAAGCAACGTGGACGAGTTTTTCATGATCCGCGTGTCGGGACTCAAGGAAGAGGTCGAGCACGACGTGACGGAACTGTCGCCCGACGGCATGACGCCCGCCGCCCAACTCGCCGCCATCAGGGAGCGACTGTTGCCCATGATTGCCGAGCAGAGCCGCTGCCTCGTCGAAGAGTTGCTGCCGCAACTCAAAGAGCAGGGCATCGTCATCGCCGCTTACAATTCCCTGTCGGAAGACGAACGCGACGCGCTGCAAGACTACTTCGAGGATCAGGTCTTCCCGGTGCTCACGCCGCAGGCGGTTGATCCGAGCCACCCGTTCCCCTATGTCTCTAATTTGAGTTTGAACCTCGCGCTGATGGTTGCGCCGCTCCCGGAACACGGCATCACGAGTTCGCTCGTCGGCAAGATCGAACCGCGTTTCGCGCGCATCAAAGTGCCGCCGCTCGTGCCGCGCCTGATCCCCGTCGAGAAAGACGGCACGAAGTTCATTCTGCTCGAAGACTTGATCGCGGCCAACGCGCGCATGCTGTTTCCGCGCATGCGCGCGAGCGCGTGCCACGCCTTCCGCGTCACGCGCGACGCCGATATAGACATCCGCGAGGACGAGGCGGACGACCTCCTGCGCATCATGCAACAGACGCTGCGCAAGCGTCGCTTCGGCGCGCCCGTGCGCCTCGAAGTGGCGGAGGGGATGCCCGCCGACATGACGAAGTATCTCACCGAGTCAATCGGCGTCGAGCCGGAGGACGTGTACCGCGTGGGCGGCGCGCTGAACGTGACCGAGTTGATGAAGCTCTACAAGCTCGACCGGCCGGACTTGAAGGACGCGCCCTCGAAACCGCGCATGCCCGCCGCGCTGCGCCGCCCGCGCCTCTCCATCTTCGACGCGATCCGCGAGCAAGACCTTCTCCTGCACCACCCCTACACGTCGTTTGCCCCCGTCACCGATTTCATCGCGGCGGCGGCGCACGACGAGCAGGTCGCGGCCATCAAGATTTGCCTCTACCGCACGGGTCAAAACTCGCCCATCCCGCAGTCGCTCATCGAGGCGAGCGAGCAGGGCAAGCAGGTGACGGCCATCATCGAACTCAAGGCGCGCTTCGACGAGGAGAACAACATCGAGTGGGCGCAGCGACTCGAAGAGGCGGGCGTCCACGTCGTCTACGGGCTGATGGGACTCAAGACCCACTGCAAGCTCGCGCTCGTCGTGCGCCGCGAAGACGACTCGATGCGCCGCTACGTTCACATCGCCACGGGCAACTACAATCCCGACACCGCCCGCGCCTACACAGACCTCGGATTCTTCACCGCCAACGAAGAGATCGGCGCTGACGCCTCCGAACTCTTCAACTACCTGACGGGTTATTCGCGGCAGAAGGAATACCGGCAGTTGATGGTTGCGCCCGTCAACATGCGCGAGCGGATGCTGGCGCTTATCGCGCGCGAGGGCGAACACGCGCGCGAGGGGCGACCGGCGCGCATGGTCATCAAGATCAACCGGCTGGCCGACATCGAAATCATCCGCGCGCTCTACGACGCGTCGCAGGCGGGCGTCAAGATTGACCTCATCGTGCGCGGCGTCTGCATGCTGCGCCCCGGCGTCGAGGGGTTGTCGGAGACGATCACGGTGCGCAGCGTCGTCGGCCGCTTCCTCGAACACAGCCGCGTCTTTTATTTCGCCAACGGCGGCGAGGAAGAGTTCTACACGGGCAGTTCCGACTGGATGCCGCGCAACCTCAACCGGCGCGTCGAGGTCGTCGCGCCCGTCCACGACGCGCGCCTGCGCCGTCATTTGAAGGACGTGATTCTGGCCGCCTACCTGCGCGACAACGTGAAGGCGCGCCGCCTCCTCCCCGACGGCTCTTACGAGCGTATCCGCCCCGCCGAGGGTGAAGAGAAGTTTGACAGCCAACTACATTTCATGAACGTCGAGCGTTAAACGGCGACGTTAAAATCCATTTGCCGGAGAGGTAAGAGTGCATGTTTAGACGGAATGAACTGCGCGCGCTGCTGGTCGCTTTGATCGTCATCGCGCTCGGACTCTCAACGACGGCCTTTGCCGTCCAGAAAAAAGCGAAGAAGGCGAAGAAGGTGATGCCCGCGGGCACGCCCGTCATGTGGCGCGACCCCGGCGACATCGCCGCGCGCGACCTGCTGCTCGGTTCGGGCGGCGAGGCGGGCAAGCCCGATTTGTCGCGCGTCACCATGATCGAGAAAGTCACGACCGGCTTCTCCGAGAAGTATCGCGTGAAGGATGCGGCGGGGCGCGAGTGGGTGGCGAAGGTCAGCCGCGAAGCGCAGTCGGAGACGGCCGCCTCGCGGCTGCTCTGGTCGGTCGGCTACGTCACGGAACTCACTTATCTTGCGCCGAGCGTGACCATCGCGGGCACGCCCAAAGGCACGTATCCGAACGTCAGGTTCGAGGGACGCTCGAAAGAGGTGAAGCGGTTCGACCCGTGGCCGTGGGAGAAGAACCCTTTCCTCGGCAAGCGCGAACTGCAAGGTCTGAAAGTGATGATGCTCCTGATGAACAACTGGGACATCAAGGACGAGAACAACGCGATACTCCACGTCAAGAGCGAAGACGGGCAGAGCGAATTGCACTACATCGTCAGCGACCTCGGCGCGACGTTCGGCAAGATCGGCAGCGGGCCGCTCCAGAAGTTGAAACGCAGCCGCAACAACCCCGAAGATTACGCCGCGTCGAAGTTCGTGGATCACGTCTACAAGGATCGAGTCTTCTTCCACTACGGCGGCAAGATGGCGGGCATCTTCGAGGACATCTCGGTCGGCGACGTGCAATGGATCGCGGGGCTGCTCTCGCGTCTGAGCGACCAGCAGATCGGCGACGCCTTCCGCGCGGCCAACTACACCCCGGAGGAAGTGACCATCCTGACGGGCGCGGTGCGCGCGCGCATCAACGAACTCGTCAACCTCCCGCCAGCCGAGTCCTGAACGGTCGCAACCCTCGCACGATCAATCCACAGCGTCCGCACGCGCCCGTCGCTTTCCGAGCGGCGGGCGTAGTAAAGTAAGGTGACATGCGCATAAGAAACCAGCAGAAGACTCTCGTCGTGGGCGTGCTCGCCGCGCTCATGGGGTTCGCAATCGTCGCGTTCTTAATGTCGCGCGCTAACCCGCCGACGAACCCGCCCGCCGCGCCGCAGACGCAACAGGCCGCAACCGACGCCCAAAATTCGGCGCAGGGCACGACCCCGAACAACGACGCCGCCGCTTCACGTCGCAACGCCGACGATGACGAGGCCGACGCTCCGGCGACGACGCGCACCACCACGACGACCAACGCGCAGCCGAACGCCGCTAACGGCGGCGGCAACGGCAACTCGATCATCGCGACACTCTTCGGCGCGGACGACATCAAGGCGGGCGCGAACGCGCGCCACGAACCCTGGACGGTCGTCATCCCGCGCATCATCGCGCGGCTCGCGCTGGCCGCGCTGCTCGTGGCGGCCTTGGCCTTCCGCCCGCGCCGCGGCGTGCCCTCGCTGCCGCGCAACCCCTACGTCGCGCAGACGCAAATTTTGCTCGCCGTCGTCGCCTCCGCGCTGATGATGATCGTGGGCGACAGCGCGGCGCGCGCCTTCGGCATCTTCGCCGCCGCCTCGCTCGTCCGCTTCCGCACGAACATCCGCGACCCGAAAGAAGTCACAGTCCTTCTGATCAGTCTCGCCATCGGTCTGGCGACGGGCGTCGGCCGCTGGGAACTCGCGCTCACGCTCGCCGTCTTCGTCTTCCCGCTCCTCTGGGTGCTCGAACATTACGAATTCGGACAGGTCGTGCGCCCGATGCTGTTGACGGTCAAGACGCGCGACACGGCGCGCACGCAGGAGACGCTCATGCGACTCTTGCGGCAGCACAGGTTCGACGCCGAACTGCGCCAGCTCGACCCCGCCGACGCGGAAGAACCCGTCGGCTGCATCGTCTATTTCCTGAACATGAACCTCAACGTCAGCACTGACGGATTGAGCGAGGAGATCATGTCGTCCGACCCGCAAAACATCGAAGGCATCGAGTGGGAACAGACGAAGGGCACGGGCAGTCAAATCTATCAATAGACTTACAACCCACTTCTCGCGCGCCGGAGAGCGTCGCGAGAAAACCGGGGCACAAAAAACCGTGGCCGCTTCACTCGGAAGCGGCCACGGTTTTTCGTTCGGCGAAAGTCTTAAACTATTTCAAAGCGGGCGCGACGACGAGCGACGGCACAGAGACGGGCGCGGGCGTCGTCTGCACACGCTGCCAGTAGTCCTGCACGTACTTCTTCATGTCGCCGTGTCCCCAACGCGAATAGAAGTCGTAGTCTTTCATCTCTTTGTAGACCTGTTCGTAATTCCAGCCGTACTTCGTGAAGCGATAGACCGCGCCCATCACGCCCGTGCGGTGACGCCCGCCCGCGCAGTGGACGTAGAACGCGCCGGTGTCGGGGTCGTTGGCGAGTTTCAGAAACGTCTCGATCTGTTCCTCGCGCGGGTATTCCTTGTCGCTCATCGGGATGTTGACGTAGCGCATGCCGAGAGCTTCCACGGCCGACTTCTCGTAGCTGGTCGCGTCGTCGCGCAGGTCAATCACGGTCTTGATGCCGAGGGCGGCGAGGCTTTGATAGTCGTCTTCCTTCGGCTGCGCGCCGCGGTAGAAACGCGCGTCCATCTGCCCGAAGTTTTTAATTTTAACGTCTGAGAAGGAAGGTTGCGCCGACTGCGCGAAAGAGACTGCCGACAGAGCCAGAACGAAGAGGACTGCGCCCAACCCACGCTGAGAGAAATTACGCTTCATACGCATCAGAAAATTCTCCTACAGTTTGAAAGAAACCAAAACAAACAATGGGCGAAGGTTGGTCTTGTGGGGGTGTCCTGTTCGCAGTCTGAATGACCGCTACAGAACTATACAATGTAATTCTGCCAAGACCCTACAGATTGTCTTTTATCGAAATCGCTGTGAAACGCCTGCATCCTATATGAGCTTGGGCGTCTCGTATAAGATGCAACAAAGGCCGTTCGCGTCGCCCGTCCTCGTTCGTCAGGGGCGCGAATCTGATGTCCACGCGACGACTAAAATTAACACAAACCGGGCGCGTCCGAAAAGTGCGCGCGGGGCTGCCGCGAGCGTAAGCAGTGATGCCGCAAGAGCGCGAGACCGACCGCCGCCCGAAGGTTTTAGCCGCGCCGCGACCTCTGCCAGCGTCGGCTGACGTTGATGCGCTTCTCCGTGCGGTAGAGGCACGACCAGCAGATGTGGTGCAGGCGGTCGTCCGCCTCCCTCACCTCGGTCATGTGCGCGCTCTCTTTGTCGCAGCGCTCGCAAATTACAACCGGCTTCTCTTCGACTGTCGTTGACATCGCTTTCGCTCCCGTCGCCCGCGCCTGTCCGTGTGCCAACAGTGTAACCGAAAATCGCCCGCGTGTTCAGCCCGGACGCGTCGCGCGTCATGCAAACACGCGAACCTTTGTTAGAATCGGGCGGGCAAACATTACGACCGCATGTGAATCACACTTACGCGGGCACAATTCCGCCCCGCTTCGG
>JAVEDE010000021.1 GCA_030841105.1 Pyrinomonadaceae bacterium
GGGCGGGGTCTTCCAGGGCGACGCGGCGCACCAGTCCGTGCACCTCGTAGCCTAAGGACAACAGGTGCTCGGCCAAGTAGCTGCCGTCCTGTCCCGTGATCCCTGTGATTAATGCTCTCTTCGTCAATGGTGTGTCTCCAAAAATTTATTGATTAGGGTAAAGCATAAAGTTCTTTGTTGGGAGAAGCAATGCGGCGTTCTCCGTTAATCGTCGCCCACAGCCGCGCGGCAGAACGTGTGCGAACAAGTCGCACCGGCCGCGAGCGGTGCGTCGCGACGCGCCGATTTTTTAGTGCGACGTATTAGCTCACGCCGACGCCCGCCGTCTTCGCGTCCGACGCGTGTCGGCCGTCGAGTGCGTCCGACAGACGTTGCTCAAGGCGTGCCACCGAGGCGGCGACCGACCACTTCTCTGCGACTTCGCGGCGGGCGGTCTGCCCCAGACGGCGCGCGTACTGCGGGTCGTCCGCGAGGCGCATGATGGCGGCGGCGGCCGCGCGCGGGTCGCTGTCAACCAGCAGACCGTTGACGCCTTCAACGATGGTTTCGCGCACGCCTCCCTCTGCGACCGCGACGACGGGCAGGCCGCAGGCGTTCGCTTCGAGCGGGGCGAAGCCGAACGGTTCGAGACGCGAACAGTAGATCATGAGCGCGGCGCGGTTGAGCGTGCGGACGAGTTCGTCGTCGTCAATTTTGACGAGCGGCTCGAAGTCAACTTTGAGCGCGACGGCGAGTTGCCGCATCGCCTCAAGATAGGTCGGGTCGGCGGCGTTGCCGATCCAGACGAGGCGCGGGCGGCGCGCTTCCGGCACTTCTGCCACGGAGCGCAACGCGAACTCCACCTTCTTGAGTTTGACGAAAGCCCCCAACCCTACCACAAAGTTTTCGCGCGGCAGATTCAACTCGACGAACTTCCCGGTGTCCACGCCGAGGTAGCAGACGCGCGCGTCTATGCCGTAGGCACGCAGGATGCTCTCGCGGCTGTAGAACGAGTTGACGAGCACACGGTCGAACGCGCGTGCGTTGCGAACCTCTTCGCGCATCAGCACGCGCAGCGATTGCGTCCGGTAGACGTCTTTCAGATAGTCGCGCAGGTAGGCGGGCGACAGATAACTCGCGGCCGGGGGCAGGGCTTGCCAGAGCGGGTCGGGCATCGCCTCGTAGAGTTCGCGCACAGGCTCTTGGAGGTAGACGACTTTCGGCATTGAGACGTAGCGGCCGACGGAACTGACCGCCTGATAGAGCGACGTGTTGGCGAACAAGAGGTCGAAGCCGCCGCGGTTGATCTCGTCGGCGCAGAGGCGGCAGTGGCGGTCGAGCGCGTCAATGCGTCGCAGGAAGTCGAGGCGCAGGTTTGTCAACTTGGCCGACAGTTTTGGCGACGCGGCGGGCGGCCAGTCGAAAGGCCGTATGTGTTCGGGGATGAACTCGCCGAGCGGCAGGTAAGTTTGATCGGCCGTCGGCGGACACCAAGACTCGACGGTGTGCCCGCGCGCGACGAGGCCGCGCACGTGATCGTAGAGAGCGCGTTTGCCGCCGCCGCTCGGCAGGTTGTGCCAGACTGCAATCTTCATCTCTCGGTGTTCGTGCCCGCGCGCGCCCCGGCCTCTTTCGGCGTCCGCGTCGAAGCCCTCCAAAAAAAATTTACGTCTTCGCGTGCCGGTAGCGCAGCGGGCGCACGAGCGCGCTGTAGATCGCTTCGAGCGGTACGACGACCGCGGCCACGGCGAGCAGTCCGAGCGAGAGGCCGTACTGGCCGCCGCGCCACGCCGCGCCCACGCCCGACAACCCTTCGCGGTAGAGTCCCATTCGCACCAGCGGGTTGCGCACGCAGAAGTCCACAAGAAACTGTAGCGTGAGCGACAACTTTTCCAACCAGCGCAGCGGCGCGAGCCAGATGCTCCGGCAGAGTTCGACCGTGAGCCGACCCCAGTTGACCGACATCGGGCCGCGCGCTCCGGTTGATGACGACGCCGGGGCGAGCGTGGCGGCGGCCTGCTCGCCGGTCTTGCCCTTGATGATGCGGTAGGAGAACAACTTCTCCGGCACGAGCAGCACCTCGCCGCGCAGGCTCATCTCCAACATCAGGATCACGTCGAAGCCCCAACTCGGCTGCGGCAGACGCGTCGCGGCCAGCACGCGGCGGCGCATGAGGCCGTAGAAGTCGTACCAGTAGAGCGAGCGCGAGATGGCGCGCACGCGCCCGCCGAGGTCGTGCCCGCCCATGCGGATGCCGCGCGGGAAGTCCGACTCGCCGACCTCGCGCCCCGCTTCGTCAATGACACGGACGTCCGTGCAACACATCACGGCCGCCGGGTGCGACTCCAACTCGGCGACGCACCGCGTGAGATACTCCGGCGCGCGCAAGTCGTCGAAGGCCGCCCACATGAAATACTCGCCGCCCGCCAACTCGAAGACGCGCCGGAAATTCCAGACCGCCCCCATGTTGCTCTCCGCGCGATGGTAGCGGATGCGCGCGTCGCGCGCGGCGTAGTCGCGGCAGATGCTTTCGGTCGCGTCGGTCGAGGCGTTGTCGGAAATGATCAACTCGAAGTTTCGATAGTCCTGCGCGAGCAAGGCGTCGAGCGCCTCGCGGACGTACCGCTCGGCGTTGTAGAGCGGCATCCCGATGCTCACGAGTGGCTGCCCGTTGCTGTGCGTCGAAGGCTTCACTACTTATTGAACCCGGCCGGGACTTCCGACTCAAACTCCCAAAGCGATCTGCAATCGGCAGTCAACTCTCAAACTGAGGTTTCAACTACCAGGCGATACCAACTGCGCCTCAAGTTCCCCACGCGCAATCCTCAAGGAAAACTTTCGTCGCGGCGTCGGCCTCTGCGTACTGGCGCGTGCGATTGTCGGCAACGAGCAGGTTGCGCTGCCCGCCGCTTCTGAAGGTGCTGCTTTCGCGCCAACGCTCCGGCGTGTAGGCCGCGCCGTCGCGCCCCACGACCAGCACGGGCAACCCACGCGCCTCGACCTGACGCGTCAAGCCGTCCCTGCCCGATTCAAACTTGAGCGAATCCATTTTAACGGCTTCGCCCCGGAAAGCGAGTTCGAGCATCAAGTCGCGCGCGAGCGCGAAACAGTTGGTGCGCAGGTGTCGGTTGGGGAAGGGGTCGAAATGCTCCCGCGCCTCGCGCAAACTTCTCCGCCACTCGCGATACTTATTCACGCTGTCGCGCACATGCTTCACGGCGACGGGCGGGCGGCTGCGCGCGAGGTTCGTGTAGTAACTCTCCCAAGAGCCGGTCGCCCCTACCACGCCCGCGCCGCGCCCGAGGTGCTCCGACATCATCCGCAGCCACCCCGGCGTCAGGATCGCGCTGTAAGAATTAAGGAAGCAAAAGTATTGATAGTCGAAGGAGCGCGCCGCGACGAAGTAGGGCAGGATGTCGAAGCCCTCGCCCCCCAAGAACAGGGACTTGTAGTTGATCCCTTCCAGCAACGCTTCGTAGGCGGCCAACTCGTCCGCGCCTCCGACCTCCTTGAAGATGATGAGGAGATCGTGCTCGACGCCCGCGTGGTGTTCTCTGTAGGAAGTGATGAACTGCGCCAGTTGCGCCGCGCCGAGCGGACTCCACACCAGATGTACGACGCAAATTTCCGGCATATCCGAACAGACCGCAGACGATGCGGCGGGGCGCGAAACTATTTCCCGATCAACTTGCTCTTGACCCCATGCAGCTTCGCGCGCAGTTGGTAGTAACGCGTCCGGTTGCGCCAGCGGTTGAAGCTCGGACTCGCGCCCGCCTTCCCCTTCTTGTACATGACGCCGAGGCCGAACTCCTCTTCCACGTAAAAAAAGCTGAACTCGTTCTTGTGCTCCGCGACGAAATCTTCGATGGCCGTCAGGACGCCGTTGCGCGCCCCGCCTTCGTGCAGGGCGTTGTAATGCTCTGCGTTCGAGCCGCCCGTCTCCACCAGTTCCGACTGCCCGTAGACGATGCCCTTCGTCGCGTAAGGCTGCGTGAACTCTTTGGGGATCACCTCCGGCTGGTAGTACATGTCGCGCCGCCCGTAAGGCCAGCGCACGTCATGGAAGAAGATCGTGCCGCCGGGTTTGAGCAGCCCGCGCTCCTCGATAATCCTGAGTTCGTTGTAGACCGTGTACCAGTTGTGGTCGCCGTCTATGAGGATGCAATCGAACGGCTCGGAGAGCGTCGAGAGGATGTCGTGGCTCAGCCCCTTCAAGACTTTGATGCGCTGCCCGTCGTGGTGCTTCGCGAACAGGTCGGCGTCGAAACAGGGGTCAATGACCGTCATCGTGATCTTATCCAACTCCAGAATCTTTTCCGTGTTCTCACCCAGACTCGCCCCGATCTCACAGATGCTTCGATAGCCGTTTTCGACGATGTAAGGCTTCAAATATTTATCCGCAAAATGCTTCATCTCGCTCCCCTTTAACTTTGCTCATAAAAGCGCGGCGCAACGCTTCAACTTAACTTCAACTGCCGCGCGGCGCAACGCATATTAACCGCTCAGGCCGGATTATCCATCCGCCCCCGCCACCACGAAATGCTCGCGTCAAGCCCCGCGTCGAGCGTGTAGGCGGGCGACCAGCCCACCTCTTCGCGCAGACGCGAAACGTCGGCTGCGAGCAACGGCGGCTCGCCGGCCGGGGCGGGAATCGCGCCCAACTCGATGAGGCCGGGGCGATTCAACTTCTCCGCAATCTTACCCACGATTGTTTTCAAACTCACCGCGTCGCCCGAGGCGATGTTGAACGCGCCGCGCGCGTCGCTTGCGAGCAAGGCCGCGAAGGCGTCGGCCACGTCGCGCACGTAGAGGAAATCGCGCAACTGTTCGCCGTGCGTGCAGCGCGCGGCCTCATCACGCAAGAGTGCGCGGATGACGGACGAGACGAGGCGTTGCGGATGCTCGTGCGCGCCGTAGAGGAAAAAGATGCGCCCCCACGCCGCGCTCAGGCCGCGCGCGCGCGCGAGTTCGTCGAGCGCGCCGTGGAGGGCGTGCTTGGCTTTCCCGTAAGGGGTCGCGGGCGCGAGCGGCGTCTCCGACTCGACGCAATAACCATCGCCGCCCCAATCGTATTCCGCGCACGTCCCGGCCGCGACCATGCGCGCGCCGCCGTGCTCCGCGAACGCCTTGAACAGCCGCACGCTCGCGCGCCGCCACTCCTCGTTCAAAGGCGAAGTCCAGTACTTCCCCGGCTCGGCGTACCAAGCCATGTGCAAAAGGTGACTCGGACGCAGCGATGCGACGAGACGCTCCGCCTCGACGCCCGACAGCAAGTCCGCCCTGTGCCAGCGCACGCCCGCCCTCACCGCGTCGCTCTTTAACTCGTCGTCGCCCGTCGTCGCTTCGCGGGTCGAGACGGCGTGAATCTCGTCGAAGCCGCGCGCGGCGAGGGCGGGCAGACAATGCCGCCCGATGAAGCCGGTCGCGCCGGTCAGGAGCACTCTCTTCATAGGGTGAAATCCGCGTACTCGCGGTCGCGCGCGATGATGATGCGCTCGCCGCCGTCGCCGGACACTTCCGGCCACTCGATGCCGAACGCCGGATCATCCCAACGCACGCCGCCCGCGTGTTCCGGCGCGAACGCGGTGGACATCTGGTAGAAGACTTCCGTCCTGTCTTCAAGAGTCTGGAAGCCGTGGGCGAAGCCTTCGGGGACGAAGAGCATCCGGCGATTCTCGGCCGTCAGTTCGACGCCGACCCACTGCTTGAACGTCTCGGACGCGGGGCGCAGGTCAACGATCACGTCGTAGATCGCGCCCATCGTGCAGCGCACGAGTTTGGCCTGCGCGCGCGGCGCGTGCTGGAAGTGCATGCCGCGCAGCGTCCCGCGCCGGTGGTTGTAGGAGATGTTGCACTCGGCGAGCCGCGCGTCCAACCCCGCCGCCGCGAACTCGCGCTCCGACCAACTGCGCGCGAAGAAGCCGCGCGTGTCCTCGAACAACTCCTGCTCTACACGGAACGCGCCCGCGAGTTTTGTTTCGTTGAAGATCATAAAAGGGACGGAGGGCGCGCGGAAACGTAGACGTTCGTCAAACGCGACGGCGATGCGGGAGTTTGCCCGCCGCCGCGGTCGTCGCCGTCTGCTGCTTCGGCTCGCCGGAAACTCACACGATTTTAACTTCCGGGATGGGGAGGATGAAGCGCCCGCCGCGCTCGCGGTAGGCCGACTGTTGCGCGAGAATTTCTTCGGCGAAGTTCCACGTCAGCAGCAGGACGTAATCGGGCATCTCGCCGACGAGCGTTTCCGGCGCGCGGATCAAGAGGTGCGTCCCCGGCGTGTAGTAGCCCTGCTTGACGGTGCTGCGGTCAACCACGTAGTCGAGCGTCTCCGCGCCCAGCCCGAAGTAGTTCAGGAGCGTGCTCCCCTTCGCCGACGCGCCGTAGACGGCGATGCGCTTGCCCCCGGCCTTCAATTCTTTGAGCAGCGCGAGCAACTCTTCGCGCAGGCGCGCCACCGCTTGCCCGAAGCCGCGATAAAACTCCATGCCGTCCACGCCCCACGCCTTCTCCTCCGCCAGCATCCGCGTGACGCGTTCCGACACGCCGCCCCCGGCCGCGACCGCGCGCTCTTTGCCTGCGACGACGAGGAGCGAGCCGCCGTGGATGGGCAGCAGTTCGACGTCCTGAATCCGCAGGCCGTGGCGTCGGAACAGGCGGTCGAGCGCGGTCAACGAGAAGTAGCACAGGTGTTCGTGGTAGATGGTGTCGAACTCGCGGTGATCGATCATCTCCTTGACGTATGGCGCTTCGATGACGGCGACGCCCTCGTCCTTCAACATCGTTTCCAGACCGCGCACGAACCCGTTCAGATCGGCGACGTGTGCCAGCACGTTGTTGGCGTGAATAACGTCGGCGCGCGTGCCTTCGGCCGACAGTTTCGCGGCCAACTCTTCGCCGAAGAACTCGCAGACGGTGGGGATGCCGCGCTCCTCGCGTGCGATGCGCGCGATGTTGGTGGCCGGTTCGATGCCGAGCACGGGCACGCCCGCCCGCTTGTAATACTGCAAGAGATAACCGTCGTTGCTGGCGACTTCCACGGCGAGACTTCCGGCGTCGAGTTTGCGTTCGGCCGTCAGCCGCGCGGTCAACTCTTCGGCGTGGCGCAGCATCGTGTCGGAGAAGGACGAGAGGTAGAAGTATTCGCGGAACAACTGTTCGGGCGGCACGGTCTCCGTGATCTGCACGAGCGAACAGGCGGGGCAGAAGACGAGATCGAGCGGGAAGGTCGCTTCCGTCTCCGCGAGTTGCTCGGCGGTCAGGAGCGCGTTCGCGAGCGGCGTGCGGCCAAGCGAGAGGATGAGTTCGAGTTCGCGCGCGTCGCAGGAGCGGCACGATGTTGTAGAAGTCCGTGCGCTCATGATTGCGTCGCCCCGATGAAGTTTTTGTACCACTCGATGGTGCGCCCCAAGCCCTCGTCGAGCGTGTATTGCGGCTGCCAGTCGAGCGTCGTGCGCGCCTTGGCCGCGCTCAAATATTGATGCCGGATTTCGTTCGTCGCTTCGTTGCGCACGTCCGGTTCGAGGTCGGAGTTCATCAAGGCGAGGATGCGCCCGACGAGTTCGAGCACCGTCACCTGGATCTCGTTCGAGAAGTTGAACGCCTCGCCGCGAAGGTCTGGATTCGCCGAGAGTTTTTCGGCGAGCGTCATGTTGGCGAGCGCGCCGTCTTCGGCGTAGAAGTAGTCGCGTATGAACTGGCCGTCGGAGCGGATGACGGGGCGTTGGCCGCGCAAGACGGAGCGGATCGTGCCGGGCACGATGCGATTCCAGTTGAGATCGCCGCCGCCGTAGAAGTTGCCGCAGCGCGTGATCGCCACGGGCAGCTTGTAGGTGTAGCCGTACATCTGCGCGATCAGATCGGCGCACGACTTACTCACGTCGTAGGGGTGTCGCCCTTCGAGCGGCGCGTCCTCGCTGTAGGGCAAGACCTCGTGATCGCCGTAGGCTTTGTCGGACGACGCGACGACGATCTGCTTGACCGCGGGACTACGGCGCGCGGCTTCTAAGAGCGACCAAGTGCCCGCGATGTTGGCCTCGAAGGTCGAGACCGGGTTGCGGTTGGCGATGCCGACGATGGTCTGCGCGGCGAGATGAATCACGGTGTCAATCTCGTACTCGCCGAGCGTGCGCTCCATCAACGCCTGATCCTCGACCGCGCCGCCGACCGTCTTAACGCGCTTTGATAGTCCCGCGCGCACAAACTCGCTCTGCGGCACGGAGTCGCGCACGAGGCACACCACGTCCGCGCCCGCTTCCAATAACCGGCGCACGAGCCAGCCGCCGATCAGTCCGGTCGCGCCGGTCACGAAGGTCGGGCGATCTAGCCAGAAGCCGCTGCGGCCAGTGCTACTACTGCTTGTCAGGTTACTTTCTACCATTTACTTTCCCACACCCATTCGCCGCTGCCATCAACTTTTCAATAATCTTTCGCGGCACGCGTTCACTTGCTAACGCACGCTCGCACCTACTCCCAAACTTTCCACGGCGCGCGCCCTTCGTGCCAGAGTTGTTCCAGCAGCCGCTTGTCGCGCAGCGTGTCCATGCACTGCCAGAACTGCTCGTGGCGATAGGCCGCGAGTTGGCGGTCGGCCGCGAGTTGTTCGAGCGCGTCGGCTTCGAGCACGCACTCGTCGCCCGTCAGGTAATCGAAGACGCCCGGCTCTAAGACCATGAAGCCGCCGTTGATCCAGCCTTCGCCGATCTGCGGCTTCTCGGTGAAGTCCGAGACGAGATCGCCGTCGAAGACGAGGCCGCCGAAGCGCGCGGGCGGGCGCACGGCCGTGACGGTGGCGAGCTTGCCGTGCGCGCGGTGAAACTTGAGTAACTCTTGCAGGTTCACGTCGCACACGCCGTCGCCGTAGGTGAGCATGAAAGTGCCGCCCCTCAGCCACGGTTCGAGCCGCTTGACACGGCCGCCCGTCGCGGTCGCCTGCCCCGTGTTCTTGAGGTGGACCACCCAGTCTTCGCAATCTTTGTCGTGCGTGTCAATCTTGCCGCTCGCCATGTCGAGCGTCATGCTGCCGTTCAAGTTGCAGTAGTCAACGAAGTAACGCTTGATGGTCTCGCCCTTGTAGCCGAGCGCGACGAAGAACTCTTTAAAGCCGTAGTGCGCGTAATGCTTGACGATGTGCCAGAGTATGGGACGCCCGCCGATCTCGACCATCGGCTTCGGCTTGATCTCGGTCTCCTCGGCGAGCCGCGTGCCGAGTCCCCCGGCCAGTATGACTACTTTCATGGAAACGTCTTCCCTCACGCTTTCAACGCGCGGCCGTCGGCGAGTTTGCCAGAACTCCGGCGGCCGACGCCGACGAGGCCTCTTCTCCGCGAAACTCGTTCGTCCAACGCAGCCGCGGCCTCACGACGCCCGGTATCGGCCCGGCGAAATCGCCGCGCGCCGAATCGCCGTCAAGACTGTCAATCACTTGAAAGGCCACCGCGTCGCTTTCGTGCAAATGAACCTCGACCGACGGGACATGCGAACTGACGGCCACGTCAACCGTGATACTGCCTTCGGCGAAGAAGTTCCCCGGAACCCAAGCGGTGCTCGTGTGGCGGCCGACGGTGCGCGCGCGTGCGCGCCACTCCGGTTCGGTATCGTGCGCCATAAAGATCAGCACGCTCTCTTCATTGTAGAAGGCCATGTTCGGCACTAACAAATGGCCTTCCCGCAACACGTCGAAGGTCACTTCGATCCCGACGGGCTTGCGTATGTCAACGGCTTCGATGGTCGCGCCCGCTTCCGTCACCACGCGCACGGCGCGCAGCCGCACGATGTCGTTGCCGGGAGCCTTCGAGGCGTCCGCCCACTCGCGCGCGGCGACCGTGCCGAGGCCGGAGTTCAAATAGGTGCTCACCACCAGATGCGAAGGACCGTCTTCCAGCACGCCGCCTTCGCTGAGCATGATCGTGCGCGGGCACAGGCGCGTGATGGCGGGCATGTTGTGCGAGACGAACAGCACGGTGCGCCCCTGCTGGCCGACCGTGCGCATCTTGTCCAGACACTTCCGCTGGAAGCGCGCGTCGCCGACGGCCAACACCTCGTCAACGATCAATATCTCCGGTTCGAGGTGCGCCGCCACGGCGAAGGCGAGGCGCAGGTACATCCCGCTCGAATAATGCTTGACGGGCGTGTCTATGAACTTCTCGACCTCTGCGAAGGCGACGATCTCGTCGAACTTCTGCGCGATCTCCTGCCGCGCCATGCCGAGGATCGCGCCGTTCAGATAGACGTTCTCGCGCCCGCTCAACTCTGGATGAAAGCCCGTCCCGACTTCCAGCAAACTGCCCACGCGCCCGTAGAGGTCAACGCTGCCGGTCGTCGGCTCGGTGATGCGCGAGAGCAGTTTGAGGAGCGTTGATTTGCCCGCGCCGTTGCGGCCGATGATGCCGACCACCTCGCCCGCCTGCACCTCGAAACTCACGTCCTTGACCGCCCAGATCCTGCTTTGGCCGTTGTGCCCCTCGCCGCGTTTGCGCGTCGCCCAACGCAGCGGCGCGCGCGCCGCCCCGACGAGCGTTTCGCGCAGAGTCGAATAGGCGGCCGACGGCCCGCCGATGCGGTACTGCTTCCCCAGATGTTCGACTCTGATGATTGTTGCCATCGCGTTTCAGATGATGTCGGCGAACTGCTTCTCCATCCGCCGGAAGGCGACGACGGCGCAGGCCAAGACGGCGAGCGTGCCGAGCGTGGCGACCGAGAGCGACGTCCAGTCGAACGGCTGGCCGAGCAGCGCGGCGCGGTAGCCCTCGATGATGCCCGACATCGGGTTGAGGGCGAGCAGCCAACGCCCGCGCTCCGGCAGCACGCTCGACGGCACGATGACGGACGAGACGAACAGCCACAGTTGGATCAAAAACGGGAGCGCGAAGCGGATGTCGCGATACTTAACGTTCAAGGCCGAGAGCAGCAGCCCGACGCCCGTCGCGCACAGCGTCGTCAACAGAACGAGCGCGGGGAGCAGTGCGAGTTGCCACGTCGGACGGACGCCGTAGTAAATCATGATGACGATGAGCAGCACGAAGGAGAGCGCGAAATCCACTAGCCCCGCCGCCACCGCCGCCATCGGCACGAGCAGACGCGGGAAGTAAACTTTCGTGATTAGGTTGGCGTTGCCGACGAGACTGTTGCCGCTCGACGACACGGCGTTGGCGAAGAACGTCCACGGCACGAGTCCCGTGAAGGCGAAGAGCGGGTAGGGCACGCCGCCGGGCGCGAGTCCAGCCACGCGCCCGAAAAAGAGCGTGAAGATGAGCATCAAAAAGAGCGGCTGCAAGATCGCCCACGCCGCGCCGAGCGCGGTCTGCTTGTAGCGCACCTTGATGTCGCGCCACGTCAGGAAGTAGAGCAACTCGCGGTACGACCAGAGGTCGGCCAGATCGAGCGCGACCCACGACGAGCGCGGTCGGATTTTGACGAGGGGTTCGGCCGGTAAAGGTGGCGCTGACAGGTGGGGCGACGCCGGGACGGGAGTTGGAGCGCCTGCGGGGTGGACTTCTACCTTCTCAAAACCGCCCGTGCTTTCGCGAGTGCTCAAAACCTTCAAATCCAATCTTCGAGAGATGTCTTCCGGCGGGCGCGGTCGCCCCCGGAGTGGCGGCGAATATCGCGCGCGTGCTGCATAGGTCGCAACGGGTGTTTTTAATCGAACTCGATAAGACGGGCAAGTGTACCCGCGCCCTCCCCGCGCGTCAAGCGACTCAAACGCGCCCGTCGCCCGTCCGAAGCGCGCCTGCGCGCCCGCGGCTGTCCCTTTAATTGCGCCTGACCGCATCGCCTTTGTCGAACGCCGCGGCGACAGGTCACGGTCTGCCCGCTTGCGTCGCCCACGTCCGGTGCGCGGACACTTTGGAGGCCGCACCCACGACGCGGGGCGGCGTGTCGGCCACGTTGCCCTCGATTGTGTTGTTGTTCGCGCCCGTTCCCGGCATCTCCGCGATCACGTCGCTCGCGCCGTGCGAGGCGCGTTCGATCCGCACCTTGTTGCCGCGCACCGCCGTGTCGTTCGTGCCCATCAGGCTGATCGCGATGTTGCCGCCGCCGCCAACGCTCACCAGTTCGTTGTCGCGGATCGTGTGCCCCGTGCCGTAGGCGATGATGCCGGAGTTGGTCGTGCGCTGAATCTTGTTGCCCGCGACCGTGACGCGGCGCGTGCCCGCCGCGACGAAGATGCCGTAGACCATGTGGCCGACCGCGCCTTCCGCGAGCGTGTTGCCGATGAGCGTGTTGTTCAAAACGTCCACCGGCCCATAGATGGCCTGACCCGACGACTGCACGTTGATGCCGTTGCCCGCAAACGGCTGCGGCGAGTTTGTGAAGTCGAGCATGTTGCCTTCGATGCGGATGGCCTGCGCCGTGTCCGTCACCGTGTTCGTCTCGATGTCAACGCCTGCGCCGTTACTTCCGGCGAGGCGGTTGTGATCTTTAATGACGTTGTTCGAGATCACCACGTCGCGCCCGTTGACGACGTTCAAGCCCTGATTCTGAACTTGGAAGAGACGGTTGCCGACGATGCGGATGCCGCTCGCGCACTCGCGCTCCAAAGCGCGCCCGCCGCACCCGCCGATTGAAGAGAGACCCGAAGAGCCGCCCGCCGTAATGCCGTTGCCCGTCGTTTGGTTGAGGAAGACGTTTTCGACGAGCATGTTGTGCGAGTTGCCGATCTCGATAGTCGAGTAGGTGCCGTTCGAGGCAACGGTCTGCCGCCCCTTGATTTGCAGATCGCGGATCGTCACGTCGCGCGTGACGCCGTGGAAGTAGCCGCCCTGTGTGAGCACGCTTGAGATGTAAGGGGCGAAGACGGTCGGGCGGTTCGTGATGGGCGGCTCGACGAGGATCGTGTTCCAGCCGTCGCCCTTGATCGTCGCGCCGTCGCGGTAACGAATCATCCCCAGTTCGGTTTGAATGTCCTGCGAGGGGTTGCCCGTGTAAGCCTGTTGCAGCGTGTACGTCGCGTCGTGAAACCAGAGCGTGCGCCCGCGCGAGAGGTTGACGAAGGTCGAGATCGTGCCGCCGCCTTCGACGTGAATCTCGCCGCCCGGCTTGTCCGCGCCGAGCGCGGCGTCGCACGCGTCGATCTTCGCGCCCACGTCCGCGCCGGGCATCGCCAACTGCGCGACCCTGCACACTGCGGCGGCCGCGCTGCTCACGGTCGAACTGCTCACGCTCCCGGCGACGCTGCTTGTGGTGCGACGCGGCCGCGCGCCCGCCTCCTGCGCCGAGGCCGACCGCGCAGGCGACGACGCGGCACACACCGCGCAGGTTAAGATTGCCGTCAACAGTGCTCGCATCATTCGTCTCCCCGGTACGCCCGCCCGATATTAAAAACTTTCACGCCTTAGTCTCCGCAGTCTCCGCAAAAACTTCCGCACCTTTGTCTCCGCGTCCCGACACTCTAACGCCCGCGCCGGAAGTTCCCAAGGCGCGCGGCCTCTGTTCAGAGAGACGCGGCGGCGCGCGTGGTTTGCCAGCACACGCCGGTTTATTTCGCCGACGCGCGAAGGCCGCCGCCCCCGCGCCGGACGCAAACTCTGATGCGTGGGCGCACGCGGCGGAAAATTTTTTCTTTGACCTGCGACGACGGATAGTGTTAAATCCCCCCCACATTCGTCAGCGAATATCGAGCACACCCGGTTGAAGTCTACCTGTTGTTTCGTGTGTCTTCGCGAAGAGCCCCGACGCAGACCTTCAGCGACCCCAGGCACAGCGAAATGCTCCGCTCATTGAAGTCATTCCCGGCAGGCGTTTGTTGCGACTCCGGCGTGACACATACACGGCAATCTTGCCCAGAGTTCCGACTACTCTCCGCTGACGCCCGACATGGGCCGGGCGTCCGGCGTGCACATCTTGCCCAACACTCATTGAAAGAAAGAGAAAAACGTATGAAACAATCTTCCAGAGTTTTCAAACTCCCCGGCCTGCGCGTCAGCCTGTGCGCCGTTGCGCTCTTGGCGCTGGTGGCCGTGGGCGGCAACCTCAGCACCGTGAACGTCTCGGCCAACCACCCGGTCTTGGTCGAAGGCAACTGCGACAGCCCCGTCCCCGGCACGACCATCGTCACAGCTGGCACGTGCGGCGACTTCGACGGCGACGGCCGCATCGGCACGGCCGAAGACACGGACGGTGCGGATCGCATCTTCGGCACGCTCAAAGCAGCCCTCGGCCCCGGCACGGGCGCGGCGGCGGGCACGGGCGCGAACAACAACGGCCGCATCACCATCGTCACGTCCGGCCGCTTCGCCGAGCAGTTGCTCATCGGCATGACGATCCCGGCCTTCCCCGATCAGGGTTCGGCGACCCCCGGCAACGTGACCATCGAAGCCGCGCCCGGCGTCGAGGCGAACATTGACGCGGTGCTTCAAGGCGACCCGGCGGGCGGCAACACCGCGCGTCAAGCGGGCGCGGGCATCACGATCTATAACGGCTCGAACACCAGCCCGACCGTCGTCGTCACCTTGCGCAACCTCGTCATCCGCAACTTCGCGGAAGGCATCGTGACCGCGGGCAGCACGCGCGTCAACATTGACAACTGCCGCATCGAGAACAACCGCGACTACGGCCTCCGCCTGACGGACTTCGGCCGCGTCGTCATCTCCCGCTCGCAGATTCAGGGCAACGGTTTCCGCGTCCCCGTGAGCGGCCCGTCGAATCCCGGCGCGGGCGTCGCGACGATGCAGGCCGTGCAACTGCGCGTGGTTGATTCCGTCATCGCGAACAACTTCGGCCCCGGCATCTCCAACGGCACGGCCAACGCCGCCAACGTGGTGCTCTACAAAGTCACCGCCGCCTTCAACAACCCCGATTTCGTCGGGCCGATCACCATCGCCCCGAACGCGAACTTCACGAACTAGCACGAAGTTCACAAACGGATTCGCGTTCTTAAACAGAGAGGCCGGGGGTTTTTTTTTTCAAAACA
>JAVEDE010000049.1 GCA_030841105.1 Pyrinomonadaceae bacterium
TGGAACAGACCGGCGTGAAATCGGCCGGGTGCGAAAACAGCACGACCCAACTGCCTTTGAAGTCCGCGAGTTTCAACGCGCCTTGCGTTGACTTGGCTTCAAAGTCGGGGGCGGGTTCGTTGATGCGTGGGAGCGACGCGGCGGCCGTTGATGCGTTGGCGGCGGCGTTCCCCGTCTCTGTGGTGCTCATAAAAAATTCTCCTCTGTTTAGTCGCTGGATTTGATTACGGCGAGGCGAAAACATATTTATGTGAGAGCCTTGTATAACATAAAACGCGCGCCTTGACCCGTGCTAAAATCCGCCTCATACGATATGGTGCAAAATGCACGCGCCCTCGCGCACTTCGTCGAAGCAGCCCTCGCTGGCCGCGGCGGGAGTTTGCCCGCCACGCGAAAACACGGCCGTTTTGGCCGTCTTTCCGCGCGCAACGGATCGGGGCGGCAGTGGCACGCTCATTGCTAAAGTTATCCACGACGGCCGACGCGCCGGTGCGAGAAGAATTTCGACAGCACCCGCGAAGCGGCCTTTACACTGAGAGGCTGATGATGAAAACAAATAAATTTTTGGCGCAACGCGCCCTCACGTTACTCGCACTTCTAGCCATCGTCGCGGCGACGGTGATTCCGGCTTCGGCGCAGACGCGTCGTCGCCCGCGCCGCCCCGTGCGGCGTCCGGCGGTGACGCGCACTGTCGCGCCGCCCGTCCGCTATCACACGCTCAACACAGACCAGACGATCCGCGTGCGTATGGACAGCGAACTCAACTCGAAGACGGCGCGCGTCGGCGACCGCTTCTCTACGACGACGGTCGAGCCTGTGTACGCAGACGGCGCGGAAGTGATCCCGGCGGGCAGCAAGGTCTGGGGTCGTGTCTCGACGGTCAAGCGCGCGGAGCGACGTTCGCCCGGCACGATCTCCGTCAACTTCTACTCGGTCGAGTTGCCGACGGGCGCGAAGCACACCATTAACGGCTCGCTCTCCAGCTTGCAGGCCGACGACGTGAACGCCGACAACGAGAGCACGGTCGCGGGCAAGTCGAACCAGAAACGCGACATCGTCTTTATCGGCGGCGGCGCGGCGACGGGCGCCATCATCGGCGCGATTGCGGGCGGCGGCAAGGGCGCAGGTATCGGCGCGATCATCGGCGGCGCGCTCGGCACGGGCGGCAGGCTCTACGAGAAAGAGCAGCAGGCGGTCGTGAAGTCGGGCACGGAGTTCGGCGTGAGTTTGAACCGCAGCGTGAGTCTGCCGGAATTCCGGGCGCGCTAAGGTTCACACGAGACTGACATCCCCACAAGGGTTGTCGGTGCGGAGGAAGCCCGCCAGCGAAGGGGAGAGCGCGGGCGGGCTTCCGATGAAAACTGAGACGAACGTTACACTCCCCGCGCATTTGAAAATTTCAACGAGTTCGGTCGCCCCTGTTATTACGTAAGCGAGCGACCGCACGAGAGAGACCCGCGAGCGAAGGGGAGAGCGCACGCGGGTCTCTCTTTATTTCCCCACCCGGCTTCCCTACCGCGCGCGCTTGAGATAGTAATCAGTCCGCCGCGGCGTTCTGCCCGGCTCGTCCTCGCGCATCATCACCAACTCCCAACCCTCCCCGCCCAACTTGTTCAACGACGCAACGTCGGAGGTCGCCACGTTGATGCCCCCGTAACTCGTGAACACTGTATACTCCCAGTTAGCCCGCGCCGCACCTTGCGCGCTGCCGCCGCTGCCCCAGCCCACCAGACACAACACGGCGACGCCCGCGAACAATAAAATCCATTGAGACTTCATTCTCATCAAACGCATCTCCTTTGCAGATTGGATGTGGATAAATCAATCATGCGGCGTGGCCGCAAGGCACATCGCCTTGCGGCCATCAACACACACGCCGCGCGTCTCACTGCTTGCCGTCGCCCCCGCCCGCCTTCTTCCGCGCAGGTCGCTTGTACTCCGAGGCTTTCTTGAGACCCACCGCCTGCACCTCGTTCGAGTCCTTCCCGAACTGCGCCACGACCTGATCGCGGCTACCGAGCACCATATTGTGATACTCCCACTCGGCGGCCTGACTCCGTAAGAGCGCGTGTGGAGTCGGATGATTGGCATAAATTTCAACAATCGTGGCATGAGGGGAACAGTCTGTCCCGGTTTATGATAAAGCGATAAGCGATACGGATTCGTCTTCGTGAAATATTTTGAGCACGTCGAACAACTCGATCTCCGTGAACGTCGTGTCAGAGTATTTCCTCCCCTTGTACACTTCCATGCGGGGCGCAGGAACAGATCGAAAGTTAGTCATGACGCCAGCCATCCGGAAACCAAAAGCGGGAGGGCTGGCAGACGGTAGCGTTCGAGTGTACAAGACCGAATCGAACCGGCCTGAAATCAGTGTAACGATAATAGCCTTCGAGTCCCAGAGATGTCTCCGGGCGATAATAGCCCGTTGAAATGAGAAGACCCGTGAGCGCGACATGGCTGAGCAGCAGCAGGCAGCCCGCCGCGCCGATTACCCTTCGCAGCCATTTCAAGCGATAGGAAACGACGCGATGCAAAACCCAGCGAATGGCGGGGAACGTCAGGAGGCTGAGGATGAGCACGTTTAGGATGTAGGCGAGAGGCATAAAATCATGTTCGAGCGAGGCGACGCCGTTCCACATCCAGTAAGGCAAAGGCATCCCTTGCGCGGCATAGGCCGGGCCATCCGATTGACTGAGGCAATAGGGATACGACCACTCAATCGTAAACAGCTCTTCCACCCATAGAACGAGGCCGACGGTCAGCAAGATTGGTGTGTAGCGATCAACCAGCTTCATGTTGCAAGATGCCCGGCGCATATTGTGCCGCCTGATTCGGCCTGACTCCGTCAACGCGCGTGCGTAGCCTTCTGAGTTGCCACGACGCCCGCGCTAGTGTTGGGAAGCGACGGCGGCGGCCTCCGTCGTCTCGTTGCGGCGATAGACAAGGCGTCCGGCGACGATGGTGGCGACCGCCGCGCCGCGCATCGTCCAGTTGTCGAAGGGCGTGTTGCGGCTCTTGGAGAGTGACGCGGAGGCCGTGAATGTCCAGACGTGTTCGGGGTCGAGGATGGTCACGTCGGCGTGCGCGCCGACGCGGAGCGTGCCGCGTCCTGCGAGCGAGAAAATTTTCGCGGGGTTGACCGAGCAGAGTTGGACGAGGCGTTCGAGGCCGAAGACGCCCGCGTGGACGAGTCTTTCAAAGGCGAGGCCGACGGCCGTCTCAAGGCCGGTGATGCCGAAGGGGGCTTGATCGTATTCGAGAGCTTTCTCGTCTGCGTGGTGCGGGGCGTGGTCGGTGGCGATGGCGTCAATCGTCCCGTCGGCGAGGGCTTCGAGGATGGCTTCGACGTGTTCATGGCTGCGCAGGGGCGGGCACATCTTCGTGTTCGTGTCGTAGTCGCGCACGGCGTCGTCTTCGAGCGTGAAGTGGTGCGGCGTCACTTCGCACGTTACGCGCAAGCCGCGCTCTTTGGCGCGACGGACGGCCGCGAGCGCGCCGCGCGTGGAGACGTGTGCGAGGTGGACGCGCGCGCCGGTCAACTCTGCGAGCGCGATGTCGCGCAGGGCGTCCATCTCTTCGGCGAGCGCGGGGTGGCCGCGCAGGCCGAGGCGCAGAGACCAGTTCCCTTCGTGCATCACGCCGCCCGCCGTCAGGCTGCGATCCTCGCAGTGGTCAACCACGGGCAGGTCGAAGCCGCGCGCGTACTCCATCGCGCGGCGCATGACGCCCGCCGACGGCACGGGGCGGCCGTCGTCCGAGACGGCGACGACGCCTGCGCGCCGCATCTCGCCCATCTCGGCGAGTTCCGCGCCCTCGGAGTTTTTCGTGATCGCGCCGACGGGAAAGACGTTCGCCAGCGCGGCGCGCTCCGCCTGCTCGATGATGAAACGCGTGACGGCCGGGTTGTCGTTGACGGGGTCGGTGTTCGGCATCGCGCACACGCTCGTCCAACCGCCCGCGACGGCCGCCGCTGCGCCCGACGCGATGGTCTCCTTGTACTCCTGCCCCGGCTCGCGCAGGTGCGTGTGCAGGTCTATGAAGCCGGGTGCGACGACGAGACCCCGCGCGTCGAACACCTCCGCGCCTTCGGGCACGCCGTCTCCGTGCGCGACGAGCGCGGCGACGCGGCCGTCTTCAATCAGTAGATTCTTCCCGCCGTTCAACCCTTGCGTGGGGTCAACGAGGTAGCCGTTCGCGATGAGCAGTTTCATGGGAGGCTGTCAGCAGTCAGTAGTAGTCAGTAGTCAGTTGTTCGTTGGCTGTTGTCGGTAATGATGCTCAGTTGTGAGTCGTTCCGTAGTTAGCGGTCAGTTGCGATCCGCCGATTTGCCGCGACGCTTGTCGTCCGACTTGGTTTGTCCGGCGACGACGGGTTCGAGTCGTTCAACCGGAGCGGACGGCGCGGCGGTGGCGGTAGTCGTCCCGGCGTGAGTGTCGTTTGTGGTTGCGGCTTCGGGTCTGGTCTGCGCGAGCATGTTCTGGTTGAGCACCGAGCCGCCCGCGAGCAGGTAGAGCACGGCCATGCGGACGGCGAGACCGTTGGAGACTTGATCGAGTATCAGCGAGCGCGTGCCGTCGGCCACGTCGGAGGCGATCTCGATGCCGCGATTCATCGGGCCGGGGTGCATGACAATGGCGTCCGGGTGCGCCCCGCCGAGGCGTTTCAGATTGAGGCCGTAATGCACGGCGTACTCGCGCAAAGAGGGGAAGAAGGCCGCGCCCTGCCGCTCGCGCTGGATGCGCAAGACCATCACCACGTCCGCGCCCTCGATGGCCTCTTCGATGCGACTCTCGACGCGCAGGTCGCCTCCGGCCACGAGTGCTTGAAACTCCGCGGGGACGAGCGTGCCCGGCCCTGCGAGCCGCACCTCTGCGCCTAGTTTTGTCAGGAGGTGCATGTTCGAGCGAGCCACGCGCGAATGGAGCAGGTCGCCGATGATGGCGACGCGTAAACCTTCGATGCGCCCCTTATGCTGGCGGATGGTGAGCGCGTCGAGGAGCGCCTGCGTGGGGTGTTCGTGCGCGCCGTCGCCCGCGTTGATGACGGCGGCGCGGCAGATGCGCGCGAGCGCGTGCGGCGCGCCCGCAGAGGGGTGTCGGATGACGATGAAGTCGGGCGACATCGCTTCGAGGTTGCGCGCCGTGTCGAGCAGCGTCTCGCCTTTGGTCACGCTCGAAGTTGACGCGCTGATGTTGATGGTGTCGGCCGACAGTCGCTTGCCCGCGAGTTCAAAAGAGGTGCGCGTGCGCGTCGAAGGCTCGAAGAAGAGATTGATGACGGTGCGCCCGCGCAGGGTCGGCACTTTCTTGATCTCGCGTTGCGAGATGGCGCGGAAGGTCTCCGCCGTGTCGAGGACGTGGACGATCTCGGCGGGCGTGAGTTCGCTGATTCCGAGCAGGTGTTTGCTGGCTAGACCCATCCTGTGTGCGCGCCCCTTACATGTAAAACTGCCTCGCGTGCGACTTTCACGCGCCCTCGTGCCCGACCGCGCCTGAGACGAAAAAGGCGGCCGTCTGAGGCCGCCCGTCCCTAACCGTTCTCCGCCGCCGGTCGCTCCACGATGGCGACGCCTTCCTCGCCGTCGAATTCGCTGAGCATGACCTTGATGATCTCGCTCCTTTTCGTCGGCGCAAACTTTCCTACGAAGTCGGCCTGAATCGGCAACTCGCGGTGCTCCTTGCCGCGATCCACGAGGACGGCGAGTTGCACGCGGCGCGGCCGCCCGAAGTCTATCAACTGGTCGAGCGCGGCGCGGATCGTGCGCCCCGTGTAGAGCACGTCGTCGATGAGGACGATGTTGCGATTGTCCACGCCGCCGGGCAAGTCCGTGCGGTTGACGATGGGGTTCGCGCCGACGGTCGAGAGGTCGTCGCGGTAGAGCGTGATGTCCACGACGCCGACCGGCGGGCGGTCGCCTTCGAGGTCGGCGATCTTATCGGCGAGCCGGTGCGCCAGCGGCACGCCCCGCCGCTGGATGCCCACCAGATAGAGATCGCTCGAACCCTGATTCTCCTCCACGATCTCCGAAGCCAGACGCGCCAGCGCGCGATTGATGCGCGCGCCGTCCATGATTCGCACTTTCTCAGTAAATTCCATCGGCGCGGATACTAACAAAGCGTGTGACGGAAGACAAGAAAACAGTGACGAGTGACAAGTGACAAGTGACAAGCTAAACTCGCAAACGCTCTCTTCACTTATCACTCGTCCCTTGTCACTCGTCACTGATGTTTTATCGCTCGCTCGTGCGCCCTGCCCTGTTTCGTCTCGCGCCGGAGACGGCGCACGAGTTCGCTCTGCACGCGCTCGCCGTCGCCTTGCGGCCGGAGGGCGTGCGGCGTCTGGCCGAGCGTCGTTTGCGGCGCGCGCCGTTCGGCCGACTCGAACGCTTCGGGTTGAGTTTCGACAACCCGGTGGGCTTGGCGGCGGGCTTCGATAAGAACGGGGCGGCGGTGCGCGAGTTGGCCGCGCTCGGTTTCGGCTTTCTCGAAGTGGGGACGGTGACGCACCTCGCGCAGCCCGGCAACCCGCAGCCGCGCCTGTTTCGACTGCCGCAGGATCGCGCGCTCATCAACCGACAGGGCTTCAACAACGAGGGCGCGGCCGCGCTCGCCGCGCGACTCACGCGCACGGGGCGACCCGATTGCGTGCTCGGCATCAACATCGGCAAGAGCCGCGCGGTCGAAGTGTCGGAAGCGACCGCCGACTACCTCGCCAGTTTCGAGATCGTCCACCCGCACGCCGACTACATCACCATTAACGTCAGTTCGCCGAACACGCCGCACCTGCGCGAACTGCAACGCGCCGACGCGCTCGCCGAACTGCTCGCCGCGCTGCAAACGCGCAACCGCGAATTGTCGCTCCGCGCCGGACAAGCAGCGACGACGGCAGCAACAACGACGGTAATAGCGACGGCGGTGCGACGCGTGCCGCTGCTCGTGAAAGTCGCGCCCGATCTGGAAGAGGGCGACCTCGAAATGATCGTTGATGTCGCGCGCCGCACCGAAGTTGACGGTATCGTCGCGACCAACACGACGATCACGCGCGCGAATTTACAGCACACGCCGACGGGCGTCGTCTCTGCCATCGGCGCGGGGGGTCTCAGCGGCGCGCCGCTCAAAGCGCGTTCGACGGAGGTGATCCGCGCGTTGTATCGTCTCTCGCGCGGCACGATCAGGATCGTCGGCGTCGGCGGCATCTTCGACGCGGCCGACGCGTGGGAGAAGATTTGCGCCGGGGCGAGCCTCGTGCAACTCTACACGGGTTTCATTTACGAAGGCGTCACCGCCGCGCGCGACATCAACGTGGGGCTGGCCGAGATTCTCCGGCGCGAAGGCTTTCGCACGCTCGAAGAGGCCGTCGGCTGCCGGGCGGAATAATTTATGGACAACAAACTGATCATCGCGCTCGACGTGGAGACGGCGGGCGAAGCGCGCGCACTGTTCTCTTTGCTCGGCGCGCAGGCGGGCATGTTCAAGATCGGCTCGCAACTGTTCACCGCCGCCGGGCCAGAGTTCGTGCGCGAGATCGTGGCGCAGGGCGGGCGCGTCTTCCTCGACCTCAAATTCCACGACATCCCGAACACGGTCGCCTCGGCGTGCCGCGAAGCCGTCAGGCTCGGCGTCTCGCTCTTCAACGTCCACGCGGCGGGCGGCGGCGAGATGATGCGGCGCGCGGCCGAGGCCACCAGCGAGACAGCCGCGCGCGAAAACTTGCCGCGCCCCGCGCTCATCGCCGTCACCGTGCTGACGAGCGCGGACGCGGGCGTGCTCGCGGAGACGGGCGTCGCGGGCGCGTTGGAGGAACAGGTGAAGAGGCTGGCGCAGTTGGCCGCAACGAGCGGGCTGGACGGCGTGGTCGCCTCGCCCCGCGAGATCACGCTTGTGCGCGCGGCCGTCGCGCGCGAGAATTTTTTGCTCGTCACGCCCGGCGTGCGGCCGTCCGCGTCGGCGCACGACGATCAGAAGCGCGTGTTGACACCCGCCGAAGCGGTGCGCGCCGGGGCGGATTACATCGTCGTCGGGCGTGCGATCCTGAACGCGCCCGACCCGCTGCGCGCGGCGCAGGAGATCGTCGCGGAGATGGAGCGCGCCGGATCGTAATTGACAGTTGAGATGGCCGCTATCGAAGCATGCGACGGTCAATCGTCCGTCAGACACGCGTGCGCGGCGGTCGTTCAACAGGTGCGCGTCCGCGTCCGTGTGGTGTAAGCTAGTGGACATTAATTCTCCCGTCGAAGGTTTAGGAACGGCATGCGTGCCTGCGGCGTGTAATGCTCACGTCCCGCTGCGCGCGTGGCGCGGCTTGAGAGGTAAGTTTGAGCGAACCTGCGGAAATGAGGAAGTTACTTTTGCATCGAAGACACAGACTGCTCCAAGCGGCGTTCACATTCCTGTTCGCATCATTGACACTCTCCGCGCCCGCTCTCGCGCAACAGACTTCAAGCGTCGCCGTCGCTAACGTCGCGGCAGCGCAGTCCGAGTTTTCCGCCGCGCCCTATCAGGCGGGCGAGAAACTGACCTACAGCATCTCCTTCTCCAACTTCACCACCGCCGGACACGTCGAACTTTTCAACGCAGGGCGCGGACAGTTCTTCAACCGTAACGGCTTTGAACTGCGCGCGCGCGTCCAGACCGTCGGCGTCGTGCGCGCCGCGCTCTACGCCATTGATAACGAGTACACCTCTTACGTTGACACGCAGACGGGGCTTCCCTTCCGCACGCGATTCCGGCGACTCGAAGGCGGCGCGGCGGCGCAAACTTTGCCCGGCGCAGGACTACAGCCCGCGCCCGCCGTCGAAGCCACGCCCACCACTTACGATTTTCTCTCCGCCCTCTACCGGCTGCGCGCGCTGCCCCTCGCGGCGGGCGCGACCTATCCCGTCAGAGCCGAGGGCGACGGCGTGCAGTACGACGCGGAGTTGCGCGTCACGGGACGCGAGACGGTGAAGACCGCGGCAGGCACTTTCAACGCCGTCGTGACGCAACTGCGCGTGCGTAACAACCCGGCCGCGGACGACTACCGCGCGCGCCTCTATTTCAGCGACGACGCGCGACACGTGCCCGTGCTCCTGACGTTCAAACTCAAGACCGGCGAGATACGCGCCGAACTCGCGAGTTCGGAGTTGATTAATATAACGCCTGCGACGCTCCCCTTGGGCAACGTCGCCGAGAACGCGCAACCGCCCGACGCGACGCCGACCCCTCCTGCGCGCGTGGTCGTGCCCACGCCCGGCGGCGGCGACGGCACAACACCGGCGGCGGGCGCGGCGGCCGACACCTCTTCCGACTTGCCGTTCAAAGTCGGCGAGCAGTTGAACTTCAACTTCTTTCTCGGCACGTCGCCGCAGCCCGTCGGCGTCGCCACCTATCACGTCCGCGCGCGCAACAAGTACGCGGGGCGCGACGGCCTCTGGCTCTCGGCCACGATGGCGACGTCGAACGCCCTCGAACAAATCTTTCCCGTCACAAACAAGATCGAGACTTACGTTGACGCAAAGACGCTCTTGCCGTTCCGCAGCCAGTTGCAAATCCGCGAAGGCAGCCACCGCTTGCAGGGCGTCGTCTCGCTCGATCAGGAACGCGGCTCGGCCGTCGTCACCGACGGCAGCAGCATCGAGATTCCCGTCGGCACTTACGACCTCGTCTCCGTCATCTACGCCCTGCGCTCGTTCGACCTGACGCCGCCCAAACGCAACGCCGTCTCCCTGCTCATCAACAAACGCCCGCGCACGCTCTTCATCAACTCGCTCCGGCGCGAGACCATCGAACTCGGCGGCAAACGCATCCCCGCCTACCAACTCGCGCTCGCCACGGACGAGTCGCAGGGCGACCGCCTCCAACTGCGACTCTGGGTCGGCGCGGATCGCCGACGCTTGCCCCTGCGCCTCACGGCCGTCACGCCCCTCGGCCCCGTCCGCGCAGACCTCTCGATCATCCCCCTCAACGCACAGTAAAGTTCTCCCCCATCTCACAGGCCGTCTTCCACCATCTTCACTACCAATCAACGCGCCCTAGTTGAAATTGAAAATTGATTTCAACTAGGCTATACTCCTTCGCGGTCGGACTCGTTTGCAACCGACGCTCCCCTTGAAGCTCTCATATCAGACCGAAGGCAATTCAAACCGGAACGCGCGTGCGCATGAAGCAAGCAAAGATGGTTTCCCTAAGCGACAATTTCACAGACATCAACCTGTCGTCTCGGCGCGCCGCGCAGACCGCACCACGCCGCGCCGAGACGACGCTCAACGCCCTCGCATACGGCACGGAAGCGCGCGTCGTGTCGGTTGACGGCGATAGCGCAATCGCGCGTCGCTTGATGGAGATGGGCGTCGTGCCCGGCGCGCCCGTGTGCGTCATCAAGGCCGCCCCGCTCGGCGACCCCATCGAGGTACGCGTGCGCGGCTACCACCTCGCCCTCCGCCGCGCCGAAGCGCAGACGATTCGAGTAGTGACAAGTGACAAGTGACGAGTGACGAGTCAGAACGGAAGCCTTGATCTCGTCACTCGTCACTTGTCACTTGTCACTTTTCACATATGACTACGACCCTCAAATCCCCTGCCCCGGTTCGGGAAACTATCGCGCCTAACAACGGCGATGTTGTCGAGTCGCGGCCGCTGACGGTGGCGTTGGCGGGCAACCCGAACGCGGGCAAGACGAGTCTCTTCAACGCGCTCACGGGTTTGCGGCAGAAGGTCGCCAACTATCCCGGCGTGACCGTGGAGCGCAAAGAGGGGCACTGGCAACTCGCGCCCGAACTGCCCGCCGCGCTACTGATAGACCTGCCCGGCCTCTACAGTCTCGACGCCAACTCGATTGACGAACAGATCGCGCGCGACGTGATCACGGGGCGACTCGCAAGCGTCCCACGTCCCGACTGCGTGATCGCCGTCGTTGACGCCACCAACCTAGAACGCAATCTCTATCTCGCTACGCAACTGCTCGAAACCGGCCGCCCGCTCGTCGTCGCCCTGACCATGATCGATCTCGCCGCGCGGCACAAGTTGGAGATCGACGCGGCGCGTCTGTCGGACGCGCTCGGCGTGCCGGTCGTGCCCGTCGTCGCAACGCAACGGACGGGTCTCGACGCGCTGGCCGCGGCCGTCATCCGCGCCGCTGAGTCCGCCCCGCCCGCCGCCGGTTGGCGTCTCTCCGCGGCGGCCGAACGCGAACTCGAAGCCCTCGCCGCGCTCTACGCGCAGGACAACGGGAACGGCAACGGCGCGCACACCGACGACGCGGCAACAGACAAGACTGTGGCGACAACGGACAAGTCCGTGGCAACGACGGATGCGCGCCTCGACGCGAGTGCGCGACGCTACGACGCGCTCGTCGAACTCTACGCGGAGGAGTTGCCGGAAGCGTCGGAGCAACAGGCGGCCGTCGCGGCGGCGCGCGCGCGTCTCGCCGATGGCAACCCGCGCTGGTGGCAAGAGCCTCTGCTCGCGCGTTACAACTGGATCGAGGGCGTCGCGCGCCGCACGGTGCGCGACCATAAGCCGGGACGCACGCGCCGCACGGATCGCATTGATCGTTTCGTCACGCACAAGTTTTTCGGGCCCCTGATCCTGTTCGCCGTGATGCTCCTCATCCTCCAGACGATCTTCTCGTGGGCGCAACTGCCGATGGACTTGATTGACGGAGGCTTCGGCCGTCTCGGCGAACTCGTGCGCGGCACGCTCTCGCCGGGGCTGTTGACCGACCTGCTCGTTGACGGCGTGATCGCGGGCGTCGGCGGCGTGCTCGTCTTCCTGCCGCAGATTCTCCTGCTCTTCCTGTTCATCTCGCTTCTCGAAGACAGCGGCTACATGGCGCGCGCCGCGTTCCTCATGGACAGGCTGATGCGCGGCGTCGGACTGCACGGCAAAGCGTTCATGCCCCTCTTGAGTAGTTTCGCGTGCGCCATCCCCGGCATCATGGCGACGCGGACGATTGAGAACCCGAAGGATCGTCTGGCGACGATCCTGATCGCGCCGTTCATGAGTTGCTCGGCCAGACTCCCGGTCTACACTTTGATGATCGCGGCCTTCTTCTCGAAACAGGAGAAACTGCTCGGCGTGCTCTCGGTGGGCGTTGTGATCATCATGGCGATGTACTTGCTCGGCGTGGTGGTGGCGGTCGCCGTCGCGTGGGTGTTGAAGCATACGATCTTGAAGTCGCCGCCGCCGCCGCTCGTCCTTGAGTTGCCGCCCTACCGGATGCCGAACCCCGTCAACGTGTTTCAGACGATCCGCTCGCGCTCCTGGATGTTCGTGCGCCGCGCGGGCACGGTCATCCTCGCCATCTCGATACTGCTCTGGGCGCTCGTCACCTTCCCGCGCATCAACGCCACTACGGGCGATGCTGCGACGACGGCAGCGACAAC
The DNA here is from genome assembly GCA_030841105.1 of Pyrinomonadaceae bacterium. Taxonomy (GTDB): domain Bacteria; phylum Acidobacteriota; class Blastocatellia; order Pyrinomonadales; family Pyrinomonadaceae; genus JAIVJZ01. Next base: position 12,366 of record JAVEDE010000049.1, read on the forward strand.
AACTAACGCAGCGAACGCCACGGACGAGCGCGCGACGACCGCGCAACGTGATGAGACGGTGCAACCGGCCGCGGGCGCGTCGAATGTGGCCGAGGCGGTGGACGGCGACGAGGGCGAGCAGATTCGGCAGAGCTACGCGGGGCGGCTCGGCCATTTGATCGAACCGGCGATTGCGCCGCTCGGCTTCGACTGGAAGATGGGCATCGGCCTCATCGCCTCGTTCGCCGCGCGCGAGACGCTCGTCTCGACGTTGAGCATCGTCTACAACGTCGGCGCGGACGCGACGGAAGAATCCGGCTCGCTGATTGACGCCGTGCGCAACGCGCGTCGCGCCGACGGCAGCCCGGCGTGGACGCCGCTCGTGGCCGTCTCGATGATGGTCTTCTTCGTGCTGGCCTGCCAGTGCATGTCCACCATCGCCATCGTGCGCCGCGAGACAAACTCGTGGCGTTGGCCGCTCTTCATGGTGACATACATGCTGGTGCTGGCTTACGTCGCGTCGTTCGTCACGTATCAGGGCGGGCGTTTGTTGGGGTTCAGTTAAAGGGATGTTTCAAGACTGGCAGAACGTCGCGGTGTGTTTGATCATTCTGGCCGCGCTCGCCTACGTGGCGCGGCGCGGCCTCGCGCGCGTGCGTTCGTTCCGCGCGGGCGGCCGGGGGCAAGCCATCTCCGCCTCCTCGTGCGCGAGCGGCTGCGGCGGTTGCGGCGAAGGCGAGCAGTCTCCGGCGACGGCGACGAAGGCGGCGACTGCGGTGACGAGACCGCAAAACGTCCTCGTGCAGATCACCAACGCGGGCGGCGCAACGCGGCGACGCAAATAAGCCCGCGGCGGCGGCGACGCGGATAAGCCCGCGCGTCGTTGAGCTTGACGCAGAGGAAAGAAGGTTAGCGCGTAAGATAAGAAGAAGGCTGAGCGGGAGTTTCAAACTCCCGCCCGGCCTTCTTTCGTCAGCAATGGTTGACCTGACTGCGTGTCTCGATTGAGTGAAAAAAAAAGATTCACCACAGAGACGCGTAGAGTCGCGGAGAGTCGTGTAGAGAAGATTGCAAACGTGACGGGCGGACACGAACGTTAAAGGGTGAAGTTGAAGTTGATGAAGCCGGAGACGCGCACGGGCTGGCCGTTGACGACTGTGGGGCGAAACTTCCAACGGCGCGCGGCGTCGGTCGCCGCCCCGCGTAACAGTTCCGGCCCGTCCGTGCGCTCGACCTTCGAGACCGCGCCCTTCTCGTCCAGCATCAGGTAGACCGTGACGCGGCCGGTGACGCGCGCGTTGCGCGCCGACGAGGGGTAAGTCGGCGCGGGTTTGTCCGTCGCTTTCGGCAGGAGCGACCCGACTTGGAGCGGACTCCCGTCGGCGGGCATAACCGCCGGGGCGGTTTGAGAGTTAGAGGCGGCGGGCGGCGTCGTGCCTGTGCCGACGTTTTGCGCCGCGCCCGTCGGCGTGTTCCTTGCGGGCTGGTTGGCCGCCGTAGTTGAAGGCGCGGAGTTGGCCGGAGTCGAGGTTGGTTGCGCGGCGGGTTGGCTCGTGCCCGTCGGGGTCGAACTCGTCTGCGTGCGCGTCGTCGGCGGTGGAGTCAGAGGGGCGGTCGTCCCGTTGCCCGCCACGCGCCGATCCGCGCCGATGAGACGCTGGCGCGCGTCCGTCACTTCCGCCTGCCAGCGAGCGCGCTCGTCCTCCTTGCGCGCCAGCCGCACGCGCACGCCCGCCGCTTCTTCCAAGAGCGCCGTCGCATCCATGTTCCGCGCGTTCTCGTCGCGCAACTGCCGCCCCTGCGCGAACACGCGCTCGATGAGCGTTCGCAGGCGATCCAGATCGCCCGCCGCTTCCGACGGCAACTCCCCGTCGGCCACGTTCAGACCGAACACGCGGTAGCGTTCGAGTCGCGCGCGCACGCCGCCGAGCACCTGCCCGGCCAGCACGAAGTAGGCGCGCGCCGCGCTCTCGCCGCCCGTCGCCCGCGCGGCGAACGCGGCGTTCAATAAATTCTCGGCATAACTGTAATCGGCCTGATCAATGTAGATTCCGGCGAGCAGCACGAGCGTGATCTCGCGCACCGAAGGGTCAACGCCCGCCGTGCGTTGGAGGGCTTCGAGTTCGCTGCGCGCCGCGGGCAAGTTGCCCGCCGCGGCGAGCGCGCGAGCGCGCGTGATGCGCCGCTGGATGCCGTCGGCGTCCAAGTCGCTCGCGGGCGTCTGCGCGTGCAGCAGTCCCGGCACGGCGGTGACGATGATGATGAGGGAGAGACTGATGTTAACGAGGCGTGTGTTAAAGCGTATGAGAAGACTTCCCTTCACTATGACAACTCCATAAATGTGAAAGCGAGCGTTGACGCTCGCTTGAAGGATGATCCTCGGATCAGCGGGAATATTATCGCCCGTCGCCGCGAATCAATCAACTCCGCCGCGCCGGTTTTCGCCGCGCCGGAGTCGTTGACTCGCGCTTCGGCTTGCGCGTCGCGCCGCCGCCGTCGCGCTCTCGTCCCGGCGTCGCGGCCGGGCTGACGGCCGCCGGGGCGAGGCTCTCGGAAATCCGCACCCGGTACGCGCGCGCGTCGCGCTTGACGGCCTCTTCGTCGAGCGTCAACAGACGCCGGTCGCGCATCACCACGCGCCCCTCGATGACGACGGTTCTCACGTCGCTCGCCTTCGTCGCGTAAACCAGATGCGAGTAGACGTTGTACATGGGCGTCTGGTGGAGTGCGTCCATGTCCACAATGATCAGGTCGGCGCGCTTGCCCTTCTCCAGCGACCCCGTTTCGCGTTCGAGGTGCAACGCGCGCGCGCCGCGAATCGTCGCCATCTCCAACACCTCGCGCGCGGGCAGCACGCGCGGATCATTCGTCGTCAACTTGTGCAACTTCGCCGCCGTGTCCATCTCCTCCCACATGTTCAGGTCGTTGTTCGACGCCGCGCCGTCCGTCCCCAGCCCCAGAGACAAATCCGCCCTGAGCATTTCGGGAACGCGCGCCACGCCCGACGCCAGTTTCATGTTCGACTGCGGGTTATGCACCGCGCCGACGCCCAGACGCTTCAACAACTCGATCTCTTCCGTCGTCAGGTGAACCGTGTGCGCGGCGACGACGCGGTCGTACAGAAACCCTATGCGCGCCAGATAAGCGACGGGCGAAGCATTGTGGTCGCGCGTCACGTCTTCAACTTCCTTCCGCGTCTCGGCGACGTGGATCACGATGGTCGCGCGCAAACGGTTCGAGAGATCGCGCACGGCCTTGAGATGTTCTTCCGAGACGGTGTAGGGCGCGTGCGGCGCAATCGCGGGTGTGACGAGCGCGTGCCCGCGCCACTTCTCGACGTACTTCTCCGTGTACGTCATCGCGTCGGCGAAGGTCTTGTTATCCGCCACTGGGAAATCTATCACCGTCTCGCCGAGCACGCCGCGCACGCCCGCCTTCGCCGTCTCGTCTGCAATGGCGTCCTCGAAGTAGTACATGTCGCAGTAGGTCGTCGTGCCGCCGCGGATCATCTCCGCGAGGCCGAGCCGCGTGCCGACGCGCACGAACTCCTCCGTCACGTTCTTCCCCTCGGCCGGGAAGATGTACTTGGTCAGCCACTCGTTCAGGTCTAAATCATCTGCGAGACCGCGAAACAAGACCATCGGGACGTGCGTGTGGCCGTTGATGAGGCCGGGCATCACGACGCGCCCGCGCGCCTCAATCGTTTCGCGCCCCGCGAAATCTCGTTCAACCTCGGCGCGTTTCCCCAACGCCACGATGCGCCCGCGATGAACGGCCACCGCGCCGTCCTCGATCAGAGTCCCGCGCGCATCCATCGTCACGATCGTCCCGCCGCGCACGACCAAGTCAACCTGACGCGGCGCGAACGCCGCGACGTTCGTGGTCGGCGCGACGACGAAAGCGCACAGCAGAAGATTCACCAACAACCGCCGCCAAAGAGTTCGAGATAGTTTCATCACGCCATTCATTCCAGTTCCGCTTAACTTCATCATCAAAACAATCGGCTTGCCTCCGTTCCATCTTCCTTTGCGTCTTTGCGAGATTAACTTTCACGCAAAGGCGCAAAGGAAGTAGAAGAGGGTTGCCGTGCGCCTTATTTTTCGTCGCCGATCTCGTCTAGAAAATCCGCGTCGAAGGGGCGCGGCAGCAGGAAGGCCATTTGCAGCGTCTCGGTGTCGCCGCGCAGGTTGGCGAGGATGACCGGGATGTCGCCGCAAAACTCCCAGATGATCTGGCGGCACGCGCCGCACGGCGGCGTGAGTCGTTCCGTGTCGGCGACGACCGCGATGCGTGTGAACTTGCGCGCGCCCTCGGAGAGCGCCTTCCAGATCGTCACGCGCTCGGCGCACATGGTCAACTCGTAAGCCGAACTCTCGATGTTGCAACCCGTGTAGAGCGTCCCGTCCTCGGCTTCGAGCGCCGCGCCCACGCAGAACTTCGAGTATTGCGCCAGCGCACAGTTACGCGCGCCCGTCGCCGCCTCGATAATCGCTTCCTGAACTCCTGTTGTACTCAAACCTTGCTCCCCTCTTCTCACTCAATTAACGGCCGTGGCCTCGTCGCGACGCCGCCGCTGTTCGTCGGCCAGCCGCTCGCGAATCTTTCCGCTGAGCAGGCCGATGCTTACCATGTTGTGCCCGCCTTCGGGGATGATCACGTCGGCGCAACGCTTCGACGGCTCGACGAACTGCATGTGCATCGGGCGGACGGTGGCGAGGTATTGTTCGATGACGGAATCAACCGTGCGCCCGCGTTCGGCGATGTCGCGGCGCAGGCGGCGAATGAAGCGGATGTCGTCGGGCGTGTCCACGAACACTTTGATGTCCATCTCGTCGAGCAAACGCTTCTCGTTGAAGATCAGGATGCCTTCGAGGATCGTGATCAACTTCGGCTCCATCCTGAGCGTCTCCTTGCGCCGCAGGTGGTTCTTGAAATCGTACATCGGCAAGTCAACCGCCTGCCCCGCCCGGAGCGCGCGCACGTGCTCCACCATCAGATCGTTGTCGAGCGCGTCCGGGTGGTCGAAGTTCACCTGCTGCCGGTAGTCGAGCGGCATCTGGTCGAGGTCGCGATAGTACGAGTCCTGCTGGATGAACGCCACCTCGTTAGCGCTCACCGCTTGCAGAATCTTGTTCGCCACGGTCGTCTTCCCCGACCCCGTGCCCCCGCAAATGCCGATAATCATTCCGTCGCTTCGCTCCGAGTGACAAGTGACAGGTGACGAGTGACAAGTCAGAAAGATGTTTTGACTCGTCACTCGTCACCTGTCACTCGTCACTGTAGTTTCGGTATTGTCCGCCGCAGCAGTTCCGTAAAGGTGACGCGCACCTGTTTGCCGGTCTCCATCACTTCGGCGTGGTCAATCGGGCGGTCGAGGACGCCCGCCGCCATGTTCGTGATGCACGAGATGCCGAGCACTTTGAGATTCATGTGACGCGCGACGATGGCTTCGGGCACGGTGCTCATGCCCACGGCGTCCGCGCCGAGCGCGCGCAGCATGCGTATCTCGGCGGGCGTCTCGTAACTGGGGCCGGTCAGCGCAGCGTAGATGCCGCGCTTGAGTTCGATCTCCATGGCCTGCGCTTCGCAGATGACGGCCTCTTGAAACTCGCGGTCGTACACCTCCGACATATCGGGGAAGCGCGCGCCGAAGCGCGTGTCGTTCGCGCCGAGCAGGGGGTTCGTGCCCATCAAGTTCAGGTGGTCGCTGATCAGCATCAGCGCGCCCTGCTTGAACGAGTTGTTCAAACCGCCCGCCGCGTTCGTCAGGACGAGCGACTTGACGCCGAGCAACCCGAACACGCGGACTGGAAACGTCACCTCGTCGAGCGCGTAGCCTTCGTAAAAGTGAAACCGCCCCTGCTGCACGATGACCGGCGTGCCCGCCACACGGCCGACGACCAGACGACCCGCGTGCCCCTCGACGGTGGAACGCGCGAAGCCCGGAATCTCCTCGTAAGGAATCACGGTCGCGTCTTCCAGATCGTCTGCGAACGCGCCGAGGCCGCTGCCGAGCACCAACCCGACCCGCGCCTCTTCTCCGCCGACGCGCGCGCGAATCGTCCGCGCCGCGTGCTCCGCGCGTTCATACAATGTGTTCGTGCTCGAAGTTTCCATAACTTTTAACTAAACAGTAAGCGGTCAGCGGTAAGCAGTAAAAACTGTTTCCTACGGCTTACCGCTTACCTCTCCTTCTGGTACGGCACGCCCAGCGCGCGCGGGGCGCGTGAGAGTCCGATGAACCCGGCGAGGACGATGATCGTCAGCACGTAGGGCACGACGATGATGAACTGGACGGGGATTTCCTCGCCATACGGTTTGAAGACGCCCTGCATCTGGATCGAGATGGCCTCGGTTAAGCCGAACAGGAGACACGCGAGCATCGTCTGGACGGGTCGCCACTTGCCGAGGATGAGCGCGGCGAGCGCGATGAAGCCGCGCCCCGAAGTCATGTTGCGCGTAAAGAGCGACGACTGGCCGATGGACAGGTACGCGCCGCCGATGGCCGCGAGCGCGCCCGACAGAAGCACCCCCGAATAGCGTATGCGGTTGACGTTGACGCCCGCCGCGTCGGCCGCCTCAGGGTTTTCTCCGACGGCGCGCAGCCGCAGTCCGAACGGCGTCCGGTAGAGCACGTACCACGTCACGAACACGAGCAGCAGCGCAAGCACGACCGGCGTCCACGGGATCAGATTGTCTTTCGGAATCTGCGGCGTCGAACCCGACGAGAGAAACAGCGCGCCGCTCAACATCGCGGGCACGCCCGTCATCAGGATGTTGATGGCCGTGCCGCTCACCACCTGATCGGCGTTGAAGCGGATGCACGCGACGGCGTGGATGGCGGCGACGGCGACGCCCGCGCCGATGCCCGCAACGAGGCCGACCCAAGGGTTGCCCACGTAATGCGTCACCGCCGCGGCCGTGAACGCCCCCGCCAGCATCAAGCCTTCGAGCGCGATGTTGATGACGCCCGCCCGCTCCGAGTACAGCCCGCCGAGCGCGGCGAGCAAGAGCGGCGTCGCCGTCCGGATCGTCGAGAAGATGAGCGCGATGGTGAAAATTTCACTCATGGATTTGTCAGTTGTTCGTGGTCAGTTGTCCGTCGTTCTCCAGCCCGCCGTCAGTTGTTCGCTTCAATCCTTAGCGACTCGGATTGCCGCCACAGGCGACGGGCAACTGACCACGAACAACTGACGGCTTTCAAACTTTCGACCGTTTCAACAAACCGAATTTGCCGAACGAGCCGCGGAACAGTGCCTCGCAGGCGACGAAGAGGATCACGATGGCTTGCAGCACCTCGACCAAATCTTTAGACACTTTGCCGGAGAAGGCGTCCACGAAGATGCCGCCGCGAATCAACATGCCGAACAGGAGCGCGGAGAGCAGCACGCCGAGCGGGTGATTGCGGCCGAGCAGCGCGACGGCGATGCCGGTGAAGCCGTAGCCCGCCGAGAAGCCGTCGTAGTAGCGATAGCGATAGCCGAGCACTTCGTTGATCCCGACCATCCCGGCGAGTCCGCCGGAGACGGCCATCGCCAGCACGATCTGTTTGCCGGTCGAGATGCCGCCGTATTCGGCGGCCGTCGGGTTCGCGCCCGTCGCGCGGATGGCGTAGCCCCACTTCGTCCGCCACAGGAAAATGTAGACGAGCACGCAGGCCAGCAGCGCGAAGACGAACGCGAGGTTCAGAGGGATGCGCGTCGGGAGGCCGGGGACGAAGCTGCCGAGTCGCGGCAAGTGTACGCCCGCGCCGATGGGCACGGTCTGGAGGATCGGGTCGCCCGCCTGTTTGAAGTGATACTGCGTGAAGTAGCTGACGAGCGCGATGGCGATGAAGTTCAACATAATCGTGTTGATGACTTCGTGCGAGCCGAAGCGCGCCTTGAGGACGCCCGGAATCGCGCCCCATGCCGCGCCCACGACAATGGCCGTCAGGATCGCGAGCGGGACGAGGACGACTCCCGGCAGCGTCATCCAAGAATAGTTGACGGGCGTGCCGAACACGTCCACCACCGTCCCGCCGAACTTGATGCCGACCCACGCGGTCGCAAAGGCCGCGACGTAGAGTTGACCCTCCGCGCCGATGTTGAGCAACCCGCAGCGGAAGGCGACGGCGACGGCCAGCCCCGTGAAGATCAGAGGCGTCGCGTAAAAGAGCGTGTAGCCGATGCCGTCAGGCCAAGAGAACGCGCTGCCGATCAAGAGACGATAAGTCTCGAACGGGTTGTCGCCGATCAGCCAGACGAAGATGCCGCCGAGCACGAAGGCCGCGAGCACGGCGACGAGCGGAAAGAAGAGTTCGCGTAGAAGTTTCATTTTGCCTTTACCGACACTTTAACATCCGCCGGGTTGTTTTCGACACCAGACCACGCGCCCGACTGGATGAAGCTCGCCCAGTAATACGGGTGGCTGTAGTTGCCCGCCCCCGCTTTCACGACGGGCGAGCCGGAGAGGCCGCGTTGCCCGCCGCCCCTGCGTGCGGCTGCGCCCGCCGCCTCGTTCGACATCTCAAGCTGCACTTGCCGCAGAGCCTCAGTGCGCCCTTCGCCACGTTGCAAGCGCGTGTAATAAGCCTTCATCAAGTCGCGCGTCGCCGCGTCCGACACCTGCCACAGACTCATCACCTGACTCTCGCTACCTGCCAGCACCAGCGCGCGGCGCAACCCGTACACGCCGTCGCCGTTTTTCACGTCGCCCAGTCCCGTCTCACACGCCGACAGCACGACGAGTTTCGTCCCCCACAGATCGAGCGCGGCGGCTTCGG
>JAVEDE010000088.1 GCA_030841105.1 Pyrinomonadaceae bacterium
CACTGACGCGCGCGTCAGTGCGTCGCCCCCGCACTCACTCCCACTCGGCGCACTTCAACTCCACCACATACGCGCCGAGATCATTCCCCGCCCGCCGCGTGTCCGTGAAGGCGTGCATCAGCGCGGCCTGCCCCGCCAGAAACCTCTCGTCCAAAATAAACTTATCGTCCGACGGCATGTGCGGCGTCAGCCCGCAGATCAACTCGATCAAGGCGTCCAAGCCCTCGCTATCTTCGCGCCTCGTGATCAAGTCAACCAACTCACACGCCCGTTCTTGTGTGACGGGTAGGGTTGACCAACGCCGGATCGGCTCATCGAAATCAGGCTCTCGCTGCGCACGCGCGTGTGCTGCGCCCGTGTTATTATTTTTCCGCATCAGTATCTCCTTAAAGCATCAGGTACTGGTGTAGAGGGCTTACCAAGACGGCTATCTTCGGTAAGTCCTCGCCTATTTGTACGCTCGGTTCTGCTAGGGTCTACGAACGGACATAAACTTACCCTAGACCAAGAGTTTTGTAAAGAGAAATCTTTGCCCTTGACTAAGGTTTTTCTCGGATATATAGATTTCGCATGAAACTATTGACTACGAAAGAAGCTGCCGAGCGATTAGGCGTGACTGTGACACGTGTTCAGCAGTTGATCGCGGCAGGAAGACTACCAGCCGAGAAGATGGGGCGGGACTACTTCATCAAGGAAGACGATCTAAAACTCGTAGCGGATCGCAAACCCGGCAGACCGCGCAAAGTACAAAGTGAGACAGGTTCAAAGACGAGTAAAAAGACGAGTAAGAAGAAATAAATCACTCAAAAGTTATCATTTAACTGATCAATAGCAACCGCAAGTTCAATCCGAGAATAGCTCCGACTTTTTCAACCCAAACTCTTCCTTAACTCTTTCGTTCGTTCGATGATCTTGTCGGGTGTGTCGAGGAGTGCGCTGATGAGGGCGACGGAGTCGGCTCCGGCGTCGAGGGTGGCGCGGGCGTTGGCGCGGGTGATGCCGCCGATGGCGACGAGGGCGACCGTGGGGTCAATCGCGTCGCGGACGCGGTGGAGGGCTTCGAGGCCGACCGTGGGGGCGGGGTTCTCTTTCGTGCGCGTGGGGTAGATGGGGCCGAGGGCGATGTAGTCAACGGGGAGGCGCGCGGCTTCGATGGCCTGCGCGACGGTGTGCGTGGAGTAGCCGATGATGAAGCGTTCGCCGAGGAGTCGGCGGGCGGCCGCCGGGTCGAGGTCGTCTTGGCCGAGATGCACGCCGTCCGCGCCGAGGGCGAGGGCGATGTCGGCGCGGTCGTTGACGATGAGGCGCACGCCGCGTTCGCGTGCGATGTCGAGGGCAGCCTCGGTCGCTTCGTAAAACTCGCGCGGCGCGAGGCGCTTGTCGCGGAGTTGGATGAAGCGCGCGCCGCCGTCGCGCAGGCGCGAGACCTGTTCGGCGTGCGAGAGGCGCGAGAGGTGCGTGTCGGTGATGGGGTAAAATTTCGGGAGGTTCACGGGTCGCCTCTTTGCGTGCGGACTGGAAAATTTGCTAAGTTCGGTTTATCACAACCAACTTCAAGCGAGAAGGATAACCTTATGGCACTCGTCGGAGCGAATGAACTGAAACGAAAAATGCTGATCTCGGTGGACGGCCAGCCCTACACCGTGCTCGAAGTCTTCTTCGCGTCGCCCACGGCGCGCGGCGCGGCGACGATGGTGCGGACGCGTTTGCGCCAACTGCTGACGGGCGCGGTGCTGGAAAAAAGTTTCAAGGCGACGGAGAAATTTTCCGAGCCGGACGTGCAACTCGTGCCCGCTTCGTTCCTCTATTCGGACGGCGAGGGCTGCCACTTCATGGACGAGTCGAGCTACGAGCAGTTCATGTTCACGGACGAGCAGGTGGGCGACGACCGCGGCTATTTGAAGGAGGGCGTCTCGCTGCAAATCCTCAAGTACAACGGCGCGCCCGTCTCGCTGCAACTCCCGCAGTACGTCGAACTCGTCGTGACGGAAACCGAACCCGGCATGCGCGGCGACACGGCGGCGGGCGGCGCGAGCAAGAAGGCGAAACTCGAAACCGGCCTCAGCGTCAATGTCCCGCTCTTCATCAAGGAGGGCGAGATTGTGCGCGTCAACACGCAGACGGGCGAGGTGGCGGGCAGGGCGTAAGACAGGGGAAAGGGGAAGGGGTAACGGGTAAAGGTTGAAGCAGGCAGCGCAAGATGAATGCGCTTCTTTTCTTATTCCTTTACCCGTTCCCCCTTCCCCTTTTCCCTTCCCTTTTTAGTCCTTCGCGGTCTTGAACTGCGAACCGCTCCCGGCCGGGTCGAACTGCTGCATGTAGTCGGGGAGGGCGGGCTCTTTTTTGAACTTGCCGCCGCGCGTGATCGCCCAGCGTTGCAGCCACGAAATGCCCACCTCGCCCGTGTAGGTATCGCGGTGCTCGTAGGCTTTGTCACGCAAGGCTGCGTCGAGCGTGACGAACTCGTAGCCGCGCTGCCTGAGCATGTGGACGACGCGGCCGAAGTGATCTGCGTTGAGCGCGTTGGCGTGGACGAGTAGGGTCTGCGCGATCTCGCGCCCGAAGAGTTCGACGGACATGCGCTCGTAAAACTCGAACATGCGCTCCATGTAAGGCACGTACTCGTCGGCGATGCGGCGCGCCGTATCACGGTCGCCGCGCTGCAAGGCTTGCGCGTAGGCTTGCGCGAAAATCCACTCCGCGTTGTCAATCGTCACGGGCGCGACGCGGTAGCCGCGCGCGGCGAGAAACTGCTCGAACGCCTCTTTGGTCTTGAGGTCAGGCCCGGTGTTGAGGAAGGGATGACGGAAGTAGCGCAGTTTCATGCCGCGCGCGGCAAGGAGCGAACGCGTGACGGGTTCGCCGTCTATGACCTGCTGCTGAAACTGTGCGAGCGGCGTGCGGTAGAGACTGGCGTGGGCAAAGGTGTGGTTGCCGAGTTCCAGTCCGGCGTCCGTCCACATCTTGAGGACGGCGACGCGCGCCTCTCGCTCGCCCTCGCGCTCAAGTTTCCGTTCGTTGACGAAGCCGATGGCCGGAATCTTGTCCGCCGCAAACGTCCTCAGCAGTTTCGACGTGTACTCGCGCAGTTCGCCGAGACTCGTCTTGCCGCCGTCGCCCGTGAACGGCAGATCGTCGAACGTGACGGCGACCTGACGGCGCGGTCGTTGCGCGCCGTGGCCGAAACTCATCGCAGGCGACGCCAGCAGTGCGACGAAGAGAAGCACGGCGATCTTCGACAGACTCACTCTCATTGGTCAAACTCCTTCGCTCTGGCTCGTCGCAATTGCGCGAGCCTTTGTCTTGCCTCTGCGCGCGGGCGCGGCGTTTATTGTTTGGCTTTCAGTTTGTTGTAATCCATGCCGCCGCGGCTCACGTCGAACTGGCGCATGAAGGGCGAGAGGCCGGGTTCGCCTCCGAGCGGCTGACCTTTTTCCAACGCCCAGCGTTCGAGCCAGGAGATGCCCCAAGGGCCGACGTAGTTGGCGGGTTGCTGGCGGTAGGCTTTGTCCTGCAACGCCTCTTCGAGCGTGACGAACTCGTAGCCGCGCCGCTTCATCATCGCCACGAGGTCTTCCATCCGGTGCGCGTTCAAGGCGTTCGCCGTGAGCATCAGGACTTGCGGCAACTCGTAGCCGAGCGTGGTGCGCGAGAGTTCTTCGTAATACTCGAACATGCGCTCCATGTAAGGCAGGTACTCGTCGGCGACGCGCTTCATCGTCGTCTCGTCTTCGGCGCGGCGCGCCTGCGCGTAGACGCGCCCGAAGAGCCAGTCGGAGTTGTCAATCGTCACTTGATGAATGCGGTAGCCGCGCGCGGCGAGAAAGTTTTCGGCCGCCTCTTTCGTCTCGCGCGTCGCCCCCGTGTTGAGGAAGGGGTAACTGAAATAACGCGGGCGCTGGAGGCCGCGCTCCGACATCAACTTGCCGGTGATCTCTTCGCCGCGGATCACGTCCTGTTGAAACTCTGCGAGCGGCGTCTTGTAGAGGTTCGAGTGCGCGCGCGTCTGCGTGCCGAGTTCGTGCCCGGCGTCGAGCCAGAGGTTCAAGAGACGCACGCGCTCTTCGTCGAGTCGGCCGCCGTTCTCTTCGTCGTAGAGTTGGTTCTCGTTGACGAAACCGACCGCGCGAATCTGATTAGCGGCGAGCGTCGCGAGCAGGCGGCGCGTGTCCTTCTCCGCGCGCGGGTTGTAGAAGGTCTGGACGGCGGGCAGCGAGACGAAGGTGACGGCAACTTTCCGTTTCACCTTCGCCGCAGTCTTCGACGGCAAGTCTGCACGCGCGGCGCGCGCGTCTCTGGTCTGCAACGCGTTGAAAGTTTGCGCGCACGCGATGACGCTCGCCAGCACGACGAGGATGACGGCCGCGCCCGCGAGCAGCGGAGAACGCCCTGCGGTCGCGGGCTGAACTTTGATCAGACGTTGGATGCGTTGCATCAGGACACCTCCGTTGGCGGCGACGGCGAGCACCGGGCGCACGCCTGCCTGCTGTTGGCCGCGTAAAGTTTCGAGCGTGGTGAGGGCGCGCGCGTAGACGAGCACGTCGCCCGTGGCGCGCACCGCGAGGTCGTCGCAGGCGTGCTCGCGTTCGACGCGCACGCGCCCGGAGAGCCACCACATGGCCGGGTGATAAAAGAGCACCGTTTCGGCCACGCTCTGCAAGAGATTGACGAGGTAATCGTGGCGGCGGATGTGCGCCAGTTCGTGCGCGAGGATGGCTTCGAGTTGCGGCGCGCTCAGACCCGTCAAGGCCGACGCCGGGACGAGGATCACGGGGCGCAGCCACCCGATCACGGTCGGCACTTCGACTAGAGCCGACTCGCACAGACGCACGGGTCGTGAAACCCGCAACTGCCGCGCGAGGCGCGCCAGTGTCTCCCGCCAGTCGCGCGCGAGCGGAGTCGCGGGTTCACGCTTGAGACGCTCGGTCAACACCCAGCCGCCGACGAGGCGCAGCGCGAGCACGAGCGCGCCCGCCAGCCAGACCAGCACCAGCCACGGCAGGGCGGACGTAAAAACATTTTCCGCCCAACGCTGCAAAGGCGCGGACGCCCCTTCCTCATCGGGCACGAACAACAAGTTCGCGTAGAGTCGCGCGGGCGCGGCGTGAGACTTCGCGGCGGTCGCTCCCGCCCCGTCCGGCGCGTCGGCGGTCGCAGTTTCCAGCGCGCGCCGTTCGAAGGCGGCTGCGGCGGCAGCGGCGGTCGCATTCGCGTCGAGCCGCAGGAACGTGGCGACGGGCAGCGCGAGCATCAGGAGCATGCAGGCGCAGGCGACCGTGTAACGCAAGTTCGCCGACGCTCGCCTGAGCGAGAGCGCGACGCCCGCGTAAGTAAGCGCGACGAGCGCGCCCTGCCAGACGAAGTGGAGGAGCGTCCAACCGAGCGTGCGCATGATGGGGTGCGTGAGAAGCGCGTGCGTGTTGCTCATGACTTACCTCCCCCGCGCTCGAACTCGTCCAGCATGTCGCGGATGGTGGACAACTCTTCCGCCGAAGCCTTCTTCGCAGAGAGCGCCTGCATCACGAGTTTCGTCGCCGAACCGTCGAAGGCGCGATCCAGCAGATCGCCGATGAGTTGGCGTTGCGTCTGCTCGCGCGCGAGCCGCGCCTCGTAGACGTGCGCGCGCTGGCTCTCGTCGCGCCGCACCAAATTTTTCTCCGCCATGATCTGCATCGTCTTCAGGACGGTCGTGTAGCCGGCGGTCGGCTTCACACGGCTGATCTCTTGATGCACGTCGCGCACCGTGGACGCGCCGCGCTGCCACAACACGTTCAAAATTTCCAACTCGGCGTCGGTCGGCCGCAACTTCGCGTCTCTTTTGGTCATCTGCCAAGCCCCTCCTCAACACGGGCGAATCGGACGGGCGACACCTTACTACGAAGCGTTTCGTAATGTCAACGAAAACTTTCGTACTTCGGGATAGTTTCTCGCCGCCACGCACCCGCGCTCACACAACTCGCGTGCGCGGGCGCGGCGTGAGTCGTCTGCGCGTGAGAATGTTTACAGGTAGAGATTGTGGGGGACGTTTTTTTCGCCGCGCGTCGTGTGGCATGTTGACCGGAGCGGTTGAAATGTTGAAAACTATCCGCGCTAGTTTCATCCGTCGCGTTTAAAGAGCGCGTGCGCCGCCGGGCAAAAACCTTACACCGGCTCGTCGGCCAAGCGAGGGGCTTTTTTAAGTGAGTCAGGAAACTTCACGCACCACTGCAAACAGTCACGAACCGGCCGCGCCGCTCAAGGTGCTGGTCGTGGAAGACTTCGAGGACACGCGCTTCCTGATGCGCCTCGAACTGGAGAAGCGCGGCTTCCGCGTCGTCGAAGCGACGGACGGCGAGCAGGGCGTCGGGTACGCCGCGAGCGAACGCCCCGACATCATCCTCATGGACATCGGTCTGCCGCAGATTGACGGCATCGAGGCCACGCGCCGCATCCGCGCCGACAGCAGCATGCGCGACGTGCTGATCGTCGCCCTCACCGCGCACCACGAAACCGAATACCGCGCACAGGCGCTCGCCGCAGGCTGCGACGCCTACCTCACCAAACCCGTAGATTTCGATTGGCTCATAGACCTCCTCGGTCGCCTCCTCCCCTAGACGCCGACGCCCGCGCCGAAAGCACGGGTGACGACACGGGCGTGAGGAATTCGCTTTGAAGCAAGACAGAAACCTATGAGGCGAAAACTAGTTGTGCGGGCGGTCTCTTTGATCGTCATCATCTTTCTGCCAATTGCGTTGTTCGGCTTGATGGCGTCGGTCAACGAGTACCGCGATCAAGGCATCGGCGGCGCGGTTGATTGCAACGGGCCGATGACCGTCATGATCTTCATCGTCCCTTCCCTTGTGGTCTACGCCGCCGGAGCAATTTACTACGCCGTGCTCCTCAAGGGCGCGAGGCAAAGCGTGTTGGCGTCGGTGCTGCTGGTTTTGTGCGCGTTGATAGTGTTCGCCTCCGGCCGGAAAGCATGGGCGGCCTACAGCGAGAAGAGCAGGCCGGAGCACCGGGAGACTTGCGGGGAAGGCTGGTAGGCGAAGACCGGGGCGTCCTTAAGTTTAAAATGGCGACTTGAGGAAAGGAGCGTGTGAGATGAAGGTGAGAAACAGACTCGTCGCGGCGTGGGCGTTCCTGTTCGTCGTGCCAATTTCTGTGTCGGCTCAATCCGCGCCGGACGTGTCGGTGTCGGACGCGCGGTTTACCTACAACGTGAATCAAGGCGTTGACCCGCTCGACTCCGCCCCCGGCAAGCGCGCCAGCCCTTCGACGATTGTCACGAGTTCGCCCGTGCAGCAAGTGTCCGCGCTGTTTCGGAACGCGGGCGCGAAGACGATCAAGAGCGTGTCTTGGGAGTACGTCGTCTTCAAAGACGCGGGCGAGCGGGAGATTGTGGAAGTCTATGCGGTGAACAGCGAGCGGACGATTCTTCCCGGCGAGTCGGTGCGTTTGAAGAAGGAGGGCTACCACCTGAAAAACTCGCCGCACGTGACGGCGCGCGTGACGCGCATCAAGTATGCGGACGAGACAGAGTGGCGGGGCGCGAGGACGAAAAGATAATCACGCGTCGCCTTGCGTTGAGCCATACATGCCCGTCCGCTCATTCGCGCGGCGGTCGTTAGTCGCTGCGAATCACATCACAGTCAACTCGACAAAATAAGAGAGGGGCGACTGCGTGGTCGCCCCTCTCTTGCGTTCAAACCGGCAGGCGAAACTTTAGAGGCCGCGGTATTGAAGCGAGAG
Organism: Pyrinomonadaceae bacterium; assembly: GCA_030841105.1. GTDB lineage: Bacteria > Acidobacteriota > Blastocatellia > Pyrinomonadales > Pyrinomonadaceae > JAIVJZ01. Next base: position 7,732 of record JAVEDE010000088.1, read on the forward strand.
CGCTTCCATGCGCGCGGACTGGCCGCCGGTGAAGCGATACATGCATGGGTCGTCGGTGTAGTCCATGAAGTTTTCGATGGGGTCAACGCCGGTCTTGGGGCAGGAGTCGCGCCCCGCCGGGCAGTTGAAGGCGGGCGAGCGTTCCGAGGGAGTGTCGGCGACGAAGTCGTTGTAGATGGCCGCGCAGCCGCCCTGAAATGTGTGGAAGAGACCGAGCCAGTGGCCGACTTCGTGCGTACCCGTGTCGCCTTCGTTGTAGGGGACTTCCGTGCCGCCGGGCAAACTCGAATAGAGACAGACCACGCCGTCCATCGCCGGGTCGCCCGCGTACCAGAAGGGGAAGGTCGCCCAGCCGAGCAGATAGCCGCCCGCGTTGTTGGTGTAGAAGTTGAGCGTGTCCGCGCCGCCCGTGTGGAGGGCGGTCTTCATCTCGCGCTCGGCGGCCGTGTCCGGCCCGGCGTTGAACCACGCGAGGTTGGTCGTGCGCGTCACGCCGACGAGTTCGAAACGGAAAGGCGTGTTGGCCGCGCCCGTGCCCGTCGCCCCGGCGTAAGCGGCGTTCAGCACATTAATCTGCGCGCGCAGCATCTTGTCGGAGATGTCGCCGTTCGAGACGCCTGCGCCCTTGTTGATGACGTGGAAATAGACCGGGATCGTCACTTCGCCCGACTTCCTGATCTGGCCGGGACTGCGTTTGTTGTTGAAATCGTTGAGCGCGCTTTCGTAGACGGAGGCGGTCGTCTCGTCCAGATCGCGCGTGGCGCAGCGGTCGCGTTGCGAGCGCGTCTCGCCTTTGGCGGTCTTCTGCGCGTCGAGGGACTTGACGGTCGGGATGGCGGCCTTGTCGCCCGTCGGGCGTGCGCTCTCGGCGTGGGCGCGTTTGAAGAGGGAGGGGGTGGCGACCGTGAGGAGCAACGCCATGCAGAGAAGCGAGAGGGATACGAACAGTTTTCTTGTCATCTAAAAATTCCTCCGAACTGTCGGCTTAAAGTTGGGGACGAGGGAAAGAACCTGAACGGCAGTCGAGCCGTCGAGCCGCTTCCCGCAAAATGAGAGGGCACGACTTTAGACGCGCCCGCGCGGACGTGTCAAGGCACGCCTTCGGGCGTTCGGCGGGTAAGGGGAAAACGGAAGGGGAAGGGGTAAAGGGGAAGGGGTAAAGGTTGAAGACAAAAGCGGGGCACGGCCATTCGCTGCTGCGCCCCGCTTTCGGTTTTCCCTTTCCCCTTTCCCCTTTCCCCTTTTCCCTTCCCCTTCTTCTCTCCCTTTCACCTCGATTTCAAGGCTGGCCGAAGCGCAGCCGGTATTCGATTGAGTTGACGAACCCGTTGACCATCGTGCGGAAGTCGCCGGGGTTCGCGTTGAGGTAAGCGATCCAGTTGTTGAAGCCGCCCACGTCGGGATCGCGCCGCAGGTAGCCGAAGTACTGCGAGAGCACAAAGGCGCGGTTGAAGGACGACGCCGCGAACGCCTCGCCCTCCACGATCTCGCGCAGCACTTGCGTGCGGGTCTTGCGTCCCGCGTCGAGGTCGGCGCGGAGTTGGAAGCGGGTGGGAATCGGCACGCCGCTGGTCTCGATGAGCCTGTCCACGTAATCCGCGTTCGAGAGCCGGTCGTAGACCCCTGTGAACTCCTCGCGCTCCGTGAACTCCTCGGCGAAGAGGCCGCGCGCGGCGATTGACTCGGCGGCGGTCGCGCCGTTCAGGCGGTACGTGTCGCGTATGAACTCGCGGTACGTGGGCAGCCGACCGAAGGCCGCGAGGTAGAAGCGAACGGCGTAGAAGCCTTTCGTCTGGTACTCAGGCGACAGGAAGAAGGCGGACGAGACGGCCACGCGGTCGCACGAAGTATTGCCCGCGGGGCAAGTGCTGAGCACTCTCAGCCACGCCGCGAGACCGTCGGCGTCGGGCGCGCGGTTGAGGAAGTCTAGGTAGTGCTGCGTGACGAAGAACGTCGGGTCGTCAATCGGGTTGGTGGCCGACGCCGCCGTGTCGTTGTCCACGATGGTGATCGTGGTGACGGGCAGATTGTTGAAGGTCGCGCCCACGGGATTGCGGAACGTGAGCGTGAACGTCTCGTTCTCTTCGACGAAGCGGTCGTCGGTGATGAAGATGTCAACCGTCGAAGACCCCTGTCCCTGCGCGAAGCGGAGCACGCCCGCGGCGGTCGTGTAGTCGCGCCGCTCCGTGGCCGTGCCGTCGTTCGTGTCGAAGTCAACGAGGATGGCGGCTTCGCCGGAGAGGTCGCCGCCGCGCGTGAGGAAGACCCTTATCCTGCCCGCGCCTTCCTGCACCGTGAGGTTCTGCGGGGCGCTCAGGAACGTCGAGTCGGCGACGACGAGGCCGCGGATCAACTCCGCGCCGCCGAAGTCGCCGATGAGCGTGGCCGCGCCCGTGTTGAGATCGATCTGGTAGAGGCGCGAGACGGTATCGAGCGGCGAGGTCAGTGCGGCAAAGGCCGTCTGGCTGTTGTTGGCGATGTCGAAGCCGACGAGCCGCCCCGCGTCAACGCCGAGCGTGCCGACGGTGTTGAGCCGCCCGGCGTTCTCCGGGTCTTGCGTGACGAGCGCATCGAGGTCGTAGTCAATGTCGTAAAGCGTGCCGATGCCGAAGCTGATCCGAATGGCCGCCGTGCCGGAGATGCGCGGCGTGCGTCCGGCGTTCGGGTCGGGCGCGGGCGCGTAAGCGAGCGGTGTGTCCGGTTCGATGGCCGCCGTCGTCAGGTCGCCGTCCATGACGACGCCGGTTTCGCTGTTGATACGCATGTTCTGCCCGGTGTCGCTGACGACGCGCAGGCCGTTCGCGCCGAAGGCCATGCCGAACTCGCTCCCGCTGAGCGGGACGGCGAAGACGCCGCTGCCGATCTGCGTCGCCACGCCCGTCGCCGGGTTAACGCGGTAGAGACGGCTGGTGCTGCCGAGACCTAAGAGAGTGTTGATGTTGGACACATTCTCGATGGCGAGCAGCGACTCGCCGGGTTGCAGGCCGGTGACGGCGACCGAACTGGTGACCTTGTCGGGCGCGGACGTGTTGAAGCGCAGCAGACGATTGCCGGTCGTCAAAGCGACGGCGTTCGAGTGCGGCCCGAAAGTTGACGGGTCGGGCGCGGCGTTGATCTGGCCGCGGATTTCGCCGCCGGGGAAGTTTTGCGTGTGGACGTTGAAGTACATCAGCCCGGCCTTCAGGTTGCGCACCTGCAAGGATGTGAGCGCGATCTGGAAGTCGCTGAAAGAGCCGTTGGGCAGTGGGAAGATGACGGGGGCGTTCGCGCCCGGCACGGCGAAGCCGTGGATGTGCGCCATCGTCTGCGCGCTCGTCAGACCGGAGAAGGTGAGCGAGACGCGCGCCGTCAACTCGTCGGCGCTGAGCGTGATTGTGCCGACGCCGCGCGCGGGCGAGTTGGTTGGCGGCACTTCCTGTGCGCCGTCGAGCATGGCCGTGAAGACGCGCGCGGCCGAGTTGGGCGGCACGGCGAGCGGCTGGATGGCCGGGTTAAAATCCGTCGCGTCCGTGTTCGAGGTCAAGCGGCGCAAGGGCGTGGTCGGGGCGCTGCCGGAGTAGATTTCAAAGTTGCCGTCGCGGCTGCTGGCGAAGACGATGCGCTGGTTGTCGGCGGTGCGCGCCGGGTCAATTTCGAGCGCGGAGTTGTTGGTGATGTTGACCTGGTTCGCGCCGTCGTCGTCCATCAAGAAGATTTCGTCGTTGCCGGTGCGGTCGCTCTGGAAAGTGATCTTGCCGCGCGACCAGGACGGGTGCGTGTCGTCGTCCTGCGCGTTGGTGAGCCGCACGGGATCGTTGCCGAAGGGGTTCGAGACGTAAATCTCGTAGTTGCCGTCGCGGTTCGAGGCGAAGGCGAGCTTCGTGCCGTCGGGCGAATAGGCCGGGTCAATATCGTCGGCCGGGTTGTCGGAGACGGTGCGCCCCGGCGAGAGCGGCAGGTCGTAGCCGAACTGCGTCGTCGAGGGAATGATCGAGGTGTAGATTTCGTCGTTGCCGGTTTCGTCGCTGACGAAGGCGATGTTCAAACCCGAAGGATGCCAGACGGGACTGCGCTCGTTGGCTTTGTTGTTGATGAGACGCAGGGCGTTGCGGCCGTCGGCGTCCATGATCCAGATATCGTTCGTCCCGGCGCGGTTGCTGACGAAAGCGATGCGCGTGCCGTCGGGCGACCAGGCGGGCTGCACGTCTTCGGCCGGGTCGTTGGTCAGACGAAGCTGGCCGCTGCCGTCCGGGTTCATCGAGTAGATTTCAAAGTTGCCGTCGCGGTCGCTGGCGAAAGCGATCTTGCCGCGCGGTTCGGGCGTGTGATTGGCGGGCTGGGCGTCGCCGCCACCCTTGTCCGCGCGGTTGGTCGTCAGCTGAGGCGACTTAGGGGCGGGCGTGTTGCCCTGCTGCTGCGGCGTGCCCGGTTGACTGTTCGAGCGAGACTTGGCGACGGCGGCGCAACGGTCGGCGCGGCGTGCTGCTCTGCTCGAAGAGTAACCGGGCAAGGCGCTCGCACTCATCAAGACCGCGAGCGCGATTGCAAGGGGCGTCATGAGACGCCGCGCGCTTCGTGTTGACTTGTTCATAAACCTTGCTCCTTCGGTGTGTCTCTGTCTACTCTTTTTTCGTTCGTGCAGCACGAGCGTTAGTTGCGCGTCCGGTCGTCAATCGTCGTCTTCGGGAACGGTTGGATGGAAGGCGCGAAGAAGGGGAACTCGTTGCGGAAGGCGGCGTCGTTGGCGTTGACGTTATCGCCCGTTGTGATCGCGCCGTTGGTGACGATGGCGAGGATCGTGTCAATCACGTCGTCGGACAGGCGACGGCCGTTCGGGAAGCCGCTGCCCGCGTTCACGCCGCTGCCCGCGCCCGTGTTCTCCTTGCTCGTATCGAGACGCAGGAAGTCGCCTTTGAGCACGGCGACCCCGGCGAGCAGGTTGATGTTCTCCTGACTCGTGCCGAGGGCTTGCAACGTGCCGATGATGCTCGCGGCGAAGCGCAGGTTCGCGTCGTCAATGGTGGTGGCGGCGTTGTACTCGTTCTTGCGTGCGAAGGGGATGAGCGCGACGTTGACGGCGGGCGTGGCGATGCGATCCACGTTGGCGTAGCGGCCGACGCCGGACACCTCGCCCTGCTTCGTGATGATGCGCGGCGAGCGTCGCTGCGTGACGGCGCTCAGGCCGACGACGTTGCCCGCCGTGCCGCGCAACTGCGTGGCCGGGATGAGCAGCGCGATGGCCTTGATGTTGTAACCGGCGAAGGTGTCGCGCCCGCGTTGGAGCGGGGTCGGGTCGGGCGCGCCCGCGAGCACCGAGCCGACGAAGCGGTTGAAGGCGGGGATGTCGAAGAAGAACGGATCATCCACGACGCCCGCGAAGAACTTGACGCCCGATGAATCGGTGATGGTCGGCGCAGGCGACGTGTCGGAGGTGGCCGAGGGGGCGGTGGTCGGGGCGTTGAAGGTCGTGCCGTTCGGCAAAGTGACGGTGGCCGTCTGCGGGCTGCTCGTCGAAGTGCGCGGCGAGAAGGTCACGTCAATGAAGCGGTCGGGCTTGGCGTCGCCCGTGTTCTCCAACTCAAAGCGGTAACGGACGTTGTGATCGAAGCCGCCCGCGTTCTGCGCCTCGCCGGGGACGATGAAGCCCTGCACGGTCATGGCGACGACGACGTTCGCGTTGTTGTTCGGGTCGAGGAAGAAGTAGGCGTCGGCTAAGTCAGCACCTTGATCGCTGGCGACGAGGGGCGCGTCGAAGTGGTCGGCCGCGTCCGTCTGCGGCGCGGGCGTCAGCCAGATCGCACAACCGAGCGTGAGCGCGAGTGCGGCGAGGGCAAACTTCTTAGGGCGAGAGCTTCTCATGTAAATTCTCCTTTGCGTGTGACGGGTTTGAAGGCCGAACGGCGGTTCTCTGTCTCGCGCGGCGAGCGCGTTGCGGCGGCGGCGCACAACATCGCCGCGCCACGTTGAGAGTTAACCGAGCCGACGGCTGAAAATTTCGCGGCGCGGGACGAAGACGGACGCGAGCCGTGCGCGTGTAAAAAAGTTGGCCGGTCATGAAGGGAAGACTTGTGCGCGCCTGCCTGCCCCGCTGTCCGGGCGTGCAGCCTGATCTGCTTCGACGTGTGGTTCAAAATTTGACGCTGCGGTAGATACGCGGCCGCTTTGCGATTCGGATGCTGCTCTGTGTGCGGGGCTAAGGTTATCGCACGAACCGTGGGATGGCTAGTTTTTTTGCGCGCCGGACGTGGAAAAGTTGTTCCGCCGGTTTCGTGCGAACCGCGCGCGGAATCCGCCGCTTTCACAGCGGCGTATCTCAGGCGCGACGGACACCACACGCTGCGCGCAAGTGCGGCCGACCGCGCCACGCGTATGATCTTTTCTTATTTTGCAAGTTAGTTTCTTATTTCGTAAGTTAGTATGACACTCCGCGCGGCCGACCTTCGAGCCAACATGCACTTGAGAAACAGATCATTATCGTCAGCGTCTCTGTCAGCGTCGCTCCTGCTGGTCGCGCTCTTCGCGTGCGGGTGCGGCGGCTGGATCAGGCCGCGTAGTTCGACGGTGAACGCGCCCGCCGCCGCGTCTTCGCCCGCGCTCCCGCCCGCCGCGCCGCTCCCCGCCGACGAACAGGCGTTCGAGGAAGCCGTCCGCTTCCTCGAAGCGCGCGTCCGCAGCGACCCCGCAGACTTCATCGCTTGCAACCTTTTGCACGGCCACTATCTGCGCAAGGCGCAGGAGACGGGCGACATGCAATACCTCGAACTCGCCGCACGCGCCGCGCGTGCCTCGCTGGCCGCCGCGCCCGCCGAACTCAACCCCGGCGGTCTCGCCGCACTCGCACAGACCGAATACGCGTCGCACGATTTCGTCGCCGCGCGCGACCACGCGCTCCGACTCAGGGAACTCCAACCGGACAAAACTCTCCCGCACCAACTGCTCGGCGAGACGCTCGTCGAACTCGGCGACTACGAAGGCGCGGATGAGGCTTTCCGTCAGTCGCAACGTCTCGACGGCGGTCTCAGTTTCGCGACCGAGACGCGCCTTGCGCGCGTTGACCTGTTGCGCGGGCGCGTCGAGCGTGCGCGCGAGCGTTACACAAACGCGCTGGCGCTCGCGCTCGACGCGAGCCAGCCGTCGCGCGAGGCGGTCGCGTGGTGTCGCTGGCAACTCGGCGAAGTCGCCTTCGGTCGCGGCGATTACGAGACGGCCGAGCGACACTACCGCGAGTCGTTGACGACCTACCCGGACTATTACCGCGCGGCGGGCGCGCTCGGCCGCGTGCGCGCAGCGCGGGGCGATGCGGCGGGCGCGATTGAGCAGTATGAGCGCGCGGTCAAACGTCTGCCCGACCCGTCGTTCGTCGCCGCGCTCGGCGATCTCTACAAACTGTCGGTCAGGGAGCGCGAGGCCGCCGCGCAGTACGCGCTCGTCGAGCAGATCGCGCGCCTCGGCGCGTCAGGCGGCGCGCTCTACAACCGGCAACTCGCGCTCTTTTACGCCGACCACGATCTGCGCGCGGCGGAGGCTCACGCGCTGGCCGCGAAGGAGTACGAAGTGCGCCGCGACATCTACGGCGCGGACGCGCTCGCGTGGACGGCCTTGAAGGCGGGCAAGCTCGACGAAGCCCGCGCGGCGATCAAGGACGCGCTGCGCTTGCAGACCGAAGACGCGCGCCTCTTCTATCACGCAGGGATGATCGCGCGCGCCTCCGGCGACGCGGCCGGGGCGCGCAGTTATCTCGAACGCGCCCTCGCGCTCAACCCGCAGTTCGATCCCTTGCAGGCGAGCATTGCGCGCGCAGCTCTGACGAAGTAGTCTCACGTAAAGGCGCAAAGAAGTAGACGCGAGAAGGGCGTGATTTGAAAGTCTCTCTAAGTTACTTTGCAGCGGTCGAAGTCGCCGTCTTGATGTTATGAAGCACCCCTGCCGGATTCGCCGACGAACCACGACGGGACGCGCGCTCGTCCTCGCGTCGCTGCTCGCCCTCTCGCTCGGCCTGCCCGCCGCCGCGCACCCGCTCGGCAATTTCACGGTCAATCATTTCACCCGACTCGAAATCGGCGCGTCGCGCCTGCGCCTGCGCTACGTGATAGACATGGCCGAGATCGCCGCCTTGCAGGAGTTGCAAACGGTAGACGACGACGGCGACGGCCGACACTCGACGGCCGAACTCGACGCCTACGCCGCGCGCGCCGCCGACGCACACCTCGGCGGGCTGCGCCTTTCAGTGGACGGCGTGCCCGTTTCGCTCGGCCTCACCGGCCAACGCATCACCCTGCCGCCCGGTCAGGGCGGACTGCCGACGTTGCGTCTGGAATGCGACTATGCGGGCGAGTTGCCCGTCGCCGCTGCTACACAACCGGACGGCGCGCGGCGCGTGAGTTTCGCCGACACGAACTACGAGGGGCGCATCGGCTGGCGCGAGATCGTCGTCGCACCTGCCGACAGCGTCTCCATCTACGACAGCACGGCGTTCGGCACGAGCCTCTCGAACGAACTCCGCGCTTACCCCGCCGACATGCTCTCCGCCCCGCTCGACGAACGTACCGCCGCACTCTCTTTCACGACGGGCACGCCGCCCGCCCCTGCTGCGTCGTCGCGGCCGCTCGTCGCGCGCGACGGCGCGAAGGTCGAAACGCCCGCGCGCGACCGTCTGGCGGAACTCATCAACGTCTCGGATTTAACGCCCGGCGTCGTGCTCGTGGGTCTGTTGCTCGCCTTCATCCTCGGCGGCTTTCACGCGCTGTCGCCGGGGCACGGCAAGACCATCGTCGCGGCCTATCTCGTCGGCTCGCGCGGCACGGCGAAGCACGCCGCCTTCCTCGGCCTGACCGTGACCGTGACGCACACGGCGGGCGTCTTCGCGCTCGGCCTCGTCACGCTCTTCGCCGCGCAGTACGTCGTGCCCGAAAGGCTCTACCCGATTCTGAGTTTCGTCTCCGGCGCAATCGTCGTCGCCATCGGTTTGAGCCTGCTCGTGCGGCGCGTCGGCGCGGCCTACGGCTACGTCGCACACGGCCACGAACGCCCCGCGCACGACGCAGACCAACACGCACACGACGCCACGCGCAGTTCACACGACCACGACGCACACGAGCAACCTCACGCACACGACGGCGCGGACACGCATGCAGAACCGCACGACGTTCACGTCCATTCGCACGGCGACGTTCATTCGCACGACCAATCGCACGTTCATTCGCACGACGGCGCACATTCACACGACGGCGCACATTCGCATGGCGGCGCGGCGCACACGCACCTGCCGCCGGGCGCGGACGGCGAGCCGGTGACGTGGCGGCGTCTGCTTGCGCTCGGCATCTCCGGCGGGCTGCTGCCCTGCCCTTCTGCTCTGGTCGTTCTGCTCTCGGCGATTCACCTACGGCGGGTCGGCTACGGGTTACTGCTCGTCGTCGCGTTCAGCGCGGGGCTGGCGGGAGTGCTGACGGGCATCGGCCTGTTGTTCGTCTACGCGCGCCGCCGGATGGAGCGGCCGCTCGCCTCTACGGGCATGTTTGTGCGCGTGCTGCCCGCCTTGAGCGCATTCGTCATCACCTGCGCGGGGCTGTTGATCTGCTATCAGGCCGCGGGCGAAGCGGGCTACGGCGTGGGCGCGCTCGGCGGCCAACTCTTCGCGCAAGCGCGCGCGCTGTTCTCGCACGACGAACCTTCTTTCGCGCGCCTCAGCGCGTTCGCCGTGCTCGGACTCGGCCTCGTCTTCGGACTCAAACACGCCACGGAAGTTGACCACGTTGTCGCCGTCTCGAACATCGTCAGCGAGCAGCGGAAACTCTGGCGCGCCGCGCTCGTCGGCGGACTGTGGGGCGTGGGACACACGGCCTCGCTCGTCATCGTCGGGGCGGTGGTGCTCGTCCTGCGCGTCGCCATCTCGGAGCGCGTCGCGAGCGGGTTGGAGTTTTGCGTGGCGTTGATGATCATCGGCCTCGGCGTCGCGACCTTCGCGCGTTCGCTGCGCGCGCGGCGACGCGTGCCCGTCCATCTACACCAGCACCGGCACGACGGGCTGGAACATGCGCACATCCACTTCCACGAAACGGAGACGGAGCACGCGAATGCGGCGGCAGCGGTCGTCGCCCCCCACTCGCACGCCGTCACGCGCATCGGCATCAAGCCGTTCGTCGTCGGGGCGGTACACGGCCTCGCCGGTTCGGCCGCCCTGACGTTGCTCGTGCTCGCGCAAATCCCCTCGCCCGTCGTCGGGCTGCTGTATCTGTTGGTCTTCGGCGTCGGCTCGATTGCCGGGATGCTTTTAATGTCGGGACTCGTCGGCCTGCCCTTCGTCCTCAGCGCGCGCAAACTCTCCGGCCTTCACTACGGCTTGCAGACCGCCGCCGGTGCTCTGAGCATCTGCTTCGGCCTCTGGTACGCCTACGAGACGCAGGTCGCCGCGTGGCTCTTCGGCGTGTTGTTCTTCAAGGCGTGAGACTTCCCCGCCCCGCCGACTTCACTTTAAATTTTCCCTGAAACAGTTTGAGGTTCGTGTTTTGCCCGCGCTCACAGGCGTGAGGCAGTTAACGCCGGAAGGTCTGGACGAGAGATTCGGGGGAAGCCTCACTCATTGCCGGAGGGCGTGCGGCGGCGGCGACGGCGACTGGCCGCGCCGAGGGCGGCGAGGCCGGAGCCGAGAAGCGCGATGGTAGCGGGTTCGGGGACGGGCGCGTGATAACTGATGTTGTCGATCCCCTCGTTATTCGGACTCGCGAAGAAGCGGAACGAGGCGATGTTGTTCATCGTGCTGGTGAAGGTCACGAACTGGTCAGTCAGGCCGAAGGTGTAGAAGAGGAGCGTCCCGTTGTCGCTGTACATGTACACCTCCCAGGCGGACATCTGCCCCGGCTGTGTGCCGACCACGTTGAGGGAGACGAAATCGGTGCATCGCAGGCAGGAGGGGGGAGGCGGGCAGAGGAAGCAGGTCTGGAGGCCACTGAACTCCACCTTCAAGCTGTTGACCGAGGGGTCGCCGACGGCCGGGCCGACGCCGAAGGCCGCGTTCGGCTGGCTGGTGGCCTGTGCGAGCGGGGCGACGTAAAAGTCGCCTCTCATCGGAATGCCGATGCCGGAACGGTTCGCATCATTCCGTATGCTGGTGATCCTCGGCGAGTTGGTGCTGTGACGCCCGACGGATAAATCGTCGAACGTGATCGTGACCAGATACACCCCGTCGGCGCGGGCGGACGAGGCACAGGCGCAGAAGATGAACGCGAGCAAGAGGGTGCAAAAGAGTGGACGAGGCGACATGGAAAGCTCCTTTTAAAACGGCAACCAAGTTTCGGTGAGGCCACAGCATACTATCGTTACGCTTTTGGCGACAAGGTTTTCCCGCGCCCGGCCGCGACTCGCAACGAACGCTTTCGACGGCTCGCAGCCTCACGCGAAATTAGCGTCTGCGCGTCTCAACACCTTGCGCGGCGTTCGGCGCGGCGGCGTCGGGGCGCAGATGTTCGGTGAACAGTTTAAGAATGCGCTTGTACTCGTCCGCCCAACTCGTGTCGCGCTCGAAGGCGTGATCCTCGACGGGGTAGGCGGCGAGTTCCCAGTTCTCTTTCCTGAGTTCGATGAGACGCTGGGCGAGGCGCACCGAGTCTTGATAGTGGACGTTCACGTCCACCATGCCGTGGCAGATGAGGAGCGCGCCCTTTAAACCTTCGGCGAAGTAGATCGGCGAACTGCGCTTGTAGGCTTCGAGGTCTGACTGCGGCAGGTTGAGGATGTTCGCGGTGTACGGGTGGTTGTAGTGCGCCCAGTCGGTGACGGGGCGCAGAGCCGCGCCCGCCGCGAACACGTCGGGCGTGGTGAACATCGCCATCAGCGTGATGAAGCCACCGTAACTGCCGCCGTAGATGCCGATGCGCTTCGCGTCAATGCCGTGCTCCGCGACGAGGTAACGCGCGGCGTCAACGTGGTCGGTCAAATCCTTGCCGCCCATGTGGCGGTAGATGCCCGTGCGCCAGTCGCGCCCGTAACCGGCCGAGCCGCGATAGTCTATGTCGAGCACGGTGTAGCCGCGCTCCATCAACAGGTGATGAAACATGTACTCGCGGTAATAACTGCTCCACCAGCGGTGTACGTTCTGCAAGTAGCCTGCGCCGTGGACGAACAGGACGGCCGCGCCGTTCGGCCGCGCGGGTTTGTAGAGACGCGCCTGCACCGTCTGGCCGTCGCGCGCACGGACGGCGACGATGGGCGGCTCGATCCATTTGTGTGTGAAAAACTCCGGCAGCGGCGAGGTCGTCACCTGCTTCGCCTCGGACATGGGCGCGCTCGCGGCGAGGTAGAGTTCCGGCGGCCGGTTGCTGTAAGAACGAACGATGGCGAGCATCCGTTCATCGGGCGAAACGTCCGCGGCGTTGTTGCCGGGCATCGCGGTGAGGCGCGTGCGCGCGCCGCCCGACGCGGGCATCGAGTAGAGATGTCGCTCGGCGAAGCTCACTTCGCTTGAGGTGAAATAGAACTTCGTCTTGTCTTCGGAGAGGCGCACGTCGGAGACTTCAAACGCGCCGCGCGTCAACTGCGTGGGCGACGCGCCCGCGTCAATCGCCACCGTGTAGAGGTGCGCGAAGCCGTCCTGCTCCGACTCGAAGTAGACGCGTCGGTTGTCCGCGAGCCAGCCGAGCGTGAACGCGCCGGGGCCGTTCGCCCAAGCGTCGTCGTGCAGCGCGGCGAGCGTCCGCGTCTTGCCCGTCGCCGGGTCGAGCAGGAGCACCCAACGATCTTTGTTGTCGGCCGAACGCGCGAGCAACGCCGCGTGCGTGCCGTCCTCCGACCATTGCAACTGGAAAAGCTGCACGTCGCGTTCGCGCGCCTGCGTGTTCGTCTGCGCCGTCGTCTCGGTCTGCGTGCGCGGCGGTTGACCCTGCTGCTGTTGCTGCGTCTGCTGCTGTCCCTCGCGCGCCTGCCCTTGTTGTGTCTGCGTCTGCGGCGGCGTGCCGCGTTCGCGCTCGGCCTGTTCGGTGGCGTTCTGTTCGGTGCGCGTGCGGACGACGGGCGCGGCCTCCGCCGCGCGCTGTAGACCATGCTCCACGTTCTTCGCGTCGCCCGTCTCGACCGAGATAACACTCATGCGCGTGCGCCCCTGCGCGTCGCCCACCTTCGTGCGCCCCGGAATGTCTTCCGTGTAGGCCGACTCCGTGACGTAGTTCGGCACAATCGTCTGCTTGGCCGACGCCGCAGGCTCGGAGATGACGGCGACGACGAAGCGGCCGTCCGGCGAGAGCGTGAGGTTCGAGACGTTCTGCCCCGTCGGGACGTTGAAAGGTTTGCGCCGCTCGCGCGCCTTGCGCTTGGCCTCCTGCTCCTCGCGCCGCTCGGCGCGCTCGCGCACGGCGTCGAGCAACGCGCGCTCCTCGCGCTTCAACGCTTCCTGGCTCTCCGTGCCCCTTCCCTGCTGCCCGCCGCCCCCGCCGATGCGGATGTCGGTCAACTGTTCGAGCAAGCCGCCGTCGAGCGAGAGCACGTAGAGATTGTTCTGGCGCGTGAAGTAGACGCGCTTCTGGTCGCGCGTGAAGTGCGGGTTCGTCTCGGCCTCAGTGGTGCGCGTGAGCGGACGGCGCGCGCCCCGCGCGTGCTCGTAGAGATATACGTCGCCCTCGTCTGCGAAGACTGTCCAACGCTTGTCCTTCGACAACTCGCCCGACGACGGCGGCGCGTTCTTCGCCTCGTCCTCAGAGAGCTTCCGCAAGTTCGTGCCGTCGCGGTTGACGACGTAAGTGTCCATCTCCTTCAGGCGCGCGTCGGTCGCCTGCTTCCAACGGAAATAGACGCGCGCGCCGTCCTGCGACCAGCGCACGTCGCCCGGCTCATAACCCACGAGCGCCGCCCCGCGCATGATGCTGTCAATCGTCAACTCGAACGGCTTCGCCGCCCCGGACGGCGACTGAGTTGTTTGCGCGTTGACGTGTGATTGGAGGAGAAGGAAGGCGCACGCGAGCGCGGCCAGCGCGCGGCGGTTAAGGCTATTTTTCATATCCCGTTTTCAGGTGCTTACAGATTGATCGGCTCGACCGTCACGTTCAAATCCGGCGTCACCGTGACGAGGTGATTGTCGGGCACGTCGAGCCAGTCGTCCCGGTCGTCCGTCAGCCGCTCGCTGGCGACGATCACCGCCGCGGCTTGCTCTTCCGGCGACTTCACCGTGTGCATGTCGCACACGCCGCCGGGCAGACACTCGAAACGCCTGCCCCTTGAGATGTGCAGAGAGTTCCCGGCCATCCCTTCGGCCGAGCAGTAGCGCGAGATGACGATTGATTCGCCGTCCGTCACCGCGAAGTTGTAATGCGAAGGCTCGACCACGCCCGCCGCCGTCGTCAACTCGTTCAAGCGCGCGATGGTCTCAACTATACCGGCGCGCATGTCGGCCGCGCGCGCCTCGCCGAACGGCACGCGCAGGGAGTTGAGAAAGAGCGCGAAGGCGTGCTCCGAGTCGGTCGTGCCCATCACCATGCTGTAAAACTCGTCCTTCAAACTCTCGCGCAAGTGTCGCTTGATGTGCTCGAACCCGGCGACTCCGCCGTTGTGCATCCACATGAAGCGGTCGTAGGCGAACGGGTGGACGTTCGACTCCATCACGGCCATCCCCGGCGACGCCGCGCGCACGTGCGCGAACAGGCACGACGCGCGCACCTTCACGGCGAGGTTCTGCAAGTTGCGGTTCGACCACGCGGGCATCACCGTGCGCTGCACGCAGGGCGTCGGGTCAACGTCGGGCGCGTACCAGCCGACGCCGAAGCCGTCGCCGTTCAAAGGCTCGGCGCGTTCGCGCGCCTTGTAGCTCTGCATGATCAGCGAGTTCACGGGGCGGTATAATAAATCCGCCAGCAACAGCGGCGCGCCCGCGTAAGCGAGAAAGCGGCACATAAGTTTCAGCCCCAGTGGAGTCAGGAAATGAGCGAACGGCGAGATGATACAACAGAACCCGGCGAACGCGACGACGCGCCGCCCGAACGCGCGCCGCATAGTTACTACTACGACGACGGGACGGGCTACGAGGTTTACGATCCTTCGGCAGACGGAGATGAGACTGACGCGAGCGACGCGGAAGAAGCGGACGGGGAAGACACGAAACCTCGGCGCGGGTGAAGTCGTCCTCGACTACAGTCTTCCTCAACGCGTCGCGCCGGAGTTCGCGTCCTTTAACGTCTATCGTGTGACAATCAAAGAAGTGTCATAGCGTCGGCGCGCCCGCGCGCCCGCACGCGCTACCCTGTACGGATGACAGTTAACTTTCACCCGCCGACCAGGAGCAAACGAATTATGCCACCGAGCCTTCGCCGTCTATGTACACTCGTCGTCGTCAGCTTTTGCGCGCTCGCGGGTCTTCCCACGACGGCGGCGCGCGCCGGACAAAACCCGGAGGCCGCCGCCGTCAGGACGACGCCCGCCGAGACGCTGCGCACGGCGCAAACCATCTTCATCCGCACCAAGTCGGCCTACTTCAAACCCGCCGCGCTCGAACAAGCCTTGCTCGATCGCAGCGAGGTTCAATACTGGGGCTTGGTGATCTCGCGCGACGAGTCGGACGCCGATCTAGTCATCGAGGTTGACCGCAAACTGTTCACCAACATCTTCGTCTACAGCGTGCTCGACCCGCGCACGAACCGCGTGCTCATCAGCGGAAAGATCGGCTCGCTCGGCGGCACGGTCGAAGGACAGATCGCCAACGGCTTCGTCAAACGCTTGCGTCCATTCCGCGCCGTCAACTCGCCCGTTCAACCCAAATAGCCACTGCAACCGCCGGGCGTCCTTTAAGACTCTTTCTCTTTCTCTTTCTTCGGCCGCATGTTCGAGGCGAGCACGCGCTTGCGCAGGCGGATCGTCTGCGGCGTCACTTCCACGAGTTCGTCGTCGGCGATGAACTCCAACGCCTGTTCGAGCGAGAGTTCCTTGACGGGCACGAGGCGCATCGCTTCGTCGGCGGAGGCCGCGCGCATGTTCGTCAGTTTCTTCTCCTTGATGACGTTCACGTCGAGGTCAACCGAGCGCGCGTTCTCGCCGACGATCATGCCCTCGTAAACCTTCTGGCCGGGGCGCGCGAACATCGTCCCGCGCTCCTGCAAGTTGAAGAGCGCGAACGTCGTCGTCTCACCCATGCGGTCGGAGACGAGTGACCCCGTCGCGCGCCCGCGCATCGCGCCCTGCCACTCGCCCCAACGCAGGAACAGAGTGTTGAGCAAGCCCGTGCCCTTCGTCTCCGTCAGAAACTCGTTGCGAAAACCGATCATCCCGCGCGAAGGCGTCTCGAATTCCAGCCGCACGCGCCCCGTGCCGTGGTTGATCATCTTCGTCATCTGACCTTTGCGCCGCCCCATCGCTTCCGTCACGACGCCGATGAACTCCTCCGGGCAGTCCACCACGACGAGTTCAATTGGCTCGAACGTCTTGCCGTCGCGCTGCTGCGTGATGACCTGCGGCTTCGACACCTGTAGCTCGTAATTTTCGCGCCGCATCATCTCGATCAGGATCGCGAGTTGCAACTCGCCGCGCCCCGACACCTTGAATTGATCCGGCGTCTCCGTCTCTTCCACGCGGATCGCGACGTTGCTCAGCAGTTCGCGGTCGAGCCGCTCGCGCAGTTGGCGTGAGGTGACGTACTTCCCTTCGCGCCCCGCGAACGGCGAGTTGTTGACGCTGAAGATCATCGAGATCGTCGGCTCGTCCACCGCGATCACCGGCAACGCCTTCGGGTTGTCCGCGCTCGAAATCGTCTCGCCGATCTCGATGCCCTCCATCCCGGCGAGCGCCACGATGTCGCCGACGCCCGCGCGCTCGACCGGCTCGCGCTTCAACCCCTCGAAGGCGTAGAGCTTTGAGACGCGCGTCTTCTGGATCGAGCCGTCGCGCTTGATGATGGCGACCGTCTCGTTCTGCGCGATCTCGCCGGAGAAGATGCGCCCGATGGCGAGGCGGCCGACGTACTCGTTGTAATCGAGATTAGCGACGAGCAGTTGCAGCGAGTCGTCGCGCAGGGCGCGGGGCGCGGGGATCGTCTCGATGATCTGATTGAAGAGCGGGCGCAGATCGCTCGACTCGTCGGCTAGGTTCTTCTTCGCCACGCCGTCGCGCGAGACTGCGTAGAGAATGGGAAACTCGATCTGCGCGTCGGTCGCGTCGAGGTCGAGGAACAGTTCGTAAATTTCGTCCACCACTTCCGCCGGGCGCGCGTCCTGCCGGTCAATCTTGTTGACGACGGCGATGACCGGCAGGCGAAGTTCCAGCGCCTTGCGCAGGACGAAGCGCGTCTGCGGCAGACAGCCCTCGGCTGCATCAACAAGCAGCATCACGCCGTCAACCATCTTCAAGACGCGCTCGACCTCGCCGCCGAAGTCGGCGTGCCCCGGCGTGTCGAGGATGTTGATCTTCACGTCGCCGAAGCGCACGGCCGTGTTCTTCGCCATGATCGTGATACCGCGCTCGCGCTCCAAGTCCATCGAGTCCATCACGCGCTCGATGATGTGTTCGTTCTCGCGATACGTGCCCGCCTGTTTGAGCATCGCGTCAACGAGCGTCGTCTTGCCATGATCGACGTGCGCGATGATGGCGATGTTGCGTATATCTTTTCGTTCTTCTGTCATAACTCCCCTATAGATCAAAACGGCGCTTTTCCGCGCGCCACATCAAACCGCATATCATAACACGCCCCGCCCGATTATCCTTGCGCGCAGAGGGGACAACAGCAGCGGTCGAAACGACGTGGAGGCTGATTGAAACGTCTGTGATTTGTGGGCGAGTCGGACGCGGCGTGGGGTCTCGTTTCTACGACTCGAACGCGCCCGTCTGGCGCAACGCTTCGTAGAGGACGATGGCGACGGAGGTGGCGAGATTGAGGCTGCGCACACGCGGGTTGAGCATCGGGATCGTGACGCAGTTCGGGGCGTTGGCGCGGAGCAACTCTTCCGGCAAACCGCGCGCTTCCCGGCCAAAAATCAAACAATCGCCCTCCACGTAACGCCAGTCGGTGTAGCTGCGGCGGGCTTTCGTCGTGAGGTAGACGAAGCGCGAGGCGGGGAGCGCGACGCGCAGCGCGTCGAGGTCTCGGTGGCGCGACAGTTGCACCTCAGGCCAGTAGTCCAGCCCCGCGCGTCGCACCGCGCGATCATCCAGACGAAACCCGGCCACGCCGACGATGTGCAGGGGCGTCCGCGTCGCCGCGCACAGGCGCGCGACGTTGCCTGTGTTCGGCGGTATCTCCGGCTCGACGAGCGCGACGTTAATCATAACGAGAGGGGTTAGGGGTTAGAGATCAGTAGAAGACAGTTTTTGTTTTAACCGACCTCTGCTCTCTATCATAAAAGAATTGGGACGGCGTGCTGTAATAGCGTTCGCCGTCCCTTTGAATGGTCTCGGTCGGAGACCGAATGTTTCGTGTGCGCTTGAGAAGGTTGTTGAGTTACTCGCGTTGACCTGACTACTACCGCTTCTTCGAACCGGCTTTCGATCCGCCCTTCTTCGAGCCGCCTTTCGAGCCGCCCTTCGATGCGCCCTTGGAACCGCCCTTGGAACCGCCTTTGGAGCCGCCCTTGGACGAGCCCTTTGAACCACCCTTTTTGGAACCAGCTTTCTTAGTTGCCATAAGTCTTCGTTGCTCCTTTTTGTCTTGATTGGTTGCGACCACAAGATACTGTGTCAATTTTCATCTTGTGGCCTAGTCTAAACAGCGCACAACATGTTGGACTTATAAACATAAAGCGATCACTTGTCAATAATTTAATTCTTAATCGTTACTTTTTTTCGCGCGCGTTGATCGATCTGGCGCGCGCGAAGGCGGGCGGCTGACGCGAAGAGTGCGCGTTGATGATCATCAACGCGCACT
>JAVEDE010000123.1 GCA_030841105.1 Pyrinomonadaceae bacterium
GCCATCGCCGTCAGGGTCTTGCAGCCAAGAGCGGAGGCAGGACGGATCCCAGTCGCCGGAGCAGCCGAGTTCCGACTGGAAACTGCCGGGCGCGACGGCGACAACGGAATTGCGGTTGCTCGTGATCCAGTGCGACTTGTGGTCGTAATAAAATTTGACGTTCTGACCTGAGCCGAGCGAGAGCGGGATGTTCGCGCCGTTCTGCTGCGCGTTCAGGCCGTAGTTCTCGTTCCAGTTGTCGTTGAGCGGGGCTTTGTATTCCCAGTTGCCTGCGGGGACGAAGAACGTGCCCTGCCACACGTCGTCGCCCGCGTCGTAGCTCAAATGCGTCGTGCCGCATTCGGGTTGCCAGTCGCCGGGGCAGCCGAGTTCGCTCTGGAGACTCCCGGCGACGGTGACGCTCGACGGGTTGGGCGTGTGCGACGCGTTGGCCGTGGGGAAATTGTAGGGGAGCAGCAACAGGGCGCAAGCGGCGAGAAAGAAAATCGCGAGCGACGCGCGCACGCGTAGGGATTTGAGGAACGACATGGCGAACTCCTTGAGGTAGACCGAGGCCGCGCGTTTTGCGACCGAAGTCCGGGGCTGAGATACGTTGTTTGATTCTATTAATGGCTTGGCGAGGCTGGGTAGAAGCTTACGGGCAAACGCCGACTTGTGGCAGCCAGCCTAACTTTGTTCGACGCCGCAACATACTTTAATCGCCACGGAAGATCAAGTTTCGGTGCGCGAATTTTCCAAAAAATGGTAGTAATATGATGAAACGGGTCATCCGCAGGGGATGCCGCGCCTGCCTTGGTCGGGACAAACACTCGCTTCTCACGCTATGAGAAATCTTGTCCTGACGTTCCTACGCGCGCTTATTGTCGTCAGGTCTGAGAAAGCATTTGAGTAATTCTGGGAGGAGACGGAAGCATGTCAACCGGCCATTACCCATTTAAGAATCTCGTGTTTGAAGGCGGCGGCGTCAAGGGCATCGCCTACGGCGGCGCGGTGGAGGTGCTCGAAGAGTCGCGGATCACGCCGCAGATCGAACGCGTCGCAGGCACTTCCGCCGGGGCGATCACCGCCGCCATGATCAGCCTCAATTACACCGCGGCCGCGATCACCAAGATCATGTTGACCCTGCCCTTCGAGAAGTTTGAGGACGGCTGCGAACTGGTCGCCCCCATCCGTCTCATCAGGCACTACGGCTGGTTCAAGGGTAATTACTTCCTGAATCTCATGGAGTCGTACATCGAAGCGAAGACCGGGGACGGGCGCGCGACGTTTCGCGATCTGACGGAGAAGTACAAGGACGAGAACTTCAAAGACCTCTACGTCTTCGGCACAGACCTGTCGCAACAGGCCGTGCAGGAGTTTTCCTACCGCGCGACGCCCGACGTGGCGGTGGCCGACGCGGTGCGGATGTCCATGTCCATCCCGTTCTTCTTCGAGGCGCGATACTACGAGCAGGACGGCGCGAACAACGTCTACTGCGACGGCGGCGTGCTGAACAACTATCCCGTCTCGACCTTCGACGAGCAATACACGTCGGTTGACCCCGACCTCGGCCACACGATGCTTCACCGGACGCCGAACCCTGAGACGCTCGGATTCCACCTCGACAATTTAGACCAGCCGCCGCCGCGCCCCATTGACAACGTGCGGAGGTTCGCCGTCAGCGTCTTCGAGGCCATCCTCGACATCCAGAACATCCTGCTCAAAACGAATCCCGGCGACGAGCGGCGCACGGTCTTCATCAACGACCTCGGCGTCCAGACCACCGACTTCGCGCTGTCCAAACAAATGAAACTGGATTTGATCGCGCAGGGACGCAGCGCCACGTTAGCCTACTTGAACACACCCCGCTCGCCGCTGCCGGAGATCAAACGTCTCCTGCGCCGCGCTTAGCTCACGCGTTGAAACATCGCATTGTGCGACCGGGCGTTCAAACGAAGCGCCGGACACCGCCGACACCGGGCGTCGTCGCTCAATGCGCGCGCAGGGCACGCGCCATCAAGCCCACGCCTCCGGCCAGTAGCACCAGCATCACGAGCGTGCCGAACAGGCTGGTCGGCTGGAAGTAGATGTGCAGGTTCATGATGATGCCGGTGAAGATGATCACGACACCGGTGAACAAGAGCAGCCATCCGATTTTCGACTTGCCGTTGAAGAACAAGAGGCCGATGCCGAAGATGAACGGCACGAGCGACAGGCCGAAAGCGTTGTAGCCCCAGACTGACCACGCGCCGCTCGTCACGGTGACACTGCTGGTCAACAGGTACGCCCCGGCGATAGCCATCCCCAAGCCGAGCAGGAACTCCCCGACTCCGCCCGGCGTGCCGCCCGCGCCTTCCCACCTTTTTTTGTTCTCTTCTGTGTCCATCACTCAATCCTAAGTTTCGCTAAGTCGCCAAACGACCGGATCACCCGTCACCGTTCGCCGCCCTCTGAGCACCATTCGCTGCAACATTAGGTTGATCGGCTGAATAATTCAACAGACGAATCGAGAACTCTCCTAGTATCGGCGCGCGTCGAACACGGGCGGCCGCTTCCTCCGTTCGCTGCTCAATGAGAAGAGGGAAGCTATGCAGCCTTGTCCTGAGAGGAGAATCAACAGCTATGTGGCAGACGTTCTTAATCACACTCACGCTCGTCTTCTGGTCGAATCCGGGTTTCATGTCGCTCGCGGGCGCGTTACAAGCGGCGGCGAATTCACAACAGAGCGGAGACCTCGTTGTCCCTTTGGAAGGACTCGACCCCGTGATGCTGACGCGGGGAAAGGAAGTGCAGGGCGACGAACAGTTCGCCGTGAAGCGCGGAGTTTTCCGGTATCTATTCGCAGGCGCGGAGACGAAGGCCGCCTTCGAGAGAGAGCCGCGCCGCTACGAAATTCAACTCGGCGGCACATGCGCGAGGATGGGGCCGACCGTGCAGGGCAACCCGGATTTGTTCGCGGTTCACGAAGGTCTGATTTACATCTTCGGCAGCCCTGCGTGCCAGACCGCTTTCAAATCGTCTCCCGCAAATTACCTCGAACCCGCTGCCGCCATGACGACCACGACTGCCGCTGCTTCTGAAGAGTCGAGAAGGCGCGGGCGCGCGCTCATCGAGCGAGCGGTAGAGGCGTCGGGCGGCGCGGCGCGCGTGGACGGGCTGTTGAGTTACGAGGAGCGGGGAACGGTCGGCGCGCGGACGCCGCAAGGCGTGACCGAGATCAAGACCGCGCTCTTGATGCGTTACCCGGATAAGATACGAATGGAGCGGACGCTCTCGTTCGGAACGATTGCGACCGTCGTCACGCCGGAAGGCGGCTTCGTCTTGTTGCCCCGCGGCAGCAGCGAGTTGTCGGAGGTGCAGCGCGCGGCTTATCTCAAGCAGTTACAAATCAGCCCGCTCGCAATTCTTCGAGCGCGCCGCGAGGCGGGGTTCAGCGCCGTCACGAGCGGCGCGGGCAAAGTCGGCGAGACGGCGGTCGAGCAAGTGGAAGTGTCAGGCGGCGGCGTGAGCGCGACGCTCGGCATCGCTCCCGACACGGGTCGCGTCCTGAGTCTCACCTACCGCGGACGCGGCGACGGCGGCATGTACGGCCGCATCGTGCGAACCTTCTCCGACTTTCGCGCCGTCGGCGGGCTAACGCTGCCCTTCAAGGCGGCGGGCACTTTCAACGGCGCAATTGAACCGTCGCAAACCTCGACCGTCGAGTCAATCGTCGTCAACGGCGACCTTTCGCCGTCACTGTTCGAGAGGCCGAAACCTGCGGGCGGGCAATGAGGAGCGTGACGCGATGAAAACAAACTTTCGCAGGCGTGTCGTAACCGCGCTGGCCGTGCAGGGTCTAGTTGTCCTGCTCCTTTTGTTCGCGGCCACGCTCAAGGTCGCCGCACAGTCACTACAATCGCTCGACTGGCCGCAGTGGGGCGGCACGCATCGCAACTTCGTGTCCGACGCAAAGGGGCTGGCGAGCGTCTGGCCGGAGGGCGGGCCGCGCCGCCTGTGGAGTCGCGAACTGGGCGAGGGCTATTCGGCCATCGCTGCCGAAGGCGGCAGCCTCTACACGATGTCGCGGCGGGGCACGCAAGAAGTAGTCATCGCGCTCGACGCCGCCACGGGAAAGACGCTCTGGGAATTTAGTTACCCCGCGCCCTTCTCGCCCGATTACTCGATGGAGAACGGGACGGGGCCGCACGCCACGCCGACCGTCGCGGGCGAACTCGTGTTCGCCGCCGGGGCGACGGGCAAACTCCACGCGCTCGACAAGCGCACCGGGAAACTTCTCTGGATGCACGACCTGTTGCACGAATTCAAGGGCACGATCCGCGTCAACGGTTACGCGTGCAGCCCGCTGGCCTATCGCGACACGATCATCATGCAGGTGGGCGGCGAGGGCAACGCCCTGATGGCCTTCCGGCAGAAGGACGGCGGCGTCGTCTGGAAGCGGCACGACTTTAAGAACTCGCCCGCGTCGCCGCTCCTCATCAACGTGGACGGTCAGGATCAACTCGTCGCCTTCATGTACGACACGCTCGTCGGCGTTGACCCTGCGGGCGGCGAACTGTTGTGGAATCGTCCGCACCGTTCGGAGTTTGGACTCAACGTGAGCACGCCCGTCTGGGGAAGCGATAATCTGCTGTTCATCTCGTCCTCTTACGGCGGCGGCAGCCGCGTGCTCAAAGTGTCGCGGACGGCGGGGAAGACGGAGGTCGAAGAGGTGTGGGCGCACGCGCTGATGCGCGTCCACTACGGCAACGCCGTCCGCCTCGGCGATTTCGTCTATGCTTCGAGCGGCGACTTCGGCACTGCGCCTTTCACGGCCGTCAATGTTAAGACGGGCAAGATCGCCTGGCGCGACCGCTCCATCGCGCGCGCCTCCGTCATCTCGGCCGAGGGACGCCTCATCATTCTCGACGAGGACGGCAATCTGCTGCTCGCCACGCCGACGCCCGAAGGCTTGAAGGTGCACTCCAAAGTGGAACTGCTCAAGACTAACTCTTGGACTGTCCCGACGCTCGCAGGGACGCGCCTCTACGTGCGCGACCGTCAGAACATCTTGGCGCTCGAACTGAAGTAGCTCACGCATCACTCGCGGGAGTTTGTGCGAGAGACTCATGCGCGACTGCCACGCGCCGCACCGTCGCGCGTCAGGTTGCAGCCCGGTCTTGTCCCGAAAACCTTTCCTTCGCTTCAAGGTTGGGGTAAACCTCTCCCGGCGGAGTTCGTATTAAACAACGCTCGTGAGTTCGCCGGGGAAGCCAATGATCTCGACTCTACCCGACATGCCGCAGACTGAAAGAGTAGCCGACCATCAGGGCGGCGCGCGACGGCGACGACGCCTGTTGAAGTGGGGCTTCATCGTCGGCTTCTGGCTGTTCTTCGGTCTGCTCAACGCGAGCCAGACATTCCTCGGCTTTCGGATGGAGAATTTTCCGCTCCACTTGGGGCGCATGTTCACGTTTCAGATGCTCGGCTGGGGCAGTTGGGCGCTTCTCACGCCGCTCGTCCTCTGGCTCGGCCGACGCTTCCCGCTGGAACGCGGCTCGCTCGTGAGCGGCTTGCTCGTACACGTTCCGGCCTGCGTGCTCGTCGCCGCCGCGCACATCGCGTTCTTCTCTTTCATCAACATGCGCCTCGCGCCGTATGGCGGGAGTTCGCGCCCGCTCCCGTTCTGGGAGAGGTTCTTCGGCACAGCCACGAGCCAGTTCCACATTGACCTACTGATCTACGCGGCGACGCTCGGCACTAGTTACGCCGTCAGCTTCTATGAACGCTACCGCGAGCGCGAGGTGCGCGCCACGCAACTCGAAGCGCAACTGGCGCAGGCGCAGTTGCAGGCGCTCAAGATGCAACTCCACCCGCACTTCCTCTTCAACACCTTGAACGGCATCGCCGGACTCGTCCGCGACAGCCGGAACAAAGCGGCGATTGACATGCTCGTCGGGTTGAGCGATCTGTTGCGCTACACGCTTGAGAACGCGGGCAAGCAGGAAGTTCCTCTACGCGAGGAACTGGACTTTCTCGAACTCTACCTCGACATCCAGAAGATGCGTTTCCCAGACCGCTTGCAAGTCGAGATGCAAGTCGCGTCCGACACGCTTGATGCGCTCGTCCCCAACCTCATCCTGCAACCGCTCGTCGAGAACGCCATTCGCCACGGCGTCGCGCTGCGCGCCTCGGCGGGCATGATCAGTATCACCGCCGCGCGCGTGGACGGCGTGCTGCAAATCATGGTTCACGACGACGGGCCGGGTGTGCGCCCCCGCCCGTCATCACCACAACAGAGCGCGGGCGACGGCATCGGCCTCTCCAACACGCGCGCACGCCTCGCGCAACTCTACGGGGCGGGGCATCGCTTCACGGCCGAGAATCGCGCGGGCGGCGGGTTCGAGGCCGCGCTCGCCATCCCTTTCAAACGCGCCGCCGCCGGAGGCTGAACGAAGTTGGACGCCCCGAAGAAAAAGATCAGGACGCTCGTAGTTGACGACGAGCCGCTCGCGCGTCGCAGCCTGCGCGTGTTGCTAGACGAAGACGCGGACGTTGAAGTCGTCGGCGAGGCGCGCAGCGGGGCTGAGGCTCTCAGCGCGATCCGCGCGCACGCGCCCGACCTCGTGTTTCTCGACATCCAGATGCCGGAGATGGACGGCTTCGGCGTGCTGGAAAACATCAAGGCCGAGCGGATGCCCGTCATCGTCTTCGTCACCGCCTTCGACCGCTACGCCCTGCGCGCCTTCGAGTTCCACGCGCTCGACTATCTGCTCAAGCCTTTCGACGACGCGCGCTTCGAGAAGGCGCTCAGACAGGCCAAGCAGCAGGTCGAGCAGCGTGACATCAAAGACCTCAGTCACCGCCTGATCGCCCTGCTCGCAGGCCGCGACGCGAAGCCCTCGGAACAGCCCGTCGCGTCCTCCGGCTACCTCACGCGCCTGCTCATCAAATCATCCGGGCGCGTCTCCTTCCTCAAGACGGATGATGTGGACTGGATCGGGGCGGAGGACTACTACGTCAAACTTCACGTCGGGCGCAAGAACCACTTGCTCCGCGAGACGATGAACGACATGGAGGCCAAACTCGACCCGTCGAAGTTCGTCCGCGTCCACCGCTCGTCCATCGTCAACGTAGACCGCATTCGCGAACTGCAACAGAACGTCAACGGCGAGTATCTGGTCGTCCTCCAAGACGGGACGGAACTCAAACTCAGCCGCAGTCGTCGCGAGCAACTCCAAAACATGCTCAAGACGGGTCGCCTCTAGCCGCCGCTTCCCACCGCTCGCAGCAAGTTAGCCGCACCTCGCTGCAAATCCGCATCCAGTTTGATCGAACGAGGCTAGACTGATCTCGTCAATGAGTATCGCGCGAAGCCGCACGCGGCGCGCGCCCGACCACGCGGGAAATTCGGCACGGTTCAAAGGAGACGACCCGATGAAGAATCTGAAATTGATGTCGGAAAATTTGATGATCGGGAAATGCGGGTCAACGCTCGCCATGCTCGCCGTTCTTTCGATCATCGGCTGGACGCTCAGCGCGGGCGCGCCCGGACAAAAGGCGGCGGCAAACTTACCCGTCGAACTGGAATCACCATGCGCGCCGGAGGCCGCAGCAGCAGCAGTCGTCGCCGAGTCCGTAACGGGCGTCGCCGAGTCTGCCCCGTCGCAGGTCACCCGACGGATCGCGCCGCGCCGAAACGTTACCATCTTTATCTTCGACGGCGTGCGGGCAACACAACCTAGCAACCACCGAACGCCTCTTTCTTCCCGCGACAAAAAGCGCGAGAGGTTGCTGGATTTCGATAGCCGAAGCCATCTCAAACAACCTCCCGCGCTTTTCACCCGTGGGACTTTTATGTGGCAGCCGTGATGTGACAGGGGCACTGCCACTCGCCTGATGCCCCTCTCGCCGGGGAGCAGTTCCTCACTTGAACTTGAAGTTCGCGCGGTGGATGCTGCCGTCGTTCAACTGGACTACCAGTTGGCGACATGTCCCGGCCCATGACGCGCTCGTCTTCCAGACATAGTTATACTGGTCTGACCCTGCGCTGTAGCTGAGACTACTGTCGCCCGCCGTCTCCGTGTCCTGCAAGTCAGCCGCGGGGTCGGACGAGTTGCACGTGATCGGCCCGGAAGCGGGCGAGTCGGGGGCGAATATGTTCAGCCCCTTGTTCCCGCTCAGGCTGAACTTCACGGGAATCGCCCTGCCAGCGTTAACCGTATTGACCACCGGCAGATTGTTGATCGGCGAGAAGAACCCCGCGAAGTTATAGCGCACGGTCACGGTAAAGCTGCAACTGGAAGTGTTGCCCGCGCCGTCTGTCGCAGAGGCGTTGACGGTCGTCGTGCCGACGGGGAAGACCGAGCCGGAAGCCGGACTGCTCCCGACCGTCACACTCGTCGAACAACTGTCCGTCGCCGTCACCGCCGGATAATTCACGGCCATCGAAGTTACCATCGAATTCGGCGGCAGCGTGACGACGATGTCGGCCGGACAGGAGATGACCGGCGGCGTGGTGTCCACGACGTACACGGTGCGCGAGGCGTTGGCGGTGTGTGAACCGTCGGTCGCGCTGTAGTTGATCGTGTACGTGCCCGGCGTATCAACGTCAACGCTGCCCGACGCGTTTACGACGACGCTGCCGGCGCACCCGTCGCTGGCCGTCGCGCCCGGATCGGTGAAGGTGGTGTGACACTCGACCGTCAACGGGTTCGGCGCGTTGACCGTAATCAACGGCGCGGTGGTGTCCACGATGTTGACGATCACATCATCCGTGTCAGAGCCTCCGCCCGTGTCGGTGACGGTCAGCGTGATGGTGTGCGAGCCTGCGGGCAGTGAGACATTCAAAGTCGCCCCCGTGCCGAGCGTGGTTGCGCCCTCTTTCCAACTGTAAGAGTTGATCGTTCCGCTGCCCGGTGTGGAGGTCGTGCCGTTGAGCGACACGGGCGTCGTCGCGCCCGCGCACTCGACGGTCTGGTCTGTCCCCGCGTTGGCGACGGGAGACGGTGCGGCCGCGCCGAACTTCTGGACGCGTTCGTTCCCCCCTTCCGCGACATAGAGGTTGCCGGAGGCGTCTACCGCCACGTCATGAGGGCTGCCGAACTCCCCGTCGCCCGTGCCCGCGATGCCGCAGGAATCTATGAAGACGCCGGTTGAAGAAAACTTTTGGATGCGGTTATTAACCATGTCGGCGACATAGACGTTGCCCGTCGTCGGGTCAACCGCAAGCCCCATCGGCGTGTCGAACTGCCCGTTGCCCGTGCCGTTCGTGCCCCACTTGGTGAGGAACACGCCTGACGAGGTGAATTTCTGGATGCGGTGGTTGCCCGTGTCGGCGACGTAGATGTTGTCGGATGCGTCAACCGCCATCCCGATCGGCCCGCTGAATTGCCCGTTCCCGGTTCCCATGCCGCCCCATGCCGCGACGAACGCACCGGCGGGCGAAAATTTCTGTACGCGGTGATTGCCCGGATCGGCGACGTAGATGTTGCCCGCCGAATCCACGGCGATCCCGGCCGTGCCGCCTATGAACTGACCGCTGCCGGTGCCCGTGCCGCCGAGCGACATTTGAAAAACGCCACCGGAGTTGAACTTCTGCACCCTGTTGGTGAACGAGTCGGAGACGTAGACGTTGCCTGCCGAATCCGTGGCCGCTTTCCACGGGCTGACGAACCCGCCGGGCACATCTCCGGGGATGCCGAACTGTGCCACGAAGACGCCGCTGGAGTCGAACTTCTGGAAGCGAGTATTTTGATCCGGGACGAAGACGTTACCGGCGCTGTCAACCGCGATGCCGCGCGGGAGTAAAAACTGTCCGGGGCCTGTGCCGGTGCTGCCGAACTTCAGGATGAAATTGCAGGCCGCCGCCGCGCCTGTCCATGTCAGCAGCGTGGCGAGCAACACGAAGGCCAGCGCGGGCAAGCAAATGTTCCTCAGACGCAAACTGTACCTGCGTGTTGCTGAACGATGTACGAAGAGGGGAACTAAACTCATCTCGAACTCCTTTCCGGGGAAGGCGAATTGCCGCGCGCGCACGAGGGGGTCGCGCACGCGGGGAGTGGCATGCGGTTCTGTAAGTTCAGGAAGAGAGCACGTCCTGACGTTACAGACCGTTAGCGGTTACAGGATAAGCGAGGGAATCTTTCTGCGTTTCTGTTTGAGCTTGATACAAGAGACCCGACAGAGACAGGCAAGACGACTGCGAGCGGCTACCCGGTCAATTGTCACGCGGGCAAAGATAACAAGAGCCTCAGAGG
This sequence comes from Pyrinomonadaceae bacterium, assembly GCA_030841105.1. GTDB lineage: Bacteria > Acidobacteriota > Blastocatellia > Pyrinomonadales > Pyrinomonadaceae > JAIVJZ01. Next base: position 10,218 of record JAVEDE010000123.1, read on the forward strand.
GTAGGCACAGTATTCACTCTCGCGCTGGTTGTCAAGATTTTCAGCGTGCGGTGGTGGAACGGCGCGGACGGCCGCCACAGAGGTTACCGCGCAACCTCTGCGGCGGCGACGGTTCGCGCCGTGAGTGTGATAGCTCGTGGTAGTCAGACCACTTGACAGTCTGCCCGCAGGGGCGGGTGCGAGGGTTAGTTCTCTTTAACAGGCACGCGCAGCATCAGCGCGCCGACCCACTGGCCGGGGTTGTTCGTCTCCTGAAAGAACTGTGGAGTGAAGTTCGAGTGGCAGAGGGCGCAACTCGTGTGGAAGCTGTTGCTCAACGCAATTGAGCGGCGATAGTACCAGCGGTTGCCGTGACGCTCGACGGTCGTGTTCGGCTTGCCCTGGAGCGCGAGCGCGAGCGACTCCTGCTCGAACTCGTCGGCCGGGATGTTGTTGTTCCCGCCGAGGAGCGGGGCGGCGTTGCCGATGAGCCGCATGTCCCTGTTCGCGTCGTGGAAGACGAGCGAGATGGCCTGCTTGCCCTGCTCCACGTTCTCCGGCGTCGTCTCGCCGAACTCCTGCAAGAGCGCGGCGAAGACCTCTTTCTGTAAGAGGTCGGCCGTCTGCACGGCGAACTCCTTCTGCTGTTCGGTGGGAGGGGCATTATCTACGTGCCCGAAGGCGACGAAGGCGGCGACGGCGACGAGGACGACCATCGCGGCGGCTCGCTTTATTTTCAGATGGCGCATTTACTTATCTCCTTACTGGTGTGAAGTCGTTTCCCCTTGTCTGGTGGGTGTTAGGACGGCGGTGGTTGCCGTCTTCGGGGTCGCCAGCGAGAATTCACGACGCCTCAATATGTAACGCGTAATTTGGCGGCGAGAGGGATCACCTTTCCGCCCCGGCAACGAACTTTCTGCACGGGTGGACTTGGCCGGTCGGTGCGGGAAAGCCGCGAAGTTTCTTGTGCCGTGGTTAATAAAATGGTAGATTCCGCGCGAATGGCTTTTGCCGGGAAGGGCGCGGGCAGGCACATCATAGTGCGACAGCCGGACTCGCCCGGCACAACATATCGCGATGCGGGTGATGTGCGAGGCGCGACGCTCCCGAACCGTCGTGCCGCCGGCAAAGCGAAACCTCCCTCCGCCGCAACGCGGCGATAACTTCAGTCAGGAATCGGCCAATTGGAAAATATAGAGCGCACGCAGTTCATGGTTTTAACGGGTCATCTGGACGACCAGCCCTTGCCCGATCTCATCAGGACGCTGCGCGCGCAGAGAAAGTCCGGGCGGCTTCAGGTCGAGTACGCGGACTCGCCGGGGGCGTTCTTCTTCGAGGACGGCCAACTCGTTGACGCTCAACTCGGAAACTTGCGCGGACTCGAAGCCCTCTACGCCGCCCTCGCGCTCGACGGCGCGTCCTTCAATTTCAACCCGCTCGTCCGCCCGCCGGAGCGGAGCATAGACCGGCAGCAACAGAAGTTCATCAACGATCTCGTCGCAACTCCGCGGCGCGAAAATCTACCGGAGGTCAGAGTCGCGGGCGGCGCGTTTCCCGCAACGACGGCGGCGACAGGGGCGGCGCTCGCCGCTTCGACGCAGCCCGCGCCGCTCCAACTCGCGCCCGTCCCCGCCGAGTTGCTCGCGCCGCTCGAACAGCGTCTGACGGCCGTTGAGGCAGCCATCAACGCCAGTTCGCGCCGCTTCTCGCGCGAGCGTCTGGTCTACGCGGTCGTCATCAGTTTTCTCGTCGGGCTGTGCGTCGTCACAGCCCTTCAAGCGTTGCTCAGCCTGCGCCGGACGCCGCTCAACGCGCCCGCGACGGACGCGACCATATCGAGTCAACAACTCGACGCGGCGACCGGCACGACGGCAACGGCGGCGGGCGGCGAAGCGACGCGCGGGACATCGGACGCGGCGTCTAAAAAGGGAGGGGCAGGCGTCGCGCCCGTCGAGCGCGGGAACGTCGCCACCAACAACGACGGACGCGGGAACGTCGTCGCTAACAACGACGGGCGCGAGAGCATCGTCGCCGCTGCCGCCACTTCGCAGGCGGCGGGCGCGACGAAGAAAGTGAAGCCCGCCGTAACGACGAAGCAGGCGCAGTCGCTTAAGCTCGCGCCGCAGGCGACGAAAGAGATCGGAAAGAAGGCCGGGGCGTCGTCTTCGGAGGGCGGCTATGTCATCCATGTGCTGCTCGACGTGAAGCGTGGAGAAGTGATCGGCGCGCGCGTGTTGAACCCGCGCCCTGGCGCGAGCGCATACGATTCGCAAGCGATCAAGATAGCGCGTGCGCGCCGCTACCCGAGCACTTTCAGCGGGAGCGATACGGTCATGCTCAGGGTGAGGTTCTAAGAGAACGCGGCCTGCGTCCGTGCGGCACGCACGCGACCGGGCGGCGGATCGAAGTGGGCGAAAAAAAAGATGCTGTTCATCCAAAGCAACAGTCTGGCGCTCTCACTCGACGAGGGGGAACGCCTGCGCCTGCTCGACGCGCTCGCGGCGCGAGGACTCGCTCATGCGCCGCTCATCCGCGCGGCGCGGCGTCGCTGTTTCGAGTTGCTGGCGGCGGGTATCGCAGACGAAGCGGCGGCAGTCGCGGAGTTTGAGCGCGAGTGCGCGTCGCTGCGCGAGGCGTCGAACCGGACGACGGCGGGCGGCGCGGCCTACACGCCGGGCGAGATTTTCTGCGCGGACGACTGCGTGCTGTTCGTCGTCTTCGGCGCGGGCGCGGACGAGGGCTTGACGACCGGCATCGTCTACAGCGTCGAGACCAAAGAGCCTTTGACGAAACTCGACCGCTTCTGCCGCGACGTGCGCGAGGCTTTGATTAAGACGGGGAAGGGCGGCGCGGTGGGCGACGGGACGGGCGATGACGACGACAACGCGTTGTTCGAGTTGCCGTGTTGGAAGGCGCGCGCGACGCGTGCGCCGCAGGGGTTGGCGCGCTTCATGGCGATCCAGCCGACGGACTTCGCCGTCGCCGCGAAGTTGAAGGGCGGCGCGCGCGAGTTCGTGCGCGCGTCCGAGTTGATGGAGGAGCAGACGGTGCGCCAGTTTTTGCGGCGCGTGCAGGAGATGCGCCGCGAGGGCTATTCGCCGCGCCGCCTGTTCGCCGAGGCGGCGACGTTACAGCGCGGCGGCATCTCCGTCGAACGCATGCTCGACGCCGGGTTGCTCGAACGCGAGGTGCGCGTCAGTTGTCGCAAGTCAGGCCACGCGCTGTTCGACCTGCCGACGCCCGATTCGCTCGCGGCCATCACGATCAGCAAGGCGAAGTGCAGCCTGTGCGCCGCGCCCGTCGCCGACGAGGTGGTCGAAGAGACGATCAACCCGACGTGGCTCGCCGTGTCGCTCCTCGAAGACGGAGGCTGGCTGAACAACCGCGTCTACAAGATCATCCGCGCGCTCGGCGTGCCCGACAGCGAGATCGCTACCGGCCCCGCTTCGACGCATGGCGAGTCGTATCTTGCCGCCGACGTGTGCGGCAACTCTTACCTCTTCGTCACGAAGGACGGTGACTTGACGCCCGCCTGCACGCGCCGCATCGTCGAGACCGTGGCCGAGACGGAGGCAACGCACCTTGTCGTCATCACCACCGGCACGATCGAGGACGAAGGCCGACTGCGCTTGTACGAGTTCGCTTGGCGGCGTGCGCGCGGCGGCGAGGATTTGGACACGACGCTCGTCGAAGGTCTGGAGAACGCGCGCCGCGAGATCGAGCACTCCTTCGAGCGCGCACTCCACCGCCAACTCTCGCGCCACCTCTTCCCGCTCGACGCCGCGCTCGGTTTCAGCGCGAGCAATTTCGTGCTCGACTGGTTCAGGTTGACGAACGCCTCCGGCGCGGCGCACCGCGGCGGCAACGCGTCGAACGTCCTCGTCCCGCTCTTCCCTGATTTCGATCAGCGCGTCGCCTCTTGACGCGAGCTTCGCCTCTCACGCCTTCTCTCATTCACAAACGCGCGACGGTCACTCGCGTCAACTCGCGCGTTTTGCGCGTGCGCGCTGTTTGGCCTGTGCGGGCGGCGCGTCGCGTTCGAGCTTCCAGCGGAAGCCGGTCTTCGTCGGCGCGTTGAACATCTCCTTGAAATGTTCCTCGAAGTAGCGACCCATGTGCGGGCGGTTGCCATCAACGTCCGTGAAGCCGTATTCGTCCGAGAGCGTCCAAGAGCCGTAGACGCCGCCGGACTTTTGCATGACGCGCGCATCGGCGGCGAGCGCGGCTATCGCGCGCCCGACGAAGCAGGGCGTCTCCGAGGCGATGAAACCGAAACTCTTCGCCGACGGATTCGTCTCGGCCACCTCGCGCCAGTTCTCCTCGGTCGCGCCGAAGTGATCGAGCATCCACTCCGTCCGCATGAAGCCGGGCGAGATGGCGACGGCGGCGATCCGTTTCGGCGCGAGTTCCTCTGCCAACGCGTAGGCCAGACGGATCGTTGACACCTTGACCAGATCGAAGAAGAAACTGCCGCGATAGCCCACGCCGTCGCCGTCCGTGACGCAGACGATGAGGCCGTTCTTAGGCTTGCGCTCGCACATCAGCGCGGCGGCGTGGCGGCTCGTGATGATGTGCGCGAAGAGTTCCGTGCTCAACCAGCGCAAGCCTTTATCGAGCGACTGTTTCCAGAAAGGTTTCCACTCGGCCTGCGTGTCGCCGCCGAGCACGTTGACGAGGATGTCGAGCCGCCCCTCTTCGGCTTTAACTTTTTCAAACAGGGCGACGACCTGCGCTTCGTCCGTGTGATCCACGCGCGCGTGAATGCCCCGGCCGCCGCGCGCCGTCACCATCTCCGCCGTCTCTTCGATGGTCTCCGCGCGACCCGCGTGGACGCCCGACGCGGGCGGCGTGCCGCGCACGCTGCGACCCGTGCAATAGACGGTCGCGCCCGCCTCGCCCAACATTTGTGCGATGCCACGTCCCGCGCCGCGCGTCGCCCCTGCGACGAGCGCGATCCGCCCCGCCAGAGGTTTCTTCACAGTCTCGCTAGCTTTCATCGTTTCAGCCTCCCTCCGTCTCTGTCCCGAACACAGTTTGTCGTCTCCGCGTCGAACTCTTTGAACTCAAGCCAACCGTCGCTCGATAAATTCACGATACGCGAAGATTGATGACACCTCCTGTCATATATCTGAGATAAAATCGCGCGCGGTTCGAGTGGCCGGAAAAGTTTTAGCAGTTGTTAATACGTCGCAGTGAGTTGAGGAGGCGGGATGCGTGCGGATCGTTTGTTCTCAATCGTGCTGTTGTTGCAGTCGCACCGGCATTTGACTTCGAGAGACCTGGCGGGGCGTCTGGAAGTTTCCGCGCGGACGATTCACCGCGACATGGAGGCTCTGAGCGGCGCGGGCATCCCCGTGGTGGCCGAGCGCGGCACGGGCGGCGGGTGGTCTCTGCTCGGCGAGTACCGCACGAATTTGACGGGGCTGAACGAGGCGGAGATTCAGTCGTTGTTCGTCATCAAGCCGTCGCGCCTGCTGGCCGACTTGAACTTGGAGAAGGCCGCCGAGGGAGCATTTTTGAAACTGCTGGCCGCGCTGCCTTCCGTCTTCCGGCGCGGGGCGGAGTATGCGCGGCAGCGCATCTACGTGGACGTGACGGGTTGGAATCGCGCGGAGGAAACCGTGCCGCTGCTGCACCGTTTGCAGGAAGCGATCTGGCAGGAGCGGCGCGTGCGTATGAGTTACGCGCGGGGCGAGTGCGAGGCGGTCGAACGACTGGCCGACCCGCTCGGACTCGTGGCGAAGGGGAGCGTCTGGTATCTGGTCGCGGCGGTGGATGGGGAAGTGCGCAGCTACCGCGTCTCGCGCGTCGAGCGCGTGGAGATGTTGGACGAACCGTGCAGGCGTCCGCCCGATTTCGATCTGGCGTCGTACTGGGAGCGTTCGGCGGCCGAGTATCGCGCGCACTTGCCAAGCTACCGTGCGCGCGTGCGCGTGCGTCGGGAGATCGTCGCGCGGATGCCCTACGCGGGCAGGTTCGCGCGCATCGAGCGGACGGGCGAAGTGGACGCGGATGGATGGGTCGAGGTCTGGCTCAGGTTCGACGTGGAAGAGATGGCTTGCGAGTATGCGCTCTCGTTCGGCACGCAGTTGGAAGTGTTAGAGCCGTTGGCTCTGCGCGAGAAAGTGTTCGCCGCCGCACGGAGCGTCGTGGATTTCTACGCGCGAAAAGAGACGCGGAAGTAGGAGCAGGGAAGGATGAAGTGAAGACGGTCAGTTGACCGTGGTCAGTTGTCCGTTGCGTGTGGCTATCACATGAGTCGCTAAAGATTGTCTTGAACAACTGACTACGGACAACTGACAAGGAACAGTTTCCACTTCATCATCCCGCGCTCCGACTTCCGCGCGTTCCTTTTAGACGTTGCTCATGCTGACGATCTGTTCCTTCGCCTGATCGTTGCTCGTGCAGATGCCGGAGACGCGCATGCGGAACTCGTCCGGGTTCGACGCGCCGCGCAGCGCTTCTTCCAGCGTGATGAGACCGGACTGGAAGAGGTTGAAGAGCGACTGGTCGAAGGTCTGCATGCCGTACTGCGACGTGCCTGCGGCAATGGCATCGCGGATGAGCGACGTCTTTTCCTCGTTGGCGATGTAGTCGCGGATCGTCCCGGTGGAGACCATGATCTCGGCGGCGGGCACGCGCCCCACGCCGTTCGCGGCGCGCACGAGGCGCATCGAGATGACGGCGCGAAGGATGCCCGCGAGTTGCAGGCGGACGCTCTTCTGCTGGTGCGGCGGGAAGGACGAGACGATGCGCGTGACGGTCTCGGTGGCGTCGAGCGTGTGCAGGGTGGAGAGGACGAGGTGGCCGGTCTCGGCGGCGGTCAGGGCGGTCTCAATCGTCTCGTGGTCGCGCATCTCGCCGACGAGGATCACGTCCGGGTCTTGCCGGAGCGCGCCGCGCAGGGCTTCGGCGAACGAGCGCGTGTCCACGTCAACTTCGCGTTGCGAGATGAAGGATTTTTTGTCGCGGTGGAGAAACTCAATCGGGTCTTCGATGGTGACGATGTGGCCGCCGCGCGTGGAGTTGATGTGATCAATGAGCGCGGCGAGCGTGGAGGACTTGCCGGAGCCGGTCGCGCCGGTGACGAGGATGAGGCCGCGCTGTTCCGCGCCGATCTGTTCGACGGCCGGGGGGAGTCCGAGGTCGGACATGGTGCGCACGCGGTCGGGGATGACGCGCAAGACCATGCTCACCGTGCCGCGCTGCTGGAAGACGTTGGCGCGGAAGCGGCCGACGCCCGACAGGCCGTAGGCGATGTCCACTTCCGAAGTCTCTTTGAAGCGTTGCTTCTGCCGGTTCGACATGATCGAGAAGGCCATGTCGAGCGTGTCGTCCTGCGTCAGCCGCGACGAGTTGGTGACGGGTTTCAACTCGCCGTCCACGCGCATGACGGGGAACGAACCGGCTTTAATGTGCAGGTCGGACGCGCCGCACGCGGTTGCGCCCCGCAGGAGATCGTCAATCTTGACTACCATACAATGAGTCGGAAAACTTTCGTCGAATCAAACTTCGAGAGTGCTGGCGGCGCGGGCGAGTAGTGAATAACTTACCGGAAAAAATCGGAACTAGACGCGTCTGGCCGGGAATCAAAACGGCGCGGAGTCTCGCGGGTGGGATGGGGAAGGGGTAGCGCCACGGGAAAGATTAGCCACCCGAAAGACGCCGAATTCATTCTAGCGAGCAGGGCGCGCCCGCGTCAATGAATATCTCTCGGCCGTGACGTGACGACTGTGTGACGGCGGTCGCACCCCGCGTCGCCGAACCGCCCCCGCATCAAATATAGTTTACTTTTCGCCGGAGACGGAGTATAAATTTCGCTCCTGACCAGTTCCTTGTTACTTCTTCTCTAGTAAACAAGCGAGTCGCGGGGCGACTTAGCGGGTAATAATCTAAATCCAAAATCAGGCAAGCTCATTTATACAGAGCCTTAATTTCTGAATTCATCAGCGGATGTGTCTTTAGTTGAAGTGAAGCCGGATAGTTGACTGCACCGAGCCGACGCTGCCCCACCCGGCGAGCAGTAGTTAAGGCCACGTAATCCATTTACAGAAGCATAAGAAGTCTCCACTCAACGGACAGGGGCATCTGTCCGACGCTCTTTTGACCAACCGAGACAGTCCAGCCGTATCCTCTACCTGCCTTTGCGAGTGTTGCGATAGCGTCTGACCCGAGTCTCAAACTACATGTGAGGTGTCAGTGCTTGCCGAAGATTTTCAGCCGAGCGCTTTATTCAACTGTCGGTTAATTGAGACAGGCTTTGCCGGCGTTCGGGGATTCTCGCCCTCAGCCCGGCCAACCCGCAGAGCCTCGACCGAAGGCGCGACGCGACAACCGGAGCAAGCGGTTCGGAGCGATCTCGTAACATTGAAGCCGACCGGAAGGGTATCCAGTTCAAATGCGTAGAAGTGATTCTTTCCCCCTCGGAGTTTTAACCTTCGCCTGTTTCGTCCTCCTCGCGCTGTTGCTTCCGGCCTGCCGTGTCCCGCTTCGCCCGTCGCCCAAACTGACGATCACGGTGGATGTCTCGCCGCAAGCCAATAACAACAACCCCGTGGCGGTTGATCTGATCCTCTTGAAAGATAAAAAGCTGTTCAAGGAGATGATGAAGGTGACGGCCGCCGAGTGGTTCGAGAAGCGCGAGCAGTTCCGGCTCGACTACCCGAAAGAGACGGGGCTGAGCGCGGGGAGTTGGGAATGGGTGCCCGGCCAGAAAGTGGTGATCGAGCCGCTGCCGCTCAAGTTCAAAGCGGCGGGCGGTCTGGTCTTCGCCAACTACTTCACGCCGGGCGCGCACCGCGCCGTGATTAAGCCGGGCAAGCCCTTCCAACTCACGCTGGGGCCGGAAGACCTGACCGTCAAGATCGAAAAGTAAACGGGGCGCGCACGAGTCGGCCAAACGTCGGGAAGGGGTAAGTGGAGAAACTATGGGGATGGACGCGAACGAAATTCCTGATTCCATTCATTGGCACGAGGGGCTGTTGCTCACGCCGCAACATTTCCAGCAGTTGTCGCTGCGCCAGGAAGCCCTGCTCAGATACAACGCCTCGATGCTATCGCCTTTCTACTGGGGCATCCGCCACCTCAAGATTGACGAGCCGAGTTTGGCTAAAGGAGAGGTTCGCATCAAGCACGTCGAGGCCGTGATGCCCGATGGGATGGTGGTGTCTCACCGCGAAGGCGATGGCGAACTGTTGGGTCTGAAATTCAAAGACGACAACGAAACGAAGTCGAAACGGCAGAAGGTCTATCTGGTCGTGAGCGTGCAATCGCGCGACACGTCGAGGGGAGAGCGCACGCGATACAGAGAGACCGACGGCGAGCCGGTGGCGGACGAGTTGACCGGCGAAGGGCAGATGCTCATCCCGCGTCTCGTCCCGCATCTACAGTTGCGCGCCGACGACAGGTCGCCGCAAAACTTCGTCAGCCTGCCCCTGTTGGAAGTGGAGTATAAGACCGAAGGCTACGTCCAGACGGATTTCATCCCGCCGCTCTTGATCGTCACCTCGAAGCCGCGCCTCGGCCTGCAAACAAAATTAAGAGACAGGTGCGGGGCGATCGCCGACATGGTGCGTTACAAGGCGCAGGAACTGGCCGGGAGGTTAGACCCGCAGTCGCCGCGCGCGGCCATAGACCCCGACCTCGAAACCAGAAACCGGATTCGCAGCCTGACGGCGACTTTGCCTTACCTTGAGGCGATGCTCTACACGGAAACCTCCCACCCGTACCCGCTCTACCTCGCGCTCTGTTCGATGGCGGGGCAACTGGCCGGGCTGGGGACGAAGCCCGTGCCCAACACGCCCCACTACATCCACGACGACCCTTACGCGGCGTTCGAGCCGCTCCTCCAGTTTATCGAGCAGGCGATCCGAGAGGGGCTGTCCTCGCCCTACGAGGCTTTCGTGTTCACGTATCAAGAGGGCATCTATCAGCGTCGGTTCCGCGCCGAGTGGAAGCACCGTCGAACCATCCTCAGTCTCAGGGCGCAGCCCGGCGTGGCGACGGAAGAGATGGTCAACTGGGGGAAGACGTGTCTCATCGGCTCGGAGGGACATCTCCGGGCGATGATGGAGAAGCGGATTCTGGGGGCGAATCGCACGCACATCGAAGGCGACGAAGACCTCGCCGCATCCAGAGGCGTCGTCCTGTTCCTCCTCTCCGGCGAGTCGGAGTTCATCGAGCCGGACAAGGTGTTGCAAATCTTCAACCGGAGCGAGCACGCGCACGAGGCACGCCCCGTCGAAATCGTGCTGCACGTCAGGAAAGCGGCAGCGGCAAAGGCGGAGGGTTGACGTTAACTTTGAGGAAGGCACATGAGTGAATTTGGCGACTCGTTCCTGCTCGCGCCCTTCAGGGAGTTTTACGCGGAGGTGATCCGCTTGAAACGGAAGGTCGGCGCGGAGTCGTGGATGGCGCTTCCGGCGGCGGCGTCGGGCGCGGACGCGAGCCTCGACGAGGGGTCGGTCGAGTCGGGCACGTGGCTCTACGTCCCGCACTTGACGGCCGAGGCGGGAGAGGGCAACGGCGCGGAGCACGTGATTGACACTTCGCCCGTGATGCCGGACAAGGAGACCGCTTTGACGCTGGTCGAGTGGAGCAGCAACGGGGCGGTCAGAAATTTCGAGGAACAGTACTACTCGCCCGACTCGGCCAAGATCAGCAGCGAGGTGTGGCACAGCCTGCTCTCGCTCTTTCGCACACAGGCGAACAACGCGTGGCGGTACGGCGGGGCGCACGGCGCGCAGTTATATCAAAAGGCGTGGTACGTGATGGTGGCGCTGGCCGACGAAATCTTCGTCCATACGGAATGGGAAGGGCAGAAGGCCTGGAACTTGCATTTGTTGGAGTCGAAAATTTTCCGCACGCACGACGCCGGTCAACGCTTCTTCGAGCAACTCGACAGTCTCCTGCGGACACAGAACCCGGCCGACAGGGACTTGGCGGCCGTCTACCTGATGGCCTTGTCGCTCGGCTTTAAAGGCAAGTACTACGACAGCCGCGACGGGAAGCGACAACTCGCCAACTATCGCAAACGCCTCTTCGCCTTCATCTGCCAGCGCGAGCCGGAGTTGGGCGACGAGACGCGGCCTCTGTTCCCCGAAGCCTACCTCCATCTGGCGCGCGAAGAGGGGCAGAGAAAACTGTCCGACCCGCGCGCGTGGGTCGTCGTGCTCTGCCTCGTCATTGTGATCTACACGGTGGCGACGCAACTGTTCTGGTTACAACTGACGCGGGAACTGAACATGATCAATCAAAGTATTTCGACGACCATCGGCTATCTCAAAGCGCGGCCATAAACCTTAAGCCGCGCCGACCTTAACACCATGCCACAATCCCCCACGTGGTTATACATTCTGCTCATCATCCTGCTGCTGGCGCTCGGTATAATCTTCGTCTACATCATCCTCAAGCGCGCCCGCCGCAGTCCGCGCCCGCCCGAGGCGGATGAACTGGCCGCCGCAGGCGACGAACCGGGTCAACTCCTCCGCACCCAGTTAGGTCTCAACACTTCGAGCGTCGAACTCAGGCTCTCATTCAGCAAGGCCATGCGGCGCATCCGCCGCGTGTACGGCAAGGCCGGACTCTACGAGATTCCCTGGTACATGATGATCGGCGAGGCTGGATCGGGCAAGACGACCGTCCTCGGCAACACCGGCCTCGAACTTCTCTCGGACTGGCCGGAAGAGGCGAAGGTCGGCGTCAAGGAGGGTCTCAACTGGTTCTTCTTCGATCGCGCCGTCGTGCTGGACGTGGCCGGGGATTTCGTGCTGCGCGCCGACGGCGAGCAGCCCAACACCAGAGCGTGGAACTACCTCGCCCGGCTGCTCCGTCGCTATCGCCCCGAACGCCCGCTCGACGGCATCATCCTGACGATCCCGTCGGCCGACCTGACGACGGCGGCGAATCCGAGTTCGGAGTCGAAGCTCAAACTCGAACTCAAGTCCGCGCAGGTTTACCAGAAACTCGTGGCCGCGCACCAGACGCTCGGCGTCAACCTTCCCGTCTACATCCTCGTCACCAAGTGCGACGCGGTGACCGGGTTCACGAGCCTCTGCCACGAGATACCCTCACGCCTCGACGAGATGTTCGGCTGGTCGAGTCCCTACACGCGCGACATCGCCTACCGTTCGGAGTGGGTGGCGGAGGCGTTCCAAAGTCTGTTTAGTTATCTCTTCCAAGTCCAGATCGAAGTCTTCACCGAGCGGGATCAGGTCAGGGACGGCGACGGGCTGTTCATGCTGCCCTCGGAGATGCGCGCGATGGCCGCGCCGCTGCGCGTCTACCTCGACCGGATTTTCAAGGAGAGCGCCTATCACGATCCCTTCTTTTTGCGGGGCATCTATTTTTGCGGCGACGGCGCGGACGCCGTGGCCGTCGCGACCCGGCTGCTCAATTCCTCCGACCCCCTCGTCGCCGGTGGCCTGCCGCCGACGGCTTCCACGCAGATTCCGCCGCCCGCCCCCGCGGCGGCGATGCCCGCCGGGAGAAGCATCGCCTTCCTGCGCCACCTCTTCGAGCGAAAGATCTTTCAAGAGGATTTGTTAGCCCGACCCGTCGCCCGCACGCGACTCTCGCGCAACCGTTGGGCGCGCGCCGCACAAGTGCTCGCGCTGTTGATCCCGCTCGTCGGCGCGCTCGGCATACTGGCGACCTACCCTTGGGTCAAGGGGCGCGAGCGGGAGTTTTATCAATATCTGTCGAGGACGGATCAAGACCTCAAAGAAGTCAGAGCCGAGAAGGAGAGCGGCGTCAACGCGGGGCAAGCGCACAACCGCGAAGCGCATCTCTTCGAGGCGATGGCGAACTTAAGCGGCAAGCGTTTGCTCTCGCCGTTCATCCCCGGCTCCTGGTTCAGCGACGTGGACAAGGATAGCGGAACTTCGATTAGCAGCGCCTACCGTTACGTCGTCTACGAATCGCTGCGCCGCCAGTTGGATTGTCGCACCGAAAGCAAACTGGTCGTCGCGCCGTCCGCGCGGGCTTGCTACGCGGCCGTCGGCCCGGTCGGCGAGCAGGCCGCCACCTTGAGCAAGTGCGGCTTTGAGGCCGACGCGTCCTCCAGCTCGGTCTACGCATTCATCGAGAGCCTCGGCGAGTTGAGGTTGAACCGCGACCGCTACACACGGCTCGTGCAGGACAACGGCGGCGGCAATCTGGACGATCTCAACCGGCTGTTGCTCTACTTCAATCACGCTCCGCTGCCCGGCAACTTCGACCCGCACAACAGTCTCTACATGCAGGCTCTCGCAACGTCGCAACGCCCCGCGCTGCTGACGACCGACGAGAGCCTCAAGGCCAGAGCCGCGTGCAAAGTCGAGGGGATGATCAGCGACATCTATGATCGCACCTTCAAGAACAAGACCGTCACCTACGGCTATCTGGGCGAGATCGGCAAGACTGAAGCCCTCCTGTCGCGGCAGGAAAACCGTTGGCTCGCCGAACGCATCTTCGAGTATCCGTCGCCGTTTGAAGGGATGACGTTTGCCGCCGGTCTCGCCGAGTTGAAGCGCGCGCTGAACGACTTGTCGAACGAGAAGTTTATGTCGCGCGGCTTCGGCGCGCCGTCTGCGGGGACGCCGCCCGCCGGGGAGGACGAACCGGAGTTCGCGCACCAATCGCGCACCGTGCTCGTCTGGGACACGGCCACGCTCCAACAGGCGATCAACCTCGCCACGGCTTACGGCGACTTCGTCAACAACAACTCTTACAACCGCCCGAACACGCTCGATGTGAGAGTCAAAGAGGCGGCGCGCAATGAGGCGGCGAGGAAGATTCGACGGCTCGTCCAGAGCGCGCAGACCTATCAAGCGGCGCGGCCGTCGGCGGGCGAGTCGGTGCGCCGTGCGAGTTTGCGGGGCGGCGTCAAAAGTCTCGAAGACGCGCAAGACCACATCTTGAAGTTGATCAAACTCGGCCGCACGCTCGGCCTCGACGTGGGGCTGCGCCCCGCCGTGATCAACCAGAGCGTCTCGCTGATGCGCGACGCCGACGACGAGTTCAGGGACGGCAACTTTTACGCGCTCGCGCGCGACGACTTCTCTTGGTGGCGTGTGGGCGCGCCGGTGCTCGCCTACAGGGCGTTCGGCGCGAACGACCCGGATGAACTCAAAGTTTACCTGTCCGTCCAGCGCGAGAACATCGCCGTGCTGGCACGGCAATACGCCGCGCCCCTCATCAATTTTCTGGCGGGGCTGAACGTCAGCCTGCGCTCGGAGGCGGTTGACTGGAACGCGATCATCGGCCAACTGAACAGGTACGACGCCAAGCAACCGGGCAACACCGTGGACGCGCTGGAACAGTTCATCCGCGTCGAGATGGACAACGCCAGCGTTGACAACTGTCTCGCCATCACAGCCCTGCCCGGCGGCCTGCCCTACGATTATTTTCTCAGGAAGCGGAACAGTCTGGGGCAGCCGCTCGTGCGGCGTTGCCTGCAACTCAGGCAGCACAGGCAAGCCCTGCAACAGCAGCGGGACGACGAGTACGAGTTGACTCTCAGGGAGAACGAGCGACTCGACAGAGAGCGGAAGGAGAACGACTTTTACGAGCGGCTCGAACTCTACAACGCCCTCGAAGAGAAGTTCAACGATACCCTCGCCGATAAGTTTCCCTTCTCCGAACTGCCGGGGACGGAACTGTTTGCGGAAGCCGATCCCGACCAGATCATCGCTTTCTTCAAGCTGCTGGATCAGAATAAAGAGGGCGCGCGAAAAGTCTTGGACGAGGCTCCGGCCTATGGCATCAACCCCGACGACGCGCTCCTCTTCCTCAACCAGATGGAGGCGGTGCAAAAGTTTTTCGCTTCGTTCCTCGACAAGAAGCCGCCCTACCCGACTTACGATCTCAACCTGCGCTTCCGCGTCAACGAGCCGAGAGAGATCGGGGCGAACCAGATCATTGATTGGGCGTTCACGGTCGGCAAAAAGAGGATTCGCTATCAGGACGCGAGCACGGCCGGGAGTTGGGGATACACCGAGCCGCTCATTGTGTCGCTGCGTTGGGCGAACGACTCGCCGAGCATCCCGGCCGCCAGCAGCGTCTCCCCGCAGTCGCGCATGCGGATCACGGAGAAGACCGTCACGCTGCGCTACGACAACAAGTGGTCGCTGCTCCTGTTGCTGTTGCAGCACAAGGCCGCGGTCAACGATTTCGAGCAGCGCGTTGATCTCGAACCGAACACGCTCAAATTCAATATCCCCACCAAGACCAACGGGGCGCTGCCCGACGACGTGCTCAAGCGGCAGCCGAAATTATTGTTGACGAGCGCGGCCGACATTTTTATGCGCGTCGCCGTGTCGGCTCCGGGCGAGAAAGTCCCTCTGCTGCTGCCGGACTTCCCGCCCGCCGCCCCGCAACTTCCACGTAGACGACCGACCACGCGCCAACGCCGGGTGCAGGAGTGATGAACATGAGCGCCGACACAATCGCCGACCGCGTTGAATGGGAAAAACTGTTGTCGCCTATCGCCGACGAGCCGCCCGCCGGTGAGTACCTGCGTTACGAGGGGACTTACGACCGCATCCGCGAAGCCCGCCGCGAGGACGACCCCAGTTTGTCGCAGGGCATTTACAAGACCGAGTTGAAGCGGGCGAATTGGAGGCTGGTCGAGCAGCTGTGCACGGACGCGCTCACCACGCGCTCGAAGGACATCCAGATCGCCGCGTGGCTCACGGAAGCGTGGCTGCGGCTCTACGGCTTCGCCGGTTGCCGCGACGGGCTGCGCCTGCTCAACGCGCTCCTGACGCAGTACTGGGAGCACGTGCACCCGCAGTTGGAGGCTGGCGATGCGGAGAATCGCGTCGCCACCTTCGTGTGGCTGAACGAAAAGCTCTCGCTCCAACTCAAGGGCGTCACGCTCACCGCCCCGCTGACGAGCGACCTCCCGCCTTATTCGTTCGCCGATTGGGAGAGCGCGTGTCGTCTGGAACAGTTGGCCGAGCGCAACCCGAACGCGCTGGCCGCCGCCGAGAAGGGCGCGCAGGTGACGCTCGCGCGCTTCCAGTCGAGCGCGTTGCTGTCGCCCACGCCGTTCTATCTGGAACTCGCCGTCGAGTTGGACGGCGCGGCCGACGCGTGCCACGCGCTCGACGAAGTGCTCGACGAGAAGTTCGGCGAACAGTCGCCCGGCCTCCAGCGGTTCAAAGAAACGCTCGACCTCGTGCGGCAACTGGTCGGCGATATTTCGCACGCGCGGCCGGAAGCCGCTTCGCTCTCCGCGCCGGAAGCGGATCGTTCACACGCCGCCGCGGCGGCGGGGGCGCACGCAGCAGGGGCGGAGATTTGGAACACGCAACCGATCCGCAGCCGCGCCGAAGCCTACTGGCGTTTGACGGAGGCTGCGGAGTACCTGCTCCGCACCGAGCCGCACAGCCCGACCCCCTACCTCGTGAAGCGCGCGGTGGAGTGGGGCAGCCTCAGCCTGTCCGAACTCTACCAGCAGATCATCCGCAACGAAGGCGAGATGCACGAACTCAACCGCCTGCTCGGACTCACCAACAGAGAGGAAGGAGGATGACCCCGATGTGAAACGCAAACTCGTCCGACTGACGCCACGACGAATCCTTCATCCTCCACTCATTTTCAAAGGAGATTACGATGCCTGAAAGTACACAACATAAGCTCGACCGGGTACGTCGCCCCAGAGTCCAGATCACTTACGACGTGGAGACCCTCGGCTCCATCGTCAAAACGGAACTCCCCTTCGTGGTCGGCATCATGGCCGACCTGTCCGGCAACAACATTGCGGGCAAAGACCCCGACCGCCCCGCAGCCCTGCCGATGAAAGACCGCAAGTATGTCGAGATTGACCGCGACAACTTCGACTCGATCATGGAGAAGATCGGGCCGTCGGTGAAACTCTCCGCGAAGTCGGGCTTCTCCGACACGTTGGCCTTCTCGAAGTTGGAAGACTTCAGCCCGATCAACGTGCTGCGCAAAGTGCCCGACCTGAAAAAGAAGTTTGACAGCCGGACGCGCCTCTCCAACCTCGTCGCCAAGCTGGACGGAAACGTGAGGTTGCAGGAGGATTTTGTTAAGGCTTTCAACGACCTGATGGCGCAGGGCGACTCCGCCACGCTCGACAAATACCTGCTGGCGATGAATCCCCCGCCGGGCATGCCGTCCGTGACTGACGCGGAGACCACGACGGGCGTGCAGACGGCCTCCGGGCTGGTCATCACGCCGGCCACCGATGCAGTCGGAAAGAAAACGACGCACTTCAAGATCAGCGCCATCACCGGCGGCACGCTGTTCAAGAGCGACGGCAAAACCCCGGTCGCCACCGACGCCGCCAACGCCTTCATCACCAAGGAGGAGGGCGCGGACGGCCTCAGATTCATGCCCGATGCAACGGCGACGCCAGCCACCCCGGGCAGTTTCACCGTGGAGGCTTCGACGGACGGCAAGTCCGTCGTGTCCGACACCTCCGCAACTGCGACGATCACGGTGTCAGCAGTCACCTCCAAGTCGAGTGACTCGTTGGCGGACACCCCGGCCGCGCCGGTGGTGGCTAACGTCACGACCGCCAGAGCCGCCAAAACCGCCCCGATCAGCATCACCCCGCCCCCCGGAGCGACCGGCACGGATGTGACGCACTTCAAGATCAGCAAGCGCACCGGCGGCACGCTGACCAAGAAGGACGGCAAAACCGCGGTCGCCGACGACGCCTTCATCACCAAGAAGGAAGGCTCGGACGGCTTGATATTCACGCCTGATCCGACGGCGACAACGAACGGCAGCTTCACTGTGGAGGCTTCGACGGACGGCACGACCGTCGCGACCGGCATTCCCTCCGCAACTGCGACGATCACTGTTACGTAATAAGGAGCCACATCATGACTGACCCAATCAAAACGAAGAAGCAACAGGCCACGGCATTGAAGGAAGACACGACGCCGAAGGAAATAAAGCCCATCTCACAACTGACGCGTGAAGCCAGCGATGCGGAGCAACTGGTGAACGCCGCCGACATGGTTGGCGAACTGTACAACCAAGTCTGGAAGGAGAAAGATAAGAACCCGCTGGGGCTGCCCGTCGCCGCGGCGACGGGCAACGATGCCCCGAAGCCGCAGTTGTCCGCCCATAACCTCATGCAGATGCTCTCGCAGCGGATCGCGACGCTCGACGAGGAGATCAACAACGATCTGAGCAATGTCCTGCATGAGCCGGGCGTCCAAGAACTTGAAGCGACGTGGCGCGGACTCCACTACCTCGTCTCTCACAGCGAGACCGGAGAAATGTTGAAGCTTCGCGTGCTCGACGCCACCAAAGATGAGATCAGCAAAGACCTCAGCAAGGCCGTCGAGTTCGACCAGAGCGTCCAGTTCAAGAAGATTTACGAAGAGGAGTACGGCACGTTCGGCGGCTCGCCTTTCAGCATGCTGGTCGCGGACTACCGTTTTCAGGGAACGCAGCCCGACCTCGAATTCCTCGTCAACATGTCGGGCGTAGCGGCGGCGGCGCACGCGCCGTTCATCGCCGCGGCCGACCCCGGCCTCTTCGATCTGGAAAGTTTCGCGGACTTGGCCTTGCCGCGCGACCTCTCCAAGATTTTCGGCACGACGCTGCTCGCCAAGTGGAAGTCGTTCCGCGAGAGCGAAGACTCGCGTTACGTCGCGCTGTGCCTGCCGCGCTTCCTGCTGCGCTCGCCCTACGGGTCTGACGAACACAAGCAGACCAAGAAGGGCAAGCCCGTCTTTGATCCGAAGACGAAGGAGATCGTCAAGGAGTCTCTGCTCGGACGCGCGCCCGCCGAGGACGTGGATTTTCAGGAGCAGATCGTGACGACCACTAACGGCCACACGCCCGGCGTCACCAGTAGCGACGGCTACCTGTGGGGCAACCCCGCGTTCCTGTTCACCGAGCGCATCACGAACGCCTTTAGCCTCTACAAGTGGACGGCCGCGATCCGTGGCGTCGAGGGCGGCGGCCTCGTCGAGGGCTTGCCCGCCATCAACTTCAGGACGCAGGAGGGCGACGTGGCCTTCAAGTGCCCGATTGAAGTCTCAATCACCGACCGCCGCGAGAAGGAGTTGAGCGACCTCGGCTTCATCGCGCTCGTCCACCGCAAGAACACGGATCAGGCGGCCTTCTTCGGCGGGCAGACGACGCAGAAGCCGAAGGTCTACATGGACCCGAAGGCGACGGCCAACGCACGCCTCTCCTGTTCGCTGCCCTACGTGCTCGCCGCCTCGCGCTTCGCTCACTACATCAAAGTGATCATGCGCGACAAGGTGGGGAGCTTCATGACGCGCGACAACGTCGAGAAGTTCCTCAACTCGTGGATCAGCAACTACGTGCTCCTGAACGACAACGCCTCGCAAGCCTCGAAGGCTTCGTACCCGCTGCGCGAGGCGCGCGTTGACGTGACGGAGATAGCGGGCAAGCCGGGCTGTTACAACGCGACCGTCTACCTGCGGCCGCACTTCCAACTCGAAGAACTGACGGCCTCGATCCGGCTCGTGGCGGAGCTGCCGCCGCCCGCCGCCGCCTGAGTCTGTCCGGCGGCGGGTGAAGTCAACTCGGACTTCGCCCGCCGCCGCACAGGCCGCCGGGGCGCACCGCATCGCCGTCGGAATTTGAATCAACCAGAACTCAGAAGATGGAGGAGGAGTAACTGTGGACGTAATCATTTTAGACATGGGCAAAGACATAACGGGCGAAAGTTCGCTGACCGACTACGCAGGGAAAATGGAACTGCTCTCGTTCAGTCACGGCGTCGCCATGCAGATCACCGGAGACTTGAGCAACACGGAAAGAACCTCCGGCAAACCCAATCATCAGGACATGACGGTCACGAAATATCTGGACGCCGCCTCGCCCGTGCTGAACCAGAATTGTTGTCAGGGGACGGGCTTCGCGCAGGTGGACGTCATCATCGGGCGCAACGACAGCGGGAAGGTCATCGAGTTGATGAGGTACACGATGAAGAGCGTGCTCATCTCCTCGATCTCCATCGGCGGCGGCGGCGGCGACAAGCCGGTCGAAACCCTGACGCTCAACTATAACGACATCGCCTGGAAGTTCACCTCCCAGAAGGCCGAGGTCGGCACCAAGGGAGTCGTCAACGGGACGTGGAATCTGGCGAAGAACGCGGTTGACTCCTAGCCCGGAGAGGCGTTGACATGGCCGCCGTCGCACGCCGGACGGCGGCTGAATTGATATGAGTCAATCTCATCACACAGGCGGCGCGCGGGCGTTGCTCTTCGAGCGGCTGGTTGATGTCGAACCGGAGCACAAAGAAGAGCCGTTCCGCGTGCTGAGCAAGCAGGAACTACGGAGGTCGGTGAGCCGGGAGTTGGGGCAGTTGCTAAACACGCGCTGCCCCCTCCCGCTCCACCTGCTCGGCGAAGAGGAGCGGACTGTCATCAACTATGGCATCCCCGACTTCACCTCGCTCTCGCCGCAGAACGCCGGCGACTGCCAGCTTATCGCCGGCATCATCGGCCAGACCATCACCGCCTACGAGCCGCGCCTGCGCAACGTGCGCGTGCGCGTGGAGCGTTTCGAGGGCGAGGAGCGCACGCTGCACATCGCGGTTGACGCCGACCTCGTGACCGACACCGTGATCGAGGTGCGTTCGCACTCGGAGCACAGTTCGTCGGCCGAGCCGATCACGTTCCCCGTCGTCCTGTTTAGTAGAACCGGAGTTCTGGAAGTGGACTAGCATGAGTGAGAGAGAAGAGTTACTGCAATTCTACCGCGACGAGTTGACCTACCTGCGCCGGATGGGGCGCGAGTTCAAGGCGCTGCACCCGAAGATGGCCGCGCGCCTCGAACTGAGCGACGACGAGTGCGCCGACCCGCACGTCGAGCGTTTGATCGAATCCTTCGCCTTCCTCACGGCGCGCCTCCAACTTCACCTGCGCGACGAGTTCCCTGAGATCACGACCGCGCTGCTCGGCACGCTCTACCCGCAGTTGAGCAACCCCGTCCCGGCGATGGGGATCGTCCAGTTCAAAGTTGACCCGGAGCAGGGGAAGCCGACGACGGGCAAGGAAATTTTGCCGCTCAGTTCGCTCTTCATAGACACGCCGCAAAAGTTGACGTGCCGCTTCCGCACCTGTTACCCCGTCATGCTGTGGCCGCTCGAAGTCACGTCCGCACGCATGGTTGACCCGGCGGAAGTGGACTTCCTCTCCACGGAAACAGACGTGGCGGCAGTCCTGCGCGTGGAGTTGGGCTGCATCCCCAGGGGCAAAGTTAAAGAGTTGCCGCTCGACCGCCTGCGCTTTCACCTGAACGACGACGCCACGCTCGTCAGCACGCTCTACGAGTTACTGTTCTGCCGCGTCAGCAAGGTGGCGGTGCGGCACGGCACGGGCGACAATGAGAAGCCGATCTATTTGAAGCCCAACTCGATCAGGCCGGTCGGCTTCGGCCTCGATGAAGAGGTGCTGCCCTACCCGCCGACCGCTCACCCCGGCTACAGGCTCTTGCAGGAATACTTCACCTTCCCCCAGAAGTATCATTTTTTCGACCTCGAAAATTTGCCCCACATCGGCGCGACCGGCAAACTTGAGTTGTACTTCCTGTTCACCGAGCGACCCCCGACGAAACTGGCGATCAGCGCAGAGACCTTCCGCCTCGGCTGCACCCCTGTGATCAACCTCTTCGACAAGACGACCGAGCCGATTCGTCTCGACCACCGGAGTCTGGAGTACCCGCTCGTCCCCGATAAGCGGCGCGAGAGCACGACGGAGATTCATTCGATCAAGTCGGTCTCGGCCGCCTCCGATCTCAACAAGCCGATCCAGAAGTTCGAGCCGTTCTATTCGTATAACCACTTCATGGACGTGACGAAGCACCGTGCGTTCTGGCACGCCGCCCGTCGCGCCTCGCAACGCAGAGACATTCCCGGCACGGAGATGTACCTCTCGTTTCTGGATCGCAACTTCAAGCCCACCGACGCGCCCGCGCAGACCGTCTACGCGCACACGCTCTGCACCAACCGCTTCCTGACCCGAACGCTGCCGGAGAACGCCTCGCCGCTCTACCTCGAAGACGCCCTGCCCGGCTACGTCATCTCGCTCGTCGGGCGTCCGACGCGCCCGCTCCCCCCGCGGCTCGGCGGGGCGACCGCGTGGCGGCTCGTCTCACACCTCTCGCTCAACCACCTCTCGCTGTCCGAGGGGAGCGACAGCCTCAACGCCCTGCGCGAAATACTCGGCCTCTACAGCGTCTCCGACCGCCCCTCGACGCACGCGCAGATCATGGGCATCACGCAGATGGTGATCGCGAAGAAAAGCATGTACGTCGGCGAAGCGGCGTGGAAAGGATTCTGCCGGGGCACGTCCGTCACGCTCACTTTCGACGAAGCGTTGTACCGCGGCACGAGTGCCTATCTGCTCGGCGCAGTTCTCAGCCACTTCTTCGGCCTGTACACCGCCGTCAACTCCTTCACCCAACTCACCATCAAGAAGAGCGCGCAGCCGGAAGAGAATTGGAAGCAGTGGGAGCCGAGAGCCGGGGCGGAAGCCGTCGCGGGCAAACAACTCGAAGGAAGATGGAAACAATGGGAGCCTATGGCTGGGGAAAAAAGAGTTCTGTAATCGAGTGGCTCTTCGCGGAAGGCTACCGCTTCGATTTTTTTCAGGCGGTCAGACTGCTGGAGATACTCAACTCGCCGCTGAAGCCGTCGCGCGTGGGCGACTACTGGCCGGAGGGCGCGCCGCGCTTCAACGACGAGGAGTTCATGTTGAAGGACTTCGTGCGCTTCAAGTCGGCGGTGAGTTTGAACTTCCCCGGCAGCGACGTGGCCGACGTGCAACTCAAGGGCGAGCCGGAGGGGACAAACTTACCCGAAGCCGCCGACGAATTGAACCGCCACACGATCCACAAGATTTACAAGCGGACGTTCGAGGCGCACCGGCCGCGCGGGCAGCGGCCGCTCGCCGAGATCACCGTCAACCTGATGGGGCTAGCGGGCGCGCTCGGCCCGCTCGACATGCCCACCACCGAACTGATCATCGAGCGCATCGCCAAGCAAGACACCGCGCTCAAAGATTTTCTCGACATCTTCAACCACCGGCTCATCTCGCTCCTGTACCGGATCAGGAAGCTGCACCGCGTCGGCATGGAGGTGGAGTCTCCGGGGCAGGATAAAATCTCCGACTACCTGTTCGCCGTCATCGGTCTGGGCACGCCCGGCCTGCGCGGGCGCATGCAGGTGCAAGACCGTTCCTTGCTCCACTACGCCGGGCTGCTCGGTCAACAGCCGCGCTCGCTCGTCGGCCTCGAACTCATCCTCGCGGATTATTTTCAGGTCAAGGTCAAAGGCCATCAGTTCGTCGGGCGTTGGTGCGAACTGGACGAGGAGCAGTGGACGAGGATCGGCCGCACGGGGCAGAACCAGACATTGGGGCGCGACGCGGTGGTGCTCGGCACGCGCGTCTGGGATAGTCAGGCGAAAATCGAACTCCGGCTCGGCCCGATGTCGCTCGCGCAGTTCATCGAATTGCTCCCGACGGGTTGGGGCTTCCTGTCGCTCTGCGACCTCACGCGTTTTTATCTGGGCGACACGCTGGACGTCAGTTTTCGTCTGATCTTGAAGAGCGGGGAAGTGCCGCCGCCGTTCCTCGGCATGAGGGACACGCCGCGCCTCGGCTGGACTTCGTGGCTGTGGAATCCGTGGCTCACGGACACTCCTTCGAGCTTCGCCCCGGCGCGTTTGCACGGGGCGGCGCAGTACGCCGGGCAGGCGGAGGAGGAAGAGGCCGGAGAGGACGCGGAGGTGGTGATCGAACTCCGCCCGCCGCGCTCGGAATTTCGTTCGGAGCAATTCCCGCTCCTCTTCCGCCTGCCGCCCCTGCAACTGTCGCAGTTGATCGGCAGGATGAGGGAGCAATGCTTCCGGCCACACTCGACCATCGTGAGCGAGGGCGAGCCGGGCAACAGCATGTTTGCGATTCGCCACGGGCGCGTGCGGATGATGCGCCGCGAGGAGAACGGGAAACAGACGACGCTCGGCATCCTCGGCGAGGGAGATTGTTTCGGAGAGACGACGCTCCTCATCGGCAAACACCGCGAGGCGACCGTCGTCGCCCTTGAGGACTGCACCGTGCTCGAACTCGACAAGAAAGAGTTACAAAAGTTCGCTGATGAGAACCCGCGCTGGAAAAAAACCTGGAAGGCTTACCGCTACGGCCAGTTCGTCGAACCGCGCGCGGCGGGCAAAGAATTTTTCATGTGATCGCGCCGAGACACGCCGTTGCCGTGTGACGCCCGGCGCGTCAGGACAGAGAGACAGACATGAGTTCCACCTATACCCAAGACACCGTTCGCCTCAAGCTGACAACCCCGCTCGGAGCGAATAAACTTTTGCTGCGGTCGTTCGACGGCGACGAGCAGATGTCGGGCTTGTTCCACTTCCTGCTGGAGATGGTTTCCGAAGATCGCAACCTCGATTTCAGCGCCATCGTCGGCAAGAACATCACCATCACACTCCTCCTCAACGACGGCGGGAAGCACTACTTTAACGGCGTCGTCTCGCGCTTCATGCAGGCGGAGAGCAACGTCCGGCTCACCACCTACTCGGCGGAAATCCGCCCGTGGCTGTGGCTTCTCACCAAGACCAAAGATTGTCGCATCTTCCAGAACAAGACCGTCCCGCAGATCATCAAATGCGTCTTCGACGATCTCGGCTTCGCCGATTACCGCGACGACTTGAAGGACACTTACCCGACGCTCGACTACTGCGTCCAGTATGACGAAAGCGCGTTCAACTTCGTCTCGCGTCTGATGGAGGATGTCGGCATCTTCTACTTCTTCGAGCACACAGAGGACAAGCACACGCTCGTCCTCGGCGACGACGCCGACGCGCACAAGCCCTGCCCCGGCTTGAAGGCCGCGCGTTACCAGCAGGCGAGCATCGTCGCCACGGACGATCAGGTCGTCACGCGCTGCACCATCGAGGAGCAGGTCGTGACGAGCAAGTATGCCCACGACGATTTTAATTTCGAGACCCCGCGCACAGACCTGATGGTCGAAGTGACGGGCGCGGGCAGCGACATGAGAATCTACGAATACCCCGGCGGCTTTCTCGAAAAGGACAAGGGCGAGAGCCGCGCCAATTTGCGCCTGGAGGCGTGCGAGCAGCCCGCGAGCGTGATGCGCGGCGAAGGCTTCGTGCGGGCGTTCGCCGCGGGCTTCAAGTTCGATCTCAAAAATCATTACCGCGCCGACGCCAACAAGAGTTACGTCCTCAGTCGCGTGGCGCACGCCGCGACGCAGGAGAGTTACACCAACTCGTTCGAGGCTTTCCCCGCCACTGTCCCGTTTCGCCCGCAGCGCGCGACGCCCAAGCCGCGCATCGTCGGCACGCAGACCGCCATCGTCGTCGGCAAGTCGGGCGAGGAGATTTGGACGGATCAGTACGGCCGGATCAAGGTGCAGTTCCACTGGGATCAGCGGGGCAAGAACGACGAGAACAGTTCGTGCTGGATACGCGTTGACTACGGCTGGGCTGGTTCGCACTGGGGCGGCATCTTTCTGCCGCGCATCGGGCAGGAGGTGATCGTCAGTTTCCTCGAAGGCGATCCGGATCGCCCGCTCGTCGTCGGCGCGGTCTACAACGCGCAGCAAGTCGTGCCCTACACGCTGCCCGACGAGCAGACCAAGAGCACCATTAAGAGCAACTCTTCAAAGGGCGGGCAAGGCTTCAACGAGATCCGTTTCGAGGACAAGGCCGACTCCGAAGAGATGTACTTCCACGCGCAGAAGGATCAACTGATCGAAGTGCTCAACGACCGGACGAAAAAAATCGGCCGCAACGAGACGAACACGATCAAAGGCACGCGCCAGCAGACCGTCACCGGCGACGAGACGCACACGGACGAAGCGAACTTTACGCACAAGGTGACGGGCGACTACAAGCTCACCGTGTCGGGCAGCCTGACCATTGACGTGACGGGTTCGATCACGGTGAAGTCCGCCGCCTCCATCACACAGCAGGCGCAAATGTCCATCACCAACAAGGCCGGTACGTCTCTGACCAACGAGGCGCAAATGTCCATCACCAACAAGGGCAACGCGTCGAACACGGTCGAGAGCGGCGGCATCACGACGATCAAAGGCGCGCTGGTGAAGATCAACTAGAAGAGCACAACGCGCGCGGAAGCGGGGCGCGCGTGTGCGGGGAGGCGACGATGCCGGAGAGTGAGAAGCGCACGGAGTATCATGACAACGGGCAGTTGAAGGAAAGCTGCGTGCTCACGGACGGCCAACTCGACGGCGAGGTCGTCACCTACACGGAGGCGGGGCACGTCAAGCAGCGCGCGGCGTTCAAGGCGGGCAAGCTGGACGGCGACACACTCGTCTATGACGAGCAGGGATTGGTCGCGCAGCAAGTGGGTTTCAAGGACGGACTCCTCGACGGCCAGTTGATTCTCTACGCGGAGGGCAAAATTCAGGTCGCGATGTCGAACAAGGAAGGGCAGCAAGAGGGCGAGTCTCTGACTTACGACGAGAACGGGACGGTGATCCAGCGTTCGCAGTACAAGGGCGGAAAGTTGGAGGGCAAAAGCACGGCTTATGATCCGTTGGGAACAGTCGTCAAAGAGTCGCAGTTTCGTGAAGGCAAACTCGAAGGCACGACGGTCGCCTATTACCCGGACGGTAAAGTTCAAACGACGATGGAGTACAAAGCGAACAAACTTGATGGTGAGATGGTGAGTTACTCGCCGGAGGGCGAAGTCGTGTCGCGGGTTTTTTACAAAGAGGGAAAGCCTGCGCCCGCGCCGCTGCAGCCGCCGACTCCGCCGCCGACTCAAACCCGACCCCGTTGACCGCGAGCGACGGGGCGAAAGGATGGTCTCTGAAGTATGGGAATGCAGGTATGTCTGGGGGCGACGCTCCAATGCAGTTTCGGTGTAGCTCCGAGTTCGCTCGTGGTGCTGCCGCAGAACCGCGTGCTGACCGCCGTGCCCGACGCGAACATCATGGACAACAAGCCGATGGTAAACATTCTGCCCTTCGGCATGTGCAGTTCGCCGTCGAACCCGGCCGTGATCGCGGCGACGGCCGCCGCGCTCGGCGTGCTGACGCCGATGCCGTGCGTGCCCGTCACGCCCGCCCCGTGGGTTCCCGGTTCGCCCACCGTCCTCATCGCCAACATGCCCGCGCTCAACAACACTTCCAAACTCATGTGCATCTGGGGGGGCGTGATCCAGATCGTCGCGCCGGGGGAGACCACCGTGATGATCCCCTAGAGTCGAACTCGTGTGTGGGAGGAGCGGGCGGGTGCTTAGAGTGAGAGCTTTGCCCGCCGCGTCCGTTGCCCGGCGACGCGGCGGAAGAAGTGGCGACGCGTTTCACCTCGCAAGGGAAGCGCGTCGTGAGGAGTTAACTTATGACTTACGATTTCTCGTTCGATAAGAAGACCATCTCTCTGCTGTTGGGCGGCCTCGCGTTCGTGGGGGTGATGCTCTTCATCGCCGGTCTGCTCGTCGGCGCGAGTTGGACGCCGGAGACGCCCGCTGCTGCTCCGGCCACACTCGCGGGCGGTCAGCCCGCCGCCGCCGTAACGTCACCCGCCCCGGCGCAGACGGCCGCGGCGCTCCCGAATGATCCCGTCCTCAAAGGTGGAACGGCCACACTGGACACGGCCGCACCCGGCGGCGCGGCCGACGCGCCCGGCGCAGCACCCACGGTTGCCAAGCAGGCACACAACGCCTTAGGGGCGGCCGGGAGCGCGGCAGCGGCGGGCGCATCCGGCGCGGGCGCACCGCCCCCCGGCAACGCCGACGACGTGCGGCTCATACAGGAAGCGCAGCCTTCCGGCGCGGCGGTCGGCGACGGCTCAGAGCAGCAGGCTTACTCCGTGCAGGTGGACGTGTTCGCGGATAAGAACGAGGCCACCCAACTTCTCCGGCACTTACAGAACAAGGGCTACGCGCCGGTCATCTTCGAGGCCAGCGACGAAGATCGCAAGATGAAGTATGCCGTCAGGGTCGGGGTTTACTCGAACAAGGCGGCGGCCGACCAGTTGGCCGCGACCATCGCGCGGCAGGAAAACAGGAAGACGGTCGTCGTGCGCCCGCTCGGGTCGCTCTAGCGTCACTCTAGCGGCGACGGTTTTTTTGCGCCGCGCGGGCAAGATCGGCGTAGTCATTCTCCGGCGAGTGGTGCTAAACTGTCCGGGTCTAACGTGAACTTCTCGAAGTTCCTCGCCTCTCAAAACTATCAACCGATTGCTGCTGCAAGGCCGCAGGGAGAGTGTCAGTGATGAACAAACCATCGCAGCTTCCCCGACAAACATCTGCCCGCCACGCCCCGGCGCAAGGGTCTGCCCGAAACGGCGGCGTCCGCCCGACTGTGCTGCAAGCGAAGCCGGGCGCGTCACGGCCAGAGAGTGCGGCACGCGTGAATGTCCGCACCCCGAACGCGCCTCCCGCTTACCGCCCGCAGCCGACGTCGCAGGCCGCGCAGGCGAAGCTGCACGCCGCCGCGCCTCAACCGGCGCGCGCGACGGTGGCGCGAACCGCCTCCCGCATCATTCAGGCGAACATCATCGGTGGGACGCAAGCCCTACAGGCGCGTCTCTCCCTCCTGTGCGCGCACGCCCAAACGCCGAACAACGCGCACGCACGCTCGACCGCACAACGCAAAGCCGGGGCGAACGCGACGCCCGCGCCGCGCTCGCAGCGGCAGCCCGTTAAACTCCAAACCATCCAGCGCAAGAGCGGGCAGGGCGTTGACGCGTTTCAAGTGCCGTTGCAGGCCAAGAACGGCGGCCAGCCGATCCCGGATCAAGTCCGCGCCAAGATGGAGGCGGCCTTCGGCACGGACTTCTCCGACGTGCGTATCCACGTCGGGCAAGAAGCGTCCTCCATCGGGGCTATCGCTTACACGTGGGGCACGAACATTCACTTCGCGCCCGGCCAGTACAGCCCGCACACGATTCAGGGGCAGAAGTTGTTGGGGCATGAGTTGTGGCACGTCGTCCAGCAGAAGTCGGGGCGCGTGAGCAACCCGTTCGGTACGGGCGTGGCCGTCGTGCAGGATCACGCGCTCGAAGCCGAAGCCGACCGCATGGGCGTCAAGGCGGCGATGACCGCGCTGGTACAGAGGCCGGACGACAAACGGTAAAGGAGACGAACATCATGCCTACCCCCAAGAACCTCTTCCCACAAGGGCGCGGCGTGCAGCCCACGCCCAACCAGCGACACGTCAATCCGCAACAACACATGCCGGGCGTCGCGCAACCGAAGGTCGCGCAGTCTAAAGTCGCGCAGTCTAAGGTCGCGCAGCCGAAGGTGGCTGCCGTGTCGTCGCACATGAGCAAGCAGCCCGTCGCGCCTCCCGTGTATCGGCCGCAGCCCGTGCCGAAGGCGGTGCAGTCCAAAGCAGCCAACGCCGCTTCGACTCAGAGCCACGCCGGAACTCCTTTAGTGAGCCGCCGGCAAACCGCGCCCGCCGTGTTGCAACCGAAGGCGGCTGCGTCCAACTCGTCGGTCGTTCAGCTTAAGTGCAAGAAGTGCCAGTACACTAAGGGGCATTCTGACGAGTGCCCCAACAATCCGAAGAATAAAGTAGCCACCACACCCACGCCGCGAGCTTTCACCGGGAATCTGGGAGTCTCGCATCCGCAACACGGTACGAACACGCTCCCGACGAAGAAACTCGGAAGTAAGGACGCTAGGAGACGACGGAGATTAGCAGCCACCGTCAGCAATTCCATCACTGGCGGCAGCTAAAGCTATCGGGTCGAGTCGGCCTTGCTGTGGAGAGTGTCGTGTGCCGCTCCGCTGTGGTGCAGGACACTGAGTGTTGAGTTTGTGTTGACTGTGCCGGCACATAGAACTTAGCGACCGTTACCAGAGTCAAAAGATTATGATTCCAAGAAAGAACCCGCTCCTCGGCGGCGGGTATGGTGTGAAGCCTCCGGCCGCCCGGACACACGGCCATCCGCAACCACAGAAGCTGGGTCTGGTGCAGTCAAAGATGCAGTCGAAGATAGTGTCGGCTTCGCCGTTGATGAACAGGCCGCTCGTGTCTCAGCTTCAACTCGCGCCAAAGACTGTGCAGCCCAAAATTGCGGGCGTCGTGCAGGCGCGAAAGCCGCCCGTTGCTCCGCCAATCCAACAGCCACAGCCCGCGCCGAAAGTCTCGCAGAGAAAAACGGCGGGCGGTCAGCCGTCACAGGCAAACAGATCGTCACGCCAGCCGTTTGCGCCGCCCGTCAATCGTCCCGAAGCAAGAAATTTAGTGCAGCCCAAAATGGCCGCGACGGCGCAAGTGTCCAAACCGGCGGCGGGCGTGAAGGCACAGGCTTACACACAACCGGCGGCCACTGCAAAGGTCAACCGCCCACAGGCCGCGCCCGTCTATCGCCCGCAGGCTGCGCCGAGGGTCTTGCAGGCGAAGGCGAGAGGCGTCCAGCCGACGCACGCATCTCCGCAACCGCCACGCCTGTCCGCCGCGCGCTCTCATTCCTCTACGGTGCAGGCGAAACTTTCCAACACGATCCAGGCCGCGTTTAGCCCGGCGGGCTTGGCGGCTCGCAACCGGGTTAACCTGATCACAGGCGGCGCGAATGCTTTTGATCCTTACGGCGGCTTCACCTTCGCGCAGTGGCATCCGCACGGCGCGCGCATCGGCTTCGATCAAGCCATCGTCGCTCATGTCGTCGCCAATGCCCCGCACGACAATCTGGGGCCACCCAACTGGTACACCTGTCCTTACTGTAACTTCGAGTATCCGCTCAACCGCATGCAGGTGGATCACATCATCCCTTGGGCGGCCTACTCCGCCGGGATGACGACGGCGGGGAACATCAACGCGGCAAGGGCTTGGGAAGTCTACGTCGGTTGTAACGATCCGGCGAACCTGAGGCTGGCCTGCGATTCATGCAACGCCTCGAAAGGTCAGAACGCGCCGACCGCGATCTGGATCGGCGCGCGTCAAGCTCTGGCGCTGGCTCAGGGTGGGTTCTGACTTGTTCCTTACGACTGTGGATGAAGCGCACGGCATGGCTACGGGGCGGCGCTAAGCGTTGAAGCTGAGATGACGATGAATTCACGAAAGAACGCACAGCCGCCGGGACACGCGGCGAAGCGCGCCCCGGTTGCGTCGCCGGTCACAGCGCATCCGCCCCGGCCGTGCGTCGCGCAACCGAAGATGGCGACGCTTTCGCACATGCGGGCGCAGCCCGTCGCGCCTCCCGTCTATCGCCCTCAGACCGCGCCCAAAGTCTTGCAGACGAAACTGCACGCCGCATCTCAACCACGCCCGCAGGTGTCCCAAACTCCCGCCACATCTCTCGTCCACAGGCCGCAGCCCGCGCCCCGAATCTTGCCGCACTCTCCGGTCGCGCGGCCGGTAGTGAACGCGGTGCAGCGTAAGGTGGAAGTGTCTCACCAACACAAAAGGCACGACGTCATCGCCGCGCCAACTAATCCTTTCGCGCCGCGCGCGCCCGTCGTCCAGCGCGCGTTCGTGAAGACGGTCACGTCGAGCGTGGTGCAAGCGAAGGCGACGAAGTTTTATCCGAATCTGCATCCGGGGGCGGCCGTCCCCGTGGAGCGGAGCAACATCTTCACGCTCGATAGTTTTGCGAACCAGTACAGGTTGCGCCGGAACGATAGCCACACCGTCAACGTCCCGAACATGAAGTACAACTTCGTGCGCAACCGCGAAGGGCAGATGCTCCTGCACAACCGCTACCGCCACCCGTCGCTCGCCGAAGGGCAGCAGGTGCTCTACGCGGGCGAGGTCTTTTTCAACAACGGCACGCTGCAATGGTGGAGCAACGGTTCGGGACACTACCAGCCGGACGCCGACGGGGCGGAGCAGGCCGACTTGCCGATGGACTATTTCTACAGCTACCAGCAGATCATCAAGGGCGAACACTTACGCAAGTAAGCCGCCGCAAGTATGCCGCGCAGGAGGCGATCATCGTAAATCAAAAGACAGGCGCAGCAGCCGCGCAGCCACACAAGCCGGGCGTCTTGCAGCCGAAGGCGACGCCCGCCCTCCGCACCGGCAGGCCACCCGCCGCGCCGGCGAGGAGTGCCGTGCAGCCGAAGACGTCCGGCATGTCGCACGCGCCGAAGCCGCCCGCCGCGCCTCCCGCGTATCGTCCACAGCCCACGCCCAAAGTCTTACAGACGAAGACCAATGCTGCACGCCCGCCCGTTCATCGGTCAGGTCAAGCGAGCGCCGCGCCCGTCGCGCCTCCCGCGTACCGGCCGCAGCCCGTGCCGAAAGTCTTACAGACCAAGATGGCATCGGGTCAGCCGCCGTCGCAGTCAAATCAAACGACGCGCCGACCCGTTGCGCCGCCCGTCTACCGTCCCCAAGCGGGGAAACTCGCGCAGCCTAAAATGTCGGTGGCGGCGCAATCGCACACGCCCCCCGCCGCGCCGCCGGTCTATCGCCCGCAGCCCGTGCCGAGGGTCTTGCAGACGAAAGAGTCTCAAACTAAAAGTCTCGCTGCTGCCGGTCGGGGTAATCCCGCGACGCAACGGGGCGGGTGCGTGCAGGCGAAGGCGGCGAGTCCTCTGACGACGCCGAAGGGTGTAGCCTCGCGGCCTGCGAGCGCGGGCGTGATCCAACCTCTCATCATTCGGATCAGGGATGTCGCGGAAATGGTCGGCTTTGCGAAGCCGACGATTATGAATGCTTCCAAGGACATTAAGAAGGATGTTCCGAGCACACAGTCCCACTGGCAAGATGATGTCGGCATCAGTAAGGCAACGGGGTCGGGCGCGCGCGAGCTTGATAATGGAGAACCACTGGTCATCGTGTCGCACGGCAGCGAACCCTCTCTGGGCAACGTGTTGTCTACCGGGATACCCAGACTCGGCGGCCACTACCCGGATGCTCTTGCGGCCAAGGTGGCCGACCTGTTCCCCCAAAATTACAGCGGCACGATCTACCTCGACGGGTGCTATACGGGGAAGCGTCTGAAATACAAAGACGGGACGAGCTACATCGAGCTATTCGCCACCGCGTTGGGCGGCATGCGGCAGGACATCAGCTTCACCGTCAAAGGAAACCTCGGAGCGGCCGCGACTTCGAGCCAAGGGATTGAGTACATCGAACTGACGAGGGAAGAAGCCGACCTCGGAAAAGCGAGGGGCTGGATGATCCACGAAGTGCAAAAAGAGGGCTTGACGCTGTATAAGGTGGCCTCGCCGTTCGGACTCGCCTACTGCAAGAAGGACGGCAGCTACAGCGATATGGGTCTCTCCGAGCAGGCGCACAAAAAAGCCGTCGAAGATGCTCAACATGCGGAAGTGAATAAACTCGTCGATCTCAGACTTTCACTGTCGCCCAATGTGACGACGCAAGAGCAAGCGCAACAGCAGGATCGCATCTGGAATGAGATGTTGTAGCGGGCTGCGTCTCCGGTCAGACGGGGTGACGGGCGTCACCTGCGACGCCGCGACCGGAGGTTAGTGCTAGCGCTCAACTGCATGACATAATGCGCCCGAAGTTTATGCCGTTGCCCTTGAGCTTAGGAGGTTGCCTTTAATAAGCATGTGACCCGGCGACGAGTTGGCAACACGACCGCCGCATTTCATTCAGCCAGCGAGTTGTTTGAGCTAGCGAACCAATTTCCCACATCTCCGGGAAGTTGCCTCACGCGAAGACGTGGCTAAAGGGCATGTGAGATGTGAGGAAAGCCACCATGAATCAAAAGAAGAACGGACTTGCGCCAGCCCATGGGGGGAATCAAACGCATAATCAACGCGCAGGCCAACCGCACAACAGGCCGGGCGTCGCGCAGCCGAAGATGGCGACGGCCGCGCAGATGAATAAGCCGACCGCGCCGCCGGTCTATCGCCCGCAGCCCGTGCCGAGGGTCTTGCAGACAAAGATGGCAGTTGGTCAACCGTCGCACACTGCTCCGTCGCCGCGCCAGCCTGTCGCGCCTCCGGTCTCTGGTCGGGCTGGCGAACGCAAGGGGCTGCGGCCTGCGCCGTCCCGTTCTGCGATCCAACCGAAAACGTCGGGGTCGGCGCGCGGAGTGATCCAGCGTAACTGCGGCACGCCCGGATGCAACGACCCCAACTGCCACGATCCGAATAATCACGGGCATGAGCGGGTCTTCGGCCTGCGCGGTCGAACCGTTTACTCCGGCAACATCACTAACGCAGATATTGGAACGGGCACGGGCACCAATCAAAACACGAGAGATTACGTCAACTCGGCCACCACCCCGTATCCGCAGCAGATTCGCATCGAATACAACTCGGGCGTGACCGGCAACTACAGTTCGTTCACGAACGAACCGCTTGCCCCCGGTCAGCGAGCAGATGCAGGGCATATCTTCGGGAGGCAGTACGGCGGTTTTGGCAACCAGACCGCTTCCGTCTTCCCCCAACATCCTCAAACCAACCGTGGCAATTCTTATCAGGGACAACCAACACGCGACCTGTGGCGCGCGCATGAAGATGGCATCCGCGCACAAGCCCAGAGTGGTAATCCGACCAATGTTGCCGTAGCCTTACACACCACCCCCCGCCCCATAGTCCGGCGGTGTCCGTCATGCAATCGAGATACCCTCACGACCGCAGCGACATGTCCGGAATGTGGCGCGTTCTTCCCATGATGTTAACGTCATTCAGCGAGAACTTGAATTTTTGTGCAAGAAGAGAACACTTGGTACATAATAGGCGCGCAGTCCTCGTTGATGTTGTCTATTGCGGAGGTTGACCTCGGATGAACATGCGCCCCGGCGGTGAATTGGCGACGCGCCCGTTACATTTCATCTGGATGGCGGATTGTTCCGGCTCGATGGCGGTGGACGGGAAGATTCAATCCCTGAACACGGCCATCAAGGAGGCGATCCCGAACATGCAGACGGTGGCCGACGAGAACCCGAACGCGCAGGTCTTGGTGCGCGCCATCAAGTTCTCTTCGGGCGCGCAGTGGCACGTCTCGCAGCCGACGGAGGTCGCGGATTTCAAGTGGGACGATCTGACGGCCGAGGGCGTGACGGACATGGGGCGCGCGCTCTCGTTGGTGGCAGAGCAGTTGGCGATCCCGCCCATGACCGAGCGTGCGCTGCCGCCCGTGCTCGTGCTCATCTCGGACGGGCAGCCGACGGACGATTACGCGAGCGGCCTCAAGGCCGTGATGGAGCAGCCTTGGGGGCGCAAGGCCGTCCGCATCGCCATCGCCATCGGCGAGGACGCCGACACGGAAGTCCTCCAACGCTTCATCGGCAACCCCGAACTCAAACCCCTGCAAGCCAACAACCCCGAGTCGCTCGTCAAATATATCAAGTGGGTCTCGACGGCCGTCTTGAAGTCCGCTTCCTCGCCCGCCAGTCAAACGCTCGACTCCGCCACGCCGGGGGCGAACGTGCCTATCCCCGTCCTTCCTGAAAGCGCGTCGTCTTCCGCGGCCGACGATGTGTGGTAAGCGTGCGCGGATGCCGGACGGCCAATTCACAACGCGGCGCTGGCGGATCGTCGGCCACAGCGTGCGCGGCGCGTCGCACGAACGTGCGGGCACGCCCAATCAGGACGCGATCCACTGGCTGCCCGCATCAAGCGGCGACGAACTGCCGCTCGTGCTGGCACTCGCCGACGGCCACGGCAGCGCGAAATCTTTCCGCAGCGAGACGGGCGCGCGTCTCGCCGTCGAGACGGCCGCCGCAGTCGTCCGCGATTTCCTGAAAGTTCAAACGGAGAGTTTGTCTGCGACCAAGCGCATGGCGGAGGAGTGGCTGCCGGGCGCGCTGGTGCGTGGTTGGCAGGAGGCCGTGGCCGCACATCTCGCGGCGCACCCGCTCTCGCCCGACGAACTCGACCCGCCGCACGCATCTCGTCACGCCAACGCAACGGTCGCCCTTACCGACTCTTCAAACTCGCTCGTGGCCTACGGCACGACGCTGTTGGTCGCCGCCGTGACGGAGAGTTTTATCCTCTACCTGCAACTCGGCGACGGCGAGATTTTGAACGTCTCCGCCGGGGGCGAGGTGAGCAAGCCTCTGCCGGAGGACGCGCGGCTGTTCGCCAACGAGACCACGTCGCTCTGCTCGCCCGGCGCGTGGCGCGATTTCCGGGTCTGCTTTCAAGTCGTCTCCCACGCGCCCCCGTCCCTCATCCTGCTCTCCACGGACGGCTATCCGAATTCGTTCCTCAACGCGACGGGGTTTCTCAAAGTCGGCTCGGACATCCTCGCGGCGATCCGCGCGGGGGGCTTGGATGCCGTCAACGAAAACATCGCGGCGTGGCTCACGGAGTCAACTCGCGCGGGCAGCGGCGACGACGCCACGCTGGGTCTTATCTGCGCCGAAGACGCACCGCAGCGCGACGCCCACGCGTCGCACACGAACGAGGACGCAGCGGGACAGAATCGAAACGGCGCGAAGACGGGGGACGCTTGCGACGAAGCGTGAGGCAGAGCAGATGAGCTACATACTCAAACCCGGCCAGCAAGTTCGCACCGAAACGTCCGGGATGACGTGCGAGGTATCGAAATTCTTGGGCGGCGGGGGACAGGGTGAAGTCTACGCGGCAGTGGTGGGCGGCAAGGCGGTCGCGCTCAAGTGGTATTACCCCGCGTCGGCCACCGCCGAGCAGCGCGCGGCGTTAGAGATACTGGCCGCGATGAGCGCGCCGAGTCCGAAGTTTCTCTGGCCGTCGGAACTCGCCTCCGCGCCGGGCGTCGGCGACTACGGCTACATCATGCCGCTACGCGAGGCGCGCTACCGCAGCATCGTGGACATGATGAAGCGGCGCATCGAGCCGAGCTTTCGCGCGCTGGCGACCGCCGGGCTGGAACTCGCGCACAGCTTCCTCCAACTCCACGCGCGCGGCCTTTGCTACCGAGACATCTCGTTCGGCAACGCCTTCTTCGACCCGCACACGGGCGAGGTCTTGATCTGCGACAACGACAACGTGACCGTTGACACGCGGGCGCAGGGCGCGGTCTACGGCACGCCGCGCTTCATGGCTCCCGAAATCGTGCGCGGCGACGCCGTGCCGAGCGCGCAGACCGATCTCTTCTCGCTCTCCGTCCTGTTGTTCTACATGTTCATGATGCACCACCCGCTCGAAGGCAAACGCGAGGCGGCCATCCGCTGCCTCGACCTGCCCGCGATGCGAAAGCTCTACGGCACAGAGCCGCTCTTCATCTTCGACCCCGCCGACGACGCCAACGCCCCGGACGCGACGCATCAAAAGAACGCAACTATCTTCTGGTCAATCTATCCCAGGTTCTTACGCGAACTATTTACCAAAGCCTTCACCGAAGGCTTGAGCGACCCGCAACACGGCCGCGTGCGCGAGAGCAACTGGCGCGGCGTCATGGTGCGCCTGCGCGATTCGATCATCTACTGCGGCCATTGCAAGGCCGAGAATTTTTACGACGCGGACACTCTCGCCGCAACAGTCAGCAGCGGTCGCGGCCAGAACGCCGGAGCATGCTGGTCTTGCAAGCGACCACTGAGTCTCCCGCCGCGCATCCGCATCGCGCGCAGCGAGGTCATGCTCAACCACGATGCACACCTCTTCCCGCATCACGTTGACGACGAGCGAAGGTACGACTTCGGTCAGCCGTTGGCCGAGGTGACGCGACACCCGACGGAGCTGAACGTGTGGGGATTGAAAAATCTATCGCGGCAAACGTGGTCTGCCACCACGGCGCGCGGCGAGTTGAAAGATGTCGCGCCGGGGCGCAGCGTGACGCTGGCGCGTGGCACGCGGATCAACTTCGGGCGCGCGGAAGGCGAGATCACGTTTTGAAGCACGGGCATGAATAACGTCGTCAGAGAGAAGCTGCGCGAGATCGTCCACAGACACGGCACGCCGCCCGTCGGCGACGCGAGACTCTGCGAAAGCCTGCTCAAAGATTACTGCGGCCAGTACAAGAAAGAGATTTTCGTCCTCGTCTGCGCGGTGCGCGAGCAGTGCGCGATTGACCTGCTCGTCTCGAAAGACGGCCTGCCGCCCGACGTGCTCCGCACGTTGCTCGTCAAACGTTTGCAGGCGAACCTTTCTCTGACCGGGGAGGCGTCCGCGTGGGCGGTGGATTCCTGGGCGCACGCGTTGGCAGGGTTCGAGTCCGTCGAGACGGACGCCCCGTCCGCGTCGAGCATCGCACCCGACGACGCCCGCGCGCGTCTCAGACCAGCGGGCGAACTCGTCAGACCGGAAGGCGGACTCGTAACGGAGGGCGCGGGCGCGTCGTTCGCGGGGCACAGATACGAGGACGGTATTCTCGGCCGGTGCGAAGGGGCGGTGCGCTCCGTCGCCGCGTCGCCCGACGGGTTGACGATCGCCTGCGGCGGCGACGATGCGCTGCTTCGACTGTGGCATCTCGACACCGGACGGATGGAGACAATCGGCGCGTGCGCCGGGGCGATCTCGTCCGTCGCCTACTCGCCCGACGGCGCGTGCGTCGCCACGGCGAGCGAGGCGAACACACACGGCGCAGCAAGATCAATCGTCAGCATTTGGGAACTACAAACGGGCGCGAGCGTCGAACTGGGCGAGTGTCAAGGGCAGTCCACGTCAATCGCTTACTCGCCGGGCGGGAAGAGTCTGGCGGCCGCCAGTTCGGAGACGACCGACGGACTCCGTTGGTGGAATCTGCACACGGGGCACACGCGCGCGTACCAGTGCGAGGCGGGCGGCTTGCTCTCCCTCTCGTTTTCGCCCGACGGCAAAACCATCGCCACGGGCGACGGTAGTTTGAGCGGGGCGTCGCTGCGCCTCTGGGATTTAGATCGTGGGCAAGCGCGCATCGTCGGGCGTTGCAGTCGCCGCATCACCTGCGTCGCTTACTCGCCCGACGGGACGCTCGTCGCTTACGGAAGTTGGGACGAGACTGTGCGTCTGTGTCAGGTGGCGACGGGGCAGACGCGCGTCCTCGGCAAGAATTGCTCGTGCGTTAACTGCGTCGCCTTCTCGCCAATCGGCGATCGGATCGTCACTTGTTCGCTGGACGGCAGGATTCGCTTGTGGGACGTGCGGACGGGCAGGTCGCGCGCCGTCGGAGAAAATTACGGCGTCAACTCGGCCGCCTTCTCACACGACGGCCGCACCGTCTTTACCGGAAGCAACGATGGCACGATTCGCCTCTACCCACTCCCGCCCGAAACTTCGACGCCGGGTTCGCGCTAACGACATCGGGCGCGCGTTTCTCGACGCGCGCCCGATATTTCCGTTCGCTACTTTTCGGCGCGACACTTTCAGCGCGTCGCCGCCGGTCGCTACTCCGTGCCGACCGTGAGAAAGCTCTCCGAGATTTTCGCCTCTGTCGCGTTCGACGTGGCGGGCGTCGCGTTCGTGGTGGCGGTCGCGTTGGTGTCGGTCGCGGCGTTCTGGCGGTGGCCGTTGTTCTCCGGCGCGTCGGCCTTCGTCTTCGTCTCATTGACGTAGGTGAGCCAATCGCCGGGCGCTTCGCGCTCGCCCTTCGTGATCTCGAAATAGGTCTGCTGGATGCGCGCCGTGATGTCGCCGCGTTTGCCCGTGCCGATCTTGATCTTGTCCACGGAGCGGAT
The DNA here is from genome assembly GCA_030841105.1 of Pyrinomonadaceae bacterium. Classification (GTDB taxonomy): domain Bacteria; phylum Acidobacteriota; class Blastocatellia; order Pyrinomonadales; family Pyrinomonadaceae; genus JAIVJZ01. The sequence goes on from JAVEDE010000123.1 coordinate 49,657, forward strand.
CGGCGTCACTTCCGCCGCCGTGCCCGTGAAGAACAGTTCGTCGGCGACGTAGAGCGCGGCGCGCTGCAAGCCGGTCTCGGCGACGGGGATGTCGAGTTCGCGGCAAATCTGAATGACGCTGTCGCGCGTGATGCCCGGCAATATCGAGGACGAGAGCGGCGGCGTGATCACCTTGCCATCGTGGACGAGGAAGATGTTCTCGCCCGAACCTTCCGAAACGAAGCCGCGGTCGTCGAGCGCGATGCCTTCCGAGTAGCCGTTCTTGATCGCCTCCATTTTGATCAGTTGCGAGTTCATGTAGTTCGCGCCGGACTTCGCCATCGCGGGCATCGAGTTCGGCGACAAACGATTCCAGGAGGAGACGCACACGTCCACGCCCTCTTCAATCGCCTCGTCGCCGAGATACTTGCCCCAGTCCCACGCGCCGATGTAGCAGGCGAGCGGGTTCGGGAAGGGATTGACGCCGAAGGCGGGGCGCGCTTCGTCCAGACTGCGGAAGATGATCGGGCGCAGGTAGCACTGTTCCATGTCGCCGCGCTGGACGAGTCCGACGGTCGCGTCGCACAGTTGGTCGAGCGTCCACTCGTGTTCCATGCGATAGATTTTCGCGGAGTTCATCAAGCGGCGCATGTGTTCGCGCAGGCGAAAGATGGCGGGGCCGCGTTTCGTGTCGTAGCAGCGAATGCCCTCGAAGACGCTCGAACCGTAGTGCAGCACGTGCGACATCACATGGACGCGCGCGTCGTTCCATTGGATGTATTCACCGTTGTGCCAGATGAAGGGGTTGATGCGCGGCGTCTTCACGTTTCCGGTGGGTGCGTCGTCTGCAAACATTGATTCGCTCCTTTGTTCGTCCACGCCGCTTCACAGGCCGGTGGCGAAATTAAAATGGGATGATTCCATTAACGAAAATGGATTGTGCTCCCGGTCAGAGGCATTTACACGCGGTAGATTAAACCGCACAATAGCAAGAAACCGCCGCGGCTTGCAAGCGCGCTCCCTTGCTTCTTTCCGCCCGCGCGACATACCATCTTTGTTGTCTTTATAAACATTGATTCGAGGCGAAATTCCGCGCCCCGCGGCGCGTCCGGCGCGCGATGCGAGACCGACGAACACGTGTTCAACTTTCGACTCTCGCGCTCGCCGCCTGCGCCGCGCTCGCACACGCAAATTGCCGCATGCCGCAAAACTCAAACGCCGACAAAGCACCGCCCGCCGCTGCCACTCCCGAAGTTGAAGCCGGAGTTAAAAGCGAAGTCAAAAGCGTGGACGACCCGCGCTCCCTACACATGCGCGCGATCCTGATAGACATGCACGCCGACACCGTGCAGCGCATGCTTGACGAAGGCGCGGACATCAACGCGCGCCTCGCCGACGGACACCTCGACGCCCCGCGCATGAAAGAGGGCGGCCTCGACGCGCAGTTCTTCTCCATCTGGGTCGAGCCGGATTTCTTCGGCGTCGGCGGCAAGTCTGCGATTGAACGCGCGGACAAACAGATCGCCGCCGTGCGCGCGCTCGCCGAACAGCACCCGGAGACTTGGGAACTGGCGATCACCGCCGCCGACGTTCGCCGCATCGCCTCGGCGGGGCGACTCGCCGCGTTGATGGGTCTCGAAGGCGGCTATGCGATTGACGAGCGTCTGGAGAACGTCGAGAAATATTATCGCCTCGGCGTGCGTTACATGTCGCCCGCGTGGTCGGTCTCTTTGAGTTGGGCTGGCTCGTCGGGCGATGAAGTGGGACAGACGCGCGGCCTCAACGAGTTCGGGCGGGCGGTCGTCGCCGAGATGAACCGCCTCGGCATCATGGTTGACGTGTCGCACGTCTCCGACCAAACCTTCTGGGACATCATCGAAACTTCCACCAAGCCGGTCATCGCCACACACTCCGGCGTGCGCTCAATCGTCAACGTCCCGCGCAACCTGACGGACGATCAACTGCGCGCGCTCGCGCGCACGGGCGGCCTCTGCGCCGTCGTCTTCTACCCGCGCTTCATCGAGCCGGGCTGGCAGGAGGCGCAACGAAAAGTTGACGCCGAGATCGCGCCGCTCGTCGCAGAGGCTTCACGCAAGGCCAAGGGCACGCCCGCGCAAAAGAAACTCGCGCGCGACCGCGTGCGCGAGCGCGAATACGTGAAGCGACTGCCGCCCGTCTCCGTCGCGCGCGTCGTTGACCACATTGACTACATCGTCCAACTCGTCGGCGTGGATCACGTCGGCGTCGGCTCAGACTTCGACGGCATTCAGGCCGTCCCGCACGACCTCTCGACGGCCGCCGAGTTCCCGAACCTGACGGCCGAACTGCTCCGGCGCGGCTACACCGAAATTGACATCCACAAGATCCTCGGCGGCAACATGCTGCGCGTGATGGAGGCGGTGGAAAAGAAGTGATGAGTAGTTTTCACTACGAAGACACGAAGTTAAACCTTTATAGTTTGCTTCGTGTCTTCGTGGTGAAGATAAGATTTAGTGTCGCCGGTTAAAGTCTAAATGCATCAATCCTCAAACAGTTTTCCGCGCATCGGACTCCACTTGCCGATTGCGGGCGGTTTGCAGAACGCGCTGACGAAGGCGCACGCGCTCGGCTGCGACACGGTGCAAATCTTTTCGCGCAACCCGCGCGGCTGGAAGGCGAAAGAGTTGGCGGGCGAAGAGGTGGAAACTTTCCGGCGCGTCCGGCGCGAGACGGGCATCGCGCCCGTCGTCATTCACGCCAACTACTTGATCAATCTCGCGGCGGCCGACGAAGTGATCCGCGAGAAGTCCGTCGCCTCGTTCCGCGAAGAGGTGGAGCGCGGCATCATGCTCGGCGCGGATTATCTGGTGGTGCATCCGGGCAGCGCGAAGGGCGCGTGCGAGGCGGACGGCGTGCGCACCTGCGGCGATAGTTTGCGCGCCGCCTGCCGTGGCCTCGACCTCTCAAGGTTTCGCGTGCTGCTCGAAAACACCGCGGGGCAGGGCGCGTGCATCGGCCACCGCTTCGAGCACCTGCGCGACATCATCGCCGACTGTCCCGCGCTCAACCTCGGCGTCTGCTTCGACACCGCGCACGCCTTCACCGCAGGCTACGACATACGCGACGAGGACGGACTCGCGGCCACCTTCGACGCGCTCGAACGAAACGTCGGCACGGCGCAGGTGCGCGCCGTCCACTTCAACGACTCGAAGGCCGACTACAACTCGCGCGTGGATCGCCACTGGCACATCGGCCTCGGCCACATCGGCACGGAAGCCCTCGCGCGCGTCGCCGCGCACCCGAAACTCACGCAGGCCGCGTTCATCCTTGAAACGCCGCAAGACGAACTCGGCGACGACACGCGCAACCTCGCCGCGCTCCGTTCATTCATCGCGGCGGACGGCGGCGACGGACGCGTAGCGGGCGCGACGATTAGAGATGAACGGGCGGGCGAGAGGGACAGGAACGGGCGAGAGTAACAGAGATGGGCGGGCGAGATGAGCAGTAAGAAGTGCCCACGTTGCGGGATGGTGAACTGGGCGGAGGCCGCCGCGTGTAAGCGTTGAGGCGCGGCCTCTGGCGCAGCGTGCGCGCCTACACCGAGCGGTACGCGTCGCAGCATTTCACTTGCGGCAAAAGCGGCGCGGAGGATTGTTTCGAGTGAGAGACGCGCGCCTGACTCTCGCCGGACGCCGCCGCGAAGTCGGAAAGTTCTTCGCGAAATAGAATAAAATCCTTGACACCCGTCCGCATTTCTTCTATTGAAGCATTCCCTTGCGCGTCTTCTTCAAGTTCAGATGCCGCCCCGCTCGCGCTCTGAGTTGGTTCTCAAACGCACCACAAACAGGAACTGTAGAGGAGCTTTAGCGATGGCTAAGACAGGTACAATCGTCATTGATCCCGGCCACGGCGGCACGGCCACGGTCGGCGGTTCATCTCCCAACAACGCGCGCAGTCCGAGCGGCGTGCTGGAAAAAAATCTGGCGTTGCAGATGGCCTTTCTCGTCCGCGACGCGCTCGCCGAAGCGGCCACCAATGGAGGCCACACAATCAGAACTTTGTTGACACGCGAGACGGACAGAAATCTCGGCCTGCGGGATCGCGCGCTGGTGGCGAGAAACAACAACGCCGATCTCTTCCTCTGCATTCACTTCAACGCCTCCAACGCGCACAACGCGCGCGGCGTGGAAACGTTGATCAGCCCGCGAGCGGGGAACTCCAACCACGCGGCCGACAGAGCCTTCGCGCAGTTGATCCAGACGGCCACGCTCAAAGCCCTCCGGGCGCACGAGCCTTTGACGAGAGACCGTGAGGTGAAGGATCAATCGCTCGCCGTGTTGCGCGAGTCGAACCTCGGCACGAGGGCGCGCGGCTGTCTCGTCGAGATCGAGTTTCTCGATCACAGGGCGGTTGACCAGTTGTTCAACCTCGGCGCGAACGCCCCGCAGGTGCGCGCCGACGTGGCGCAGGCTCTCGCCAACGCACTCGTCGAAGCGTTATAAATTGTCGGGCTGTGCCAACAGATTGACAACGGGCGCGCCCTTCGGGTTAACATAGGCGCGTTCGAGTATCAACAGGTCGAAATTCAGTTATGAGTACGTTTCACCCGCCAACCAAACTCCTTCTTACGGTGCCGCTCGGCGACCGCGCTTGATCTCTGGCGCGGGCAGGTTCGACGCGGCGAGACTTCACCACAGCGACCAATTCAACAACGTGTGAGCCGGGGCGGAAGCCGTTAGGGGCTTCGCGCGCGTCCGGCGTGTGAGTTAGTGTAAGAAGGAAGAGTGTGAGTTATGGACGAAAAATATTACCCGGAAAAAATAGAAGAGAAGTGGCAGCGCGTGTGGGCGGAGACGGGCGCGTTTGAAGTCGAACCCGGCAGCGACACGGACGCGCGGCCGAAGTTTTTCTGTCTGGAGATGCTGCCTTACCCGTCGGGCTTCCTGCACATGGGGCACGTGCGAAACTATTCCATCGGCGACGCGCTGGCGTGGCACAAGCGTCTGCAAGGCTTCAACGTGCTGCACCCGATTGGCTGGGACAGCTTCGGGCAGCCCGCCGAGCAGGCCGCGATCAAACGCAATGTGCAGCCGCGCGAGTGGACGGAGGACAACATCGCGCACATGCGCGGGCAGTTCAAACGCTTAGGCGTCAGCTTCGACTGGCGGCGCGAGATGGCGGCGCACCGGCCGGACTATTACAAGTGGGATCAGTGGTTCTTCCTGAAGATGTTGGAGCGCGGTTTGATCTACCGACGCACGTCGCCGATCAACTGGTGTCCGAAAGAGGAGACCGTGCTGTCGAACGAGCAGTCGTCGGGCGGCGTCTGCTGGCGTTGCGGGACGCCCGTGGAGAAGCGCGATCTGGAACAGTGGTTCATCCGCACGACCGAGTACGCCGAACAACTGCTCGCCGACATGAAAGAGATCGAGGCGGGCTGGCCGGAGCGCGTGCTGACGATGCAGCGCAACTGGATCGGGCGGAGCGAAGGCGCGTATGTGGATTTCCCCATCAAGGACAGCGACGCGAAAGTGCGCGTCTTCACCACGCGCATTGACACCATTTACGGCGCGACGGCCATCGTCGTCGCGGCCGAGCACCCGCTGCTCGATCAACTGGAAGAGTCGCCGTTGAAAGAAAAAGTGACGGCGTTCGTCGCGCGTGTGAAAGCGGAGCGCGCGAGCCGCGCCGCCGCGCCGGGCGAGGAGGAAGAGAAGGAGGGCGTCAACACGGGTCTGTTCGCCGTCAACCCTTTCAGCGGCGAGCAACTGCCGGTGTGGGTGGCGAACTACGTGCTCATCGAGTACGGCGCGGGCGCGGTGATGGCCGTCCCGGCGCACGACGAGCGCGACTTCGAGTTCGCGCAGAAATACTCTCTGCCCATCTGCCGCGTCATCGAACGCGTCTCGCACGAGCAGGAGTCAATTCCGCACAACGAGGCGTCGGGGCTGGATCAATCCGTCGCGATGCCGCACGCCTTCACGGACTACGGCATTCTGGTCAACTCCGCCGAGTGGGGCGGCAAGCTGTCTGCGGACGCGATGCGCGAGATGGCGACTTACGCCGCGGAGAAAAATTTCGGCGGCGGCGCGGTCACGTACCGCTTGCGCGACTGGGGCATCTCGCGCCAACGCTTCTGGGGCGCGCCGATCCCCATCGTCTATTGCGGCGTGTGCGGCATCGTGCCCGTGCCGGAGAAAGACTTGCCGATCCTGTTGCCGGAGCGCGCGGAGTTCACGGGCGCGGGCAAGTCGCCGCTGGCGAGCGTCGCGGAGTTCGTCAACACGTCCTGCCCGAAGTGTGGCAAAGAGGCGCGGCGCGAGACGGACACGATGGACACGTTCGTTGATTCGTCCTGGTACTTCTTCCGTTACTGCGACCCGACGAACGCAGACGCGCCGTTTGACAAGGCGAAGGTCGCCTACTGGACGCCGGTTGACCAGTACATCGGCGGCATCGAGCACGCCGTGATGCACCTGCTCTACACGCGCTTCTGGACGAAGATGATGCGCGACATCGGGCTGGTGACGTTCAACGAGCCGGTCAAGAATTTGTTGACGCAAGGGATGGTGACGAACGTCGTCGAGGGCACGGGCGAGTGGAAGGCGATGTCGAAGTCGCTCGGCAACGGCGTTGACCCGGATGAGATGATCGAGGCTTACGGCGCGGACGCCGTGCGCCTGTTCGTCATGTTCGCCGCGCCGCCGGAGAACGAACTGCGCTGGTTGGAGACGGGCATCGAGGGCGCGGTGCGCTTCCTGCGCCGCGTCTACAACTTCGTCTGGCGTTGGCGCGAACACGTCGAGAGCACACCCAACGCGACGGACGCGGGCGAGTTCTCCGACGCCGCGCGCGCGCTGCGACGCAAGACGCACCAGACCATCGCGCGCATCACGCAGGACTTCTCGGAGTTGCACTTCAACACGAGCATCGCCGCGTTGATGGAACTCTTAAACGCGCTCGGCGACTTCGACTCGGCCACGGGCGCGCCCGCAGCGGCAAGCGCTTCCGACAAGTTCGCGGTGCGCGAGGCGTTGGAGGCGTTGGTGCTGATGCTCGCGCCGTTCACGCCGCACGTCGCGGAGGAGTTGTGGGAAGCTCTGGGGCACGCGGGCGGGCTGCTCGCGAGCGGCGCGCGCTGGCCTGTGGCCGACGCGGAACTGGCGCGCAAAGAGGCGCTGGAAATCCCCGTGCAGATCAACGGCAAGCTGCGCGGGCGCATTCAGGCCACGCCCGACACCTCCGAAGATGAACTGCGCGAGGCCGCGCTGGCCGACGAAAAAGTGCGCGCGCACATGGAAGGCCGTCAGGTCGTCAAAGTGATCGTCGTCCCGCAACGGCTGGTCAACATCGTGGTTCGTTAAAAGCTGTCAGTTGTCCGTCGCCGGTTGTTACTGACGACGGACAACTGACAAATCCCGCCCCATGCTTTAGTCTATGACTCGCCGAGCGGTGAGTTTAATCAACCCGAAGGAAGTTAATTTCGCATGACCTCTGAGCAACCGGCGCGCGCGCCGGAGAAGAAAATCTGGACGCGTGCGCGCCTCTTGTCGGCCGCGCTCGTCTTCTCGCTGTTGGCCGTGGCCTTGTCCGCGAGTTGCAACCCGACCGACAGTTCGCGCGACGGCAGCAAGGCCACGCCGCCCGACGCCACGCCGTCCGCCGCCAACACGACGCCGCGCCAACCCAATCAACCGCCGCAGAGCGCGCAGTCCGCGCCGACGCCGCTGCCCGCCGAACTGGTTGACGCTACGCTGACCACGCTCGACGGCAAGTCGTTGAAGTTGTCCGACCTGAAAGGCAAGGTCGTGGTGCTGAATTTGTGGGCGACTTGGTGCGGGCCGTGCCGTCGCGAGATTCCCGACTTCATCAAGATACAGGAAGAGTACGCGGGGCGCGGCCTCGAAGTGCTCGGCGTCACGTCGGAGGACGAGCGGAACACGGCCGAGTCGGTCAATCAATTCGTCAAGGAGTTTGAGATCAATTACAAGGTCGTGTGGGTTGACGCCAAAGGGTGGGAGGCGTTCCTCGCGCCGCGCTACAGCATCCCGCAGACTTACGTGCTGGGGCCGGATGGGAACGTGATCCAGAAGTTCGTCGGCTACAGCCCGCAGGTGGCGACGATGGTGCGCGACATCGCCGACCGGACTCTCGGCAACGCGGCGAAATAAGCGTCGCGCGACACACAAGCCGCGAAGCGATGATAGGTAGCAGCCCCTCCTTCACGGGAGGGGCTGTTACCTATCATCGCTTCGCGGCTCATGCGTCTAGCCGCTCGCGCGGCTCTCATGTCTCGTCGCTTACTTCTCGCCGCCTGCCGAATCGCCGCTGCCGGAGTCGCTGCTGCTCTGTCGCTCCTGTTCCAACTCGCGCTCACCTTCCTCTTGAAGTTTGCGCCCTTCGCGTTCGAGTTCCTTGTCCTGCAAACCTTGCGCGACACTCTCTTTGGCGCGGCCTTCCGCGATCTTCATCTCGGCCTGAACGCGCCCCTCCACCTCGTCTATCGCGGCGGGTTCGCCCGTCTCCTCCTGCGTCGTCACCTTGTCCGGGTCAATTGACATCAAACCACCTCCTGAAAAGCATTTTCGCGTGAAATATAAATTTACGCGCATCGTCTCACTGTTGGCGCGGCGCGGTCAAATCGCCGTCCCTCAATTCGCCGCCGTAAAATATTTTTCGCGGGAGCTTGACTCTGTAGTCAGCTACAGGGTTTACAATGTAGCCATGTGGAAAACGGCGAGACAATTTGAACGGCGGACTGAGGCGGGGCGCACTCTCAGGATCGGCGAGGTGGCCGGGGCGACGGGGATCAGCGTCGAGGCTCTGCGCTTCTACGAGCGGCGCGGCCTGCTCGGTCGTCCCGCGCGCACGGCCTCCGGTTATCGCGCTTACGACGAAGGCGTGCTCGAACGCCTCGCATTCATCAAACGGGCGCAGTCAATCGGCTTTTCGCTCGACGAGATCGCGGAGATTCTGTTGATGCGCGGGCGCGGCGAAGCCCCCTGCGTCGAAGTGCGCGAGGCGGCACGACGCAAGCTCGCGGAACTCGACGCGCGCCTGCGCGAACTGCGTCGCTACCGCACGGAACTCGCGCGCACGCTCGCCGACTGGGACGAGCGCGGCATCGAAGAAGGGCAGTTCTGCGGACTCATCGAGCATAGCCACGTCCACGCGCCCGCCGCGTCGGCAACGACAGTGACGCCGCCCGCGCGCAAAAAGACGGGCAAGGGGAGACACAAATGAGCGCGACGATCACTAAAGAACCTGTCAACGACGACGCCTCCGGCAACATGCTGACCAACGCAGCCGACGACGCGATTGACGCACGGCAAGTCGCTTCGCCGGGAGCGGACGCGTCCACAGAGGCTGACGCGAACAGTTTGGGGCGCGTTGATCTGTCGCTCACGGGCATGACTTGCAACGCCTGCGCGCGGCGCATCGAACGTCGGCTGACGAATGCCGCGGGCGTGCGGAGCGCGAGCGTCAACTTCGCCACGGCGCGCGCACGCGTGGAATACGACGCGGGCGCGACGGGCGCGGCCAGTTTGATCGGGACAATCGAAGAGATCGGCTACGGCGCGAGCGATGCGGCGGAAGAAGGCGCGGCAGAGCGCGAGCAAGAGGCCACGCGCGCGGAGCAGACGCAACTGCGCCGACGCTTCATCGTCGCCGCCGTGCTCTCCGCGCCCGTCCTGCTCGTCGCGATGTCGCACGGGCGCGTCGCGGCCTTCAACGTCTACTGGATCAACTGGGCGCAGCTTGCGCTGACGCTGCCCGTCATCTTTTATAGCGGCTGGCCTTTCTATCAGGGCGCGTGGACGGCGCTCAAACATCGCGCGGCCGACATGAACACGCTCATCGCCACGGGCACGGGCGCGGCCTTCATCTATTCGCTCGTCGTGACGGTTGCGCCCGGACTCGTCGCCGCCGAAGAGCATTCCGCGACGATGCCGGGCATGAACGGCGTCGGCGCGATGCGTGTCGCGCCCGTCTACTTCGAGGCGGCAAGCGTGATCATCGCGCTCATTCTCCTGGGGCGACTACTGGAAGCGCGCGCGCGGGGCAAGACCTCCGAGGCGATCAAGCGTCTGATGGGACTCCAACCGCGCACGGCGCGCGTCGTCCGCGAGGGCGGGCGGGAAGTTGATCTGCCCATCGAGGAAGTTGTCGTCGGCGACGTCGTGATCGTGCGGCCGGGCGAGAAGATTCCGGTTGACGGCGTGGTGACGGAAGGCGCGTCGGCGGTGAACGAGGCGATGCTGACGGGCGAGAGCATGCCGGTCGAGAAGTCTGCGGGCGCGCAGGTGATCGGCGCGACGATCAACGGGACGGGGAGTTTCAAATTCCGCGCGACGAAGATCGGGCGCGAGACGGTGTTGCAACAGATCGTGCGGATGGTGGAACAGGCGCAGGGGCAGCGCGCGCCCATCGCGCGGCTCGCAGACGTGGTGAGCGGTTATTTCACGCCCGTCGTGATCTGCGTGGCGATTGCGGCGTTCGTCGTGTGGTTCATCGCCGCGCCCTTGGAGTCGCGTCTGAGTTACGCGCTCGTCAGTTTCGTGTCGGTGCTGATCATCGCGTGCCCGTGCGCGCTGGGGCTGGCGACGCCGACCGCCGTGATGGTCGGGACGGGGCGCGGCGCGGAGCACGGCGTCCTCGTCAAAGGCGGCGAGGCGTTGGAGACGGCGCACCGCCTGACGACCATCGTCTTGGACAAGACGGGCACGATCACGAAAGGACAGCCCGCCGTGACCGACGTGTTAACGGCCGCAGGCTTCGAAGAGGACGAACTGCTGCGCCTCGCCGCTTCCGCCGAACGCGGCAGCGAGCACCCGCTCGGCGAAGCCATCGTGCGGCGCGCGTCGGAGCGCGGGCTGGCGCTCGCCGATGTCTCCGCGTTCAACGCGCTGGCTGGTCACGGCGTCGAGGCGCAGGTCGGCGGGCGGCGCGTCGTGCTCGGCAATCTCAAGTTGATGACGGACGGCGGCGTCGAGTTGAAAGAGTTGCAGGAGCGCGCGGAGGCGTTGACGGAGGCGGGACGGACAATCGTGTACGTTGCCGTTGACGGCGCGGCGGCGGGCGTCGTCGCCGTCGCCGATGAGATCAAGGCGGACTCGCGCGAGGCGGTCGGCGCGCTTCGCGGGCTGGGGTTGGAAGTCGTGATGATGACGGGCGACAGCCGTCGGACGGCGTCGGCGGTGGCGCGCGCCGTCGGCATCGAGCGCGTGCTGGCCGAAGTGTTGCCGGAGGGCAAGGCGGCGGAAGTGAAAAAGTTGCAGGCCGAAGGCAAGCGCGTGGCGATGGTGGGCGACGGCATCAACGACGCGCCCGCGCTCGCCGCCGCCGACATCGGCATCGCCATCGGGACGGGCACGGACGTTGCCATCGAAGCCTCGGACATCACACTGATCCGCGGCAGCCTCGGCGGCGTGGTGACGGCCATCGCGCTCTCGCGGCAGACGATCAAAGTGATCCGGCAAAATTTGTTCTGGGCGTTCGTCTACAACACGCTCGGCATTCCGCTTGCGGCGGGCGCGCTCTACCCGTTCACGGGCTGGCTGCTCTCGCCCGTCGTGGCGAGCGCGGCGATGGCGCTCTCGTCCGTCTCGGTCGTCGCCAACAGCCTGCGTCTCAGGCGTTTCAAGTTGTAAACTTCCTTCGCGTTTTGATTGAGGAATGAAAATGGATACGACGGAAATTATTGTCTTGCTGGGGGGCGTCGCGCTCATCGCCTTCGTGCTCTGGTACTTCTTCGCGGGCGAGGGCGTGCGTGCGGCGGCGGGCTTGACGGCGGTGGGCGCGCAACGTCTGCGCGTGCTGGTCAAGGGCGGCTACACGCCCGACGTGATCGTCGTGAAACGCGGCGCGCCCGTCGAACTCGACTTCTATCGCGACGAGACCAACTCCTGCACCGAGCAGATCGTCTTCGGCGACTTCGGGATCAGCCGCATGCTGCCCGCCTTCAAGACGACCCGCATCAACTTCACGCCCGAACGCGCGGGCACGTTCACCTTCAACTGCGGCATGAACATGGTGCGCGGCAAGTTGATCGTGGAAGATTAATGCGGCTTTCGGTCGCATCAGGGGAAGGGGGCGGCCACGCGTTTTCCGCTCGCGGCAAGTTAGCGCGGCGGCGCGCGTTCGTGCTAAATTGACGGCCACCGGAAAGCTGTCAGGTCGGCAACACCAACTCTGCAAACTTATGCGTCGCACGGCTCTCATCTTCGGCTTGCTACTCACGCTCACGGCGGGCGTGTGGGGCGGCGCGCTGGCCTCGGCCGCCTCCGCTTGGTGCTCGCACGAAGCGGGCGCGACTTCCGCCGCCGACGCGCACGACTGCTGCCGCGCACGAATCGGCAACTCCGCCGCCGCACACCATTCCGATTCGCAGCCGCCCCCGCACGACGCATCAACCGCCCGGCACGAAAGATCAAACGCGCAAAATCAAACTGATCAATCGCACGCCGGGATGACTTGCGAAGGCGCGGCCTCTGCTTCTACGACCGAGACCGACGCTCCGGCTCTCGTCGCGCGCGGGTTGTCTTGCGCCGAATGTTGCGCGGGCGGTTCAAGCGAAACTCCGGCGACGGCGTTTGTCGTCGCGCCCGAACAGGGCAAAGTTAAGCGCGACGCCGCGAGTGCGCTCTCAGGCGCGCGCGAACGCGGCGCGCCCGCGCCGTCTCACGCTTCGCACCTTGCGCCCTCGCAGCACGCGCCGCCCGTGCCCCCCGAACGTCGCCACATTCTGATCAGCGTCTTTCTCATCTAGCCCTTCTCGGACGTTTCCGGCCTCGCGCGCCCGCGCGAAAGTTTCGGCCGGAAGCGCGCAACCCTGCTCCCTCGTCAATCAAAAATATTTGCACGCAAAAATATTTGCACAGACGTGCGGCGCGCGACACTTAGCCCCGCCGCAACTTCGGAGAGCCGTTGAGAGGTTAGAGATGAATTTACCAAAACTCACACACGACAACTTACGCGCGCCCTTTATGCGTGCGCTGGCGTTGGCCGCCTTGCTCGGCGTCACGGCGGCGGGAGCGCGGGCGCAACACGACCAGCACGGCGAACACCCCGCGCCGAACAAGCCCGCGCCCGCCGCCACGCCCACGCCCGCGCCGGTTAAACCTGCACCTGCGGAAGTTGATCATTCCATGCACGCGCCCGCGCCCACACCTTCGCCCGCGACGGTTAAACCCGCGCCCGCCTCGGTTGACCACAGCATGCACGCGGGGCACGACGCCGCGACGAAGGGCACTACTGAGGCGGAGGTTGTCAAAGAGGTCTCGGAGGCGGAGGTCAACGAGTTGATGGTGATGTCCGGCGACGTGATGGGCATCCGCAACGGCGCGAGCCGCGCGAACTTCACGCCGATGGCGCAGATGGGTTCGGGCACGGCGTGGCAGCCCGCCGCGTCGCCGATGTACATGACGCACAAGGTCGCGGGCGATTGGCTCTTCATGTTTCACTACGAGGCGAAACTCGGCGTGAACGCACAGGGCGGGGCGCGCGGGGTGACGAAGTTCGAGTCGCAAAATTGGTTCATGCCGATGGCCTACCGGCGCGTCGGCGCGGGCACGCTGCAACTGCGCGCGATGCTCAGTCTCGAACCGCTGACGTTTTCGGGCGTCGGGTCGCCGGAGCTTTTCCAGACCGGCGAGACTTACCGGGGCGAGCCGATCATTGACGCGCAACACCCGCACGATCTGTTCATGGAACTCTCGGCGCAGTACACCGTGCCGCTCGGCGACCGCGCGACGTGGTTCACCTATTTCGGTTTTCCCGGCGAGCCTGCGCTCGGCCCCGTCGCCTTCATGCACCGCCCGTCGGCCTCGGAGAATCCGACCGCGCCGCTCTCGCACCACTTGCAGGACTCGTCGCACATCTCCTTCGGCGTCATCACCACCGGCTTCACTTATCGCTGGTTCAAACTCGAAGGCTCTGTCTTCAACGGGCGCGAGCCGGACGAGCGACGCTACAACTTCGAGTTCAACCCGCTCAACTCGCGTTCGGCGCGACTCAGTTTCGCGCCCAACAAAAACTGGACTTTTCAGGTGAGCCACGGCTTCCTGCGCAACCCCGAACAGCTTGAGCCGGGCGATGTGCGGCGCACCACCGCCTCCGTGCAGTACAACCGGGCGTTCGCGCGCGGCAACCTTGCGGCGGCCTTCATCTGGGGGCGCAACCACGAAAGCCACAGCGGCGAAATCTTCAACCTCAACGGCTACACCTTCGAGACGACCGCGAACTTCCTCGCGCGCAATTACCTCTACACGCGGCTCGAACTCGTGGACAAAAACGAACTGCTGCGTCACGCGGAACTCGACGCGCTCGGCTTCGACCACGACACGCACCCGCAGTTTCGCATCGGCGCATACACCTTCGGTTACGTGCGCGACGTGTGGAACACGGAGCGGATGTCAATCGGCGTCGGCGGCGACTTAACGTTCTATTCCAAGCCGGAGATTCTCGATTCGCTCTACGGCAACAACCCGAAGTCGTACAAGTTTTTTCTGCGCTTCCGCCCCGGCCGCATGAAGATGGACGGGCACGGCGACCACAACAACACGACGACCGTGAACGGCAACAACGACGCGCACGACAAACACTGAGCGACGACGCGCACGACAAACACAGAGCGCGGCGTCGAACATTTTCATTCAATCATTCGCTAGGAGACATTTTCACATGAAGAGATCGAAAAAAATCAGACCCGCGCTCGCGTCCGCTTTGTTGTTCGCGGCGGCGTTGTTGTCGCAGGCGTGCGGCAGCGCGTCTTCCGAACAGGCCGCGTCGTCGAACGCGCGTCAACCCGTCGCGGCGACGCCCGCGCAGCAACAGCAGCAGCAGCAGCAGTCGCCGCAGACCGCACAAGTCGTCCCGCAGTCCGCGCACGACGCGGGCGAGACGACTCCCGCGCCGGACGCCGACGCGCACCAAGGTCATTCGCACGGCGCGCCGGGGCGTGTGCCGCGCTTCGCCGCGACCGCCGCCGACTTGAAGAATTTGCCGCCCGTGCTCCCGGCGTCGCAGTTCACGGGGATAACGCGGATGGCCTACGCGGCGGTCAAAGAGATACCGCAGACCATCGCGCAACTGCCGTGCTACTGCCACTGCGACGAGGGCTTCGGCCACAAGAGTTTGCAGACCTGTTTCGTTGACGACCACGCCGCGCACTGCGCCACCTGCATCGAGGAAGCCCTGCTCGCCTACAAGCTGCAAAAAGAGGAGCGGCTTACCCCGGCGCAGATACGCGAACGCATCATCGCGCAGTACGGCGGCGCGAACTAAGACGACGCGCGGGGCTAAGGAGTTCCGGTGCGTGTGGAGACTTGTGTGATGAAAAAAACTTTACTGGGCTTTGCGTTGTCGCTGGCCGTCGTGACAGTCGCGGCAGCGACGGCGCGAGCGCAAGGCGAGGGAAGCGCGGCGGCGACGTTGAAACTGGAAGGGCAAGTGGTCTGCTCGCAATGCTGGTTTGAATCGGACGACCGGACGAAGACGCCTTACGGCACGGCCGCCGATTTGAAGTGCGCCGTGGACTGCGCGGCGAAGGGCGTGGACGCCGCGCTCGCCGTGCGCGAAGGGGCGGGGAACAACTTCAAGCTCTACCTGCTTGAAGACGGCCGCTTCGACAAGGGCGCGAAAGATTGGTTGGCCTTCATGGGCAAGCGCGTGGAAGTGGCGGGCACGGTGGAACGTCGCGGCGCGGAGCGGAAAAGCTATCTGAAGGTGAACGCTTTGAACGTCGTCGCCGGGGGCAACGCCGCGGCGTCGTCCGTGTTGCAAGACGCGAAAGTGATCGGCACGCAAGTTGAACTCGTGCTCAGAGACCTCTACGGGACGGAGCAGCGTTTGAGCGCGCTCGGCGGGCGCGTGGTGGTGCTCAACTTTTGGGCGACCTACTGCGAGCCGTGCCGCAAGGAGATGCCAGACCTCGCGGCGATCCAGAACAACTACGCCGCGCTCGGCGTGCAGGTCATCGGCGCGTCGGCCGACGATCCGGCGGCGCGCTCGAAGATCATGGGGTTCATCAAGGAGACGAAACTCAACTTCCCCGTCTGGCTCGGCGCGACCGTGGGCGACATGGAGCGTTTCGGACTCGCGCCCGTGCTCCCCGGCACGGTCATCATCGGGCGCGACGGCCGCGTCGTCTGGCACAAGAGCGGCGTCATTAAAGAGGCCGAGGTGAAGAAGAAGATTGACGAACTGCTACTGCTGGCGACGCAGGAACAGGCGCGCGCGGCGGCGGGCGCGAAGCCGCGCGCCGGAGGGGAGCAGCAGGCCAAAGCGTCGGACGCGAAGGAAGAGGAGTACGCGTCGAGCGTCCCCTCTTGACCCTCTTGACCGGGAGAAGGCCGCGCCGTGAGCGGGGCAGGAAACGATAACAAGGAGCGTTGGGTTTATGGGATGCGCGTGCTCTCGAAGCAGATTCCGCGCGCGACCGTGCGCGCAACTATCACCTATAGATTTCACCCGCGCCTGACGGCCGGGATCGAGTACAACCCCGGCGCGGACGAGGTTGCGCCCATCGCCAATCTGCTCATCCTGACGGAGACGAAGCGTCGCCCCGCGTTGATGGTCGGCACGAGTTCGGATCGCATCGGCACGCCTTCGGGTCAGTCTTATTACATGACGCTGAGCAAGAACCTGCGGCGCGAGACGGGACTGCCGATTGCGCCCTACGTCGGCATGGCCTACGGCACGTTTCAACATCGGTTGTTGCCCGTCGGCGGCGTCAGCATCCAACTCGGCAGAAATTTCTCCGCGCTCGTCACGCACAACGGCATCAACCTCCACCCGCTCCTGAACTACACGTACAACCGACACGCCTTCTCCCTCATCATGGTGAAGAGCAAGTATCCGGGCGTGAGTTACAGCATCGCGTTTTAAGTATGGGGGAAAGGGTAAGGGGTAAAGGTGAAAGGGTTAAAAAACTTCAAGCAGCGCAGTAGTTCGCTTGCTCTTATCTTTCGCCTTTACCCTTTACCCCTTACCCTTTCCCCTGTTTTACATACTTTGCGCTTCCCCCTTCACCGTCCGCTTGCTAAGATGTGCGCGTAATAACAAAGGCGCGACAGTCGAATGATCTCTCCCCGCTGGAAAGCGAGTAACGCTTGTTCTCCCCCTCCGGTGTCGCCGCCGCATCACCTTTTTTGGTTGCTAAGGAGAAGAAGCATGAAATCATTTCGGAGACGATTTGCCTCTGCCCTGTTGTGCGCCGTGGCGTTCACGGCGTTGACGCCCGGTGGCGGCGCGACGGCGCAGATCAGTAAGAAAGAACGCGAGGCGCAGGAAGAGGCGCGCGAGCAGTCCACCAAGGCGGCGAAAGTTTTCCGCCAGATCATGTCCACGCCGGAGCGCGCGATCCCCAGAGATTTGATCGAGAAGGCCGAAGCCGTCGCCGTCTTCCCGGACGTGATCAAGGCCGGCTTTCTGCTCGTCGGCGGGCGCGGCGGGCGCGGCGTGATCAGCCGGCGCATCCCCGGCGGGTGGAGCGCGCCCGCGTTCTTCAACCTCGGCGGCGGCTCTATCGGCCCGCAACTCGGCGCGTCTTCAACCGACTTCGTGCTGCTCTTTATGAACGAAGACGCGGTGAAGGGACTCCTCGAAGACAAGTTCGAGATCGGGGGCGAGGGCAGCGTCGCGGCAGGCCCCGTCGGGCGCGCGGCCAGTGCCTCGACCGACATCCAACTGCGCGCCGCCATCCTCTCCTACTCGCGCAGCAAAGGACTCTTTGCCGGACTCGAACTCAAGGGCGTCGTCATCAACCCGGACAACAAAGACAACGTGGCCGTCTACGGCATGAAGGCCGATCAACTTCTGACGGGCACAGGCTTGCAGCGCGACGGCAAACCCTACATCCCGCCCAGCGTGCGCAGTTTCCCGTTGCAACTGTCGCGCTATTCGCGTAAGTAAGTGCGAGAAAGGTTCTGAAAGCATGAAGCATTTATCGTTGAGGAACGCGTCGCGGTCGCCCTCGCTTTGGCCGTGGTACGCGCTCGGCTTGTTGTTAGTCGGCGCAAGTTTCTACGCGCCCGCCGCCGTCGTGTCGGTGCGGGCGCAGGAGCAGCAGGAGCAGCAGCAGCGGCAGCGGCGCGTGAGCGCGCCGCCGACGAAGAAGGAAGAGGAGGCCGAGCGCAAAGCCGCGAACGCGGCGAAGGTGTTCGAGCAGGCAATGGGCGCGCGCGACAACGCCATCCCGAAAGAGTTGATTGACAAGGCGGAGGCCGTGGCGGTCTTCCCCGGCGTGCTCAAGGCGGGCTTCGTCGTGGGTGGGCGCGGCGGGAGCGGCCTGATTAGTCGCCGCATGCGTGGCGGGTGGAGCGCGCCCGCGTTCTTCACGATGCGCGGCGGGAGTTTCGGCGCGCAGATCGGCGCGGCGAAGACAGACTTCGTGCTGCTCTTTATGAACGAGTCGGCCGTGCAGGGTCTGCTCGAAGACAAGTTCGAGATGGGCGGCGAGGCGAGCGCGGCCGCTGGCCCCGTGGGGCGCACGGCGTCTGCTACTACAAACCTCACGCTCGACGCTGGCATACTTTCCTACTCGCGCAGCAAAGGACTCTTCGCCGGTCTCGAACTGAAAGGGGCGGTCGTCAACCCCGACAACAAATTGAACGAGGCCGTCTACGGCATGAAGGCCGATAAACTGTTGAGCGACGCGACGCAACTCAAGGCGGAACAAGCGCCCGCGGGCGTCCGCGTCTTCCCCGTCACGCTCGCGCGCTACTCGCGCCGCTAGTGTCGGGGTAGTGTCGGGCTGTCAGGAAATGGTGCGAGAGATTTGAGCCACGGCTAGGACACAGAGAACACAGAGAGGAGAGGGTTTTCAACATGGCTACAACAGCGGCAATGAACGGCGCTTTCGCGGCGGGACACGAGGACAAACACCCGAAGGGTCTCTACGTGCTCTTCGCCACAGAGATGTGGGAGCGTTTCAGTTTCTACTCGATGCTCGCGATGTTTACGCTGTACCTGCGCGACCCGGCGGAAGGTTTCGGCTGGTCGGCGGCCGAGGCGACGAGTCTCTACGCGAACTACTTGATGTTCGTCTATCTCTCGCCGCTCGTCGGCGGCTTCATCGCCGACCGCTTCACGGGCTATCGGCGGGCGGTGATGATCGGCGGTCTCTTCTTCATCGCCGGACACCTGCTGCTCTCCTTCTCTTCACTCGCCGCCGTCTACGCCGCGCTCACCTGTCTCGTCATCGGCAACGGCTTCTTCAAACCGAACGTCTCGACGATGGTCGGCAACCTCTACCCGGAAGGCAGCCACCTCAAGGATCGCGCCTACAACATTTTTTACATGGGCATCAACGTCGGCGCGTTCATCGCCCCACTGATCGCCGGTTGGGTGCGCGCGAAATTTGGCTTCCACCCGGCGTTCGCAGTGGCGGCGGGCGGCATGGTCATCTCGGTCTGGATTCTCTTCCAGTTCAAAAAGCACATCCCCGAATTGGGGCGCAACTTGAAGGCCGCCGCGACCGCCACGCCCACGGCCGCGACCCGCTCCGCTAACACCGCCGCCGACACGGCGGCCACCACCACCGACGCGCCGCCGCACGGCGTCAGCCAACAAGACGCCGCGAACGCCAGCCGACAGGGCGTGATGGATGCCGTCCCCGAAAGCCGTCGCATCATCGCGCTCATCGTCATCTTCGCGGTCGTCATCGTCTTCTGGATGGTCTTCCACCAGAACGCTTCGACGCTGACTTACTTCGCCGACGCCAACACCAACTGGACGACGATCTTCTCGCCGGAGACGGCGAAAGAATCGGGCGGCATCATCTCGAACTCGATCAACCCGTTCTGGGTCATCACGCTGACGTTCCCGCTCGTCTGGTTCTGGGGCTTCCTCGACAGGCGCGGCCTCGAACCTTCAACGCCGACCAAGATGGCCTTCGGCATGACCTTGACCGCGCTCTCCTTCTTCATTCTCTACTTCGCAGCCAAGACGGGCGAGGCGACCGCGCTCGGCGGCGACCCGTACGCGTTCCGCGTGTCGCCGATGTGGCTCGTCCTCTCTTACTTCGTCGTCACGCTCGGCGAGTTGATGTTGTCGCCGATGGGTCTGTCGCTGGTCTCGAAGGTCGCCCCCGTGCGGTTGCGCGGGTTGATGATGGGCGGGTGGTTCGTGGCGACTGCGATGGGCAACAAGCTGACGCAGATCGGCATCTTCTGGGATCGCTGGCTGCACTCCACTTTCTTCGGCGTGCTCGGCCTGATGGCGCTCGTCATGGCCGTCGTGCTGTTCCTGTTACTCAAACCGCTCAAGCGAGCGATGCCCGGCGTGTAGCACGGCGGGCGAAGTTGACAATAGCTTGACGCTGCGGCGAGGGCGACTTTAGAATCCGGTGCGCGCCCTCGCCGCTAGGCGGCGTAGACGGGAGACGCGGGAATCCCACCCGCTCGCGTTTGAAAGGACAGACTCATGCAACCCCGCACCCAACGCCAGAAAGAAATTTTCGACTACATCCAACGCTTCATCGAGCGGCACGGCTACGAACCTTCCTACGCGCAGATCGCGCGCCACTTCGGCATCTCCTCGAAGGCCACTATCGCCAAGCACATCGAGGCATTGGAGAAGCGCGGCCTGCTCGCGCGCAGCCACGCCAACGGCTCGTTCGGCCTGAACGTCCACGTCGAAGAGGCGGCGGGCGACGCCGTGTGCGAGGTGCGTCTGCTCGGCCGCGTCGCGGCGGGCGCGCCTTTGGAGACGGTGGACGATAACGGCGAGACCATCGGCGTGCCGCGCTTCCTCTTGGGGCGCGTGCGCCCGGAGCGTGTCTATGCCCTGCGCGTCTCCGGCGACTCGATGATTGACGAGCACATCTGCGACGGCGACATCGCCCTCATCGAAAACCGCGTGGACGCGCGCGACGGCGAGATCGTCGTCGCCCTCATCGAAGGCTCGCGCGCCACGCTCAAACGCCTCCACCGCTTCGGGCGCGAAGTCGAACTCCGCCCCGCCAACTCGCAACTCGAACCGATCCGCCTGCCCGCCTCGCAGGTGCAGGTGCAGGGCATCTTCCGCGGCCTGCTCCGCCCGGCCGCCTAACGCTTACCGCCCGTCGTGCGCGCTCCGGCGGGCACAGCCGCGCCACGACGCCCGCGCCCGTCCCAATTGCGAACCGCGCCCCAACACCCTCGCGCGTCAGTGAGGTAACTCCTCATGCTCCACAGAACTTTACTCTGCGCACTCCTGCTACTGCTCGCGTCGGCCGCGCTGATGGCCGGTTGCGACTCCGCCCCCCAGCGTCAATCCCCACCCCAGTACTCCGGCGCACCGCCGCAGAACACAAACGCGACTGCCGCCAGCGCGAACACCGCCGCCGCGCCCACCGCCACCCCGTCGCCCCGCGATACAACCGCCGCCTCGCCCACGATGTCCGCTCCATCCACCCAGTCTGCGACGCCGACCTCCACGCCGGGCGGCGACAGCGTTGACGCCTACCTCAATTCATTGCCGCGCGGCGAGGTTGCTTTCAACACGCCGGAGAAGATGAGGCTCGAACAGAGCGTCAACGTCGAAGTCAAACTCGGTAAGGCAAACTTGGCCGGGCAGCTTGAGAAGTTGATCAAGGAGGAAGGGAAGGTCGAGAGCCACCCGATCAAGGTCGGGAACGTGATGGAGGCGCAACTGGCGGGCGCGGGTTTCGAGATCATCCCGATCACCCCGGCGGAACAGCCGCTCAGCGACAGCATGCCGACCGAGTGGGAGTGGCAGGTGAAGGCCAAGCAAGAGGGGACGCAGCGGTTGCACCTGACGCTCACGGTCGTCGTCCTTGTCGAAGGCAAAGAGCGGCGGCGCAAGATTGACACCTTCAAAAAAGACATCCTCGTCGAAGTCACTTCGGGCAGCCGCATCGCCGGATTTGTCTATGACAACGTGGGCTGGATCGTGACCGGACTGCTGTTCCCGCTCTTCGGCGGACTTGGTTGGCGCATGCGTCAGTTGCTCAGACGGCGACGCGGAGACGGTCAACCGCCCGCCGCCCCGCCCGCGACGTAGATTACCCCGGTCGTCTTCAAACACCTCCGGCAAGTCTTTGAAGACAAGTTAAGAGGCGCAAAAAGAGTTGGCCGGGAGCGTGTAAACTCCCGGCCAACTCTTTTTTTCGCACTCCGTCTTTCTAACTTCTACATATCTTTCACGCGCTGACCGCCGCGCCGGTGGTCGGCGTGGCGGCGTCGGGTTTCTGCCCGGCGAGATGCGCGTGATAGAGGTCTGCGATGCGCTGCTCGTCTTTGGCGATGTCAACGCTGATGTCGTCGAAGATTTGTGCGGTCGCCGGATCGGTGAAACTGTTGGTGAGGTTGAACGAGTCAACGACGCCGGTTTGCAGATCACCGATGGCGCGACGCATGAGCGCCACGTCGTCGCTCGATTGCAGCCAACTCTTGAGCGTCGCCCACGCGCCGCTGCCCGCCGCCTGCATAGACTCTTTCTCGCCGAGCGCGGCCAGACGCGCTTCGAGCACACTGATGTGCCGTTGCTTGTTCGCGTGAATCTCCTTGAACGCGGCGCGCAGGTCGGGCGCGGTCGCCTTGTCGGTGTAGTGCTCGAAGGCCGTCAGCGCGTAACGCTCGCCGCGAATCGCCGTGTTGAGTCCGTCGGCGATCTCTGCCTTCGTCGAGCCGCCCCAGCCTTCGGCCAGCTTCCACCAGTCGGCCGACGCGTCCGTCTCGGCGGGCAGGCCGACGTTTTTGATGTTCTTCTCAATTCCGAGGTGACGCAGGATGGCAGCGGTGAAGATTGGCAGGTCGCCCGGCCGCCGCGACGTGACGAGGTTGCCGTCGCTGACGACGGCAGTGTCCTCGTAAGACGCCCCGGCGTTCTGCATGTCCTTGCGGATGGCGCGGAAGCCTGTGGCGCGTTTGCCTTGCAGGAGATCGCCCTCGATCAGCACTTGCGGCCCGTGGCAGACGGCGGCGACGAGTTTGCCGCGCTCCACCGCGTCCTGCACGAAGCGCACGGTCTTCATGTTGGTGCGCATGCGGTCGGGAGCCATGCCGCCGGGGATGATCACGGCGTCGAACTCTTCGGCGAGCGCGTCGGTGGTCGTCCGGTCGGCGGCCATCAAGAGCTTCATTTGCTTGCCCTGATATTTTTCGTTCACGCGCGAGCCGAGCACGGTCACTTCCGCCCCCGCTTCCTGTAACGCATTGTAAGGAACTAGAAATTCGCTGTCCTCGACGTGGTTCTCGATCAAAATAGCGACCTTCTTCGTCGCGCTTTCCGAATTAGTCATGGGTTCGACTCCTTAAATATTTTTAACTCTCGATAAAGGACGCCGCGCCGGGGCGTTGCGTCCGCGTGTGTGATGGTTCGTTGTCCGTCGGTACAAACGGGCAAGGGCTGTGCCAGCCGGTGCGCGGGTCGAATGTGGGAAAAAGCCGCCACGCGCCGGTTTCGCGCGCACAAACCCGTACAGGCCGCCGCCGTGAATGTTCGCTTACGCTACTTGCGACGCGCCGGTCGCAGTTTTAGTGTGAAATGCGTCGAGCGTTGTTGGCGCGTCAATCACTTTCTGATTGACGGCCGCGCCACACATCATGTAAATCTCAAGGCAACGAATAACGCGCAACATGAAATGGGAAACGCGGGGACGCAAGGTTGTTTATTTCGCCTTGAACCGAGCGAGGTAGTTCAATTCAACTCGACACACACGGGAGGAGAGAATCATGCCAAGCAGACGTAAACAATCTAGCCAGACGAGCGCGGCGGGCGACATGGCGAACATGGCGACCGACGCGGCGACGGGCGCGGTCAATCAAGCGACGGAGGTGGCGGGCGAAGTGGCCGAACGCGGGTCGAACCTCGGCGGTTCGTTACTCGAAACTTTGGCCGACACGGTGAGCAGCGTCAGCCCGACGCTCGGCGACATCATGCGGCCGGGCGGCGGCAGAAAGTCCGGCGGCGCGGCGGCGGGCGGTCGTTCGTCCACGGGGCGCAGCGGGACGAAGTCCACTTCGAGCGCGGTGAGAAGCATCGCGCGGCAGGCGGGCAAGGCGACGGAGCGCGCGGGCAAAGCGGCGGAGCGCGAAGGACGCGCCGCATCGCGCTCGTCGAAGTCTGTCAGCAAAGGGATCAACCGCACGGCCAAGTCGGCGACCGGCGCGAGCGGCGGCGGCAGCAAAGGCGGGGCGGGCAAAGCTGCGTCGAGCAGCAAGGGCGGCTCGAAGAAGTCGGGCGGCTCAAAAGGCGGCGGCGCACAGAAGGCGGGAGCTTCCAAGTCCGGCGGCGGTGGCTCGAAGAAGTCGGGCGGCAAAGCACGCGGCGGAAGTTCCGGCAGGAAGTAATGGAGCAACGCGTGTGCTCGAAATGCTTGGGACTTGAGCGGGGCGCAGCCGTGATCAGAAGTTGCGCTCCGCTCGATGTCGCTAAGCTGTTCGGAGAACCGGACGACGATAGTTAAGCTGTTAAAGGAAGGTGGAAAATTGAAGCCGCCTTGCGGACTTGAACCGCAGACCCCCTAATTACGAATCAGGTGCTCTACCAACTGAGCTAAGGCGGCTCAAGAGTTAGTGAAGCAAGAATACGAAGCGGGGCGCGCGCTGTCAAGCAGGCGCTCGGACGGGAAAGGGAGGAGCGGAAAAAGAGATGCCAAAAGACCCAACACGCAACCAGCCGAACTATAAAATTGACGGCGGCCACTTGAACGAGTACGAGTTTAACCAGAGCCACGGCGCGATCACGGAGGAGGAGCGCAACCGCTTTGCAGACCAACAGCGCCAGAGCGGGGATCAGTTTGACGCGCCGCAGACCGAGGCCGAACGCATTCAACAGTTGATGGACGACGTGCGCGAGCGCGTGGCGCGGGAGAAGGAAAAAGAGGCCGCGCGGGAGGCCGCGAGGCGGCGCAAGGCGCGTCAAGCGGCGCGCGGCGGGGGCGCGAAGAAGGCCGCGGGTGCGAAGAAGTCGTCGGGCGCGCAGAGACCGGCGGCCGCGCAAGGCGTGTCGAAGATAGATGTGAGGCAAGGCGCGTCGCAGGGCGGCGGGAAGGCCGGAGCGGCGTCGGGCGGTGCGAAGAAGAGTGCGGGTAAAAAAGGCGCGGCGAAGAAAGGCGCGGCTAAAAAAGGCGCGGCCAAGAAGGGTGCGGCGAAGAGTGCTCTGAAGGGGGCGACTTGGTCGGGCGCGAGGAAGGGCGCGGCCACGAAGTCCGGCGTGAAGTCCGGTGTCAAGTCGGGCGCGAAGAAGGCCGCGAAGTCGGGCGTGAAGTCGGGCGCGAAGGGGGCGGCTAAAAAGTCGGCGGGCAAGAAGGGCGGCGGGCGTTGAGTTGAAAAGTCGCGTTTGATATGAGGCGACAGGTGGTTTGGAGAAGGCGGCTACGAACCGGGAAGGAGCGAGGGATGACGGGACAAGGTGAGGAGCAGGGAGCGTCGAAAGGCGAGGGGCAGGCGGGCGAGAATCGCGCGGGCGCGGGCGGCGCGGGGCACGAGGGCGAGCCGGAGGCCGAGCAGGAGTCGGCGGCGGCGATGGACGCGGAAGTGCCGCAGCCGCCCGACGCTTCGGAAACCACAGAGGGACAACCCTCCTGAGTTCTGACGGCAACTAAAACTCGAATTGCAAAGAGGGGCGGGCGGCGAATCTATAACGCGCTCGCCCTTCGCGCGTGCTGTGTCGGCGGGCGCAAAGTAAGTTAAGATGTGCCGGCCGAAGTTGGTTGCGCCCACGCCCGCTCGACGCTCTCGTCCCCGTTTACAATGATGAAAAGTAGTTCCAGAGAAGCCCGCCGTTGTTCGACAAACTTCCGCGCGGCCGCGCGGCGTCTGCCCGCGCTGTTGGTCGTCGTCCTGGCTCTGCTCGGC
Organism: Pyrinomonadaceae bacterium; assembly: GCA_030841105.1. Taxonomy (GTDB): domain Bacteria; phylum Acidobacteriota; class Blastocatellia; order Pyrinomonadales; family Pyrinomonadaceae; genus JAIVJZ01. The sequence continues at coordinate 75,420 of JAVEDE010000123.1, forward strand.
GGTTCGCCGGAGGCCTCCGCGCAAAAAGCGAAGCCGCAGAAGTTGCCCTCGCCCGACAAGATCGTGGGCGACTATCTGAAAGCCTCCGGCGGGAAGAAGGGGCGGGTCGCGGTGCGCGACGCGACTTATGAGTGGAGCGTGCGGCAGGGCGAAGACGGTGCGCGCGGCAGGGCGCGCACGTTCACGAAGTTTCCCGGCGCGGCGCGCACCGATCTCGTCTTTGAACGTGGCGAGATGAACGCCGCGGCCAACACTCGCTCCGCGTGGCTGCGCGAAACGGGCGGGCAGGTGCGGACGCTAACCGACACAGAGGCGAACGTCGCCAAACTGCTCGCCGCGCTCGACGCGAGTCGCTTAGTTGACTACAAGAAACAGGACGTGCTCGCGCGCACGGTGGAGTTCGCGCGCACGGGCGCGAGTGCGTCCGACCCTGCCTACATCGTCGAGTTTTCGCGGCGCAACGGCTCGCACCTGCTCTACTGGTTCAGCGCGCAGAGCAAGTTGCCCGTGCAGGTGGCCGACGACACGCGCGGCCTCACGATCCTCTACAGCGATTACCGCAGAGCCAAAAACGGCATGCTCGAACCGCACCGCGTTGACATCAACCGGCGCGGCGCGGAGTCGCTCACGCTCACCTTGCAAAACGCCTCGTTCAACACCGGACTCGACGACGCGCTCTTCGAGCCGCCGAGCGACGCTTCGCTGAATATCTCGGAACTGCTCCGCGCCGTCGCACGCAATCAGGAGCAACTCGACCGCCGCGTCAGCGATTACACCTTCACGCGCACGGAGACGGAGCGCCAGATTGACGACAAGGGAGTCGTCAAAAAAGAGAAGACGGCCGTGCGCGAAATTTACCCGGTGGTGGGCGGCGGGAGCGTGGAGAAACTGATCAGCGAAGACGGCGTGCCGCTCTCGCCGGAACAAGCGGCGAAGGAAGAAAAACGCGTGGGCGAGGCGTTGGAGAAACTCGCGCGCGACAATCAGAAGCGCATGGAGCGCGAGGCGCGCGAGCGTGCCGAACGCGCCGAGCGGGCGCGCAAGCGTGGCGAGGCGTCGAACGGCAACGATGACGAAAACGTCGGCATCGGCGTCTTCCTGCGCGCTTGCGAATTCGTCAGCCCGCGCCGCGAGCGTTTTCACGAACGCGACGCCATCGTCTTCGACTTTCGCCCGCGCCCCAATTTCAAACCCGCCAACCGCGGCGAATCATTCGTCGCCAAACTCGCGGGCGTCGTCTGGATCGATCCGGTTGACAAGCAGGTGATGCGGCTCGAAGCGCACCTGTCGGAAGGTTTCAAGATCGGCGGCGGTCTGCTGGCGTCGGTGCGTCCCGGTTCGGCGGTCGTGTTGGAACAGACGCGGCTCGCGGACGGCGTCTGGCTGCCGCGCTTCGAGCAGATCAACGCCTCGGCCAAACTCTTCCTCTTCGCCGGATTCCGCCTCGACGCGATCCGCGAGTACAGCAACTATAAACGTTTCAGCACCGACGTTGGCGACGCGAAGGTAGAACCGCCGCCGCAACCTTCCCCGACTCCGCCCGACGAGCCGTGAAGAAAGTTTTATGAGATCAAACGTTCCCGTCCGCGCCATACGACAGTCGGAGTCGGCTCGGCCTTCGCCCCGTCGAGTGCGTGCTTTACTTAGTCTCGCCCTCTTGCTCGGCGCGGGCGTCGCGGGCGCGCGCCAGCAGCAGTCGCAGCAACCGGCGCAGCAGTCTTCGCCCGAAGCACGCGCGAAGGCGTCGCTTCCGGCAGACCTGTCGAAGCTCGACACGCGCGCGTTGATCCGCGAGGTGGCGGAGAGCGAGCGTGCGATGCAGACGCGCCGCCTCGAATACACTTGGACGGCGCGCGTGACGGAGCGCGAGACGGGCAAGCGCGGCGAGATCAAAAAGGAGACGTTGAAGGTTTACGAGGTCTACCCGGTGCGGGGCGAGTTCGTCAGAAAGTTGTTGAGCGAGAACGGCGTGCCGGTGTCGCCGCAAGAAGCAGAGAAGCAATTTAAGAAAGCGGTGGAAAATCTTGAGCGTGCCGCGCGTGAGGAAGAGAAGCGCGGCGCGTCAGGCGCGACGCCTCCGCCGCCGCGCGCGACGACGGACGCGACCGGCATCCCGACCTTCGGCTTCTCCAACGGGTTCAAGTTTAGAGACGGTTTGAGCACGGGCGAGTTCTCCTTCGCGCCGTGGCGCATTTTACGCGCCGGTGAATTTTTCGCCACGCGCCGCGAGAGTCTCGGTGGGCGTGAAGTGATCGTGATGGATTTTCGCCCGCGCGCAGATTTCGTCCCCGTCAACGACTTGCAGAAGCCTTACGGTAAACTCGGCGGGCGCGTCTGGATAGATGTCGGCGACAGAACGCTCGCGCGGCTCGAAGCGTGGCCGCTCGCGCCGGATGCGCGCGGCGCGCCGCAAGCGGCACTGCCCGCGCGACCGAACGAGCCGTCCATCATCTACGAAGAGACGCGCTTGCCCGACGGCATGTGGCTCGAAAGTCTCGTGCAGATCAACACCAACGCGAACAAGGCCGTCTTCAACGGCGTCGAAGTCAACACCACGAAAGCGGCGAGCGACTTCAAACGCTTCGAGGCCAACGCGGGCGACGCGAAAGTTGAACAGCAAAAGGAGCAATGACCATTACAAAGACAACGGGTGAAGTGGTAGTGATCGGCGGCGGGTTCGCAGGGGTCGAGGCGGCGTGGCAGGCGGCGCAGCACGGTGCGCGCGTGCGCCTGTACGAGATGCGCCCCGTGCGGCAGACGCCCGCGCACCGGACGGAGCAGTTGGCCGAGATCGTCTGTTCCAACTCATTGAAATCCGACGAGCCGGGGACTGCGCCGTACTTGTTGAAGGAAGAGTTGCGACGCGGCGGTTCGCTGGTGTTGGAGGTCGCGGCGGAGACGCGCGTGCCGGCGGGCGCGGCTCTGGCGGTTGACCGTCATCGCTTCGCGGAACTCATCACGCAGAGGATCGAGGCGCACCCGAACATCACCTTGATCCGCGAAGAGGTGACACGCGTCGCGGAGGACGCACTCACGATCATCGCCGCGGGGCCGCTCTGTTCCGACGCGCTCGCCGAAGAGATCGTGCGTCTGACGGGCGACGGGCAGTTATATTTTTACGACGCCATCGCGCCCATCGTCGCCGCCGATTCGATTGACTATACCGTCGCCTTTCGCGCCGCGCGCTACGACAAGGGCGGCGACGATTACGTCAACTGCCCGTTCGATGAGGAACAGTACCGCGTTTTTTACGAAGCCTTGCGCGAGGCCAAGAGCGTGCCGCTGCAACGCTTCGAGGAGACGCGCTGGTTCGAGGCATGTCTGCCGGTGGAAGAACTGGCGCGGCGCGGTTACGACACTTTGCGCTATGGGCCGATGAAGCCCGTCGGCCTGCGCGACCCGCGCGACGGGCGCGAGCCGTTCGCCGCCGTCCAACTTCGTCAGGAAAACTTGATGGCCGACGCCTACAACCTCGTGGGCTTTCAGAATCATCTACGTTACGGCGAACAGGCGCGTGTGATTCGTTTGATTCCGGGGCTGGAACGTGCGGAGTTCTTGCAGTACGGGCAGATTCATCGTAATACTTATATCCGCGCGCCGCGTGTGCTCGATGCGACGATGCGGATGCGCGAACGCCCCGGCGTCTATTTCGCGGGTCAGATCAGCGGCGTCGAGGGCTACGTCGAATCGGTGGCGACGGGCTGGCTCGCGGGCTTGAACGCGGCGCGGCAGTTGGCGGGCAAGGAACTCGTCGTAGCCCCGCCGAAGTCGGCCGTCGGCGCGCTGGCACGTTACGTCTCGTCGGCCGGGACTGACAACTATCAACCCGTCAACATCACCTTCGCGCTCCTCGAACCGCTGCCCGAAGCGGATCGCAAACGCGTCCGGCGCAAGCGCGAGCGACACCAACTTCAAGTCGAACGAGCATTAACAGAGTGGAACAACTGGCTGCACCATCTTCACAACGGCGACCCCAACGCGGCGGCGACTCCTCTCCACGCGCCACAGGCCGCGGGCGTCTGACGCGACTTCGAGGAGACGCTTCCGGCGCGGCTCGCGCGGCGCGGGACAAACGCGCGCCTTACGCTTGCGGCGTGGCCTGTCTGCTCATCGTCGTGCTTGTTCTCTTCGCCCTCGCGCCGCAGACGCCCGCGCAGTCGGGTCGCCGTCGGCCTGAGCCTTCCGCGACGCCTGCGCCCAACACGCAACGCCCGCGTCGCGCCGCGCCCGCGCGCACGGTCGAGAACATCCCCGGCCAGCCTGCGACGCCCGACGCGCCGGGTGCAACTCCGTCTCCCACGCCCACGCCCGACGCAGCCGCGCCGCGCCCGCAGACGAACGAACCCGCCACCGTTGCTCCGGCGGACGACGGTTCGGATGTCGAGATTGACGAGGGCGATGTGGTGCGCGTCACGTCGAACCTCGTGCCCGTCTCGGCGACCGTGACGGACACGCGCGGCAAGGCCGTCACCGATCTCACCGTGGACGATTTCGAGTTGCGCGTTGACGGCCAGCCGAAGCCCATCGGCGGCCTCAGCCACGCCGAGACGCCCGTGCGTCTGGTGATGCTGTTCGACAACAGCGACAGCATCCGCTCATCGCGCGAGTTCGAGAAGCAGGCCGCGATCCGTTTCTTCAAGAACGTGCTGCGCCCCGTGGATCAGGCGGCGATCTATTCGGTCGGCACGGTCTTTGAACTCATCCAGCCGTTGACGAACGACGTGCAGAGACTCGTCCGCACCGTCGAACAGTTCGACAAGCCGGAAGGCGCGACCAAGTTGCTGGACGCGATGGCGCACGCCGCCGACTACCTGCGCTTGATACCGGGGCGCAAAGTTCTCGTCATCGTCTCCGACGGTGCGGACACGATCAGCGACCTCCCTTACGACGAGGCGTTGCGCCGCGTGATCGCCGCCGACTGTCAGGTCTACGCCGTGCAGACCGGCATCTTCGAGAACGCGAACCTCTACGACCTGATGGCCGTACGCCGCCTCGAACTGTTCTCCGACCGCACGGGGGGCGCGGTCTACATCCCGAAGAACAACGTGGAACTCGACGCCGCCTTCGCGCAAATTTCGGCAGACCTCGCGCAGCAGTACGTGCTCAGTTACTACCCGACCGACGAGGGGCGCGATAACCGTTTCCGCGTCATCAACCTGCGCGTGAAGACACGCCCCAACTTGCGCGTCCGCGCGCGACGCGGCTACTACCCGCGTCGCGCCGCGCAACAGGCGTCGTCGTCTTCGGGCGAACACTACATCAGCGCGGGTGGCACAGAGACGGCTTCCAACCGCAGCGAGCCGTCGCCCGATCTCAACCCGCCGCTCACCATGCCGCGCGAGTTGGCGATCGAGGCCGCGCGTTCGACCGTCACGCTCGGCGGCCACGGCAGCAAGAACATGAACCCAGACACGAGCGGCGACGCGCCCGCGCGCAACGCGACGGACGTGCGCGTCGTCAGCGTGGCGTCGAACACGCCGGAGGCGAAAGCGGGGACGAACGCCGGGATGAACGTCTCGCCGCAAAACAACGAGTCGCCGCCCGGTTTGAAGGCCGAGCCGCCGGACGCGAAGCCAGTCGCCGCTCCGCCGTCACCCGCCGCCGCCGTCGCCGCGAACGAGCCGAAGCCGACACCCACGCCCGCGCCGACACCTGCAAGCTCCATCGCAAAGAACTCGGAAACAACTTCGCCCCAATCATCATCACCGTCATCGCAACCGTCGTCGCCCCAATCATCGTCCACGTCGCCGCAGCCGTCGAAACAACTTGCCACGCCGCAGTCCGCGCCGCAGAACACGCCGAAGACTCCGCTCAACGTCGGCCAACTCAACTCGAAAGCCGTGAGCCTGCCGAAACCGGCCTACCCCGATCTGGCGCGGCGCATGAGGATCGAGGGGGCGGTGCGTGTGCAGGTGATGATTGACGAGAGTGGTAGAGTGATTTCGGCGCGGGCGGATGGCGGGCACACGATGTTACGGGAAGCGGCCGTCGCCGCCGCGCGGCTGGCGAAGTTTACGCCCGCCCTCGTCTCCGGCCAGCCCGTCGCGGTCGCCGGTTTCATCACTTACACGTTCAGCCTGTAGCCACGAAAAGCGATTGACATGATCGAACAACTCTTCGACCAGTTCTTCGAGCACCTGCGCTACGAGCGCAACGTGAGCGAGCACACGCTGCGCAACTACCGGATTGACCTCGGCCAGTTTTACGATCACCTCGCGCCCGCCGACGCGACGACCGGCGCGCGGCGCGAGTTCGACCTCAAGCAGATCGATCACATCACGATCCGCGAGTGGCTCTCCACGCTCCACGCCGCCAACAAGCAGAAGTCTTCCATCGCGCGCAAACTCGCCGCCCTGCGCACCTTCTTCCAGTTCCTCTTGCGCGAGGGCGTTGTCGAGATGAACCCGGCGAAACTCGTCTCCACGCCGCGCCTTGAGAAGAAACTCCCGAACCACCTCTCCGTCGAAGAGGCCGTCCGCTTCATCGAGACGCCCGACACGGAAACAGATCTGGGCAAGCGCGACCGCGCCATCCTCGAATTCCTCTACGGCACGGGCGTGCGCGTCTCCGAACTCGTCAAGCTGAATCTGCGCGACATTGATTTTAAAAACAAGATGGTGAAGGTGACGGGCAAGCGGCGCAAGCAGCGCATCGTGCCCTTCGGCGACCCCGCGCTGCACGCCTTGATGCAATACCTCACCGTGCGCGGCGCGTTCCTCAACAACGCGCCCGTCGCCGAGCGCGACGAGCAGGTCGTCTTCCTCAACTATCAGGGCACGCGCATCACGACCCGCTCCGTCGGGCGCATGGTGGACAAATACATCACGATCTGCGCGGGCGTCCACAACATCAGCCCGCACTCTCTGCGCCACTCTTTCGCCACGCACCTGCTCGACGGCGGCGCAGACCTCCGCCACATTCAGGAACTGCTCGGCCACGCGCGCCTCTCCACCACCCAAATCTACACGCACGTCTCCATGGAAAAATTGATCGAAGTCTACGACAAGACACACCCCAAAGCGTAAAAAGCAGTGACGAGTGACAAGTGACGGGTGACGAGTTAAAGCAGAACTGTCTTGTTCTTTAACTCGTCACCCGTCACTTGTCACTCGTCACTTTTTTACAGCGTCGGGATGTCGTCGAGTCCCTGCTCTGCTTCGAGACGGGATTGGCAGGCGGCGTCGTAGCGCGCGGTGGGGACGGCTTCGAGGCGGCGTTCGTCTATGGCTTTGCCGCAGGACTGGCAGACGCCGTAAGAACCTTCTTCGATGCGGAGGAGGGCTTGATCAATGTCGGCCACGGCCTGCGATTCGCGCTCGCCGAGGCGGAGTTGGAGTTCCTGATTCACGTCTTGCAGCGACATGTCAACGCTGTCCTTCACGCCGTCGTCGGCGATCATGTCGAGCGCGGCCTGCTGGTTGTCTCTCACCTGTTCCGCGTGCTGGCGCAATTGCTTCGTGAGTATGCCGCGAAAATGTTCCAAACGATCTGCGTCCATTAAACTAGTGCCCCCTGATCTGAAAGGAAGACGCGTGCGCTTCCGTTGATGTTATGTGTCCGAACGCGGGCAGTATAACACACGCTCCCGCCGCCCTCCCGCCGCCCCCTTTTGCGGCCGACTCGCCTGCGAAAATTTGAAGCCCGCCGCCCCGCACGCGCCGCCGCCGAAAGCGCCGGACGAATTCCGAGGTTTACATTCTCAGCCGCCTACAGTAATTTTATATCCTCCTCTCGACGCCGCGCAGTCTAGCTCAAGAATTTCTCAAGCGGCGTGCCCCATGCTTGGCTTAACTCCCGAACCGGAAACGACCTGCTCCCGGTCAGTTATATTTCTGCGCGGCAAAAACTTCTCTCGCGTTTTGCCGGAAAGGGATACTCATCTTGGACTTGCGAGTGCAGAATATTGTGACCCTCATGCGACGCGATCTGCGCGCGAAGCTCACGCTCAACGACATGGCGCGCGTCGTCAACCTGACCTCTTTCCATTTCTGCCACCTCTTCAAAGCCGAGACGGGCAGCAGCCCCGCAAAGTATCTTAAAGCCCTGCGGCTCGAACGCGCGCGGGAACTGTTGGAGACCACGTTCCTCAGCGTGAAAGAGATCAGGGCGCTCGTCGGACTCAACGACGAGAGCCACTTCGCGCGTGATTTTCGCGCCGTGTACGGACTCACCCCGCAGCAACACCGCGAGCATTATCGGGGCGCGTCGGCGTCGAAAAAAGTGGAGGTTGAGCAGAGCAAGATCGGCTTTTAAATAGCAACATCCGCCAAGAGAAATTTCTTGCTTCCCGCCGCGTCCGAGGGTAAGTTAGCGGCATCTCCCGGCAGTTCACAGTTGAGCATTTAGTTGTTCGAGAAAGCGTCTGCCGCGCAGGGCGCGACGAGAGGGCGAGTTTCTTTGAACTTCTTCCGACTTCACTCGCGTTAGTCTACCGGCACGGAGGCTCGCGCAGCATTACTCACCCCGCACACGAGATACCTCACACGCGAAGGCGGCCGTCGAACGATCAAAGTTCGGCGGCCGCCTTCGTGCGTCTGCGTCAGTCGAGTTGTGCGACTTCCCGACTTGTTAATTGAAACGCGTCCTCTCACCCGCCGACAGTTTCGGTTCTGGCCTGCGGGCTGACACCGCTCTCGACCGGGCGCGCACGGCGCGCGACGACGCGGCGGGCGCGCCACATCAACAGGCCGGTGGAGAACAGGAAGAGGGGCGCGAGTCCGACGAGCACGTGGACGACGCGCGTCAGCGTGCCCGCGAGGCGGCCGGTGTGCAGCGGGTAGAGCGAGTTTGCGAGGCGCGTGCCCGCGGGGGCGGCGAGCGCGTTCTGCACCTGTAGCGGCGCGCCGCTGTACTGGTCGAGATAGACTGCGCTCCTGCCGTTCGGATGCCACTCGCCCGGCAGTCGTTTGCGCACGACGAACGGCGCGGTCGGCGTCTGCGGCAGGTTGACCAACACGGTCTCCGCGCCGGGCAAGGCTTCATCCGCGCGTTCGAGCACGAGGTCGAGCGCGGCGGGCTGGACGCCGGGGCGTGCGACTGAGGTCGGCTGCGGCGGGCGCGGAGGGCTGGCCGTGACGCGGTTGAAGAATCTTTCGGAGGTCGGATTGAAGGCCATCGCCGCGCCCGTCAATCCGATGAGCAGGAGGAAGGCCATCGCGCAAATGCCTACGACGCGGTGCAGGTCGAATTGCAGGCGGCGACCGCGCGCGTTGAAGTTGATCTGGAAACCGCGCCGCAGGCGTCTGCGCCCTGGCCACCAGAGATAGAGGCCGGAGAGGGAAAGCAGCACGAGCGCGAGGCCGCCCACGCCGATGATCGTCTCGCCCGTCTCGCCGCTGAACAGGCGGCGGTGCAGCGCGAAGACGCGCCCCTTGAAACTCTCGGCCGGGACACGCTCGCCCAAGACGCGCGCCGTGTAAGGATCAACGTAGAGACAGCGCGGGTCGCCTTTCGCGCGCAGGCAGACTTCGTAAACGCCGTCGGACTCGCGCGGCAAACGCACGCGCGCCACCCCCTCCTGCGGCGGCAAACTTCGACGCACGACCTCGACGGCCGCGGCGGGCGAGATGCGCTCTACGGTCACCGAGGGCGCGACGCGCAGCAGCGAAGGGTTGAGAGCCTTGTCAATCGCGTCGTCGAAGACGAGCAGGCTGCCGGTCAGCCCGCTCAAGACGAGCAGCAGCCCGACGGTCAGCCCCGCGATGAGGTGCAGTCTGAAAATCAGCGTGCGCGTTTTCATCTCCCGCCCCTAAAAGATCAGACGCGCGCCGAACTGGAACTGGCGGCCGGGGTCGGAATTCTGCACGCCCGCAACTGGCGTCAGGAAGTTCGGGTCGGGCGTCGCGCCGTTGCCGTAGGTGTTATTGAGGCGGATGAAATTCGCGCGGTTGAAGAGGTTGAAGACTTCGCCGCGCAGTTCGAGCCGGACGCCTTCGCGCAGGGCGAAGCGCTTGGCGAGCGACGTGTCGAAACTCGCCTGCATGGGCGTGCGGAAGGAGTTGCGCCCGAAGCCGACGGGGCGATCCGAACGATAGCCGTCGCCGTTGTCGTCGAGGCCGGTCAAGGGGTTGACGGGCAGCCCCGATCCGAGCGTGGCGACGAACGAGACCTGAGTCTGGAAAGGCATCTCAAAGAGCCCGTGCGTGACGAAGCGGTGACGCTGATGGTAATCGCTCGGCGCGCGTTCGAGTCGCTCGTCCAAGCCGAACTGGTTCGGGATGCCAGTGTCGGCCTCGCCGAAAAACATCGAGGTGGTGAGCGCGGACGAATAGACGTAGTGAGATTCCAACTGAAAGCGGCGGGAGAAACGTTTGAGCAGGCCGAGGTCGAGCGCGTCGTAGTTGCTCGACGCGGTGTTCTCGATGACAGCCACCTTGCGCACGCGCACGCCCCCGTACGTCGTGCCGAAGGGGCGCGTCGCGTCGGCCTGTGCGACGGAACGCGTCTCGCCCGGAGCGGTGCGCAGAAAGGGCGCGGGCGCGTTGATGTCGTTGACGCGCTGCTGCTTGAGCGTGCGCGAGTGGATGGCGTCGGCCGTGAACGTCCAGTCGCCGGAGAGCGTGCGCTGGATGCCGAGCGAGAACTGCGTGTTGTAGGGGTTGAGCAGTTTCGCGGCGGGGAGGTAGACGTAATCGCGGATCGTCTCGGTCGCGCGGTTCGGTTCGACCGCGAGCGAATCGGGGAACGCGGGCGCGCCCGCCTGCCCGTTCGTGAAGCGGTAAGTCCTGATCTTCGCGTCAACGCCTTCGAGCAGGAAGCGGCGCGAGATGTACATGTAATACTGATCGTAGAACAGCCCTGCGCCGCCGCGCACGACCGTGTTGCCGTCGCCCGCCACGTCCCACGCGAAGCCGAGGCGGGGCGCGAAGTTGTTGTTGTCGTCGGTGATGGATTGGTAGTCGTAGCGCAGGCCGAGGTTCGCGGTGAGGCGCGGCGCGACGCGCCAGTTGTCCTGCACGAAGCCGGAGGCGAGCGTCTGCCCGTAGCGCACGAACCCGACGCCGAAACGCTGCGTGAAGTCGAGCGGCGTGGTGCTCTGGGGCGGCGCGTTCGTGGCGAAACGGTATTCGCCGAACGGCGTGTAGCTGTAGTCTCTGACGTTCTGGCGCGTGTAGTCGCCGCCGAACTTCAACTCGTGGCGGCCGAGTTGCGCGGTGAACTGGTCGGCCAACTGCCACGTCGCGGTGCGCGCCCAAGAGTAGGCCGAGCCGCCCTCGGTGCTGTAGTTCGGGCGCACGACGGAGACTTGCGGCGAGAGTGCGGAGGTCGCCGACGGGATCGAGTTGACGTAACTGAATCGCAACTCGTTGACGCTCGCGCCCCAGACAGTGCGATCCGTCAACTGCGCGCCCGTGCTCTGCGTGCGGCTCAGTTGCGCCGCGCTCGGTTGGAGGAAACCGCTGATGCGGTCGTTGGCGTTGTCGTTCGTGCTGCGATTGCCGTTCGCGCGCAGGGCGACGGAGTGTTCGGGGTTGAGTTGGAAGTCGAGGCGCGCGAGCGCGAGTTGTTCGCGGTAGTGGCCGTCGAAGACGAGCGGGGCGGGCGACTGTATGAACGCGCCGCGGTTCTGCCGCGTGTGCTCGTAGTTGACGAAGAAGGCGGCGCGTTCGGAGAAGAAGGGGCCGCCGAGCGTCGCGCCAAACTGTTGGAGTTCGTTCGGGACGTGGCGCGTGGCGACGGGCGGCGCGGCCTGGATGCCGCTCGGCCGGAGGAAGTAGAAGCCCTCGCCGTGAAACTCGTTCGTGCCCGCCTTCGTCAACGCGCTGACGATCCCGGCCGACGAGCCGCCGTACTCGGCGGAATACTGGTTCGTCAGAACTTTAAATTCCTGCACGGTCGAGAGAGAGATTTGCTGCTGCGGCGCGTTGGCGTAGACGAAGTCGTAGTTGCTGTTGCCGTCGAGTTTAAAATAAGTCTGGCGGAAGGAGTTGGCGTTGATGGAGAGACGCTGCGCGGTCGAGCCGTCGCTGCCGAGGCCGCCCGTGTTGCGCACGTGCGGGTCGAGCAGGGCGAAGCGGTTCAGGTTGCGCCCGTTCGACGGCAACTCCGACACCTGCTGCGGGCTGACGACCTGACTGACCTCCGGCGCGTTGTTGACGACAAGCGGGGCGGCGTCCGTGATGTTGACGGTCTCGGCCACACCCAGCACCTCAAGTGTAAGACTCAACGACAGCGCGCCGCCCGAACTGAGCGTCACCTTCTGCTGTTCGCGCGTGCGGAAACCTTCGGCCGAAGCCGTGACGCGATAGTCCGCGCCCGGCGGCAACCCGCCAATCGAGAAGTTGCCCTCCTCATCCGCCGACGCCTCGCGCCGCACGCGCAACGCCGCGTTTTCGACGACGACGCGCGCGCCGGGCACGCGCTCGCCCGTCGTCTCCACGGAGACCGTGCCGCGCATCCCGGCGGTCAACTCGGTCTGCGCGTAAAGCGGCGCGGATAACAGGCACACGAGCGAGAGGAGCAGGAAGGAGCGCGTCGAAGAAACCACGCCGCGGAGCGCACGAAGGTCAGCCATAAGAGTTCTCATAAACTTTGAAGGAGGCGGCTGACGGCTTACAATGCAAGCGTCGTCAGCCCACACACACAAGGGTTGCCGGACAGAGACTCCCGCGCCCGACTTGCCGGAAGGATGCGCGGGAGTTCTCGTTGTAGTGGTCTAGAAAGAACTTCGCACCAGTTTGAGAAATTGAAAATGGATTTCATTTTCAGGCGAGAGTATAGAGAGTCGTGACTGTTAGTGTCAACCGTTTTGCTTTCGCGGCAGTGTCCTGTTGCGCAGAGAGCAACTTAATCAGAGGGCGCAATGGTTGATCTCAGGTTAAATGAATTGCTGAACGAGACTCGCGCGGCAGTCAAACAGATAAGCGAACTCTGAATCAACCTTGAGCCGGATCGTGAGAGATAATGTGTGCGGCGAGCAGGGGGATCATCAGTTCGTGGTGGCCGGTGACGGAGTAGCCGCGACCCGCGCCGTCGGCGTTGGGGCGGCGGACGACGTTAGTGAGCGGGCGGTAGGATTGGATGAAGTCGAAGTTGGCGGTGGTGAAATCTGAGAGCGGGTGGCCGAGGTTGCGCACGAGCGTGACGGCCTTCAAAAATATTTCGGGCAGGACGACCGCCGAGCCGATGTTCAGATAGACGCCGCCGCCGTTCATGCGACGGACGAGTTCGGAAAGAAGTCGGAAATCCGTGTGCGAGGTTTGGCCGAGACTCGCGCCGTCGGCCGTCGGATGAAAGTGTGCGATGTCCGCGCCGATGGCGACGTGCGCCGTGAAGGGCACGCGTGCTTGATACGTCGCGCAGAGCAGCGACAGGTTGGCATGCGGCGGCGACAGTTCCGCGAGTTCGCGCCCCAACGCTTCGCCGAGTCCGAGGCCGTCGCGCGCGCCGCGGCGCGACGCTTCGTTCAAGAGTTTGCCCGTCTCCTCTGCCGCGCCGAACGCGCCCTCGCCGAGCGTGGCGTCAACGTCTTCCGAAGTCGAACCGACGAGCGCGATCTCCGCGTCGTGGACGAGCACCGAGCCGTTCGCGGCGACGGCCGTAACGTAGCCGCGCGACATGAGGTCAATGATGACGGGCGCGAGGCCGGTCTTGATGACGTGGCCGCCGATGCCCCAGATGACGGGCTTCCCCAGTTCGCGCGCGCGGCGCACCTGTGCGGCGATCTCGCGCAGCGAGCGCACGGCGAGGATGTTCGGGAGCGTGCGGAGAAACTCGCGGAGCGTCGAGTCGGCCGCGGGGGCTTCGGCGAAATCCGCCGCCGTGACTTTGCTGGGGCGCGAGGCGAGCGGGTAGGTCTTTACTTTGTCGAGGTCGAGCGGGCGCAAGTCTTCTTCGTAAATTGACACGGCTGCGTGGCGTCCCTTCTTCAATCTTGCGTCTCAGCGAAGAGCGTGCGCTCGACGAGTTCGCACAGGATGTGACCGATCAGGTTGTGCGTCTCCTGTATGCGCTGCGTGTCCGCGCTTTCGACGACGAGCGCGAGGTCGCAGAGCGGCGCGACCCGCCCGCCGTCGCGGCCGAGCACGCCGATCACTTTCAACTCGCGCGCACGCGCACGCTCGACCGCCGCGACGATGTTCGCAGACGTGCCCGAAGTCGTGATCGCGACGAGCACGTCGCCGCGCGCGCCGAAGGCTTCGACTTGGCGTGCGAAGACATTCTCGAAACCCGTGTCGTTGGCGATGGAAGTCAGGATGCCGCCGTCGGTCGAGAGCGAGAGCGCGGGCAGGGCCCGTCGCTTCATGCGCCCGAACTGGTTCACGAACTCGCCCGCGATGTGTTGCGCGTCGGTGGAAGAACCGCCGTTGCCGCAGAGCAGCAGTTTGCCGCCCGCGCGAAAACAGGCGGCGATGATTTCGGCGGCGCGCACGACGTCCGCCGCGTGCTCCGCGAAGTAACGCCGCTTGACCTCGATGCTGTCGGCGACGATGTTTGAGATGTGGTCAGTCATACGGGATCACGCGACACGAAAAAGCACCGGCGCGTTGGATAAGAGAAGGTATCTTACCCGACGCGTCCGGTGCAAACACGCGTAGGCCGCCGCCCGCGTTGAAACTCGACCGCCAGAGCGCGCCGTCGCCCGCCGTGCTACTGCGTGGTTTCGGCGAGCGCGGATTTGTACTTCGTGTTGGTCTTACGGTCGGTCAACTCGATGTAGACCCAACTCGGCGGAATGACATCGCTTTCGAGCGCGAACCAGACTTTGTTGAGGTCGTCCGGGCTGCCGAAGGCGCAGAACCCTTGCAGCCGTTTCCCGCTCTGCTCGTAGACGTCCACCCACGTGCGCGACGCTTTGGTGTTTTGACCGCAGGGCGGCAAGTCGGGCGCGGCGGCGAACATCTCTTTCGGATAGACGTTGAAGTTCTCCACGTTGTAGCGGTAGCGGATCATTTGCTTGCCGCCGTTCTGAAAAAACTCCGGCGCGGTGTAGACGAGGACTGGATTCGGCAGCGGCCGTTGCGCCGTCGAGACGCCGCCCGCCGCGAACACCAGCAGACCCAAACCGGCTAAAAACACCATGCGCTTACCTCTGCTTAATCTCATGGTCGTTTCCTTTCTACCAAGCATGGACGGGACACGTCTGGCGGCCACACGGCCGCCCTTAAGTTGAGGGAAGTGGCAGGCAGATTCAACTGCCCTTGAAGAACAGTCCATCTAAAAGCCGAGATGAACCGGCGGGAAAACCGAGCGGGTAAGTCGGCCGCCCCGCACGCGGTGCGGAGGCGACCGACCTGTCGAACCGACTTGTGGAAAACTACGAGGACTGAGTTGTCGAAAACTGCGAGGGCTTACTTGCCGAAAATCCCCTTGATGTCGGGCAAAAATTCGTTCAGCACGTTGAAGATCGCGCCGGTGATGAACGAAGTGCCGAAGCGGCGGAAGGTGGCGTCCACGCCGATGCGGTCATGGCCGGGCGTGCTCTGCTCCCAAAGGTTAGAGAGCGCGCTGGAAGAGAGTTGACCGGCGAAGCGCGAATAGTTGGGTTGGTGTTTGCCGTTGTCGCCGCGCGTGACGAAGACGCGGCTCGCGGCGTGTGCGACGCGCGCGCCGAAACCCTTGCCCTCGGCGGCGCGCTCGTAGCGCGGGTCTTGCCGGAAGATGGAAGCGTAGACGCCGCCGCCGAGCAGGTTGTTGGTGGCGCGGCGGCCGAACTTGATGGCGAAGCGCGAGAGGCCGTCGGCCACGCGGTCGTCCGTGTCCTTGTGCGGCAGGTCGTCTTCGCCCGCCTCCGTGATGATCGCGCTCACGAGCGGCAGGGCGTAAGCCTGCGGGCTGAGGAACGCAGACTTGAACGCGCGCCGCATCTTCTGTTCCGAAGTCAGGGGCGTGTAGACGTCCGCGCCCGTCTGCTGCGCGCCGCCGGTGGAGTCCGCCGCCCTGAGATCGGACGGGGCGTCGAAGATTTTCGACGAGGGTCGGGTGTCCGCTGCGAACGAGAAAGCGCGCGCCGATCCGACTTTGAGTGTCTGCGCGGGCGCGAAACTCGAAGGCTGCGACGCCGTGGCGTCAGTCGTTTTCTTGCCCGCGCCGATCTGCTCGATGCTTGCGGCAACGGCGGCCGACGGTTGTTCACATGCTTCAACTTGCGACGCGACTTTTTCGCCGGTCGCTGCTGTGGTGGCGTTGGTGGTGGCAGTAGGGGGCGACGGGTGCGCGCCCGCCTGCGTCTCTTGAGAAAACGCGGGTTGAGAAATAGCCAAGGCGATAAATAACTGTACGAAGAGTGCCGGCAGAAAGGCGCGGGCACGAAGCGTAGTCATTGGGGGTTTCTCCTTGTGTTCAGATGCCGGACGCGCCGCCCCGCCCAAGTGAGTGGCGGGCTGAACGCTGCACGGCTCGCCGACATGCTACCCGCCGACGGCCTGCATTTCAAGCAATCTTTTTTCCCGCGCGTGCGGGCGTGGCGGTTTTGGAGTTGCGCGGTGACTTGTGATCGTGGCCGTTGGTGGCGTGACCGTTGAGGAGCGGCTTGAGGGCTTGGCCGGTGTGCGACTTTTTGACGCGGGCGACTTCTTCGGGCGTGCCGCAGGCGACGACGCGACCGCCGCCCGCGCCGCCTTCTGGGCCGAGATCAATCACGAAGTCGGCCGACTTGATCACGTCGAGGTTGTGTTCGATGACGAGGACGGTGTTGCCGAGTGAGACGAGGCGTTGGAGCACGTCGAGCAGTTTGTGAACGTCTGCGAAGTGGAGGCCGGTGGTCGGCTCGTCGAGGATGTAGATGGTGCGCCCCGTGGCGCGCTTCGAGAGTTCCTTGGCGAGTTTGATGCGTTGCGCCTCGCCGCCCGAAAGAGTGGTGGACGACTGGCCGAGTTTGATGTAACCGAGGCCGACGTCGAGGAGCGTCTGAATCTTCTGTTTGATCTGCGGGATGTTTTCGAGGATCGGGAGAGCCTCTTCGACGGTCGTGTCGAGCAGTTCCGCGATTGACTTGCCCTTGTACTTCACGGAGAGCGTCTCGCGGTTGTAGCGCGCGCCGCGGCACACGTCGCAGAGCACGTACACGTCGGGCAGGAAGTTCATCTCGATGCGCTTCATGCCGTCGCCCTCGCACGCCTCGCAACGCCCGCCTTTGACGTTGAAGGAGAAGCGGCCGGGCTTGTAGCCGCGCTCGCGCGATTCGGGGAGCATCGCGTAGAGTTCGCGCAAGGGGGTGAAGAGGCCGGTGTAGGTCGCGGGGTTGGAGCGCGGGGTGCGGCCGATGGGCGACTGGTCAATCTCGATCACCTTGTCCACGTTGTCCAAGCCTTCGATTGACTCGTACGCGCCGGGTTCATTCAAAGAGCCGTAGAGGTGACGCGCGAGGGCGCGGTAGAGAATGTCGTCAATCAGAGTTGACTTGCCCGAACCGGAGACACCCGTGACGACCGTCAGCAAGCCGAGCGGAAACGTCACGTCAATGTCTTTGAGGTTATGTTCGCTCGCGCCGCGCACGGTGACGCTGTGGCCGTTCGGGGCGCGACGCTCGGCGGGCAAATCAATCTTGCGCGCGCCGCAGATGTAGAGACCCGTGACGGAGTTCGGGTTGCAAGCGACTTCTTCGGGCGTGCCGACCGCGACGATCTCGCCGCCGTGGACGCCCGCCGCCGGGCCGATGTCCACGACGTAATCGGCGCGGCGAATAGTCTCCTCGTCGTGCTCGACGACGAGCACTGTGTTGCCGAGGTCGCGCAGGGCGCAGAGCGTCTCGATCAGGCGTTGGTTGTCGCGCGGGTGGAGTCCGATTGAAGGTTCGTCGAGGACGTAGAGCACGCCGCGCAGTTGCGAGCCGATCTGCGTGGCGAGGCGGATGCGCTGACCTTCGCCGCCGGAGAGCGTGGCCGAGGGACGGTCGAGCGTGATGTAGCCGAGGCCGACCTGTTCGAGAAAGCGCATGCGGTTGCGTATCTCGCGCAGGACGAGTCCGGCAATCTGATTCTCGCGTTCCTTCAACTCCAACTTGTCGAAGACGGCGACGGCCTCTTCAATCGGGATCGCGGTGTACTGCGTGATGCCCAAGCCGCCGACGCGCACGGCGAGCGATTCGGGTTGCAGGCGTTGACCGTGACAGTCGGGGCACTCGACGGGCGACACCAACTCTTCCAGCGCCTCGCGCACCTTCTCCGACGGCGCATCGTTCATGCGCTCGCGCAGGTGGCGCACCGCGCCCTTCCAGTCGCTCTGGTAAGTGTAGAGTCCCTGCCGGAAAGTTAGTTGACCTTCGAGGCCGTGGAAGAAAGCCTCGCGCGCGTTCTTCGGCAGGGCGGAGAAGGGGACGGCCGCGTTCGCGCCGAAGTGTTCGGCGACGGCGACGAGCGCGCTGCGCAGATAAGCCGAGCCTTGCTTGTCGGCCGCGCCCATGAAGAGTTGTTTGTCGGCGCGTTCGTGCGGGTCTGTGATCAACTTGGCGGGGTCAACTTCGAGCACCGTGCCGAGTCCGTGGCAACGCTTGCACGCGCCGTAGGCCGAGTTGAAAGAGAACGAGCGCGGTTCGAGCGGCGCGACGTTGATGCCGCAGTTCACGCAGGCCATGCGCTCCGAGTACATCTTCTCTTCGCCGTCTACGACCGAGACGAGCACCGCGCCGTTCGTCAACTTCAAGGCGGTGCGGATTGATTCGGTCAGGCGTTCGTTGATGCCCGGTTTAATCAAGAGACGATCAACGACGGCTTCGATGGTGTGATTGCGACGCTTGTCGAGTTTGATCTCTTCGTCGAGCGAGAGCAGATCGTTGTCCACGCGTGCGCGCAGGAAACCGTCCTTCGCGAGTTTTTCGAGTTCCTTACGAAACTCCCCTTTACGCCCGCGCACGATGGGCGCGAGGATCATCACGCGCTCGCCTTCGGGCAGCGCGAGGACGCTGTGGACGATCTGCTCGACGCTCTGGCGCGTGATGGCCGCGCCGCAGATGTGGCAATGCGGCTGCCCGATGGAAGAGAAGAGGAGTCGCAGGTAGTCGTAAACTTCCGTCACCGTGCCGACCGTGGAGCGCGGGCTGCGCGAGACGGTCTTCTGCTCGATGGAGATGGCGGGCGAGAGTCCGTCCACCGAGTCCACGTCGGGGCGTTCGAGTTGGTCTAGGAACTGGCGCGCGTAGGCCGAAAGCGATTCGACGTAGCGGCGCTGGCCTTCGGCGTAGATGGTGTCGAAGGCGAGCGAAGATTTGCCCGAACCGGAGAGTCCGGTGATGACGGTCAAACGGTCGCGTGGGATTTCGACGCTGATGTCTTTCAGGTTGTGCTGGCGCGCCCCGCGCACCGTGATGCGGTCAATTGCCATT
>JAVEDE010000023.1 GCA_030841105.1 Pyrinomonadaceae bacterium
GGTAGGATACGCATGGGCGTTTCCGCGCCTCGACCACATCTCCTTCGGCATCGCCACCTCGCAGGACGCGTTCGATCATCGCGCCCTCGACGCGCTGCTCTGGGAGTTCATGATCGGTTACTACCGCATCCGCGAAGATGCGCGCGCGCCGCTCTGGTCTTCGCAGTCGAAGGGTTCGAGCGAGGGCGACGCGCACGCCGCCGAGATTGAAAAGAAACTACGCGCCTCGGTGGATCGCTACGCCGCGCGCATCCCCGGCCTCGCGGTGGAGACTTGGAACACGCGCCGCGTCGGTTCGGACACGTGGGCATTGCTCGGCGACGCCGCCGGTTTCGCCGACCCCGTGACGGGTGAGGGCATTTACTACGCGTTGCGCTCGGCCGAACTTTTCGCGGAGGCTTATCTTGCGGGACGCGCAGCCGACTACGAAGATCTTTGGCGCGCGGACTTCGGGCGCGAACTGCGCCGCGCCTCGGCAATGCGCGGACGCTTCTACGGCGACTTCCTCGGCGCGCCTTTCACCGACCGCATGATTGATTTCGCGCGACTCCATCCCGGCATCCGCCGCACGCTCCGCGAACTCGTCGCGGGCGATCAAGGCTACGTCAACCTCAAGCGCACCCTCGCACGCAGCGCACTCTGGCCTCTGTAATCAGTCGGAAAATTTTTAACGCACGGCTCATTCACTCGTTGAAGGCACAGTGTAAGGAGCGAGGCGGCGTTTGAGTTCGTCGGGGACGGGGACGGAATCGAACGTGCCGCGGCGGACGGCGACGAGGACGAAGTGGGCGTCGGCGACGATTGACGGGTCGCCGTTGCGCCGCACCTCGAAGTTCAGACGCAGCGATTTCGTGCCGACACGCCCGACGTAAACGGAGACTTCGAGCAAGTCGTCCAACTGCGCGGCCTGCCGGAAGTCGCATTCCAGATGCGCGCGCGGCAGCCACACGTCGAGTTCGTCGAACATGCGTCCGTAGGGCAGCCCGACGGCGCGGAAAAGTTCGGTCTCTGCGATCTCGAAGAAACGTATGTACGCGCCGTAAAAGATGATGCGCGCCGCATCCACGTCGCCCCACCTGACGCGCTCCTCGATGCGAAACTTCCATGCTTCCGTTTGTGTCTGGTTCATCCGTTCATCCAATCAACAACTCGTCGCGAAAGTGACGCGCGGGCGCAGAGAGTTGGTTCGCAAACTTCACGCCTCCGCTTCGCGCAAAAAATTTTCCAACGCGCGGTTGAACTCCAAAGGGCGTTCGAGGTTCGAGACGTGTCCTGCGCCCGCGATGACTTCGAGCCGCGAGTTGCGTATCCCACGATGCATCCGCTCCGCATCGGCGGGCGGCGTGATCTGATCGAGACTGCCGACAAGGATGAGCGTCGGGCAGTTTATCTCGCCGAGGAGTTCCGTCTGATCCCGGCGCACAGCCATGCCGCGCAACGCGGACGCCGCGCCCTGCGGGTCTGTGTTCAAGATCATCTCGCGGACGCGCGCGACGATCTCGGGTCGTTCGGCGTGCGTCGCGGGCGCGAGGAGTTTCGGCAACATCGCGCCCGCGATTGTGTGCATGCCTTCGCCGAGGGCACGCGTGGCGGTCTCTTCGCGCGCGAGTCGCGCCTCGTCGGTGTCGGCTTGTGCGCGCGTGTCGGCGAGGACGAGCGCGGCGACGCGTTCGGGAAAAAGTCTGTAGAAGTCGAGCGCGACGTAGCCGCCCATCGAGAGTCCGCCGAGCGCGACGCGCGTGATGTGTAACTCGTCGAGCAGCGCGGCCACGTCGCCAGCCATCGCTTCCATCGTCGCGGGGTCGCGCGTCGCAGTCGTCTCGCCGTGCCCGCGTAGGTCAACGGTGATGACGCGGTGACGGTCGCTGAGCGCCTCGACCTGTTCGCGCCAGAGCGTACGGTTGAACGGGAAGCCGTGCAGCAAAACGATTGGCGACCCCGCGCCCGACACTTCATAAGCCAACTCGATCCCGCGCACGCGTGCGATGCTCATCGCGCTCTCCTTTCGTAGTAAAATTCTCCGCTTCGCTTTGCTCTATTACCTCCGCGCGAAACTAATCTCAAGCAAAGGCGAAAAGGAAATGTTGAGCGTTAAATGCAGCTTGTGGACTTGTAATTCTCCACGTAAATTTATGCTGAAATTAACGGCGTAGATAGCATGCGGCCGGCGCGAGCGTCAAACTCACGGCGGCGTCCGCGCATCTAAACGTTGAAGCAACCTCGGCGTGAGTTCCCGGTCGCGTCTGGCGCGTTAGCGCAAATCAAACCACAGAAGGAAGCAAGAAATGAGCAGCAAAAAACAGACGACGAAGGCGCAGATTTTTTCGGCGGCCGAACAACGCGCGGCGCGCTCCGAACGCATCGAGGTGCGTGACGCGGAGCCTTACGGCTGGATCGCTTTTTCCGAATCGGGCACGGAACAAAACTATCACCTGTTTCGCAACCCCGACACGAAACGGCTGGCCTGCACCTGCGCCGATTTCATCTACCGCGGCGACGCCGAACCGCGCTACGAATGCAAGCACGTCTCCGCGACACTCAAGTACATCGCGCGGCAGTATCTCGAAAGAGATTACGACCCGCGGCGGCAGTACGCGCGCAACACTACTACCGCGGCCGAAACTCACGACGACGCGCGGCGCGCGGCCTGAACTTCTCACCGCGCCTCACACGGCCGCGAGAACTTCGCGGTAAACTTCTTCCGTCGCCTCAACCATTCGTTCGAGACTGAAACGCGCACGTGATTCTTCGCGTGCGCGTTCGCCTATGCGCGCGCGTTCGTCGCCGTCGTGCAGCAGTTGGAGCATCGTGCGTGCGAGCGATTCGGCGTCGCCGACGGGCACGAGTTTGCCCGTCACGCCGTCATCAATCATCTCGCGCGCGCCGTCGGTCGCGGTGGCAACCGTGGCGACGCCGCACATCAATGCTTCAAGCGTCGCCAAACCGAAAGCCTCGGCGCGCGAGGCGGAGACGTAGAGGTCGAGCGAACTGATGAGCGGCGTGAGTTCGGAGACGTGGCCGAAGAGACGGATGTGCGCTTGCAGTTCGTGCTCGCCGATCAAACTCTCAAGGCGCGCGCGTGTTTCCCCGGCACGCGAGTTGTCGTCGCCGATGATGAGAAACTGCGCGCCCGTGAAATTCTCGCGGCCGATGATCGTTGCTACTGCGCGCACGAACTCTTCCTGACCTTTGACCGGACTCAACTCGCCGACCGTGCCGACAAGTAGCGTAGCGTCGGCCGAGAGCTTGCGACGAAATTCGGCGCGGTCGAAATTTGCGAGCGCGTCGCCAAGCGATGCGACGGAGATACCGTTCGGGATGACGCGGATTTTTTCGCCGGGGAAGATGCGCCGTGCGCGCAGGCCGCGCGCGACGCCTTCCGAGACGGCGATGACGCGCGCGACGTTGGCGAGCGTGAACTTGTGCAGGCCGCTCATCGGGAACGGGACGTGGCGCGTGAGGATGAAGGGGACGCCCCCCGCGCGTCGCGCGGCGTAGGCGGCGAGTGGGTAGTCGCGCGCGAGGTGCGCGTGGACGATCTCGATTTGTTGTTCGCGGATGAAGCGCGCGAGGCTGGTCGCGCTCGCGAGGTCGAGGGCGTTGCGGAGCGCGAGCGTGATGACGTGTGAGTCGGCGAGGCGCGCGAGTTTTGCGCGGAGCGGCGAGGCGTGGGAGAGCGCGGCGTAAACGTCTTGGCCGCGTGCGGAGAGCGCGTTCGAGAGATCGGCGAAATGTCTCTCGCCGCCGCCGAAGGTGCGCGCCGAACTGAGTTGGAGAACCTTCACGATCAGTCGCTGGCCGCGTTGGTTGCCGACGAAGAAGACTTTGACGCGAGCGGCGAAGAGTCGTAGCGCGCGAGCAGGTCTGAGGGGTCGCGGTAGATGGCGATGCAACCTGCGGCGCGGAGTTCCGCTTCGGGAAAGCCGCCGCAGAGGACGCCGACGGTGCGTAGTTTGATCTTGCCCGCGGCCTCCGCGTCATAGGGCGTGTCGCCGACGACGACGGCCTCGCCCGCCTCGATGTCGCCGAGCGCGTCGAGCGCGGCCTCGAAGATGTCGGGGTGCGGCTTCGACTTCTCGGCGTCGTCGGCGGAAGTCTCTTCTTCCACGAGGTCGGTGATGCGCGCGAGTTCTTTATAGACTTTGAGTTCGTCTTGCTTGGCGGATGAGGCGAGGGCGATGCGCGTGCCGTCGCGGCGGATGCGCTCGAAGAGTTCGCGCACTTGCGGGAAGGCGCGCACGCGCGAGATGTATTCGCGCTTGAAGAGATCGCCCCTAAACTTTTCCATCTCTTCGCCGAAGCGTGCGAGTTCCTCCTCGGAGAAGAAGACGGGCATCAACTGGTCGCCGCCCTTGCCGATTTGATGACGCACTTGCTCGAACTCGACTTCGCGGCCGAAGTGTCGAAACGCCTCTTGCCAAGCGCGCGCGTGCAGATCAACCGAGTCAACGAGCGTGCCGTCAATGTCGAAAATAATAGCTTTGAGCATGAGTTAACTTCCCCCGTGTGTATGGACTTTTGAGGCTTAACATTACACCAGACGCGGGCGATGTGTCGTGTTCCCCAACGTAATTTCACGCGGGCGCGGGCGTTAAGGCTGTCGAAAGAGTCGGCATAAAGTTTGCTGTTAGATTAGTCAAAACGGAGCAGCCTGTTGCGTTAATAGTGAAAAATCAGAGGAGGACTTTATGGCAAAACTTGTGACGGGACTTTTCAAGACGCGTCTGGCGGCGGAGGCCGCCGTGGACGCGCTCATCAAACAAGGCTACACACGCGACGACATCAGCGTGCTTATGTCAGACGCGACGAAGACTAAAGAGTTCGCGATTGAGTCGGGGACGCACGCGGCCGACGGCGCGGGGATCGGCGGCGCGGTGGGCGGCACGGTGGGCGCGGTGCTGGCGGCGATTGCGGCGGTCGGGACGAGTATCGCGTTGCCGGGGATCGGTCTGGTGATCGCGGGGCCGATTGCGGCGGCACTGGCGGGGGCAGGCGCGGGCGGCGCGGCGGGCGGCGTGATCGGCGCGCTCGTGGGCGCGGGCATCCCCGAGCATCGCGCGAAAGTTTACGACGCGGGCTTGCGCGGCGGCGGCATCCTGATCGGCGTCGAAGCGAAGTCTGCGGAAGACGGCGACCAGATCGAAAAACTTCTCGCCGACCTCGGCGCGGATCACGTCAGGCAAGAGTAAAAAAATAGTGAAGAGTAATGAGTGAGGGGTGATGAGTAAAAGACAAAAGTCTTAACTCATCACCCCTCACTCATTACTCTTCACTTCGGATCGTTATCGGCTGATCTTGTCGCCGATGTCTTCGATGGCTTCGCCGACTTTGCGGCGGGCTGTGCCGAAACCTTCCTGAACGTTGCCGGAGGCGCGGTCGGCCTCGCCCTCGGCTTCGAGGTCGCGGTCGCCCGTGGCTTCGCCCACCTTGTCCTTCACCGCGCCTTTGGCTTGATCAAATTTTCCTTCGATCTCGTCGCTGTTTGGTAAACCCATGTTTCGTATGCCTCCTCAGAAATGGTTTGCCCGCTTGATGCGTTGGTCGAAGCAGAAACGCTTTTGTTTATGCCCGGTCGCTTTTATATGTTCGCAACGGGTGTGCCAGCAGGCGGGGTGCAGCGCGAACGAAGGCGCGGGGAGTGGAAAGCTACTGCGGGAGAACGAATTGCGCGTGGCGGCGGCGCGTTGATGTTGGAAGCGAGAGGGAAGCGGCGTGCGTCCGTTTCGGTACAGTGCGGGGCGTGCGCGCTTCGTCTTCGGACAAAAAAAGGGCGTGCCCTTGTTTGGGGCACGCCCTTTTGCGTTCGGGTGAGTGATGCCGGAAGGCGTGCGCTTTAGAACTGGAAGCGCGCGCCGAGCTGCATCTGGAAGACCTGGCTTCCAGGGTTGGTGTTGTTCACGAGGATCGCGCCGGTGACGGGATCTGTAGTGCGCAGGAAGTTGGCGTTGGTCACGCCGTTCAAGCCGCAGAGTTGGCTCGCCGTACCGCAGAACTGCCCGCTCGCGCCCGAAGACGTGGCCGTGTTGGCCGAGGGGAAGATGATGTTGGAACGGTTGAGCACGTTGAAGAACTCCGACGAGAAGACGAGGCGTTTGCGCTCGCCGAGCGTGAAGCCCTTCTGCAAGCGAAGGTCAACGTCGTAGATGCTGCGGTTGCGATAATCGTTACGCAGGTAGGTCAGGCCGGGGACGAGCAGCGGGCGGTCGTTGTTCACGCCGTCGCCGTTTAAGTCCGCGCCCGCCGTCGGGTTGATCGGGTTGCCGGAACGGAGACGAATCGCGCTCGCGACCTCGAAGCCATAGGGCAGGAAGAAGACCGGGTTCGCCGTGAACTGGTGCTCGCGGTCGAGACGGCTGCGGTTGTACTCGCGCGTCAGGTCGTAAGGGTTGGCGTAGGCCACGCCGCCCGCATCGCGCTCGTTGTCGTCGTCGCCGAGTGAACGGGAGAAGACGTAGTAGGCGTTGAGTTGCGCGCGGCGGTGGTTGTAGCGTGCGCGGAAGGTCAGGCCGCGGTACAAGGATTTGGCCGTGGACTCGCGCACCTGCACCGAGCCGAGTGCGAAGCCGACCTGCGCCTGCGTCGGACGCTGGCGGGTCGTGACCGAGCCGCTGGGGAAGGTCAGACCGGCGGGCGTGCTGGTGGCGATGAACGTGCGCTGCGATTGAAGGATCTGACCAATCGTGCCGTTCGAGACCATCGTGTTGAAGTTGGCGACCGTGTTGTTCGCTTGCAGGAAGTCAACGTAGCCCTGAGCCGTCAGAGGCGCGGGCAGGTTGAGATCGCGGTTGCGCTGGATGCGGTCGGTCTTGACGTGCGCGTAGTCAATGCCGACGGTGAAGTTGCGCGCCACTTCGCGCTCAAAGGCGAAGCCGAACTGGAACGAGCGCGGGTTCTTGAAGTCTTCGGCGTGGCCGGTGACGGTCGCGCCGACGAACGGATTCGGGTTCAAGCCGAGGCCGCTGGCGATGCTCGAAATCTGTTCGGGCGAGATGATCGGCAAATTGTTCAGCGGCGAGGCGTTCAGGTTCACGCCGATGATCGCGAACTGGCGGAAGACCGAGTTGGGCGTGCAGCGATTGCGCGCGTCCGAACCGGCGGCCGCCGCCGGGTCGCAGCCCGTGATCGAGCGATACGACGCGCCTGCGGCCGACGCCGCGAACGTGTTGAACGTGGTCTGGTTGAAGCCGGTGAAGGGCAGCGTGGTGCTGACGTTCGCGGGCGGGTTGCGGTAGTTGTTGGTGCTGTCGGCCAGGACGATGAGCGGCGTGCGCGCGTAGTAGTAACCGGCGAAGCCGCGGATGACCATCTTGCCTTCACCCTGCGGGTCGTAGGCGAAACCGACGCGCGGGCCAACTTGCCAACCGCTGTCGGGGATGTCCGAAGGATCATAGCCCGTCCCGCGGACGGGGAAGCGCGTGTTCCTCACGATGTTAACGATGGCCGTGTTGCTGATGTCCGGCGTGGGGTTGTACTGCTGCTCCAGACGCAGCCCGTAGTTGACGGACAGCTTGGAGTTGACGCGCCACGCGTCCTGACCGAAGAAGGCCAGTTCGTGACCCGTAAACTCCGCTTCCAAGTTTCCGATCTGACGGTTGTAGCGTGCGCGCGTGTCGTCGAAGCGTCCGAGGATGGCCGGGACGGTCGCGGACTGCTGCGGCACGACGACGTTCGACAAACGTTGCAGCGCGTCGGTGATGTTCGCCGCGGTGCTGCCGATGCTCAGCGCGTAGCCGCCGAACTGGTTGAAGCCGAAACGCTGGTTGGCGAACAGGCGGCTGTACTCGCCGCCGAACTTCGTGTTGTGGTTGCCACGGATGTACGTGAAGTTGTCGGCGATCTGATAGCGCGTGTCGTACTGGGTGGTCGGCAGGAAGTTGGTCGCGCCGAAGGTGGCGAAGCTGGTGGCGATCTGCGGCAGCGCGGAGTTAGAGATGCGCGGGCGATCTTCGCGCGCGGCCTGCAAGCGCAGTTCGTTGGCGGCGTTCGCGCTGAAGCTGCTGATGAACTGCGCGACGCCGATCTTGGTCTTGTTCTTCTCCGTGCCGTTCGTGGTGAGCGACTGCGTCGTCGTCGGGTCGAGCGAAGTCTCGCCGCGGGAGACGGCGTTCTCCGCCTCATTCTTGCTGCCGCTGAAACGGATGTTGAAGCGGTGCGCGTCGTTGATGTTCCAGTCAATGCGCGCGAGGCCGGCGATGGCGTCGTTGGTCAAATCGTAGCCGACCTGCTCGGCGTTGTAGAAGTCGAGCACGGACTGCTGGGCGGCGTTCGAGGCGGTGAACGTGCTGGGAATGCCGAACACGATCTGTCGCCCTGCGTTGAACTTCTGCTGCTCGTATGCGCCGAAGTAGAACAGTTTGTTCTGGATGATCGGCCCGCCGATTGAGCCGCCGAACTGGTGCTGCGTCGGGGCGAGCGAAGCGTCAACGCCCGCGGCCGTCAGACGTTGCTCCTGCAAGGCCTCTGTGTACTCGTTGCCGCGCGCCAGTTTCTTGGGGCGGAGCAGGTAGAAGGCCGAACCGTGGATGTCGTTGTCGCCAGACTTGGTGACGGCGTTGACGATGCCGCCGGTCGAACGTCCGAACTCGGCCGAGTAGCCGGAGGCGACGACCTGAAATTCTTTGATCGCTTCCTGCGGGATCGTGAAGGCGAGGTTGGAGCGTTCGCCGCCGCGGATGCCGCCGAAGAAGGGCTGGTTGTAGTCAACGCCGTCAACGTTGATGTTCGAGTTGATGCCCTTCTGGCCGGAGAGCGAAATCTGTCCGCGCTGCGGGTCAACCTGCGCGGTCGGCGTCAGGGTGATGAAGTCCTGAAAGCGGCGGCCGTTGATCGGCAGGTTGGTGATCGCCGTTTCGTTGACGACCGCGTCGGACTCGTTGCGGGTCACCTGAATGGCCTCGGCCGAGACGGTGACTGATTCCTGCACGCCGCTGACGCCGAGCGTGACGTTGCCGTCGGCCACGCGACCGACGTTGACGACCACGTTTTCGAGTTTCGTCTCGGCGAAGTTGCCCGCCTGAGCCGTGATCGTATAAGTCCCCGTCGTCAAGAGCGGGATCGTGTAGTTGCCGTCGTCGCTCGTCGTAGCGGTGCGGGTCAGTCCCGTATCTTTGTTCACGACCGTGACCGTCGCGTTCGGCACGGCGGCTCCGGTGCTGTCCGTAATCACCCCGGCAATCTGCCCGGTACTGGCTTCCGATTGCGCTGTAGCCGTGCCGACGCCGAGCGCAAAGCAGAAGACCATGAGCATCAGCGCGCAGGCTGACCGGCGGAGAAATGTTGTTGACATAGTTCGTCCTTTTCTAATTTCAATTGTTGGGCTGAGTTCAGACACAGTGCAGACCTTTAGGGGGCGACTTTCTGCGTCCGAAGATGTTAGCGATAACCTTGTGTAGGTAGTGAATGACTGCGTTGCTTGAAAAGCAAGTTTATATCATAAGACGAGGCGTTTGCGCGAGTCTTACGGCAAAACAAACGGGATGTTAAATACTACAATTCGCGCGCCGCGGCAAGCCTAAACTGCGCCCCTTCTCCCGCCCCGCGCGCACCGCCGAAATTATTACGCGGGCGCGCACGGAAATGTTTGTTCCGCCGCGAAAATAGACCCACACGCAAATCCGAATCGCACGCCCCCACGCGCGCCGTCAAACGCTCCGGACTTTCCCACACGGCGACGTAGACGCACGGACATCTCTCGATTCCGCTACTTCATTCACACCGGCTACTCCGTTCGCACTTGTCACTAAACGACCTTGTTTGCCCACATTATTCGACGCCCTTCCCGTGGCGGGCGCAAAAGGTGCGAAGCAGGTATCACACCCGTGCGTGCCGGTGCGGGTGAATGGAGAGTTTGGTGCGTGATGAAATCACAGCCTTTAGCTTCGTTTTCGGTTCGCCCCTGTGGTGCGACGGGCGTGGCACGGTGATTGAAATAGGGAATGGCAAGTCGAGGCGAGTTTGATGAGCCGACCCGCGCGCGACTGCGAATTTGATATTTGCGCCAGAGGGGGGAAAACTGTTGGCGCAAACGTCGGACGCCCCGGCAGGCTTTTTGAGGAGAGAGCCTGTCCGGGGCGTTCGCATGGAAAAACAGTGACGAGTGACAAGTGATGAGTGACGAGAGAAGACAAGTAAATCGTGAATCGTGAATCGTGAATAGACGAAGACTGTTTTTCTCTATTCACAATTCACGATTCACGGCTTTTCTAACTTGTCACTTGTCACTTGTCACTCGTCACTGCTTTTCGACGATGATCGCGATGCCCTGACCGCCGCCGATGCAGGCGGTGGAGAGTGCGTAGCGGCCGCCGCGACGGCGCAGTTCGAGGAGCGAGGTGAGCACGAGGCGCGTGCCGGATGCGCCGAGCGGGTGGCCGAGCGCAATCGCGCCGCCGTTGACGTTCGTGCGCGCGCGGTCGAGGCCGAGTTCTTTTTCGACGGCGAGGTACTGACCGGCGAAGGCTTCGTTGACTTCGACCAGATCAATGTCCGACAGTTTCAGCCCCGCCTTCTCCAGCGCCTTGCGTACGGCGGGCACGGGGCCGATGCCCATCACGTCCGGCTCGACGCCCGCGTAAGCCCACGCCACGATGCGGCCGAGCGGCTCGACGCCGCGCGACTTCACGAACTCTTCGCCCGCGATGACGAGAGCCGCCGCGCCGTCAACGATCCCGGATGCGTTACCGGCGGTGACGAAGCCGTCTTTGCTGAACGCTGTCGGCAACTTCGCCAGCACTTCGAGCGTCGTGTCGGGGCGCAGGTGATCGTCCGTGTCAACCACTTTGACGCCCTTGCGCGTCTTCACTTCGACGGGCGTGATCTCTTCCTTGAACAGTCCGGCGTCCTGCGCACGCTTGGCCTCGGTCTGTGAGCGCAGCGCGTACTTGTCCTGCTCCTCGCGCGAGATTTCGTAGCGGCGCGCGAGGTTCTCGGCCGTGCCCGCCATCGTCGTGTTGCAGTAGGTGTCGAGCAACGCGACCATCAGAGTGTCTTCGAGTTTGCCCTGTCCGAGCGAGAAGCCGGAGCGCGCGCCGTAGATAGCATGCGGAGCCATGGACATTGACTCCATGCCGCCGACGAGCGCTGTTTTAGCTTCGCCGAGCATGATCATGTGCGCGCCGGAGACGATTGACTGGATGCCGCTGCCGCACAGGCGGTTGACGGTGAGCGCGGGACGGTCGGCGGGCACGCCCGCCTTGAGCGCGACGTGACGCGCGCCGTAGATGGCGTCGCCCGAAGTCTGCAAGGCGTTGCCGATGATGGTGTGATCGATCTCTTCGGCCGAAACACCCGTCGCTTCGAGCGCGCCGCGCGCGGCGGTCGCGCCGAGATCAATCGCCTTAACATCCTTCAACGCGCCGACGTACTCGGTCATCGGCGTGCGCTTGCCGCCTAAAATAAAAACGTCTTGAGCCATTATTTTTCCACTTCCTCTTTACTGGTTGAAAATTAACCCGTCTGACGAAACAGACGAAAGTAACAGACGCGCAAACTGCGCGTCAAACTCGCGTCTTCGGCCAGCCATCCGGTCGCAAAGTTTAGATGAAAACGGGAGACGGCAAGCTGCCCCGGCGGCGAGCGAGTGCGAGCGCGGCCGCGTTTGAAAAGCGGCGACGACTCGGCCTGTGAGTGAAGACACTACATGCCGTTCGGACAGTTGCGAACTAAAATGCGCCTGTGGCAAAATCGCGCGTTCGTTTGAGGCCGCACGCCTCGTCCGCTTGTCGCCCGTAGACGTTTAGCCCTGACCCAAATCTCAGTTAAGTTTTCCATAAGGAGTGAAATTCCTCGTGAAGCATTGTAGAAAGACTGTCCGTTCCCTCCGCGCGTCCGGGCGAGGGCTGTTGGTGCCGGTCGCCCTCGGCCTGCTGCTGGCCTTAATCTCGCCCCGCCCGCTCGGCGCGCAGACGCTCGACCGGATCGAGCGCGAGCGCGCGAGTCAGATGCTCATCATGCTCAAGGATGACATCAAAAAGAACTACTACGATACCAACTATCACGGCGTTGATCTGGACGCGCGCTTCGAGGCCGCGCAGCAAAAGCTGAAGCAGGCCACCTCGCTCGGACAAGCCTTTGGCATCGTGGCGCAGGCGTTGCTCGACTTTAACGACTCGCACACCTTCTTCATCCCGCCCGCGCGTCCCGGCCGCGTGGAGTACGGTTGGGAGATGCAGATGATCGGCGACAAGTGCTACGTCAGTAAGGTCAAGCCCAAGAGCGACGCCGAGAAGCAGGGACTCAAGCCGGGCGACGCGGTGCTCTCGGTCGAGGGCTTCAAGCCCACGCGCAAAGAGTTCTGGAAGCTCGGTTACTACTACAACACGCTCAGCCCGCGCCGGGGTTTGCGCGTCGTCGTGCAGAGTCCGGGCGGCGGCGAGCCGCGCCAACTCGACGTTGCGGCCAAGGTCACGGAAGGCAACATCCTGCAAGACAACATCATTGACCGGGAACGACCCGATCATCACCGCTTCTGGCAGGAGCAGGGCGTCACCATCTGGAAGATGGGCGGCTTCGATCTGACCGAGGCGGAGATTGATACGCGGATGGAACGCGTGAGGGCGGCGCGCGCGCTCGTGCTCGACCTGCGCGGCAACGGCGGCGGCTACGTCATCACGCTGCAAAGGTTGATCGCACACTTCTTCGACCGCGACGTCAAGATCGGCGAGGTGAAGGAACGCAAAGAGGTGAAGCTGTTCCTCGCGAAGAAATTCACGAGCACGCCTTTCGCGGGCAAAGTGATCGTGCTGCTCGACAGCGAATCAGGATCGGCGGCGGAGTTGTTCGGGCGCGTCATGCAACTCGAAAAGCGTGGCGTCGTCATCGGCGACCAGTCGGCGGGCGCGGTGATGCGTTCGCGAACCTACGGGCATGATGTGGGCGGCGTCAACCTCGTCGCCTTCGGCGCGAGCATCACGAACGCCGACGTGATCATGACGGACGGCAAAAGTTTGGAGCGCGTCGGCGTCACGCCGGACGAGTTGCTTTTGCCGACGGGTGAAGATTTAGCCGCGCGGCGCGACCCGGTGCTGGCGCGCGCCCTCGAACTCGCCGGGGTCAAGGTGACGCCGGAGAAGGCGGGCACGTTCTTCCCGCCGCAGTGGTAGGCGCGGGGCGAACTCTCTAAACATCCGATGGGGGCGGCCGACTTCATGCGGCCGCCCGCGTTTTTTTAATCGGTGAAGCGGTGCGCGGCGCGGTAGCGGTGGAGGAGTTCTTCGAGGAAGCCTTCGTAGGTGAAAGTCGCGCGGTCGAAATCGGGTTTGAGTTTGTAGAGGATGGGCGTCGCCACGCGCCAAGCCATCCACTGCCGCGGCGCATCGGCGAGTTCCCAGCGCCGACGGAGAAATGTCTCGACCACTTCGATCTCGCGCTCGCTTAAAGCGTTCGCGTCGCCGCTGAACACGACGGGTTGGAACGAACGACGCAAGGCCACGTCGCTCGTCGGCGCGGCGAACACTTCGGCGAACGTCGGGGCTTGCGCCTCGCGCTCGCGCACGACGACCGTGCCCGCCACGAAGTCGCCCACGCGTTGGTCGCGCTCGCTCATGAACACGGAGACCAGCCCGACCGAGTAGAACGGGAACGGCATCATGTCGAAGACGCGTAGGAGGTTTCGCGCCGCCGCTTCCCAGATGGTGACGGGTCGGCCGTCCTCTCGGATGACGCGCAGCTTCAACATGCGCTTGCCCGGCGTCTGCCCGTTCCACAGCCACTCGAAGATGGCGAAGTAGCCCGACCACAGCACGAACACCAAAATGATCACGGCCGCCAGCAACCACTTCGGCAACTGCGACACGCGACTGCCCAACTGCGCCCCGTAGCCCGTCCACAGGAACACCAGCCCGACGAGCATCATCACGAACAACTGCAACCCGTGGTCAACCGCGCACGCCAGAAAGCGGTTGCCGATGGAGGCCAGCGCGAAGTGCAGCGGCACGCGCTCCGGCGTCTCGATGACGAGTGTTTCTTCGTTGGCGACGGCGACAGACATTTTAAGACAGTGACGAGTGATAAGTGACGAGTGACAAGAGGAGAACAAATCTACTCTTGTCGCGCGTCGTTAGTTTCATACTCCGCGCACGCGCAGGAAGTGGCGTTTGCCGACTTGCAGGAGCACACTTTGCCCGGCATGCAATTCAAGTTCGGAGTCGGCGCGCGCGTGCCTTTCTCCGTCCAGACGCACGCCGCCCTGTTCGATCAGCCTGCGCGCCTCGCCCATCGAAGCGGCGAGCGCGGTTTCGACCAGCAGGCGCGGCAGTTTCCAGACGCCTGCGGCGACGGCGCGCTCCTCGATCTCGTCGGGGATTTCCTTGCGCTTGAAGACGCGGTTGAATTCCTCTTCGGCGGCCTCGGCTGCTGCGGGCGAGTGGAAGTCGGCGATGATGCGTTTGGCGAGTTCAACTTTGAGGTCGCGCGGGTTGCGCTCGCCCGCCTCGGTCGCCGCGCGAAGCTCCGCGATCTGTTTCGCGGGCACGTCCGTCAGGAGTTCGTAGTAACGCCACATGAGTTCGTCGGAGATGGACATGACTTTGCCGAACATCTCCTGCGGCGGCTCGTTGATGCCGATGTAGTTGCCGTAAGACTTCGACATCTTCTGCACGCCGTCCGTGCCTTCGAGGAGCGGCATGGTGATGACGACCTGCGGCTCTTGCTCAGACTCGCGTTGGAGATTGCGGCCGACGAGCATGTTGAACTTCTGATCCGTGCCGCCGAGTTCCACGTCGGCTTCGAGCGCGACGGAATCGTAGCCTTGCACGAGCGGGTAGAGCAGTTCGTGGAGAGCGATGGGGCGTTCGTCTGCGAGCCGCTTCTGGAAGTCGTCGCGCTCAAGAATCTGTTTGACCGTGACGCGCGAGGCGAGGCGCACGAACCCATCCGCGCCGAGCGCGTCCATCCAGCGCGAGTTGAAATCAATGACGGTCTTCTCAGGGTCGAGCAGTTTGAAGATTTGCGCCTTGTAAGTTTCGGCGTTGGCGTTGATCTCTGCGCGCGTCAGTTGCGGGCGCGTGGCATTCTTGCCGGAAGGGTCGCCGATGAGGCCGGTGAAGTCGCCGATGAGGAAGATGGCGGTGTGGCCGAGTTCCTGAAACGCGCGCAGCTTGCGCAGTACGACGGTGTGGCCGAGGTGTATGTCGGGGGCGGTCGGGTCAGCGCCGAGTTTGACGCGCAGGGGCACGCCCATGCGCGCGCTGCGTTCGAGACGGGCGCGCAAATCTTCTTCGCGGATGATCTCGGCCGCGCCTTTGCGCAGGTGTTCGAGTTGTTCGTCAATCGTCATTGCTTCATCGTAAATCGTGAAGCGTAAATCGTAAATAGACGGAGGCCACTTTGGGCGGCGCGCGACCTGCGGGCTTTGAATCCCTTCGCGGTTTGAGCTACTTTTCCCCGCATGACCAACTCAACGGCGGCCGACCAAGCAACAAACGAAACGGGCGAAGCGGGCGAAGCGAATGAGACGACTAATGAGAATCCGCTTGGCGGCGTGCGCCTCGTGTTCGTCGGGATCGGCGTGATGGCCGAGTCAATGATCGCGGGGCTGTTGAAGCGGCAACTTGTCGCGCCCGCGCAAGTCTCCGGCAGCCACCCGCGCGCCGCGCGCCGCGCCGAACTCGAAGCGAACTACGGCATCCGCGTCGTCGAGAGCAACCGCGAGGCAGTGTCGAATGATGCGGCGGGCGCGCAGGAGAACGCCGGTTCGCCGGTCTCCGGCTCGATCATCATCCTCGCCGTCAAGCCGCAGAAGTTGAACGGCGTGCTGCACGAGTTGAAAGACGCTTTGAGGCCGGACGATCTGGTGCTGTCCATCGTCGCCGGGGCGCGCATCGAGACGATGGCGGGCGAGTTGTTGCACCCGGCCGTCGTGCGCGCGATGCCGAACACGCCCGCGCAGGTGGGCGAGGGGATGACGGTGTGGACGGCGACGCCGCAGGTGGACGAACGCAAGCGGCGGCAGGTGGGCGCGATGCTCGGCGCGTTGGGGCGCGAGATGCGCGTCGAAGAGGAGCGGCAGATTGACATGGCGACGGCCTTGAGCGCGACCGGCCCGACCTACGTCTTTCTAGTGATGGAGTCGCTGGTGGACGCGGGCGTCCACATGGGTTTCTCGCGCGAGGTGGCGCGCGAACTCGTGTTGCAGACGATGCTCGGCTCGGTGCGCTTCGCGATGGAGTCGCACAAGCACCCGGCCGAACTACGCAACATGGTCACATCGCCCGGCGGCACTTCGGCCGAGGCGATCTACCAGATGGAAAAGGGCGGTTTGCGCACCGTGCTCTCGAAGGCCGTCTACGCAGCCTTCCAGCGCGCCGTCGCGCTCGGCAAGAAGTAAGCGACGGAGTGCGACCGTTGTTGTCGCCGCCGTCGTCGGGGCGCGAGGGTCGTGAGTTGCCGGAACTTCATCGCGGTAAAAGTTGTGGGGGCGACGGCCGAGTCCGTCGCCCCCGACAACCGTCACGCGCGGGTGAAACGCGCGTCGCGTGGTGAGGGAATCGCCGGGGCGGCTACTTCTTGAGCGTTTTGATGACTGAAATGAACGGGTTGCTTGGACGTGGCTGGATGAAGCCCGCCGAGGTCAGGGACACGACGGTGCGACGGATCGAGTTGCCTTCGTTGCCGCCGATGGTGACTGCGAAACGGCCGTCCCTGCTGTCGTGGCCGATCTCGACCACGATGGCCGAGTGGGATTGATAGTTCTTGTTCCTCCGCGCGTGGGCGAAGTCGAAAGTCGTGCCGCCGCGGTTGTTCTGGATGATGTCACCGATGTCGGGCGGGTGGACGCTGATGTCGAAGCCGTGGAAGACGCCCACCCCGTCCTGCGCGTTTTTGATCGCCTGATGGACGAAGATGGAATGCGCCGCGGCGAACTTGAACTCCGTCCCGGTCGCGCCCGCCTGCTTGACGCACCACGAGACGAAGACGGCCGACCACGGCACGGTGACGCAACTCGTGAAGCCGAGCCGGAGGTCAGTCCAGTATTTTTTGATCTGCTTGCACAGCGCAGAGTCGGCCTCGTCCATCATGTGAAAGCGCGTGTGCTGTTCTTGTGCGATTGCCGCCAGTTTGTTGGCGAAGGCTGTAGGCATGAGAAAGTGTCCTTTTCGTAAGTGGGTTGGTAAAGACCCCGCACTGACGAAGACGTGCGGGGCAGGAAGTCTGCTCATGCGAGGGGCAGAGCGGCCGTGCTTCTTGTGCCGCTTGACTGACACGCGGCCAATTTGTGACCGGACGCTTTTGCCCGCGCCGGGTCGGATTCATAAACGGAACGGCAGACTCGCATCCAGCGACGACCAAGCCTTCGCCGCCCCGTTACATTAACTATGCAGATTTGGGGCAGAACATTTCGCAGCCCACGAACGGCCAGACGATTTCGGCGCACGATGATGTGCCGTCGGTTTTATCACACCAGACCTTAAACGAAATTTTGTGAGCTTTCGGAGTAGTCGTCGTCGGCGCGCAGCACGCGTCGCCCTTCGACGCGGTAACGCCCGCTCGCGACGAGCGCGACGGCCTCCGTGTAGGCTCTGTGTTCTTCAAGAAGTATGCGCGCGGCGAGCGTCTCCGGCGTGTCGTCTTCGCGGACGGCGACGACGCGCTGCGTGATGATGGGGCCGCCGTCCAAAGTCTCGTCAACGAAGTGGACGGTGCAGCCGCTCACCTTGACGCCGTGGGCGATGGCCTGACGTTGCGCGTCGAGGCCGGGGAAGGCTGGGAGCAAACTCGGATGGATGTTGAGGATGCGACCGCGGAAAGCTGCGATGAACTGCGGCGAGAGCAGGCGCATGAAACCGGCGAGACAGACGAGTTCGATCCGGCGCGCTTCGAGTGCAGAGATGATCTCGCGCTCGTGTTCGGCGCGCGCCCGCCCCGCGCGTTCGACGGCGAGCGTCTCGATGCCGCGCTCGGCGGCGCGGCGCAATCCTTCGGCGTCGGCGTGGTCGCTCAAGACGAGCGCGACGCTCGCCCCCGGCACGCGCCCACGCCCGACGGCCTCCGCCAGCGCCAACATGTTCGACCCACGGCCGGAAATGAGAACAGCGATCTTCAAGTTGCAGGGAGTTTAGGCTTCAAGTTTCAGGACTGAAGTTTCAAGTTTCAGTTTTTAGGACTGAGGTTTCAAATTTCAAGTTTGAACTTCCCCGGTCTTTAACTTGAAACACGCAACCTGAAACTCGAAATTCTTTCAAACGAATTCCACCACGCGTTCGCCGCCCGCGACGACGCGCCCGATCTCGTAGACGCTCTCGCCGCGCGCTTCGACGTGCGCGCGCACGGCCTGCGCGCCTGCGCTCCCGCAGACGATCACCATGCCGACGCCCATGTTGAACGTGCGGTGCATCTCCGTCTCCGATACGTTTCCGAGCCGCTGCATAAGCGTGAAGACGGACAGTTGCGGCCACGCGCCGCGTTTGATCTCGACGGCCGTGCCTTCGGGCAGGATGCGCGGGATGTTGTCAATTAGTCCGCCGCCCGTGATGTGCGCGAGACCTTTGATTAGCCCCGCGTCGAGCAGCCCTTCGAGCGCGGGCAGGTAACTCAGGTGCGGAGCGAGCAACGCCTGGCCGACGGTCGTGCCGAGTTCTTCGACGTGCGTCGCGGCGTCGTAACCCGCCACCTCGTAGAAGAGTTTGCGCGCGAGCGAGTAGCCGTTCGTGTGCAGACCGACGGAGGGCAGGGCGAGCACAAGGTCGCCCGCGGCGATTGATTTGCCGTCAATCACTTTCTCTCGATCCACGATGCCGACGATAAACCCGGCCACGTCGTATTCCCCTGCGGCGTAGAAGCCGGGCATCTCCGCCGTCTCGCCTCCGAGCAGCACGCAGTTGTTCTCGCGGCAGCCGCGCGCCATGCCTTCAACGACGGACGCGATCACTTCGGGCGCGAGCGCGCCGGTCGCCACGTAGTCGAGGAAGAAGAGCGGTCGCGCGCCCTGCACCAGTATGTCGTTGACGCAGTGGTTGACGAGATCGCGCCCGACGGTGTGGTGCGTGTTCATCTCGAAGGCGACTTTGAGTTTCGTCCCGACGCCGTCGGCCGAGGCGACGAGGACGGGCGCGCGCATCGAGGGGAACGCCGCGTCGAACATTCCGCCGAAGCTGCCGATCTCGGAGAGCGTGCGCGAGTTGAAGGTGGCGCGCGCCATCTCCTTGATGCGTTCGACGGCCGCGTTCGCCGCCTCGATCGAGACGCCCGCGTCGCTGTAGGTGATGGGTTTGGTCATGGGGCTTTGTCAGTGTGTCACTCGTCAGTCGTCCGTTGTTTCGTGCTTCATGCGTCGGCGGCCGCAGATGCAACTTAACAACGAACGACTGACTGTGGACAGCTAAAGCTTGAAATTTTTCTTGTCTCCCGCGCCGCTCATGCGCGCGAGACGCTCCTGCATCTTTTTGATCCGGTCTTCGGCGGAGGCGCGCGCTTCGGGCGCGGCCTTGATGGATGTGAGCGTGCGCTTCCCGCTCTTCGAGTCAACGTCAAACTTCAAGAGCAGGTGGTCGCCGTCGGAGTTCGCATCTTCCGGCAACTGCTTGCAGGGCACGTCGAGTTGCGTCTTCGCCTCGTCGTCCAGACTGAGCACGGCGATGTCGCCGTCTTCGATGCGGTCAACGACGGCGCGCACTTCGACGCCGCCCGGACTCTCTTGCGGATTCTCTTTGCGTTCGGTCATGTGAGGTCACCTGCCGTTGCTGTTGTTCGTCGCTTTCGACTTGGGCGACGCCTTCGGCGCGGGGCCGAAGTCGCCGTATTGAATGAAGCCCGACTTGGCCGAGTCGTCCTTCTGCGCCTTGCGCCCCGCGTAGAGTTCGTCCGCGGCGGCCTGTCGTTCGGTCGTGATCTGGTAGTCCTCCTTGCCGAGCGTCTTGATCGTGATCTCGCCCTGCAAGTCGGTGCGATAGATTTTTACGCCCGCCGCCTTGAGCCTGTCGAGCGCCTCCTGGCTCGGATGTCCGTAGCGGTTGTCCGCGCCGCACGAGATGACCGCATCCTTGAACTTGGCTTGCCGCAGGAACTCTTCCGAACTCGCGTACTTCGAGCCGTGGTGGCCGACCTTCAACACTTTCGCCGAGAGCCGCGCGCCCTGCTCCATCATCCGCTCCTCGGTCTGCGCCTCGGCGTCGCCGGTCAGCAGGAGCGAGAACTCGCCGTAGTCGAGCCGCGTCACGACCGAGTTGGCGTTCGGCTCGTTGCCGCCGGAGCGCAACTGATCCTTCGTGAAGAGTGGCTGGATGGGGGCGAGCACGGAGATGACCACACCGCCGCCGAGGTCGAACGTTTGGCCGGGCGCGGCGGTGATGAAATTGTCCTGCGGATTTTCGACGCGCCCCTCGATGGCGTCGAGAAAGTCCTCGTAGTTCTTCGTCGTGTTCGGCACTTTGCTGTCGAGCACCTTGTAAACTTTCGTCCCCTTGATCACCTCGTCCGCGCCGCCGATGTGATCGGCGTGCGCGTGCGTAGTAACTAACAGGTCGAGGTGGTCAACTCCGGCGCGCGCCATCGCGGCGAGAATCTTCTTGCCGCTACCCGGCACGCTCGCGTCCACGAGCGCCGTCTTGCCCCCCGGCGCGACGATCAAAATCGCGTCGCCCTGCCCCACGTCC
Source organism: Pyrinomonadaceae bacterium (assembly GCA_030841105.1). Taxonomy (GTDB): domain Bacteria; phylum Acidobacteriota; class Blastocatellia; order Pyrinomonadales; family Pyrinomonadaceae; genus JAIVJZ01. The sequence continues at coordinate 20,589 of JAVEDE010000023.1, forward strand.
AACACGTGGATCGAGAGTTCTTCGCCCGACGGAGGGGGAAGTTGCGGCCCCGGCACGGGCTTGTAAAACTTGAAATACGCCCACATCCCGCCGACAACGACGAGCGCCAGCAACACCGCCACACACCCGCACCCACGCACGTTTCTACTTTGAGCCACCCTGAACTCCTTCATGAAATTTACGACTGACTATTATGACCACCGCCTCGCTTACGGGACTTTTAACTACTCTTATAATTTTGAAATGCTACTCAATAGTTAATTCAGGCACGTGCTCCGACTCATAATGTTCGATCAGAACGCTGAGCAACTCCATCAGCGACGCATAGGGGTGCGTTTCGTCTTCGCCGACTTCATCAACTAAGCGGTCGAGCAAAGCGACCATGCGTCCGTACTGCTCTTCGGTGTGAGGGACAAAAATATTCTCCGCCACCGAAGGCCACGCACTCAGAGTTTTATCGAGTTCTCGATTCTGCATGGCTCATTCCTTCCACCGATTCTGATCGTACTCCCGATGCGTGAGTACTGCCCGGATGTATATTCTACGATGATTGTAATGAATCGCTGCAACGAGCCGCGCCTTATTCCCGCCGATATTAAAGACGGTCAACTTGCCCACCTGATCTGCCGCCGGGAAAATCATCCGCAGTTCGGCAAACGAAGCGAAGTCGCCGCGCTTCATTAGCTGATACCAGTGTGCGAGGGCGGTTCTAGTTTCAGGGTAGCGAGCGGCAAAATCATTCAGACGCTTGCGCGTGATAACGTGCATCGAAAGAGTTGCTCTTATCCTCAATCGGACGGCACGGGTTCGTGTTCGCGTGCCCACTGGGTTTCGGCTTCGCGCGTGATGCGGGTGGGGTAGTTGCCCGTCCAGCAGGCGACGCAGGAGGCGCGGGGGGCGATGCCGGTCGCGGCGAGCATGCCTTCGAGCGAGAGGTAGCCGAGCGTGTCCGCGCCGATGAAGTCGCGTATCTCTTCGACGGACATCTGCGCGGCGATGAGGTCGTCGCGGTTCGGCGTGTCCACGCCGTAGAAGCACGGGCTGACGGTCGGCGGGCAACTGATGCGCATGTGTACTTCGGCCGCTCCGGCTTCCCTGACCATGCGGACGATCTTCTTCGAGGTCGTGCCGCGCACGATTGAATCGTCAATGAGCACGACGCGGCGTCCTTCGATGAGGTGGCGCACGGGGTTCAACTTGATGCGCACGCCGAAGGAGCGGATGGACTGTTTCGGCTCGATGAAGGTGCGGTGGACGTAGTGGTTGCGCACCAAACCCTGACGGTAATTGATGCCGCTCTGCGCGGCGTAGCCGATGGCGGCGGCGACGCCGGAATCGGGCACGGGCACGACGAGATCGGCCTCGGCCGGTTGCTCCAGGGCGAGCCGCTTGCCCATCTTGTGACGCGACTCGTTGACCGAGTGGCCGTAGATCAAAGAGTCGGGGCGCGCGAAGTAGACGTGCTCGAAAATGCACATCGAGTGCTCGCGCGCGGGCAACGGGCGCGACGAATGCAGGCCGCTCGCGTCAATGATGATCATCTCGCCGGGTTCGACATCGCGGACGTAAGTCGCTTCGATGAGATCGAAGGCGCAGGTCTCTGAGGCGACCACCCACGTCGAGTCGCCGAGTCGGCCGAGGGCGAGCGGGCGGAAGCCGCGCGGGTCGCGGATGGCGATGAGCGAATCGGGGGTCAGGAAGAGCATCGAGAACGCGCCCTCGGTCTCGCGCAACACTTCGGGGATGGCCGCGTTGATACTAGCGGCCTGCGAGCGCGCGATACCGTGCAGGATCACTTCCGTGTCGGACGTGGAAGAGAAGATCGCGCCCGCGCGTTCGAGTCGTTTGCGCTCCTCACCGGCGAAAGGGAGGTTGCCGTTGTGACAGATGGCGACCTGCCCGTGCTGGCAGGCGACGAGGAATGGCTGCGCCTCGCGGATGGAGACTTCGCCCGCCGTCGAGTAGCGGACGTGGCCGATGGCCGACTGGCCGGGCAGGCGGTTGAGACGTGCGGCGTCGAACACGTCGGAGACGAGTCCCATCGCGCGCTCGCTGCGCAACTCTCTGCCGTCGGACGAGACGATGCCGCACGACTCCTGCCCGCGGTGTTGCAGCGCGTAGAGTCCGAGGTAGGCGAGGCGCGCCGCCTCCGCGTGGCCGTAGATGCCGAAGACGCCGCACTCGTCGCGAAATTTGTCTGCCGCTTTTGTCGTCACAGGAAAAATTTGCAGTTGAAAAGTAAGTTGAAGGCGCATTGTAACACCGGGAGAGGCAGGGATGAAGAAGCAGTTGACGAGTGACAAGTGACGAGAGAAGGCAAGTAGATCGTGAATCGTCAATAGTTTTTAAACCGCTTTCATCTATTCACGATTCACGATTGACGATTCACAGCTTTTTAACTTGTCACCCGTCACTTGTCACTCGTCACTGCTCTGCTATCATTGTCTCCAAATAATTCGGGGGAAGGGGCAACATGGAAGTTAAAGTTTACGGGGCGGGCTGGTGTCACGACACGCAGGACACTTTGCGGCACTTGAAGGAACTCGGCGTGGCGCACGTCTACATTGACGTGGAGGAGAACGCAGAGGCCGCCGAGTGGGTGCGGCAACACAACGAGGGCAAGGAGCGCAAGCCCACGCTCGACATCGCCGGGCAGGTGCTCTCCGTCCCGACCAACCGCGAGTTGGAGAGCGCGTTGCGGGAAAAAGGATTCATGGCCTGACCGCGCGGCCGGTGCGGCGTCGCGTCGCGGGCGAGAGTTGACCGAACGAAACGGAGCGAACGTGACATGAAACACCTCATACAAATCATCGCGGCGGGCGGCCTCGCCGTCCCGCTCCTGTTGCTCCAATGGTCGGGCGCAACCGACGGCCTCGCGCGGGCACATCGCGGCGGCGCGGCAGACACGGCGGCGAGTGTCCAGACGGATAACGCGCAGCGCGACGCGCGCGCGATCTTCGAGTCCAAGTGCGCGTCGTGCCACGGCAAGGACGGGCGCGCGAAGACAATGATGGGAAAGTTTAACAAGGCGCGCAACCTGAAGGACGCCGCGTGGCAGGCGCAGGTGAGCGACGAACGCATCTACAACTCCATCAACAACGGGCGCGGCAAGAAGATGCCCGCCTTCGCCAAGAAGCTGTCGCCCGCCGAGGTGGAGTCGCTCGTCGTCTACGTGCGCGGTTTGAAGAAATGAGACGGCGCGCGTTCGAAGCTGCCGGGGCGAAGATGAATCGAAAGATGAGTCGGCCGCCCGCTCAAGTCGCGCGGCGGTTCGAGCCGTAAGTAAAAACACGGGCGGCGCGTTTGTCCTGACAGTGATTACGTTTTTATTCGTCGCGCTCAAGAGACGATTCGATCTTAAGTGAACAGTCCCAGCCCCGCACATCGTTGGCTCGTCGCACTGTTGCGCGTCGCGCTCGTCCTCGCGCTCGCCGGGGCGGGCTGGCTCGTCTATCGCGGTCTGCCGCCGGACGACGCCCCGCACAGCCTCGGCACGGCCGGGCAGACGCGCGACACGCTCTTGCGCATCATCGTCCTCCCGCGCCCCGCAGGCAGCGGCGAACAGAACTCCGACGCCGCTCCCACTAACACGCCCGTCCAACTCTACTCGATTGACGTGGCGGCGGCGCAGCGCGAGTTTCTCGACGAGCGACGCCCCGGTCAACGCTTTGAAGACTTCATCGTGCGGCGCATGGGCGCGCGCCAGCCCATCCGCACGCAACTCGACGCGGGCGGCCAAACCATCGTCTACGTCCCGCCCGGCCGCTGGTGGATACACGCCACGCAGGAAGGCGCGCAGGAAGTCTCCTGGCGACTCCCCGTCAACGTCGCCGGTCGCGAGCAGACGGTCGAACTCACGGCCGCGAACGCTTACATGAGGACGAAAAGGTTTTAAGAGAAGAGTGACGAGTGACGAGTTAAGACATAAGTTTTTTCTTCAACTTGTCACCTGTCACACGTCACTTGTCACTTCCAAAAGTTATGAAAGCTCTGCGATACGAGGACGGGCGGTTGGAGTTGGCGGAGACGGACGCGCCGCGCGCGGGGGCGACGGGCGAGGCCGTGGTGCGCGTGACGTTGGCGGGGATTTGCAACACGGACGTTGAGATCGCGCGCGGGTACGCGGGGTTCGAGGGGACGCTCGGCCACGAGTTCGTGGGCGTGGTGGAGAGTGCGCCGGATGGGTCGCTCGTGGGGCGGCGCGTCGTCGGCGAGATCAACGCGGGGTGCGGGCGTTGCGAGTTGTGCGCGGCGGGCGACGCGCGCCATTGCCCGCGACGGACGGTGCTCGGCATCGTCGGGCGCGACGGCGCGTTCGCGCAGTACTTGAGTTTGCCCGTCGTGAATTTGCTGGTTGTGCCGGACGAGGTTGAGGACGCGCGCGCCGTCTTTGCCGAACCGCTCGCGGCGGCGTGCGGCATCATGGAACGCGTGGAGATCAGACGCGACACGCGCGTCGCAGTCGTCGGCGACGGCAAGCTCGGACTGCTCTCTGCGCAGGCCGTCAGGGCGCAGACGGGCGCGGCCGTCACGCTCGTCGGCAAGCACGAAAACAAACTCAGCATCGCGCGTGCGCGTGGCGTCGAGACGGTGCTCGTCGAAGATTTGCCGCAGGGGCGGGCGGGTGCGTTCGATGTGGTCGTTGAAGCGTCGGGCGCGGCGGCGGGCTTCGCGCTCGCCGTCGGACTCACGCGGCCGCGCGGCGTGCTCGTCTTGAAGTCAACTTTCCACGGCGCAACCGAGATTGACGCCGCGCGCATCGTCGTTGACGAGATCAGCGTCGTCGGCTCGCGCTGCGGCCGCTTCGCCCCCGCGCTCGAACTGCTCGCGCGCGACGCCGTTGACGTGGCAAGCCTCGTCACCGAAGAGTTCCCCCTCACGGACGGCCTGCGCGCCATGCAGCGCGCTACCGAGAGCGGCGTCCTAAAAGTTTTGCTCAAACCCTGAAAGAGTGACAAGTGACGAGTGACAAGTGACAAGTGACAAGAGAAGAACGTGAATCGTGAATCGTCAATCGTAAATAGAAACTGCTTTCATCTATTCACGATTTACGCTTAACGGCTTTTCTAATTTGTCACTTGTCACTCGTCACTGTTATTGAGATGCGACTGAAATCCAATTTGGCGGCCGACGGCGCGTTGATGTTGACGACGCTCATCTGGGGTTCGACCTTCTTCATGGCGAAGGACATCCTCTCGGTGTGGCCGCCGTTGGCGTACATGTTCGTGCGCTTCGCGGCGGCGGCGTTACTGCTGGCGGCGATGTTTCCGCGGCTGCTCGCGCGTGCGCGCACGGCGGAGTGGCGCGCGGGCGCAACGCTCGGCCTGTTGATGGGCGGTGGCTTCGGGTTGCAGGCGGCGGGACAGGTCTACACGACCGCCTCGAAGTCAGCGTTCGTGACGGGGCTGACGACGCCGCTCGTGCCGTTCGTCGCCTACCTGATCCTGCGCGCGCGGCCGGGCGTCGAGAATTTGATCGGCGTCGCGCTCGCCACCGTCGGCGGCCTGCTCATCCTCGCGCCGCAGGGGACGGACACAGGCGTCAACCTCGGCGACATGTTGACGCTCGCCTCGACCATCTTGTTCGCCACGCACATCACGCTGATGAGCGTCTACGCGCGCCGCTACGACGTGCGGCAGTTGACCGTCTTGCAGATCGCGTGTATCGCCACACTGTTCACCGTCTTGTGGTTGGGCTTACGCGTGTGGAGCAGCTTCGCGGACGCGCATGCGCTGCCCGCCGCGCTCGCGCGCGAGACTGCGCCGCTGGTGTGGAGCGCGGGCGTCGCGTGGCAACTCGTCTATCTGGCGACGGTGGCGACCGTCGGCGCGTTCCTTCTCTGGACGTGGGGGCAGGCGCGCACCACCGCCACGCACGCCGCCGTCATCTTCAGTCTCGAACCCGTTTTCGCCACGGCCTTCGCCGTCGCCGTCATCGGCGCGGGCGAGTGGATGGGCGGGCGCGGCTGGCTCGGCGCGGGGCTGGTCTTCGCCGGCATCATCATCTCCGAGATGCGTTGGAGCGAGCGACGCGGGCGGCGGGCACGGGACGAGGCGAGCGAGGCGGAAGTCACCTAGCGGCGGACATGACGGGTCGCGACGAATCGCGGCGGTCACTTCTTTGCGGCTTGCGCCAACCCGGCGGCCGTGGACTGATGGATGGCGGCGAGGGCGACGATGCGGCGCAAACGATCCTTGAGAGACTCGGCCGCCTGTCGCACCCTGACCTCGTTTCGCAAAGACAACTGGCGGAAGAGTTCCGCGTCGAGTCCGGTGCGCGCCTGCGCGGTGTCGAGTGCGCTCGCGTTGGCGGCGGCGATTACTTCGTCGAGCACTTCGAGCGCGAGTTGCTCGTCGAGCGGGGCGATGAGCGTCGCCAGTTTGGAGAGGCTGGAGAGGACTGGATCGAACTCGCGGTTCGAGGGCACGACAGAGGCGGGGATGCCCGCAGGCGGCGTGCCCGGCGTCAGGTCGGCGCGCTTGAGTTGGCTGACGGCCTTGCGGGCTAAGAGGCCGACGCACCTGTTGCTTTGCGGCGCGTCGGGCGATTCGTTATACTCGACGGACTTCGCTTCGCGTGCGAGAGCGCGAATAAAGGGCTGCGGACAAACAAGGGCGCGGGCGTCTGACTCAAACGGCGTCCGGGCACGCATGAGGCACGGGCGGCCGTCATGTTTTCAAGAGCGGTAGAAGGCGGTAAAAGTTCTATGTATCAACTTCCCCAAGGCCAAACGAATGAGGCGGAGCGGGCGATCCTGCGTCGCCTGCGGGTGTGGATCGCGGCGCTCGGGCTGGCGTGTCTGGTGGTCGGCGTCGGCGTCGGGGCGATGCTCGCGGGGCGACCCGCCGTGGCACAGAACGATTCGCAACGCGCGGCGGCCAACGCGCGCGCGCCCGAAGCCCTCTCCGCGTCCTTCGCCGAAATCGCGCAGCGCGTCGAACCGGCCGTCGTCAACATTGATACCGTCTCTGCTACGCCGCAGGTGACCGAGCGCGGCGCGGGCAACAGCCCCGGCACGGGGAGCGGCAACAGCAACAGCGACAGCGACGACGATTCGGACGACAAGGACGGCGGGGGCGACAACCCCTTGATGGAGATGTTTCGCCGCCAGCTACCGCAGCGGCCTTCGCGCGGCGTCGGCAGCGGCTTCATCGTCGATCCGAAGGGCTACATCCTGACGAACCAGCACGTCGTCGAAGGCGCGACGCGCATCACCGTGCGCTTGCAGTCGGGCGAACTGATGCGCGGCCGCGTCGTCGGCGAAGACGACGAGACGGACATCGCGGTCGTCAAAGTCGAACCGCTGCGCGACCTGCCGACGGTCAAACTCGGCAACTCCGACGAGGCGCAGGTGGGCGACTGGGTGCTCGCCGTCGGCTCGCCCTTCGGCCTCGACCAGACCGTCACCGCCGGGATCATCTCGACGCGCGAACGCACGACGCCCGTCTCTTCCAGCTTCCAGCGTTTCTTACAGACCGACGCCGCCATCAACCGTGGCAACTCCGGCGGGCCGCTCGTCAACATGCGCGGCGAAGTGATCGGCATTAACTCGCAGATCGCCACCTCGACCGGCGACTACAACGGTATCGGCTTCGCCCTGCCGTCGAACGAAGCCAGCTTCGTCTATCGCCAACTCGTCGCGGGCGGTCGCGTCAAGCGCGGCTACCTCGGCGTGCTGCTCGACTCGGTGAAGGCCGAGTTCGCGCGCGTCTACGGTTTGAAGGATGCCAAGGGCGCGATCATCACGGACGTGCGCGAAGGCCCGGCGCGCACCGCCGGGATTCAGGTCAACGACATCATCGTCGAGTTCAACGCGAAGCCGGTCTCAAACTCGCAGGACTTGATCAACAAGGTGGCGAGCACGCCTGTCGGCGAAACCGTGCAACTCACTTTCCTGCGCGACGTGAACGGCCAACTCGAACGGCGCACCGTCGGCGTCTCGGTCGGCGAACGCCCGCCGCGCGGCGCGGGCGAGGCGACGCCGACGCTGAACGCGACGACGCCCTCGCTGCCGAAATTGAACTCAGACAAGCCGAGCAGCGACCGCCCGACCCTCGGTTTGACGCTCAGCGAACTGACGCCGCAACTCGCCAACGAGCGCAACCTCAAGGGCGTGCGCGGCCTCTTGGTGCGCGACGTGGATCAGAGCGGGCTGGCCTACGAGGCACAGATCGGCGAGAACATGGTCATCCAGCGCGTCAACCGCATCCCGGTCAACACGCTGGCCGAGTTCGAGCGCGTCATCAACGATCTCAAGGTCGGCGATGCGGTCGTGATGAACGTCACGTACCTCGACCGCCGCAATCTCATCACACAGACGATCATCCAGTTCACATACCAGTGACAAGTGACGAGTGACGAGTGACAAGTTTTCAGACTTGTTTTCAACTCGTCACTCGTCACTCGTCACTCGTCACTTAACTTATGGCACAGGCGAAAAAAGCGTTAAGCCGGACGACGAAAAAGAGCGCGCGCGCCGGAGCGGCGACGGGCGGTAACGGCACGAAGGGCGGCGCGCGGGCGGCGTCCAAGACTTACAGCAACTATATCGGCGGCGAGTGGGTGGCGGCCGCGGGCGGCGAGTATTTCGAGAACGTCAACCCGGCCGACACGCGCGACGTTGTGGGTCGCTTCCCCGTCTCGACGGCAGAGGATGTGGAGCGCGCCGTGGCGGCCGCGAAAGCGGCGGCGGAAGGCTGGCGTCGGATGCCCGCGCCGCGCCGCGCGGAGATACTCTTCCGCCTCGGCAACATCCTGATCCGCGACAAGGATTCCCACTCGGCCGACATGACGCGCGAGATGGGCAAGGTCTTGAAGGAGACCGGCGGCGACGTGCAGGAGGCGATTGACTGCACCTTCTACACGGCGGGCGAAGGCCGTCGCCTGCACGGCTACACGACGCCCGCCGAGATGCCCGACAAGTTCGCCATGTGCGTGCGCCAGCCCGTCGGCCTGTGCGGTTTGATCACGCCTTGGAATTTCCCGATGGCGATCCCTTCTTGGAAACTGATCCCCGCGCTCGTCTGCGGCAACACCGTCGTCATCAAGCCCGCCGAAGACACGCCGCTCTCGACTTACAACTTAATCAAGGCGTGCGAAGAAGCGGGCGTGCCCAAAGGCGTCGTCAACATGGTGACGGGCTACGGCGCAGCGGCGGGCAAGCCTTTGACCGAACACCGCGACGTGCGTTTGATCTCGTTCACGGGTTCGACCGAGACGGGGCGGCTCATTGCAGGCGCGTGCGCCGACCGCAACGCCATCTGCTCGCTCGAACTCGGCGGCAAGAACGTCATCATCGTGATGGACGACGCCGACGTTGACCTCGCCGTAGAGGGCACGGTGTGGGGCGCGTTCGGCACTTCGGGTCAACGCTGCACGGCTTCGTCGCGCATCGTCGTCCACAAGAAGGTCTATAAGAAGTTCACGCAGAAGTTGGTCGAGCGCGCCGCGAACTTGCGCGTCGGCGACGGCGCGAACGCCAACACCGACATGGGGCCGGTCATCAATGCCGCTGCCGTGCACAAAATTCTCGGCTACATCGAGGTCGGCGAGAAAGAGGACGGCGCGAAATTGGCGACGGGCGGCAAGCGTCTTGAGACGGGCGCGCACGCGCACGGATATTTCATCGAGCCGACCGTGTTCACCGACGTCGCGCCCGACATGCGCATCGCGCAGGAAGAGATTTTCGGTCCGGTCACTGCCGTCATCCCGACGAACAATCTGGAGGAGGCCGTCGAGATCGCCAACGGCGTGCGCTATGGTTTGTCGGCCGCCATCTACACGCAGGACGTGAACCGCGCGTTCCACGCGATGAACGACATGTACACGGGCATCTTCTACGTCAACTCTTCGACCATCGGCGCGGAAGTCCACCTGCCCTTCGGCGGCACGAAGGCCACCGGCAACGGCCACCGCGAGGCGGGCACGCAAGTGCTGGACATCTTCACCGAATGGAAGTCCGTCTACGTTGACTACAGCGGCAAGTTGCAGCGCGCGCAGATTGACGAAGTTAAGTTCGAGTAAAGCAGGGTTGGTAAATCGTGAATCGTCAATCGTAAATAGAGTAAAGACGGTTTCTTCTATTCACGATTCACGACTCACGACTCATGTTATTGCAAGAGCCTTACGAGCCGCGTCCCATTCGTTTCCTCGAAGAGTGGACGATTGACGGCTGGCGTTTGAAAGTTTACGGCATCAGTTATCGGCGGGCGCGACCGCGCGCGGAGTTAATAGAGATGGCGGGGCGTGTGGCGCGCGAGTCGCTGCCCCCGGCGCGCGTGGGCGGAAACTACGGCGTCGGCTACGTGGGCGTGCACGACGGGCGCGGCGCGAATTTCATCTTTGTTGACTGGTGGGCTGACGAGAACGAGTTGCATCATCGCGTCTACGCCGCGCCGTCCGACGAGTTAAAAGATTTACCTGAGATCACGGCGACGGGTTTGTCCGTCTGCGTCTGGGATTTGCGCGTGCAATGTTTCGAGCGCGTGGCGTGGCTCGAAGCGGTGCTCACGAATCCGCGCGGGGCTGATCTGGAAGATTACCTCGGCCGCCGTTTGAATGAAGATGCATGAGCCGGAATGATGTTCGCAGTCGGTCGCCGTCCGGCGAAGTCGAACGTGAGGACAGTTGTATTCGCGTCCTTGATTTTCACCCCGACCTAATTTTCTAACGATTGGAGAAAAGCAAAGTGCTAGTCGGACTCCCTAAAGAGATCAAAGATAACGAATACCGCGTCGGGATGACGCCGGCGGGCGTGCGCGCGCTGGTGGACGCCGGTCACAAGGTCGTGGTCGAGCGCAAGGCGGGCGAAGGCTCCGGCTTCGAGGACGCGCTGTACGAGCGCGCGGGCGCGACGATGTTAGAGACCGCGGATGAAGTGTGGGCGCAGGGCGAGATGATCGTGAAGGTGAAAGAGCCGGTCGCGCCCGAATACCCGCGCATGCGCGAAGGCCAACTGCTCTTTACCTACCTGCACCTCGCGCCCGACAACGAACTGACGAAGCAACTGCTCGAACGCAAAGTGACGGGCGTCGCCTACGAGACGATCACCGACCGGAAGGGGACGCTGCCCTTGCTCACGCCGATGTCTGAGGTGGCGGGGCGCATGGCGATTCAGGTCGGCGCGCAATACTTGGAGAAGATGCAGGGCGGGCGCGGCGTGCTCCTCGGCGGCGTGCCCGGCGTTCCGGCGGCGAAGGTCGTCATCATCGGCGGCGGCGTGGTCGGCACGAACTCGGCGAAGATGGCCGTCGGCCTCGGCGCGCACGTCACGATCATTGACAACAACCTCGACCGCCTGCGCGAACTCGACGACATCTTCCTCTCGCGCATCACGACGCTCGCCTCGTCGGCCTACGCCATTCAGGGCGCGATTGCCGAAGCCGACTTGATCGTCGGCGCGGTGCTCGTTCCCGGCGCGGCCGCGCCGAAACTGATCACGCGCGAGATGTTGAAGAAAGTGCCGAACGGCGCGGTCATCGTTGACGTGGCGGTGGATCAGGGCGGCTGCATCGAGACGACGCACCCGACGACGCACAGCAACCCGACTTACTACGTCGAAGGCGTGCTCCATTACTGCGTCGCCAACATGCCGGGCGCAGTGCCGCGTACCTCGACCTTCGCGCTCACCAACGCGACCCTGCCCTACACTCTGAAACTCGCCAACAAAGGATTCCTCGCGGCGGTCGAGAGCGACCCCGGTCTCAAGGCGGGCGTCAACACCTACGCCGGGAAGTTAACTTACGAGGCCGTCGCGCAGGCGCAGGGACTCGAATACACGGCGTTAGACGAAATACTCAGCGCCAAAACCACGACGCAAGGATAAACGCGCCGCGCGCCGATAGTGCGTGCTCGCGCACTCTTGAAGTTCGTGTGCGCTTGCAGCGTCGCCGGTTGGAACAAACGAAAGAGGCCGTCCTGTTGTCGCAGGGCGGCCTCTTCGTCGTTTCCGAAGAAGGGAGAGCTACAGTTTGGTGTAGGTCAACGTCAGAACGACTAGGCTGAGAACGACGAGACACGACCCGGCGGTCGCGCGGGACAAATTGGTGAGCGGTGCGTTGAAAAATTCAATTCAGTGATTCGCCGCGAGGAGGCGCGCGAGGCAGCCTGTGAAATCTTCCGGGCGCACGGGCTTGGTGAGATGCGCGTCGGCGTAGGCGCTGGTTTCGGGCGCGGCGGCGTTCGCTTCGAGTCCGCTCAGGAGCAGGACGGGGACGCGCGCGAGTTCGGGGCGCGCGCGCAGGTAGCGGCAGAGTTCGTGCCCGTTCAGGTGCGGCATCAAAGCGTCCGTCACGACGGCATCAACTTTTGAAGACAACGCGGCCTTGATCGCTTCGAGTCCGTTCGCGGCGCAGATCACGTTGTAGCCCGCGCGGCGCAGGATGACTTCGAGGTAGCGGCGCACCGCCGCGTCGTCTTCCGCAAGCAGGACGGTCGGGCGTGCGGGGAGCGTGGGCGGCGGAGTGTTTTCGGGGGCGACGCGTGGGTCGAGAACTGTCTCAGGCATGCTCATTGTTTAAGTGCGAGTCCCTTATGATGACGGCGCGGCCGCTTCAATTGAGGCGGCGGCTCTGAAAATTTAGTGGCAAGTTGTGTGCCCGCGCGCGTCGCTCTCCGAAGTCGGGGCGACGTGCGCGCGAGGCCGCTTCGTGCGAAGCGCGCAAGTTCGGGCGAATAGAAGGCTTGCCGTAAAATCTTGAAGCGGCGGGTGAGAGGGTGGGTAACTTAAGCCGGTCGAAACACGCGCGGGGCACATGCGCGGGGCGGTCAACACAAATCATTTTGGCAAAACGTGCGGTCAGATTGCCGCAGAGCGTTGCGGCTTTTTGACGCAACGGCGAGTTGAATCCGCCGCCGCGATAGACGATACTGTTCGTTTGATCAGGGTCGCAAATTCCGGCCTGTCAGTCCCGACTAGAGAGTAGTTGATTTTCAGATGTACGAATTCGCCGTCACACCAGCCATCACGCAGATTCGCCGACGCGGCGTCGAAGTCTCGGAGGTCGCGCCCGCGAGCCTCGCCGCCGAGTTGGAACTCGAAGCGGGCGACCGGATACTTCGCGTCAACGGCCGCGCCGTGCGCGACTACCTCGACTTTCGTTTCCAGACGGGCGGCGAGACCGAACTGACGCTCGACGTGTTGAAGAAGAGCGGCGAGGAGTGGGAACTTGAGATCGAGCGCGGCGAGGGCGAGGATTTCGGGTTGCAGTTCGAGAACATCGTGCCGCGCCAGTGCGCCAACGAGTGCCTCTTCTGCTTCTGCCACGGCAACCCGCCCGACGCGCGCCCCGCACTCTCCTTCCGCGATGAAGATGTGCGCCTCTCCTTTCTCTACGGCAACTACACGACGCTCACCTCCATAACCGAGGCTGAGATGCGGCGCGTCATCGAACAACGTCTCACGCCGCAGTACGTCTCCGTCCACGCAACCGATCTCAAAGTGCGCGCCTACCTGCTCGGCGTTGACGAAAAGCGCGCCGACATCCGGCAGAAGCTCAGGCGCATGCTCGATGCCGGGATCGAGATTCACGCGCAGGTCGTCTTGTGCCCGGAGATTAACGACGGCGAGATTCTGGAACGCACCGTCCGCGATCTGTCGGCCGACCACCCGCTCGTGCGCAGCGTCGCCATCGTGCCGCTCGGCCTGACGCGCTACAACACCGACGCGCGTTTGACGCCCGTCACGCCGGAGTTCTGCCGCCGGACGATCCGGCAGGTGAAAGAGTTGCAGCGCGAGCTACACGCGCGGCTCGGCACAAACTTCGCCTTTCTCGGCGACGAGTTTTACCTGCGCGCGGGACTCGACGTGCCCTCGCGTGGACACTACGGCGACTACCCGCAGATCGAAGACGGCGTCGGGATGGTGCGCTCGTTCTACGAAGACTTCCGCCGCCTCGAACGCAAACTCGCGCGACGGCCGCCCGCCGCGCCCGCTAGCGTTGACGGCACGATCCTGACCGGGAAACTCTTCGCGCCCGTCCTCTCGGATTTGATCGCGCGTCTGAACGAACGCTTCGGCACGCGGCTGCGCGTCGCCGCAGTCGAGAACGATTACTTCGGCCCCGACATCGTTGTCGCCGGGTTGATGACGGGGCGCGACGTGCTCGCCGCGCGCGACAAGATCGAGGGCAGCTTCGTCGTCCTGCCGAGCGTGGCCTTCAAGAGCGATGAACCCATCATGCTCGACGGCACGACGCACGAAGAGTTGCAGCGGCAACTCGGCCTCCCGTTACACGCTCTCGATTTCGACGGGTTCGCTGCGCTGTTGCAACAAGCCTGAGCGCCGCCAACGAGGACGAAGCGGAGAGTCCTCCAATGGGCTGCGACGGACGGCCGATCCGCCCCTTACCTCCTCTGATTGCTATGGCTTACGAGCTCCGTTAATCCGAATTTTCGGATTAACTATCCAAGTTTCAGAAGAAGGCGGCGTCCGGCTTCCCCTCGCCATAAGGAAAACCCCTAGTTTTAGAAATTTTTAGCCCGTCACCTAAAGCGGCACACTGTTTGCAACTTTCCGGCAGCAGGTTTACAAACCGCGATCCTGTTCATCTTGCTCTTGCAAGAATCGCACCCCAACTTTTAACGCATCCCGCTATCAGTTGCTACCCTCTTTTAGGTCGTGAGGTAGCTAGGGACGCGCCTTTGAATTTAAGGAGCCCACGTATGAAGAGATTTGTTGCGGCCTTGATAGCAGTGTGTCTGCTGGCGGCGTCCGCATTCGCCCAAACCTCGACCGGTCGTTTGATCGGGACGGTTTCCAGCCCTGACGGCGTGCTGCCGGGCGCGACCGTCGTTGTGAAAAACAATCAGACGGAGAAAGAACAGACGATCACCGCCAACGATGACGGCACGTTCACCCTCCCCCAACTCGATGTCGGCACTTATACGGTGACGATTACGGCGACGGGCTTCAAAACTTACGTCGCCACCGATCTGAAAATTGACGTTGGCCGCGAGTATTCCTTGAACCCGACGCTCGAAGTGGGCGGCGTCACCGAGACCGTGACCGTCACGGCCGGCGCGGACATTATCAATTCCACTTCCGCCTCGATCAGCAACACGGTCAGTCCGAAACAAATTCTGAACCTGCCCTTGAACGGGCGCAATCCGCTCGACCTCGTCAGGTTGCAAGCCGGAACGCAGAGCAACAATTTCCAGGCGACCACGATTAACGGGATGCGCACGACCTTCACGAACATCACCCGTGACGGCATCAACATTCAGGACGCTTTCATCCGCACCAATGCGACGGATTTCGCGCCCGGCCGCCCCTCGGTTGACGACACGGGCGAGTTCACGCTTTCTGCCGCCAACTCCGATGCCGACTCCGGTTACGGCGGCGCGCAGGTGCGACTCGTGACCCCGCGCGGCGAATCCAGTTTCCACGGCGCGCTGTTCGCCTACAATCGTAATTCGCATTTCGCCGCGAACAACTTCTTCAACAACCGCGCCGGCAACTTCGCCGCGACCGACGCCGCGGTGCTGCAAGGCCGCGCGGTGGCGGGCGCTCCGCGCATCCCGCGTCCTTTCCGCAATCGCAACCAGTTCGGCGGAAAAATCGGCGGCCCCCTCTGGCTGCCGCACTTCGGCGAAGGTGGGCCGGTGGCGATTAAGGACAAGGCTTTCTTCTTCTTTAACTATGAACGCCTGATCGACCCCGTCTCGGCTCTCGCCACGCGCACGATCTTGACGCCGACGGCGCGCGCCGGGACGTTCCAGTTCAACCGCACGACGGCCGGCGCCGCGAACGCCATCTGCCCTTCGGGCGCGGTCGGTTCGGTCTGCTCCGTTCCGAACATTCTTACTTTCCAGAACTTGGCGGGTGTGCCCTCGACCATTGATCCTGTTACCCAGAGCCGTATCCTGAACGGGCTTCCGGCCGTCGGCAACCGCACGGACATCGGCGACCAGTTGAACACGACGGGCTTCGCCATCAACCGCGGCTCGAATCAGGAACGCAGCATTTACACCACGCGTTTCGACGTGGACATCAACGCGAACCATTCGGTCAGCGCCGTGTACAGCTACAACAACGAGCTGAACCTGCGCCCCGACGTTGACACGAACGGTTTCGATGTCACCCCGGCCGTGGATCAGACCTCGACGAACAGAACGCTCGCGCTGGCCTACCGCAGTACGCTAACGTCGAACTTCATCAACGAAGTGCGCGGCGGCTATTTGAAGAGTCTCGTGCCGTTCAATCGCAACATCGAGCGCCCGGGCTTCTTTATCACGCCCACGCTCATCACTTCGCCGGAAACCCAGTTCCTCGATCAGGGACGCCAAACGGCCAGCTATAACATTCAGGACAACGCCGACCTGATCGTCGGCAGCCACTCGCTGCGCTTCGGCGGCATCTTCCAGTTCTTCCAGGTTGATTCCTATAACGACGCGTCGATCCTGCCGGTCTACACGCTCGGCATCGGCAACGGCACGCCGCAGTTTACGGCGGCTAACTTCACGTCGGTGGGCGGCATCAGCAATGCCCAGCTCGGCACGGCCAACGGCCTGCTCGCGCTCCTCGGCGGCATCGTCAACGGCGGCTCGCAGCAGTTCAACACCGTGAGCCGCACCTCGGGCTTCAGCCCGACGCGCCTGTTCCAGCCCTTCCGCTACGAGAACTATTCGCTCTACGTGCAGGATCGCTG
The DNA here is from genome assembly GCA_030841105.1 of Pyrinomonadaceae bacterium. Taxonomy (GTDB): domain Bacteria; phylum Acidobacteriota; class Blastocatellia; order Pyrinomonadales; family Pyrinomonadaceae; genus JAIVJZ01. Next base: position 37,235 of record JAVEDE010000023.1, read on the forward strand.
GCGCGTGCGGCCGGAACTGACCCTGACGTTCGGCCTGCGCTACGAGTTGTTCCCCGCGCTCAGGTTGGACAACGGGCTGGCGCTCGAACCGGTCATCCCCGAAGGCACCGACCCGGTTCAGGCCATCCTCAACCCGCTCGGAACCTACAACTTCATCGGCACCAACTCCGGTCGCGAGAACGCCTACTACAAGACGGACAAGAACAACTTCGCGCCGTCCGTCGGTTTCGCCTACTCGCCGCAATTCAAGAACAAGGTTCTCGGCGCGTTCTTCGGCGAGGCCGGTCGCACGGTCATCCGCGGCGGTTTCAGCTCCGTCTACGGTAACGACTCCATCGTCACCTCGATCAACAACGCCGCCGCCGGCAACGTCGGCATCGGCCGCACCGGCTCGAACGCTCTCAACGGCAACTCGACGACGCTCAACGACCGTCTTTCGGGCACGTTGACGCCGATCACTCCGCCGCCGTTCATCACCCCGCCGCGCACGTTCCTGCAGAACAACGCGCCGGCCGTGGGCGGCAACTTCGGCACGGTCTTCGCCGTCAATCCGAACATTCAAGTGCCGCGCGTCGATCAGTACAGCATCGGCATCCAGCGCGAGCTGGGCTTCCAGACCGCGCTCGAAATTCGCTACGTCGGCACGCGCAGCAACAATCTGGCGCGCAGCATTGACTACAACCAGATCGACATCTTCAACAACGGATTCCTCGCCGACTTCGAGCGTGCGCGCGCGAATCTGGCGCTGACCAACAACGCTTTCTGCACGTCCGCCGGTTGCCAGGCGCTCACGATTTTCAGGGCTGCGGGCGCGGGCGTGACGCCGGGCGTCGGGCGTCTCATCATCGGAACGGGTGGCCTCTCCGCCGCCACGTTCACCAGCAACCTGACCAACGGCACGCCCGCCGATCTGGCGCTGTCCTTTCTGACGAACGGTCTGAACGGCGGCCCGACAGTGGCTAACCCGACGAATCCCGTGTTCGTCAGCTTCGTGCGTAACCCCGGCACCGGCGTGGCGAACTTGTTCACCAACGGAGCCAGCTACCACTACGATTCGCTGCAACTCGAAGTGCGCCGCCGCTTCTCGAAGGGTCTCTACCTGCAAGGCAACTACACCTTCTCGAAGAACCTGACGAACTCCATCGGCACGTCGCAGCAACTCGTCGAGCCGTTCCTCGACATCAACAACCCGGACTTGGACAATCAGCGTGCTGACTTCGATCAGACGCACGTGTTCAACTTCAACAGCATCTACGAACTTCCCTTCGGCAAGGGCAAGACGTTCTTCGGAAACTCCGGCGGGATTCTGGATCGCATCATCGGCGGCTTTGAACTCTCGACCATCGTGAGCTACACCAGCGGCCCGCCGATCACCTTCATTGACACGCGCGGCACCTTGAACCGCTCCGCCCGTTCGGCGCGTCAGACCGCCAACAGCAACCTGAGCGGCAGCCAAATCCGCGACCTCGTCGGCTTCTACGAGAATTCGCGCGGCATCTACTACATCAACCCGTCGATCGTTGACCCGGCCACCGGCCGCGCGTCGAACGGCTTCGGCTCGACGCCTTTCTCGGGGCAGGTGCTCTTCAACACCAACCCGGGGCAGACGGGCAACCTCGCGCGCACGCTCATTGATGGACCCAATTACTTCAACTTGAACGCGGCGCTCATCAAGAACATTCGCATCACGGAGAAATCGCGTCTCCAGTTGCGCATGGAAGCGTTCAACGCCCTGAACAACGTCAACTTCAACTCGGGCACGCAGCTTGAGTCCATCACCAGCACGACCTTCGGTCAATTGACGTCGGCCACGGCCGCCCGCGTCGTGCAGTTCGCGGCGCGCTTCGAGTTCTAACCACTCGCGTCTGGCTGCAAACAGACGTTTAACTCCGGGCGTGGCTCTTCTCAAAGATGAGCCACGCCCGTTTTTTTTAATTGCGGCGCGAACGCAATCGCTTATCATGTTCGATGCGGGGGCTGAACGCCTGTCGGTGGTTTCAGCTCCGGGCTGGGAAGGCATATGATGGGCGGTGCGCCCGCGCGGTTCACTTCAAAGGAGCATTGGCTAATGTTCATTTCAGCGGTCGGCAGAATTTGTAAACTCTCACTCGTCTCCATTCTCCTCGTCCTGATCGTGTGGCCGTCTCCCGCTGCCGTCGTCGCCGCGAACACGCACGCTGACGACAAAATGGAGCCGGAAGAACTCGTGGCTAAACATCTTGAGTCCATCGGCACGCCGGAGGCGCGAGCCGCGATTCGCACCCGCGCCGTGGTCGGCGTTTGCTCCGCCACCTTTCGCATCAAGGGGATCAGTCAGGCGCAGGGACGGGTGGTGCTGGCTTCGGAAGGGATGAAGAATCTGGTAGCGATGGCGTTCAACACGAACGAGTATCCGGCGGAGAAGATCGGCTTCGACGGCAAGAGCGTGACCGCCAACTACCAGCGACCCGGCCAGTATTCGGTCTTGGGGGATTTCCTCACGGGGAACAAAGTAGTCTCCAAAGAGGGTCTGCTCGGCGGGTCACTATCGTCGGCGTGGCCTCTGCTCGACCTCAAGACAAAAAATCCGCATCTAAGATATGCCGGTACGACTAAGAGCAACGACCGCCGCCTGCACAAGCTCGAATACCTGCCGCGCGGCGGGTCTGACCTGCGCATCATGCTCTTCTTCGATAGCGAAAACTTCCGGCACGTCCGCACGGAATACCAGATGCAGGTTACAGGCCAGCTGGGAAATGACCCTACACAATCTCACCGCCAGACTCAATCGCGTTACTCGATGGTCGAAGAGTTCTCCGACTTCAAACAGGAGCAGGGGCTGACGCTCCCGCACACCTACAAGTTGCAGTTGATGATCAGCAAGCAGGGCGCGACTTTCGATGCCGAATGGGTATCGAACCTCTCGCAGTTCATCTTCAACGGAGCCATCGAGACCAAAGAGTTCAACGTCGCCGGTTAGAGTGTGTGAGAACCGCCGCCAGCCCGCGCGCCGGATCGCGCGGCTCTGACAGTTGTTGCGCGCTCTCGGTTAGAGTCGGATCAACGGGTCAAGAGTGAACTTGACATCGAAGCGCCTGCCCCGGTTCGGAGGCAGGAGGAGGTTTTGCCATGAAGTCTCTGAAAATAGCGGCGGTGATATGTTTGCTGTCCGCGGTCGCTTCGGCGCAAGGCGAAGTGGCGTCGTCGTCCGCGGCGCTGACCGACGCGCCTGACGTGCGTGTGCTGAAACAGAAGTGGCGCAGGGAGGTGCGCCACCCCGCGCTCGACGAAGACCCGTTTCTGGCGGGGCGACAGGCGACTCTTAGCGATCAGGACAAAAAGGAGACGATCAGGGGGAACGTCGTCAACAAGCAACTGGGGCGCGACCCCGCCCCCCTGCCCAGCGGGCAACCCACACTGATCAGCACCACAGGCCCGCGCCCGATCTATGTCTATGAAGTTAAAGTTATGAACACCGGGGCGAAAACGATCCGCACGCTCGTCTGGGAGTACATGTTCTTCGACCCCGACACGCAGCGAGAGGTGGGGCGGCATCTATATGAAAGCCGCGTCAACCTGCGCCCCGGCAAGAGCAAGCAGCTCGACGGATTCTCGCTGTCGCCTCAAACTCGAACCGTAGATGTCGGGAAAACGGGCAAGAACTTGGAGCGCCAATATCTGGAGCGGGTAGTGATCCAGCAGATCGAGTACACTGACGGTTCTTCGTGGCGGCGCGACGCGCAGTAGTAGTAGTAGTAGTAGCGGCGGCGGCGCGGCCGCTCCCAACCGCTCGCCTGTAGTTATTAATATGCCCGCTGAACAGCAACTGGCATTGTCGCCGCTCGGCGCGGGCGATCTCATTGACCGCACGATCCGTCTCTACCGACGCCATTTCCTGACGCTCATCCGCACGGCCGCACCGCCGGTCGTCGCCTCGGCGGTCGGCTCGGTGCTGTGGACGGTGAGCACGCACGCCATCCCCGCGACCGAGAGCGGCGGGCGGCTCGCACTCTACATCGCGATGGCCGTGGCCGGGTGGCTGCTGCTGATGACGGGCAGCTTCTTCTTCCTGATCGTGATGGGCGGCGCGTCGCGCAACCTCGTGATGCACCTGCTGTGGGACGAACCCGTCGCCGCGCGCACGATCTACCGGAGCGTGCGCGCGCGTTTCTGGGGACTCGTCGGGGCGATGTTCATCATCATCTTCTTCGGGTCGTTCATCGGCGGCATCATCTTCTTCGTGTGGTTCATCATGGTGGTGATGGTGGTGGGCGGCTCGCTCGCCATCGGCGGCGGCGCGTCGTGGTTCGGCGGCATCATCGGCGTCGTGCTCTTCCTCCTCGTCACGACGGCCGCGCTCTTTCTCTTCTTCTTCATCATGGGGCGCGCGGCCTACGTCCCGCAGGTGATGCTCGTCGAGGGGCGCAGCGTGTTCGACGCCATCGGCCGCAGCATGACGCTCGCGCGCGGCAACGTCCGACGCCTGACGGCGATGTTCCTCTTCACGACCTTCGCCACCTACTCGGCATTGATGCTCTTCATCATCCCGCTCGGCTGGTACGGCTACCTGCAAGGCATCAACCCGCTCTCGCTGAACGAGTCGGAGTGGCCGGTCTGGTACGCCGTCGGCTATCAGGTCTTGACGCAGGCGAGTTCGATCCTGCTCGCGCCTGTGTGGATGCTCGGCCTGTCGCTCCTGTACGTGGACGAGCGCGTGCGCCACGAAGGCTACGACATCGAACTGATGGCCGCGCAGCGACTCGGCGAGATGCCGCTCTTGCCCGGCGGCGGACTCGCGCCGCTCGCGCCCGCCATCTCCGCCACGCCCAACCCCGCGCCGCGCGTGCCCGCCGCCGGGCGTGAGGATGAATCCTTCACCCCGCTCTCGAACATCACCACGCTCGGCCTCTCGGAGAGAAACCCACGATGACGCGCCGCCGCACACGCACGCCCCGCCGCACGTCGCGCGCCCTCGCGGCGTTGCTCTTCTGCGCGCTGCTCGGCTGCTTCGTCGTCGCGGCGCATGACACTGCCGCCGCCGCCGCTCCGCTCGAAGACTACCGCGCCCGCGTGTCGAAGGCGACGGCGGCGTTCGAGGAGTTGCATCAAAAGTTCGACGAGACGGACGACGTGAACTCGCCGGAGTTCGCCGCGCTTGAACGCAAAACTTTTCAAGCGGTGCGCGACGCGCTCCCGCCGCGCGAAAAAATCGAGAGCGCGGGCGTCGCCCTAGAAGTTGACAACCGCTGGCTGCACGAAGAGCTAGACCTCTACGCGAACATCGAGGCCGACGAGACGGAAGACCGCGACCAACTGTTGCTGCGCGTCTCGGAACGCCTGCGCGCTCTCGACACGCGGCTCGCGGAAGCGGCGCAGGCCGCGCAGCCCTCGCGCGACAAGGAGGCTGAGAAGGGTCGCCTCAACTCGATCCTCCGACGCCGCGAGTACAACGAACAGGCCGCGGAAGAGACCGCGCTGGGGCGCGTCTGGAAAAAGTTCAAGGACTGGCTGCGCAACATGATGCCGGAGTCGCGCCCGCTCGGCGAGGGCGCGGCCACGACGTTCTCGGCCATCGCGCGCATCTTCGTCTTCGCGCTGACGGCCGCCGTGATCATCTACGTGCTCTGGAAATACGGCGCGCGACTGCTGCCGCAGAATCGTGTGCCGAAGAAGACGAAAGCGGAGGCGCGCGTCGTGCTCGGCGAACGCCTCGCGCCGGGGCAGACCTCCGCAGACTTGTTCGAGCAGGCCGAAGCGCTCGCACGCGCGGGCGACCTGCGCGGCGCGATTCGCAAGACCTACATCGCCGTCCTTGTCGAACTCGGCGAACGACGCATCCTGCGTCTCGCCGCGCACAAAACCAACCGCGACTATTTGTCAGCCATCCGGCGCGAACGCGCCGCGCTCTACGGCGACATGCAGCCGCTCACACACAACTACGAACGCCACTGGTACGGCTTCGCCCCCGCGACCGACACCGACTGGCACGACTTCCGCTCCCGTTGCCGACAGGCGCTAACCGAGTGACGAGTGATAAGTGACGAGTGACAAGTTAAAGCAAAAAACTTGTCTTTCAACTCGTCACTTATCTTTTCTTTAACTCGTCACTCGTCACTCGTCACTGTTCTCTTATGCGAGGAAGATTCTCCGTCATAGTTTTCGTCGGCGTGATGCTGGTGCTGCTCGTCGCTTTGAACGCGGCGTCGTACGTACGCGTCGAGCGGGAGGCGGAGTTGGAGTTCCGACCGGATCGCTCGACGCTGAACGCGGGCGCGTCGGGCACGCGCGCGTTGTACGAGTTTCTGGAAGAGTCCGGGCGGCGCGTGACGCGTTGGCGCGAACCGCCCGCGGCGCTCGCGCGTGTGGCGGCGACGGCGCGGCCTCAGACGTTCGTCGTCATCGGCCGGACGCGCGTCGAGTTCAAGCCGGAGGAAGTGAAAAGTTTGTTGGAGTGGGTGGATGCGGGCGGGCGTCTCGTCGTCATTGACCGCACGCCGGACGCATCGCTTGTCGAGGGCGACCAATGGCGCGTGGCCGCGCACGGCGTCACGCTACCGGCGCGCGACGTGCGCGCCGACGATGCGGAGGCTCTCACGCTCGGCGCGCCGCAACTCGCGCCCGCGCAGCCGACGCTCCTGACGCGCGACGTGTCGAGCATCGCGCCCTCGCACTACGCCAGTCGCCTGCTCGCCACGCGCAAGTCCCCGGGCGAGAACAAGGACGTGAAGCCGGGCGGCGCGTATCCGGTCGCGCCCGTCGCGGGCACGCGGGAAGAACCCGCAGCGCGAAATGAGAACGCGCGCGAACGCGAGGCGAGCGAGAATGATGAAGTGAACGCTGGCGAGAATGAGACGCCGCCGTCACCGTCGCCGTCGTCATCGCCGTCGCCTCGGCCTGCGTGGACGCCGGAGAGAGAGACGATACCTTACGGCGACCCGCGCGTCGGCGCGTCGCCGGGCAAAGACGAAACGGCGGCGGGCGTTGGAGGGGCGGATTATCAAAGGGGAGGCGCATCGTCGCCGTCGCAGCCGGGCACGCCCGTCTATCACGTGAGCGACGAGGGCGGCGCGCTGCTCGCGGACTTCGCGCGTGGGCGCGGGCGCATCGTCGTGTTGAGTGATCCTTTCATCGTCGCCAATCGCGGCATCGGTCTCGCGGACAATCTGCAACTCGCCGCGAACGTCGTCGCGGGCGGCGACGGCCTCATCGCCTTCGACGAGTTTCATCAGGGGCGCGGCACGACGCGCAACGAGTTCGCAGCCTACTTCGCGGGCACGCCCGTGCTCGCCATGTGCGCGCAACTGTTTCTGATCGCGGCGGCCGTCGTCTGGACGCGCGGGCGACGCTTCGGGCGGCCGCTGCCCGCGCCGCGCGTGGACAGGCGTTCCAAGTTGGAGTTCGTCGCCTCGATGGCCGAACTGCAACAACGCGCGCGCGCCTTCGACCTCGCCATCGAAAACGTCTACGGGCGCACTCGCCGCGCGCTCGCGCGCTACGGCGGCTCGGACGTGTCCGCGCCGCATGCTGTCATCGCCGCCGCGGTCGCCGCGCGTTCGGGGCGCAACCGCGAAGAGATCGAGACGCTCATGCGCGCGTGCGAGGACGCCATCAACGGCGCGCCCGTCACGCCGCGCCAGTCGCTCGCGCTCGTCGCTTCCTTACGCGAACTCGAACGTGCGCTCGGCATCCGCATGCGCGCCCGCGAGATCAGGCAGGCGAGAAGTTTGTGAGACGCGCGGCGGCCGAAAGCGTCGCGGTCAACAGTCGCGCGGCGGCCGGGAGTGTCACTCAGAGTCGCGCGCCGTGTTGAAGATGAACGTTGGAGTCGCGCCGTAGATGAACATGAACTTTCTCGCCATGGGTGGACACGAACTTTCGCGTCGCAGATGAACACGAACTTTGAAGAGGCCGGGTTGATCGAGCCGTCCGCGGAGTTGCGTGCGGAACTTTTGGCGATGGCCGCCGAGTTCGCGTCGGGGGGCGACGACCGCTACCGGGAAATCAACGCGGACTTCGACGGCTACCTGCGCGGCCTCGCGCGTTACGCGGCGGGCGTTGATCTTCCGCCGGGGCACGTCCCGAACAGCACTTTCTTTCTCGTCCACCGTGGCGGGATCGTCGGGCGCAGCGCGCTGCGTCATCGCCTGACGCCCGCGCTCGAACACGAGGGCGGCCACATCGGCTACGACATCCGGCCGCTCGCGCGTGGACGCGGCTACGGCACGCTCATCCTCGCGCTGACCCTGGAGCGCGCACGGAGTTTAGGATTGGCTCGCGTGCTCCTGACCTGCGATACTGACAACGTCGCGTCGGCGCGCATTATCGAACGAAACGGCGGCGTGTTGGCCGCACAAGTCGTCTCACACAGATCGGGAAAATTGATCTCTCAATACTGGATCGAGCTTTAACTCTGAACAGTCTCATGCAAAACGTTTCTTCAACGGTCGAACACATCCTGACGGAATTGCGTAAGGTGATCGTCGGGCAGGACGAAGTGATCGAGCAGGTCTTGGTGGCCTTGCTCGCGGAAGGGCACGCGCTAATTGAGGGCGTGCCGGGCACGGCCAAGACGCTCCTCGTCAAGACGCTCGCGCGCATCGTCGGCGCGGACTTCGGCCGCATCCAGTTCACACCCGATTTGATGCCCTCGGACATCACAGGCACGAACGTCTTCAACGTCGCCACGTCGAGTTTCTCTTTACGTCGCGGCGCGATCTTCACAGACATCCTGCTTGCCGACGAGATCAACCGCACGCCGCCGAAGACGCAGGCCGCGCTGCTCGAAGCGATGGAGGAACGGCAGGTGACGATTGACGGCGAACTCCATCCGCTCTCGCCGCTCTTCACGGTGCTCGCCACCGAGAACCCCATCGAGTACGAAGGCACGTACCCGCTGCCCGAAGCGCAACTCGACCGCTTTCTGCTCAAAGTGATCATCGGCTACCCGTCGGCCGCGGACGAGGCGCAGGTCGTCGCCAACTGGGACAGAGGGTTCAACGCGCGCCGTCTCGATCAAATTGACATCCGCCCGCTCAGCGACGCCGACGCCATCCCGCAGTGTCGCGCCGAGGTGCGCCGCACGCGCATGGAGACGGGCGTGCAGAATTATCTCGTGCAGGTGGTGCGCCGCACGCGCGAACACCCGTCCATCGCCTACGGCGCAAGCCCGCGCGCGTCGGTCGCGCTGTTGCTCTGCGGGAAGGCGCTCGCCGCCATGCGCGGCCGCGAGTTCGCCACGCCCGACGACGTGCGCGACATCACGCGCCCCGTCCTGCGCCACCGCCTGCGCCTGCGCGCCGAAGCCGAACTCGACGGCGCGACCGCCGACAGCGTAATCACAGACATCCTCAACACGGTCGAAGTGCCGAGGTAAGAGCGAGACGACAAAAGCGCGTCAACGTGAGCGAATGAAAAAGTCCGGCGAATTGACGCCGGACTTTTTCATTCTTGTTTGAGAGAGCCGCGATTGAAACCGGCGTTGTTTGAAAGCGACGCGATTGAAAGTCGCAGAGTTTGAAAAAGCCGCGATTGAAAATTTGCTCCCGCGTCAGGGTTGACGACTGCCGCCGCCAATGGGGTCGCCTTGCGGCAGGGGGAGGGGCGCGGTCTGTTTGCGCGGCGCGTCGGGGCGCGCGAGGAAGCGTTCGATGTCGTCGCGGGTGGCGCGGCGGTGCGCGCCTGTCGAGGCGTCAGCCGTCGCAGGCAGTTTGAGCCGCTCGTTCAGATCGCGGAGCGTCTCGGTGGCGGCGGCGCGCACTTGCGGCGCGGCGTCTGGGTTGGCGGCCGTGTCCATCAGGCGCGTGACGGTGAGACTCTGGACGGCGCGGGCGATTAACGCTTGATAGCCGTCGCGCGGCGACGCGTCGCCCCAGGTGCGCGCGACGAGTGCGTCGAGGATTTGTTTGAAGTCGGGGTTCAACGGGTTGAGCGCGTGGAAGTTGTTGAGGCGCGCGGCGCGGTGCGGTTCGACGAGCGGGAGGATGGCGAGGTCGGCGGCGACGGTCGCGGCGGCGATTGGGTCGAACGCGGGTTCGGCGCGGTTCTGGAAGTATTCGCCAGTGCCGCCTTCGTAGCCGAAGGCGCGCGGCGGGATGAGCGCGAGGATGCGCGGCGGGATGGCGAGCGTTTCGGGGCGGAGGGTGTCGAGCACGGCGGCGAGCGCTTGGCGTTGACGCGCGGGCGCGACGATCTCTTGCACGCGCGCCGGAGAAGTGCCCGCGGCAGCCTTGACGGCGTAGGTGTAGTACAGCCCGCCGACGGATTTGACGGCCGCCTGTAGTTGGTAGCGATGATGCAGGTAGAGCGGCAGCAGTTTCGCTTCGAGCATCGAGAGCGGCGTGCCGCGCGGGATGTTGCCGAGGCCGAACTGTTCGAGGCCGATGCGGCGCACTTCCATTTCGTGTTTGAGCATCGCAATGGGATCGTCGCCGTTGTCCCAGAGGTTCGCGAGCGGGTGCGCCGCGCCGAGCGGGCGCGCGTCTTCGTCGGAGATGAAGAGCATGCCGCGCGCCGTGCCGTCTTCGAGGATGCGTTCGAGTTCCGCCGCCTCGTTCGCGCCCGGCGGCACTTGCGCGTAGGCGTAACGGATGGCGAACTTGTCATACTCGCCGATGCCGCGCCCGTAGGCGTTCGAGAAATCCAGCTTGCCGTTTTTGATCTCGACCAGAGGCGCGGGGTAGTCCATGACGGACGCGCGCCCGGCGTAGGTGCTGGCGGCGAAGTTGTGCGCGAGGCCGAGCGTGTGGCCGACTTCGTGCGCCGAGAGTTGGCGGATGCGCGCGATGGACATCGCGGCGGCGTCGGTCGAAGCGTCCTGCGTCAGATAGTCGTCATCGCCGCCGAACATCATGCCGAGTTCGCAAAAGGGATCAACACTACTGCCGCCGTGCCGCGAGCCGCCCGAAGTGTAGGGCGGGATCATGCCCGTGCCGAGCAGGAAGTCTTGACGCACGCGCAGGCTGCCGAGCGTGACGTTGCCTTTGATGATCTCGCCGGTGCGCGGGTCTTCGACGCTGCCGCCGTAAGACCAGCCGCGCGTCGAACGATGCACCCAGTTGATCATGTTGTAGCGCACGTCCATCGGGTCGGCGTCAGGGGGGAGTAGTTTGACCTGAAAGGCGTTACGGAAACCGGCCGCCTCGAACGCCTCGTTCCACCACGACGCGCCCTCGATGAGCGCGCTACGGATGGGTTCGGGCGCGCCCGCGTCAACGTAGTAGATGATCGGCTTGACGGGTTCGGAGACGGCGGCCGAAGGGTCTTTCTTCTGCAAGCGATGGCGATTGATCCAACGCTTCTCGATGGGTTCGTTGATAGGCGAGGCGTAGTCGTAAAACTCGACTCCGCCGACGCCGACGCGCGGGTCGAGACGACGCGGCGTGTAGTTGTTATCCGGCAAGGCGACGAGCGAATGGTGCTCGCGGACGGTGACAGCCTGCGGCACGGGGACGGTCTCGCGCACGAGGCGGCCGGGTTCGTCGCCCGTGAAAGTGAGTTGCGTTTCGACCTCCGTGTTCTGCGGAAAGTTTTTCGTGCGCGCGAGGTAGAAACTGCTCCGCGACTCGTCCAACTGAAAGCGCCCCTGATTGGCGCGGCGCAGAGTTTCGATGACGCCGTGCGCGTCGCGCATGAAGAAGGCGGTCGCGTCCACCAGCACGCGCGCGTCGTCGCTCGCTTCGACTTTGAAGCCCCACAGCACCGAGCGCGCGAACGACTCTTCGACGGCACGACGCTCCTGCGCGTCGTTCGTGATGGCGCGGTAGCGATAGTTCGGCCGGACAAGCAAGACCTTCTGGCCGGTGCGCTCGAAGAAGACGACGTTGGTGCTGCCGAGTTGGCCGCGGTCGAGGCCGATCGGGTTCGAGCCGACGCCCGTCGGCAGCGACACCTGATAGAGAAACTCCGCGTTGAAGCGTTCGATCTCCATCAGCAGCTTGCCGTTCTCCGCGTCCCAGTAGAGCGGCACGTAGCCGTCGAGTTTCTGCAAGCCCTTCACGCGCGTGCGGATGCTCCGGTCTTTCTCCTGCGCCCCTACGACGGCGGGCGCGAAGACGAAGAGGATGACTGCGACGAGCGCGAGTAGTGAACGTTTCATATTTAACCTCGGATGAATTTGTGAGGCGCGAGCACCGCACTAAGGATGTAGCCTGTGGCCGTCATTGTAGCCGCGTTAGTGAATGCGCGCCAGAACTTTTCCGCTCCGGCAAACTTTCATCACGACAAACACTCCATCGCTATTTAATGAGACTTAAATTTGCTTACTGACGGGGCGGCCGTTAGTATGCGAGAGTTCCAACGAGCACTCTTGGCAGTTGCCCACACGAAACAGACGCAGATGCGCTTCGTCTTCTCAAAACTCTTTTACGTGCTGCTCGCGCTCGGCTTCGTGCCGCTGTCGCTGGCGTGGTCGTGGCCGAACTTGCGCTGGTACGTCGCGGGTTACGACGCTGCGCTCTTGCTCCTCGCCTTCGTGGACGCGCGCTTGAGCCGCGCGCTGCCCGCGGGCGTCGAGATCACGCGCGAACTCGCCGGGCGTTTTCATATCGGCGCGGAGACGGAGGTGCGCGTCCGCGTCTCGAACCACACGCCGCGCGCGTTGAGCTTGCGCGTCAAGGACGAACACCCGCCGGAGTTGCGCCTGTCGTCGCCGCGCGAGGCGTCGCTCAAGGTGGAGGCGTTGACGACCGCCGCGCTCGTTTACGGACTGACGCCGCCGCGACGCGGGCGTTACGAGTTCGGCCGCGTGGCCGTGCGGTATCTCTCGCGCCTGCGTCTGGTGTGGTGCGCGGCGCGCGCGGGCGAGACGGAGTGGATCAAGGTCTATCCGAATTTGCGGCGGGCGCGCGAGGCGGAGTTGAAGGCGTTAGGGGCGCGTTCGCTCGTCGCGGCGCACAGGCGTTCGGCGTGGCGCGGCGAGGGGCGCGATTTCGAGTCGCTGCGCGAATACGTGCCGGGCGATGAGTTGCGCCACGTCAGTTGGAGCGCGACGGCGCGGCGCGGGAAGTTGACGACGCGCCAGTACCAGATCGAACGCGACCAGACGATCCTCATCGCGCTCGACGCCGGGCGACTGATGACGGCGCGCATCGAAGACGAGTCGAAGTTTGACTCGGCCATCCACGCCGCGCTCGCCCTGATGAGCGCGGCGGCGCGCGGCGGGGACAACGCGGGGCTGGCCGTCTTCGGCCGACGCGTCGGCGCGTACATCCCGCCCGCGCGCGGGCACGAGCAGATGGACGCGGTGCTCGAAGCCCTCCACGGCATCGAGCCGGAGATGATCGAGCCTTCCTACACACGCGCCTTCGAGTACATCGCCGCCAACTGTCGCCGCCGCGCGCTCGTCGTCATCCTCACAGATTTAGTTGACGAGGAAGGCTCGCGCGAACTGCTCGCATCGCTCAAACTTTTGCGCCCGCGACACCTCCCCCTCGTCGCCACCATCGGCGACCGCGACCTCTCGGCGGCCGTGCGCGACACGCCGGAGACGGTGCGCGACCTCTTCACCCAATCAGTAGCCGAAGAGATCATGTTCCAACGCGAAGCCGCGCTCCGCATGGTCGAACGCCTCGGCGGCCTCGCCTTAGACGTGACCGCCGCCACGCTCGCGCCCGCGCTTCTGGAAACTTACATCCGCGTCAAAGAGCGCGGCTTGTTATAGTCGAATCTTCCTGAGTTTCTTCACGCCCCGCGAGTAGAAGGTAAGTGTAGAGCGCGAGGCCGGTGGCGGCGGCGACGCCATACTTGAAGGCGGGCGAGATGCGGGCGGGCGAGATGAAGCCTTCGATGATGCCTGCGAGGACGAGGAGGGGGATGCAGCCGACGATGAGTTGGATCGCTTCGCGGCCGCGCAGGCGCAGCGCGTCGAAGCGCGAGAGGTCGCCGGGGAGGAGCATCGCAGTGCCGACGAGCAGTCCCGCGCCGCCCGCGATGAAGATGCAGGTCAGTTCGATGACGCCGTGCCCGGCCATGAAGGCGACGAGTTCGTGGCCGAACCCGGCGCGGTAGGTGAGCGCGACGACCGCGCCGACGCTCGCGCCGTTCATCGCCATGATGTAGAGCGTGCCGACACCTGCGAGCGCGCCGAAGGCGAAGGCGTAGAACATCACCTGAATGTTGTTCGTCATGATGGCCGCGCCGCCCACCTGATTGGCCTCGTTCAAAGTCTCCCACCAGCGCACGCGCGCGTCCGTGTTTTGCGCGCGCCACGCGGGGTCGAGTCCGGCGAGATCGGAGAACTCTGCGTCGCGCCACGTCCCCAAAAATCCGGCGAGGAAGAAGGCCGCGAAGAAGGCGAAGGCGAGTGCCGTGTGTCGCCACGTGCGGCGGAAGGTCTGCGGGAAGTCGCGTGTGAAAAAGCGGCGCACGCGCTGTCCGCCCTCCAGAGCCTCGGCGCGGTAGATGCGGCCGTGCGCGCGGATGACGAGGCTGTTGAGATAGTTGACGAGACGCGGGTCGCGCGATTCGGCGCGCGCAATCGCCAGATCGGACGACGTGCGACGATAGATGCGGCCGAGTTCGCGCACCTCCTCGCGGTGCAGACGCCGCAAAGACATCCGATCCAGCAGCACCAGCAAATCTTCCAGACGTTGCCACGCGCCCTTGCGCTCGTTGATAAAACGGTTCGAGGACATAAACAGAGAAGCCAACCGTCAGTTTGAGGACATAAACAGAGAGGTCTAAAGTCAGTTTGTCGAACGGCCGGAATCCGGCGTCCGAGCATTCTAGCATCCGACATATAACATCCGTCTCGCTGTCTAGATCAAGGAGTGGCGACGGTGCGCCCGCCGAAAAAATCGGCGGCGGCTTTGAGCATCCGGCGGATGCGCCGCCACACCTTCGGCAGTATCCAGACGAGCAGCAAGAGAAAGAGGAGGATGACCGCGAGGATGGCGAGCGGGCTGAACACCGCGAGTGCCACCGCGCCGACCGCGACGACATCTTCCACAACGGAGAGCGTCCAGTTCGACAACGGTTCGGGACTCAGGTTAGCCCCGACGCGCAGCGTTGATTTCGTCCCGTGGGTCGAGAGCGCGAGTCCGCCTCCCAACAGCAACGCGACGATCTGGACTGAAGGGTTGATGTCGGCGGTCGCCGCCGCTGCGATGACCGCCCCGGCGGGGACGCGTATGAACGTGTGCACCGCGTCCCAAACTGTGTCCACGTATGGAATCTTGTCGGCGAAGAACTCGACGGCGTAGAGAAAGAGCGCGAGGCCGATGATGAGCCAGTTGTCCAAGACGTGGAGGCCGCCGGGGAGGTGTGCGAGCTTGTAGTGTTGTAGTAAGCCGAGCGCGGCCACGGTGGCGTAGAGGTTGATGCCGGAAGTCCATGCCGTACCCATTGCCAGCGCGAGTATCTGGATCGTGTTCATCGTCCGTTTAAGTCCTCCCTCCGCCGCACCTTTGATGCGGAAAAGATTCTAACAGGTATGCGGCTTCTATCAGGTAAAAGCCGAACCGCTTCGCATGTCGAGCGTCGCAAAGCGTCGTCCGTAGTCTGCTCGTCGCGGGCGGCGCGAGCAAATTAAATCGCGCGGGTGGGCGGCGGGCAGTTATAATCGAAAACACATTCACAGAATCCGTGGGACAGGGGAGGGCGCTTCAAATATGCGTTGGAGAGACAGGCGACAGAGCACGAACGTGGAGGATCGGCGGGGCATGTCGCGCGGCGGGATGGCCGTCGGCGGCGGACTCGGCACAATTGTCTTGGTGGTGCTCGCGCTCTTGTTCGGCGCAGACCCGCGCGAGTTGCTCGATCAAAGTCAGGGCGACCCCGGACAGGGCACACAGACCGCGCGACAGGTCAACCCGCAGGAGGACGAACTCAAGCAGTTCTCGTCGGTCGTGCTGGCCGAGACGGAAGACGTGTGGAACGCGCTCTTTCAACAGGCGGGCAAACGTTACCGCGAGCCGACGCTCTCGCTCTTCACAGAGCAGACGCGCTCGGCCTGCGGCGTGGCGGGCGCGAGCGTCGGCCCTTTCTATTGTTCGGGCGACGAGAAGGTCTACGTCGATCTCTCCTTCTACCGCGACATGAAGACCAAACTCGGCGCGCCCGGCGACTTCGCGCAGGCTTACGTCATCGCGCACGAGGTCGGCCATCACGTCCAGCATTTGCTCGGCACGATGGAGCAGGTGGACGGTTGGCAGCGGCGCGCGGGCGAGGCCGAGTCGAACCAACTCTCCGTCAGATTGGAGCTACAGGCCGACTTCTACGCGGGCGTCTGGGCGCACTACGCGGCGCGGCGCGGCATCATCGAACCGGGCGACATCGAGGAAGCACTCGGCGCGGCGAGCGCCGTGGGCGACGACCGTCTGCAACGTCGCGGGCAGGGCTACGTCGTCCCCGATTCGTTCACGCACGGCAGTTCCGAGCAGCGCGTCCGCTGGTTCAAAAAAGGTTATGAGACCGGCGACATCCGGCAGGGCGACACCTTCAACGCGAGGAATCTCTAAAGCCGTCGCCGCTGTTCAGCCCTGAAGGCCGCGTAGGATTTCTTGATAAGGAGAGATGGTTGGAACGCATCGTCGAGTGTGTGCCGAACTTTAGCGAGGGGCGCAGGCCGGAGGTCGTCGCGCGTCTGGTCGAGGCCGTCGAGTCGGTCGAGGGCACATTAGTTCTCGACACGCACGTTGACCCGGATCACAACCGCTCGGTCATCACGTTCGTCGGCGGCGTGGAGTCAATCGTCGAGGCGGCGGTGCGCATGGCGGCGCGCGCGGCGGAGTTGATTGACTTGCGAAAGCACGCGGGCGTCCACCCGCGCGTCGGCGCGCTCGACGTGTTGCCGTTCGTGCCGGTGCGCGGCGTGACTTTAGAAGAGTGCATCCGTCTGGCGCATGAGGCGGGCGCACGCATCGCGCGCGAGGTGGGCGTGCCCGTCTATTTTTACGAGAGCGCGGCGCGGCGTCCCGACCGCGTGAATCTGGAAGACGTGCGACGCGGCGGCTTCGAGTTGCTGCGCGAAGAGATCGAGACGAACCCGGAGCGCGCCCCCGACGAAGGCGCGCCGCGCATCCACGAGACGGCGGGCGCATGTGTCGTCGGCGCGCGTTCGCTCCTCGTCGCTTACAACGTCAATCTCGACACGACGGACGTCACGGTCGCGCGGCGTGTGGCGCGCGCCGTGCGCGGTCGCGACGGTGGCTTGCGATACCTCAAGGCACTCGGCTTCGAGTTGCACGAGCGCGGCCTGACGCAAGTTTCGATGAACCTCGTGCGCTTTGAGAAGACCGAACTGCACCACGCGTTCGAGGCCGTCAGGCGCGAGGCCGCGCGCTACGGCGTGCGCGTGGTGGGCAGCGAGATCGTCGGCCTTATCCCGCAGGCCGCGCTCGACCGCGCCGCAGACTATTTTCTACAGATCGAAAACTTCTCGCCCGACCTCATACTCGAAAACCGCATCGCCTCCGCCCTCGCGAAAAGGCGCGCGGCCGACGTGCAAGGCGTGTACGCGGCGGGCACGAACGCGACGCAAAGCATAGACGCGACGTATACGGACGCGACGCGCGGCGACGACAACACCGCAGGTTGGAGCGCGGACGTGGAAGCCGGGGCGATTGTGCGTCGCGGGGTCGTGCCTGAGCGCGCGAGCGTCGGCGGTTCGGACGGGCGTGCGAGTGTCAGTGGAAGTGTCGGCGTTTCGGATGGACGCACGCACGTCATAGTTGATGCTTCGACGCAATCCGCGCCCGAAGAGATCACGGGCGGCGGCGCGGCGGCGGCGCACGCGGCTTCGCTCGCCGCCGCGCTCGGCGAGATGGTCGCGCACCTCGTCGAGCGCAAGGGCAAGCAGGAGGACTCGGAGCGCGAGGCGCGCGACGCGTTGCAGGCGCTCGGCGATCTGCGCGCCCGTCTGAACGACGCGGCTGATGAAGACGGCGCGAGTTTCGCGGGCGTGCTCGGCGCGCGGCGGATGCCGGGGCGCACAGACGAGGAGCGGCGCGCGCGCGCAAACGCCGTCGAAGAGGCTTTGAAGGGCGCGGCGGCCGTGCCGCTCGAAGTGGCGAGCCTCGCCGTGCAGGTGGGCGAGTTATTGGAGACTCTGGCCGAACTCGGCGAACCGGCGTGGCTCTCTGACTCGGCGACGGGCGCGCAACTCGCGCTCGCCGCCACCGTCGCCGCGCGTTACAACGTGCTCGTCAACGCGGCCGAGATCGAGGACGAAGAGTTCGTCGGCGAACACCTCTCGCGCGCCGACGATCTGCTCGAACGCGCACGCGAGATCGCGGCGCGCGTGGAAGCGTCTTTGATGGAGTCAATCGGAAGATAACCGTGGAACGTAACGGCGTAAGACAACGGCGGATGACGGCTAGAGGAGGCGACGGCAGCTATGGAGAATGAACGTCGAGAAGACCGGCGCGCGAGCGTTTCCATCGAGGCGTGGTGGGAAGGGCTGTCGGGGCGGCATCAGGCGCGCGTCTCGGATTTGAGCATGGGCGGCTGCTTCATAGACTCGCTCGGCAAAGCGGAGGTCGGCGAACTGATCGTCTTCGCCGTCAAACAACCCGACGGCCGTTGGCTGCAACTGCGCGGGCAGGTCGCCTCGGTTGACGAACACGTCGGCTTCAGCCTCGCCTTCACCTACCTCACCGAAGACGAACAACAGGCGCTTGCCCCGCTCGTCAAACTATAAGACTCTCAAGCGGCGATCGCCGTCGTGCGGCGGCTACTCGGTGACGAAAGCGGCGGCGACTTTCGTCGTCGCGACTGGCTTCGACTCGTTGCGGAGTTTCGACTGGAGGTATTCCTTGCCGAAGTCAATCTGGAGTTCGATCCAGAGCGGGAGGTGGTCGGACATCTGGAAGGTGCGCCAGTCGTTGTAGTAGCGCGTGCGCGCCTTGGCGTCGCGTTTTTTGCCCTGCTTGTTCTTCCAGTAAGCGTCGCCCATAGACTTCTCGTACATCGCTTCGTCTTCGAGCCGGTAGACGTACTTGAAGAAATCGAACGCGCCCGCGCTGCACAGTTTGAGCTTCTCCTCGATGCCGGGGGCGATGAAGGCGATCTGATCGTAGTGCTTCGTCTTGAGCGCGTTCGAGGGGTGGCCTTTGATCTGTTCGGGGATGTAGAAGCCCGCTTGAAGGATGGCGTTTAAAGTCGCGTCCGTCGTGTCGAAGACGTTGAAGTCGCCGAGCAGGATCATGTTCTTCGCCCACGCGTGTTCCTCGCGGGCGCGCGCGGCGAGAAAGTTGGCGAGCGCTTCGATCTCGCGGATGCGGTTGGGTTCGTTGGCGATGGCTTGGCCGTAGAGGATGTGCGTCGTGCAGATGGTGAACTTGAACCAGCCGACGCTGAAGCCGACCATGAAGGGCGTGCGCGCGAGTTGCTCGGCGGGTTCGAGCGTCTTCCGTCCCTTGCGGCGGACGGGCGGGATGACGACCTCGCTGGCGAGACCGCCGAAGTTGATCTTGCGCGAATCGTAAATGAAGGCCATGCGCTCGCGGTTGCCCATCGTCCCCTGCGTCACGTCCGTCAACACATACTTCCACCAGTTGCCGAGATACTTCATCAGCGTGTTGAGCGCGGTCAAGTCATCGTGGATTTCCTGCACGGCGACGAGATCGAAATGGGAGATGATCTCGGCGGCGTAGAAGATCGGCTCGCGGTCGCGCCGTCCGTACTTGGCCGAGTCGAACTCGCGTATGTTCCAAGTGGCGAGCATGAGCGTGTGGTCGGCAGTGCGGCGCGGGAGTTTCTCTTTGTCAAAGGCGTCTTTGAGTCTGACCAGACCTTCGGCGGTGCGCCTGCCGTCCGTCGTTTCGCCGCTGAGTGAGTAGTAGAGGGGCATCCGGTGGTGCTTCTCCTTTGACGTTGAAGGGGCTTGGAAACTCAAGAGCACGCGCTCGCCCGTCGAGGGTGAAGCGGCGCGGCGTTCGGAGACGCGCGGATTATAAGTCGGCCGGAGATTTTATGACACTACTTTGTGCGCGCCCGACGGGCAGGTGCGCGGAGAGTTGACTCAGAGATGTTTGCGGAGGAAGGTGACGATCTTCCAGCCGTCAATGTATTTCCAAGGCGACTGGCCGAGCGTGTAGTGGCCGCAGCGCAGCCACACGGCGTCGAGCGGGTGTCCGGCGTCGCGCACGCCCTCGATCACTTGATGCGAGAGGTCTGCGGGGAAGGTCAGGTCGTAGCGCGCGGCGATGAAGCGGATCGGGCGCGGCGCGAGGCGTTTGAGTTTTTCCGAATAGGCGAGCGGGCTGATCGGCAGCCAGTAGCGGCGCAGTTCGTCGAGCGTCACGGCGTCGCCGAACCCGGCGCGAACGTGGCGTGTGGAGATGCCGCGCCACGCCACGTCGGCGACGTAGCCGGAGACGTGGTTGAAGACGCCCGTGCGTACCAGCGGCTCGTGCACCATGGCGAGGAAGCCGATGCACGAACCGATGCTCGTGCCCATGATGGCGATGCGCTCGTAGCCCTGTTCCGAGAGCCAGCGCACGGCGGCGCGCGTGTCGAGCACGGCCTGCCGCATTGATTGAAGCGTGCGCCCGATGTTGGAACTGACGAGGTGATCGGCGCGTTCGAGTTCGGGCGGGCGGCGCGCGCCGTGGTAAGGCAGCGTCAGGCGCAGGGCGGCGATGCCGAAGCGCGTGAAGATGCGGCACAGTTCGACGTGGCTGTGCGGCTGCGCGTTCCATTCGGGCAGGACGACGACGGCGCGGCGCGTGTCGTTCTCCTTGCCCGTGATGGTTGACTCGCGGAAGAAGTGCGCGCGCGCCGTGTTGTTCTCCGGCGTCGGCGTGTGGATCGCGCTCGTCCACGTCAACTCTTGCCCGTCGAGTCGGTAGTCCGTGATGGGCGGCAGCGCGTAGTAGGCGTCGCTGTCGGCGAGCGCGTTCTGAGCGTAGGCGTCGAGCAGCGCGCGCGGGTCGTCGCCGTTCGCGTGTTCGACGACGAAAGACGCGCCCCACTCGAAAGGGCGCACGACGCGGTTTGTGTCGCGCGTGGCGTAATGGCGTTCCCTGATCTGTATCCGGCGTTTGAGCAACTTACCTTTTCGACCTCCGCTAAAAACTTTAAGGGTAACAGAGCG
This sequence comes from Pyrinomonadaceae bacterium, assembly GCA_030841105.1. Lineage (GTDB taxonomy): Bacteria > Acidobacteriota > Blastocatellia > Pyrinomonadales > Pyrinomonadaceae > JAIVJZ01. Next base: position 58,245 of record JAVEDE010000023.1, read on the forward strand.
AGAGGTCAAAAGGCGAAAGGGGAACGGCAAGGGGGAAGTAAGGGTAAGGGGAAAGTAAGGGGAAGGGGGAAGGGGGAAGGGGGAAGGGGGAAGGGGGAAAGGTAAAGACGGAAGCGGGGCGCAGCAGATCGAGTGCTGCGCCCCGCTTTTTCCTTTTCCCTTTAACCCTTACCCCTTCGGGTTAGGGGTTCTGTTTCCAGAAGTTGTAACTGCCGCTGCCGCTGTAGGAGTAAATCTGCCATTGATAGTAACCGGCCGTGCCGTTGTAGACCACGTCTTCGTTAGACGTAGCGGTCTCGCCGCGCGCGACGATGACCCACGCAGAGCCGTTCCACTTTTGCAGGTAGAGGTCGAAGTCCGCGCCCGAAGTGGGGCCGCGCAGCCAGCCGCGGTGCGTGCCGGAGACGCTGCTGTAGTAGTAAGTCCCGTTCGGGTGGTAATCGTAGTCGCCCGTGCCGGAGAGCGAGCCGGTGTAGAGCGTGCAACTGGTGCAGGGCGCGCCGCCGCCACCGCCGCCGCCCGTGGTGAGGAGCGAGTAGAGCAGCCGGTTGGGCGAACCCGTGCCGATGCCTGTGAGCACGCCGGTCGTCGCCGTACTCGTGATCTGCGAGGCGACCGTGGCGGGCGAGGCGGCGGTGTTGTTTTGCAGGTAGAGCGCAGCCACGCCCACGACGTGCGGCGTCGCCATCGAAGTGCCGCTGATGGTGTTCGTCGCCGTGTCCGACGTTGACCACGACGACAAGATGCTCGAACCGGGCGCGAAGATGTCGAGACACGTCCCGATGTTGGAGAAGTCGGACTTGGCATCCGTGCTCGTCGTCGAGCCGACGGTGATGGCGGCGGCGACGCGCGCGGGCGACGAGTTGCAGGCGTTCGCGCCGTAGTCGTTCCCGGCGGCGACGGCGTATGTGACGCCCGCGTTGATCGAATTCTGGACGGCCGTGTCGAGCGCGGCCGACGCGCCGCCGCCGAGACTCATGTTGGCAACTGCGGGCGTGATGCGGTTGGCCGTCACCCAGTCAACACCCGCGATGACGGTCGCGTCCGTGCCGTCGCCGTTGCAGTCGAGCACGCGCACGGCATGAAGCGAGACGCCTTTGGCGACGCCGTAAGTCGAGCCGCCGACCGTGCCCGCGACGTGCGTGCCGTGGCCGTTGCAGTCGTTGCCGGCCTGCCCGTCGCCCATCGCGTCGAAGACCTTGTTGGCGCGCCCGCCGAACTGCGTGTGCGTCGTGCGGATGCCGGTGTCAATGATGTAAGCGTGGACGCCCGCGCCGGTCGGCGTGTAGTTGTAGTTGCCATCGAGCGGGCGGTTGCGCTGGTCAATGCGGTCGAGTCCCCACGGCGCGCCCGACTGCACGGTCGTGGCGTGCACCTCGCCGTCTTCTTCGACGAAATCAACGCGCGGGTCTTCGCTCAGGGCGAGCGCGTCGGCTTCCGACATCTGGATCGAGAAGCCGTGCAGGGCGTGCTTGTAAACTTTTTTGACCTTGCCCTTGTGCGCGCCCGCCAGATCGTTTGCGATGTACTCCGCGAGCGAGTCGTCGCCGCGCGGGTCGGCGGCGTAGTCCTTGAGCACGACGATGTACTCGTTGGGGATCGGTTTCTCTTTCTTGAAGAACTTGGGCTTGACCGCGGCCGAACCCGTCGAACTGCCGCCGAGGTGCGAGGGCATGAACGTGAGAGCGGCGAGGGCGAGGATGGTGACGAGAACGAAAAACTTTTTCATATCTTCTCCTGAAAGTGTGAGACGTAACGAGTGGACTGTGAGGGCAAACGTGCGCCGGTCGGGGCGGGGCGTTCGCCTGTTGCGGGGGATGCGTGTGTTTGTCGGAAGACGCCGTTCGTGATCGAGAGAGGCTTCACGCGGCGTCGCCCCGGCGGATGTGTGCATGCGGCGCGTGGTAGGACGCGCCGCATGCACGGAAAGTTAATTGCCGACTGCGGAGAGGTGCGTGAGTTTGAGCGCGCATTCTACGGCGAACGCCTGCGCCCGTGCGGGGCGGACGACGGCGGGCGCGAAAACTTCTGCCGCCCGCCGTCGTTCCCGGCTGCCGTTGACCGGCTAAGTTTTAGAGGACGCCGCACGCCGTCCAAGCCTGTGCGACGGCGTTGTAGTTCGTGCTGCCTGATCCGTAGAGCGCGGCCGCCGCGTTGAGCGTGGCGGTGCGCGCGCCACGGAAGTTGGTGCTCGAAGTCATGTAGGTGGTGAGGGCGCGATACCAGATGCGCGCCGCCGCGTCCGCGCCGATGCCGGTGACCGTGCCGCCGCGATGGTGCGTGCCGCCGACGGCGACGAGGTAGAACGCCTTGTTGCCGATGCCGGAGTTGATGTGGACGCCGCCGCTGTCGCCCGTGCCGGTGTAACGTTCGCTGTAGTGGTCGGGGTCGTCGTCGGCGGTGTAGCCGCTGTTAGAGGCGGCGTGCGGGTTGTCCATGTAGCGCAAGGCGTCGCCGCCGATGCCCGGGGTGTAGCACTGCTCGCCGATCTTCCAGGTGTTCGAGGTCTGCCCCTGCGCGGAGCGTTCGACCATCGCGCCGAACACGTCGGACATGGATTCGTTGAGCGCGCCCGACTCGCCCGAATAGGTGAGACGCGCGGTGCGCTCGGTGACGCCGTGCGTCATCTCGTGGCCGCAGATGTCGAGCGTGACGAGCGGCCCGAAGGACGAGCCGTTGCCGTCGCCATAAGTCATGTAGCTGCCGTTCCAGAAGGCGTTGTTGTAGCCGGTGCTGTAATGGACTAGGGAACTGATGAGGCCGGTCACGCCGTCGGCCGAGGTGTAGTAGGCGGGGCCGCCCGCGCCGTCAATGCCGCGCCGCCCGTGGGCGTTGAGGTAGTAGTCGTAGGTCTTGGCCGCGCCGTAGTGGGCGTCAACGCCCGCGCGTTGCGTCGTCGAGTTCCAGATGTTGTCGGCGTCGGTGAAGCGGTAGACGGAGGAGGTGGTGTTGCGGAAGTCGAACGTGCCGATCTTGCGCGAGATGTCTTCCAGATAATAGGTCGGCGACTTGAAGTAGGTGTTGATCGTCACCGTGCCGCTGTAGAGCGACGAGCCGGAAGCGGTCTGCAAGTTGTCGTACTGCCAGATGACGTTGCCGGTCTTGGCGTCCACGAAGTAGACGGGCATCGAGGTGTCCTGCGTGCCGTCCTCGCGCCGGAGTTGCACGCGGTAGGTCAGATAATCGTTGCCACCGTGGCGGAGGATCTGGAGGTCGGCGGCGGGGGGCGCGGTGAGGCACGTCTCACAACCGAGATCGCTGATGGCCGTGCGGATGGCTTCGTCGGACGTGCGATAAGGTTCGGTGTCAACCGCGACCGACTCGACGAGATCGTCTGTGACGGCGAAGACCGAATCGTCCGGGTTGAGGTGGACGATGGCCTCGCCGCCGAAGACCGGAACGCCCTTGTGCGTCTGTTGAAAACGCGTGTGCGTTTTTTCCTGATCGTCCGTGAAGGCGCGTGTGACTTTCAGATCGCGCTTGTCGTTGATGCCGCGCTGTGAGCCGCGCGCCGCGATGATGTTGTGCGCGATCTCTTTGGCGCGTGCGAGTTTGTCGGCTGAAGCGCCGCGTTGGGCGGAGGCGTCGCGGCGCGGGAGGGCGAGGGCAAAAATGAACGCGAGGGAGATCGCGATCACGAAAATGGGCTTTTTCATTGATTCTCCTTAAGTTGGGTTCCTGAGTGTTTCGGGTTGGTGAAGATGAGGCGAGCGCGCACGGCGGCGTCGCCCCGCTGACGGAAAGATAGCGGGAGGGATGATGCAGGTGTGCTCACAAAAAAGAATGACTTAAGCACAGGGGAACCGCGAGCGAAGCGCGTTAACTGCTAACCCGAAATTTTATTTTAGGACGCCGCTCCAGAGTTGTTGAGAGACTTGAACGGCGTAAGGTTCGAATCAAATTGTCTGAACTTATTTACCGCGAATTGGGGGACGCAATTATTAACACCTTCTCAATCAAGAAGGCAAGACTTTAATTTCCGAACACGCACACCGTGACAAAAAAAGAATAATGCGCCGCCCCGCGCGTGCCCGTCTGTTCTATCGGATGGGCTGTGAAGGGGAAGAGGGTGAACGCTCGGATAGGTGTTCACCCTCTTCTGCTATACCGCGTGTAGCGGGAACATTACTGGCAGGTGCTCAACTTGAACGAGTGAATGTAGGTCGTCCAGTTGTAACTGCCGTTGGCCGGGATGTACTCGGTGGTGAAGACCATCGTACAACCGTCAACGGGGTCAACACTGACCGTGCTGTAGTCGCCCCAGCGCGCGAGTTGGTTGCCGGTCTGGATGGCAGGCCCCACGAGGATGTTGTTCTCGACGCCCAACGCGCCGAGCGGGTCGGACGGCGCGCGCGAGGCGTAACGGATGCTCGGCTTGATGGTCGTGGCGTTCGAGATGTTGTAGCCGACGGCGATGCCGCCGGTCTTATCTATGGCCGCGCTGCCCATCCAGCGAAAGTCCGCCGTGGGCGCATACGTGCCCTGCTGGTAGACGACCGGGGTCGCGCTGGAAATGGTTTGCCCCGCGGCGTTGCGCAGTTCATACCAGCGGATGCCCGTGCCGCTGCCCGCCGTGACGGAGTGGTTAATCACCAGCGACTCGTGGCCGTCGGCGAACTTGCGATAACTCAGACGATACATCAGTCGGTCGGCCAGCGAGTCGAGTTGCTGCGACGTGCCCGGCTGCGGGATGCACGCGCCGCCGCCGCACGCTCTGGCGAAAGTGGCGACACCCGCGACGGTCGCAGGCCCGGTGAGCGTGCCCGTTCCGGCCGTCCAGTTGACGGCGAATTTCCAAGACTGCAAGGCGGTCGAAGAGATACTGAGCAGAGGGTTGGCCGTGCCCGCCGCCGGGAGGATCGTGCCTTCGAGGTCGGCCGGTTCGAGGCTGGCCGCGGCGGTCGTCCGCGCGCAAATCTGTCGCGCCGTCGCCCCGACGAGCATCTTGTCGCGCTCGAAGGCGCAGACATGACTGCCTGCGAAGGTGCGGCCGCGCTTGAACATGTTGTAGGTGATGTAGTAACCGTCCGGCCACACGCCCATCTTCGGGTAGTCGTTGAAGTCAGTCCCGTAGGAGTAGGCGTAGCGGTGATAAGTGCCGGTCGGGTCGGGGCTGGTCGAGACGGCGACGCACTGTAAGTAGGGCGACGCGGCGACGGCAAACTGTGTGAGCACCCAACGGTCGGCCAACTGGTCGTACTGGACGATCGGATCGCCGTCGTTAGCGGTTTCGCACTGGCCGCCGAAGCCCTGCCAGACGACGTTGCCCTGCTTGGGGAAGCCGGAGACCAAATTGAACCCGGTGATGTTGTTGCTCGCGTCTCTCGTCAACGTGTAGATCGAGTAGCGCAGGTTAACCCATTGGACGTAGTGATTGGGGCCGAGGTCGCCGGTCGTGTCGGGCGGCGCGACGCGGTAGTTAGGGTCAATCGGAGTGCCGTTGGTGCTGGCTTTCGGGAGCACGGTGGCGGAAGACGAGGTGATGCCCTTCGCCGCGAGCGGATCGTCGAAGGCGGGGTTGGAGTTGCCGACGGGTTGCGGGCGTCCCGGTTCAAAATCGCGGCCGCCGCGCGGAGTTGTCGGCCGCGCCGTCTCCACCATGTCGCGCAAGGGGCGCGAGGTGGTGTCGAAGTGTGTGGGGTTGCTCGCCGCGGCGCGATGCTCGACGGCCTGCGCGGGGAGGTCTGCATTTTGCCCGGAGGCGGAAGCCGGCATGAGTGTGAACACACACAGAGCCAGAATTGCTAAAGTCGCGAAGCTTTTTCTGATCATTGTTTCTCCTGAAGTAAAGTTGGGCTAATGGGAGAAGCCGCCGGGTGAGGCGACCCCGTTGAGGGATGAGGGCGGGAAGGATGAAATTGCTGCACGGAGTTAGTATGAATCAGACACCGCAAGCCCATGGGGCTGAAACAATAGAAGCTGCTTTTTCTGTCGCACTTGAGGACCGGGATGAGACCAGTCCGACTTAAGAACTCAAACAATTAAGCTGAACAATGATTCTGCTATTCGGGGGAGAGACACTATAACATCATTACTACGGAGGGCGATAGTAGATAGGTGAGGTCTACTTCCTCGCGTGATGCAGGAGCGACTTCAACGGCTGCGCGGGTATGCGCCCGTGTCGTCCGGTCGCCAGTCCACGACGGGCTGGATGGCGGGGTTATCCCGGCAGACCCAGACGTTGGCGCGCATGTCTTTGATCAAAACTTTCCTGCTCCGCTCGATGCGTCGCCAATCGCGCGCGGTGAACGCCTCGCCGTTGAGCAGGTAAAACTTCGACGGGTCGTCCGTCCCGCGATGGCGAATGGTGACCTCCTCGGTGGTGTCGAAGTTGGTGCTGATGCGCAGGAAGGTGCTTCCCGTCCGGCGGCGGTAAGCGATCACACGGCCGTCGTAAGAGGTGACATCGTTCCGGTCGCATTGCAACTTCGACGGGGGCATCATGCGGCCTTGCGGCTGCCGCTGCCGTGACGGGGAGCGTGCCCCGCCCGTCGCCGCAACTGAGAGCATCGCCACGAACAGAAACGCTAAAAATATACGCATCGAAATTTCCTCCCACGGACGCAAAGTGAAGAAGGAGCGCTCCCGAAGAAGCGCCCCTCCAATTATCCCGTGACGGGTTTGAGCGACGACGGCTTATTTGCCGGCGCGGTACGTTGACCACATGCTGTCGGCGCGATCCGACTGGCCTGCGGTGAACTTGTACATGCAGGGGTCGTCCGTGTAGTCCATGAAATTTTCGTAGGGATCGAGACCGGCGTTCTGCTTGCAGGTGTCGAGGCTTCTGGAGGGGCAGCCGTAGGTCGCCGCGCGCTCGGCGGGCGTGTCCGTGACGCCGTCGCCGCTGCCGAGGCAGCCGCCCTGGAAGGTGTGATAGAGACCGAGCCAGTGGCCGGCTTCGTGCGTGGCCGTGTCGCCCTCGTTGTAGGGGGCGTAGTTGGAGCCGGGAAGCGTCGCCCAGTAAACGATCACGCCGTCCATCTTGGGATTGCCCGCATACTCGTTCGGGAAGGTCGCCCAGCCGAGGTAGCCGCCGCCGCCCGTGGTGTACAGGTTGAGGTCGTCGGCCGAGCCGACGCGCAGCGCATTCTTCATCTGCGCTTCAGCCGCCGAGCCGAGTCCCGCGTTGTACCAAGTGTCGTTGACCGTGCGATCCACGCCCGCCCGGACGAAGCGGAACGACATGTTCGAGGCGCCATTCCTGTAAACGGGGGTATCCAGACCGGAGTAGTGCTCGTTCATCGCCGCGATCTGGGCGTCGAGACGCGAATCGGGGATGTTGCCGGTGCCGGTCGCCGTGGAGACGACGTGGAAGTAGACGTTGACGTTGACGGAGCCGTTCGCGTAGATGCGCGCGCCGTCGGTTGAGGTGCCGCCGCCGCCAGCTTGGCCGCCGCCGTTGGCCGAGCGATTTTTCTCGATGTCCTTGTTGACCTTCTCGATTTCGATGTCATCGGCGTGGCGCGTGCTGCACTTGCGACCGGCGTCTATGAAGGATTTGTGGGATTCAAAAACCACGCCGTCAGGGGCAACCACTTTGCCGTCAGCTCTGACAGCCGATTGCTCGCCGGGATTATCAGGACGGCCGCCTTGCGCACCGACATTTTTGAGGGGGACGCTCGCGAGCAAGAACGCGAAGCTGAGGGCAAACAGAACAAAGGCCAAGGTAAACTTTTTCATTCTTTGTCTCCGAAGTTTGGGCTAACTATTGATTGTGGAGAGGAAGGGTGATGGGGAACCCGTCCAAGAGAGCGGGCACTATACAACTTCGGTGAAATAATTGACAGCTTTTTTTTGCCCGATTGAAACGAAAATTACGGGCAAATAGAACACTTTTTATTCCGCAACAAAAAAAGAACAAATTCGTCTTACGTCAGAAGCGAATCGTCAGGTGGAGTTGTACGACTTTATCCGTCAACTTGGCGTAACTCGTCCTCTTAATGTTTCCTTTTCGCTCTGCGTTCGGAAAGGCGGCGGAGCATCTGCGGCACAAGCAGAGAAGTTTGCAGCACCGAGCCGGTGGTGAAGCGGCGGGCGAAGCCGCGGAACAGCGCGGCGGCGCGCGGCGTGTAGTTGAACCACCAGAGATCGTGCAGGCGCGCGAGACGGTTGACGTGGATGTGCTGCGCCGAGACGAGTTCCAACAGCCCCGCGCGACCGTGCGTGCGCCCGATGCCGCTCAACTTCACGCCGCCCCACGGCGTCTGCGCGATGCCGTGCGTGTAGAGCACTTCGTTGACCATCACCGTGCCCGCTTCCAGCCGCGCGGCCACGCGCTCGCCCCGGCGTATGTCGCGCGTCCACACGCTCGCCGTCAAACCGTAGGGGCTGTCGTTGGCGCGCTCGACGGCCTCGCCCTCCGTCCGAAAAGTCATCAGCGGCAGCACCGGCCCGAACGTCTCCTCGCGCATCAACTCCATCGTGTGGTCAACTTTGTCCACGACCGTCGGCTGGTGAAACGAGCCGCGTTCGTCGCCGCCGCGCCCGCCGCCCGCGAGCACACGCGCGCCGCGCTCGACGGCGTCGCGCACATGCGACTCGACGATCTCACGCTGCCGCGCGCTAGACATCGCACCGATGTCCGTGCCCTCGCGCGTGCCCACGTCCTGCCGCAGCGCGCCCGTCAACTCGACCACGCGCGCCGTAAATTGTTCCGCGATCCGTTCCTGCACGTAGCAACGCTCGACCGACGCGCACGCCTGCCCGGCGTTGGCAAACGCGCCCCACACCGCGGCCTGTGCGGCCGCTTCGAGGTTCGCGTCCTCGAACACGATCATGGGGTCTTTGCCGCCGAGTTCGAGCACGCACGGGATAAGTTTTCGCGCCGCCGCTTCGGCCACGCGTCGCCCCGTCGCGACGCTCCCCGTGAACATGATCTTGTCCGCGCCCGCTTCGACCAGAGCCGCGCCCGTCGCCCCGTCGCCCGTCACGACCGTCAGCAGTCCCTCCGGCAAACCCGCGCGACGAAAGACCTCTCCGATCTTCAAGCCGACGAGCGGCGTCAACTCGCTCGGCTTCAAGACGACCGCGTTCCCCGCCACGAGCGCCATCACCACTTCGCCCACGGGGATCGCCCAAGGGAAATTCCACGGCGAGATGATCCCCACCACGCCGAGCGGCTTGTAGACGATGCGCGACGAACGACCCATCAACCCGTACTGCCCGATGTTCAACTTCTCCGGCTTCAACAGGCGACTCGCGCGCCGCGCGAAGAACTGCATCAGGTCGAGCGTCGGCACGAGTTCCATCATCAACGCTTCCGTCGAAGGCTTCCCCGACTCGCGCGAGATCAACTCCGCAATAGCGTCCATCTCATCCAACACCAACGCGCGCGCGCTCAAGACGACGCGCCCGCGCTCGGCATAAGAGAGCGCGCCCCACGCCGCTTGCGCCGCACGCGCTCGCTCCACCGCACGCTTTACCTCTTCGGCCGTCGCCACGCTTGCGCGCCCCACCTCCGCGCCCGTCGCCGGGTCGTACGAGATGATCTCTTTCGCCGCCTGCTGCTGTTGCGCTGATTGAGTGTGCGCCTGAGTCGCTTCGTGAATTTGAGTCGCCATAAAAATTCCTGCGCCGTCGTCCGGGGGATTTTGCGAGGTGCGCTCGAATTATCGTCCGAAATCGTCTCCGTGAAAAGCACCGGCGGCGGCGCGGTCGGGCGCGGACTCTTCAACGGGGCGCGCTTCTTCGGTTACAATGCCGCCACCACATCACACGCTCTATCGTTTCCGAAGGAGAGACTTTTATGTCACGACCACAACTCGCGGAATTTATGCGGCGCATGGAGCCGGATTCCATTGCCATCATTCCGAGCGCGCGCGAAGCCAACCGCTCCAACGACACCGACTATCGCTACCGACAGGATTCCGACTTCTTCTACCTGACCGGCTTCAACGAACCCGAAGCCATCGCCGTCGTCGCGCCCTCGCACCCCGAACACAAGTTCATGCTCTTCGTGCGCCCGCGCGATCCGGAGCGTGAAATCTGGGACGGTCGTCGCGCCGGGGTCGAAGGTGCGATCAAAGAGTACGGCGCGGAGGCGGCGCACACTTTTCAGGAGTTCAAAGACAAGCTCCCCGAACTGCTCGACGGCCCGTCGAACCTCTACTACAAGCTCGGCGCGAACGCCGCGCTCGACGAGATGATCGTGCGCGCACTCAGAAACTTGCGCGCCAACCCGCGCACGTCGAAGCATGCGCCCGACCGCATCATCGAACCCGGCACGCTCCTGCACGAGATGCGGCTCATCAAGACCGAAGAAGAGATCGCCCTCATGCAGCGTTCGGCCGACATCGCGGCCGAGGCGCACCGCGAGGCGATGAAGGCCGCGCGCCCCGGCATGAAGGAGTACGAGATCGAGGCGCTCATCGAGCACATCTTCCGACGCTATGGCGCGACCGCCCCCGCCTACACCTCCATCGTCGGCACGGGCGCAAACGCCACCATCCTCCACTACATCCAGAACGACGCGACGCTCGCGGACGGCGACCTCCTCCTCGTTGATGCGGGCGCGGAGTATCAGGGCTATGCCTCCGACATCACGCGCACCTTCCCCGTCAACGGCCGCTACACGCAAGCCCAGCGCGAAGTGTACGAACTCGTGCTCAAGGCGCAGATGTCGTGCGTCGAGATGGCGCGTCCCGGCGTGACGATGGACGAACTGAAGAAGCACTCGATTGAGATTCTGACCGAAGGCATGGTGCAACTCGGACTCTTGCAGGGCGAACCCGCGCAACTCATCGAGGAAGAGAAATACAAGCAGTTTTACATGCATGGACTCGGCCACTACCTCGGCCTCGACGTGCACGACGTAGGGCCGTACTACACGCGCGACACGAGACAGGGACGGCCGCTCGCGCCCGGCGTCGTCATCACAGTCGAGCCCGGCATCTACATCGCCGCCGACACCGCCGACATCCCCGAACAATATCGCGGCATCGGCATCCGCATCGAAGACGACGTGCTCATCACCGAGGACGGCAACCGCGTCCTGACGAGCGCCGCCCCCAAACAGATCGAAGAGATCGAACAACTGATGGCGAGATAAAGAGAAACGCGGAACGCGGAACGATAAACTGAAAGCAACTCGTCTTTCAGTTTATCGTTCCGCGCTCCGCGTTCATCGTTTTCCTCAGCGCGTCTCTGCGGTGAGTCTTACTTTTTCACGCTCACGTTTATGGTTTGAGGACGACCTTGATGCAGCCGTCTTCCTTGTCGCGGAAGGTCTTGTAAGCCGCGGGCGCGTCGTCGAGTTTGACTTGGTGCGTGATGACGAAGCTGGGGTCAATGTCGCCCGCCTCGATCTTTTTGAGGAGCTGCTTGTTGTAGTGCTGCACGTGCGTCTGGCCGGTCTTGATGGTCAAGCCTTTGTTCATCATCGAGCCGATGGGCAGCTTGTCCATGACGCCGACGTATGCGCCGGGGATCGAAACCGTGCCGCCTTTGCGGCAACACATGATCGCTTCGCGGATGACGTGCGGGCGATCCGTGCCGAGCATGACGGCCGTCTTCGCGGCGTCAATCACCGAGTCCACGCTGCCGGTCGCGTGTGCTTCCGCGCCCACGGCGTCCACGCAACGGTCGGGGCCGCGCCCCGAGGTCATCTCCATCAGGCGGTCGTAAACTTTCTCGTCGTCGAAGTTGATCGTCTCGGCCTTGCCGTGTTTTTGCGCCATCGCGAGGCGTTCCGGCACGCGGTCAATGGCGATGACGCGCCCCGCGCCGAGCATCCACGCGCTCTGGATCGTGAACTGCCCGACCGGGCCGCAGCCCCACACCGCCACCGTGTCGCCCGCTTCGATGCCGCAGTTCTCCGCCGCCATGTAGCCGGTCGGGAAGATGTCCGAGAGGAACAAGACCTGCTCGTCCGAGAGCGAATCGTTCTCGATCTTGAGCGGGCCGACATCGGCGAACGGGACGCGCAAGTATTCCGCCTGACCGCCCGCGTAGCCGCCGAGCATGTGCGAGAAGCCGAACAAGCCCGCAGGCGAATGTCCCATCGCGGCGCGTGCGATCTCCGCGTTCGGGTTCGAGTTGTCGCAGAGCGAATACATCTCCTTCTGACAGAAGAAACACTCGCCGCAAGAGATCGTGAACGGGACGACGACGCGGTCGCCCGCCTTCAAATTCTTGACCGCTTTCCCCACCTCGACGACGACGCCCATCGGCTCGTGGCCGAGGATGTCGCCCTTCTCCATCGTCGGCATGAAGCCGTCGAAGAGGTGCAGGTCAGAGCCGCAGATCGCCGTCGAAGTGATCTTAACGATGGCGTCGCCGGGGTTGAGTATTTTCGGATCGGGAACGGTATCAACCTGCACGTCGCCCGTACCGTGCCAACATAATGCTTTCATGAAATTTCTCCCTTGCAGATGGTTGGTAAAACGGAAGGAACGCCGCCGAACACAAGAGCGTTCCACCTTCTTGTTAATGCTCGCCGGGGGACTTCGACTGAGGGAGAAGACTTAAGAAGTTGAGTGGCAGGGGGCGATCTCTTCCGCCTGGTTCTTCCCCGGACTAGTTCAGACTCGTTACAGCCGCCCCGTTTGTCTTCAAAGCAGCTACGACGGCGAGAGATGTTCGCACCGATAGGTGTCAAACTGTTTGCGAGGCTTTCCGTTTTTCTCCCGCGCGGAGATTATCAATCGGCGGGGACGACCGCTTACTCGCGGAAGTCGCCGGACAGTTCGGCGATGATCTCGCGGGCAGTTGAGCGTGCGCGTTCGACTTCGTCGGGGGCGTAGGAGACCGCGCCGACGACGGCGTGGCCGCCGCCGCCGTAGCGTTCGCAGATGGTGGCGATATTGTGTGTGCGCGGGCGCGGACTCCACGGATTCGAGCCGACGGAAATTTTCGCGCGCTGCGAGGTGCGCGTCAGCGCGACCGAGTAGGTCGTCTCCGGGTGCAGGTAGTAAGGGATGAACTTGTTGAAGGCTTCATGGCCTTCGTCAATCAGATCGAAGGTGACGACGCCGCGCGCGCAGGTGATCTTGCGGCGAACGACTTCGAGCGTCTCGCGGTGGCGCGCGAGGATGGGTTCGAGACGCTCCTGCACTTCCGCGCCCGTCGCCACTTCGTCGAGCGGGCGTTCGGCCAACTGGCGGATCAGTTTTTCGATGAAGTCGTCGTCCACGTTTTCGATGACCTGCATCAGTTGGAGCGCGGGCGCGGCGAGTTCGACCACCTGCGCGGGCGAATCGTAGAACGCGCCGTCAATGATGTGCGCCCAGTGGACGAGGGGCGCGAGCGTGGCGTCTTCGTAGCCGAAATTTTCGCGTGCGACGCGCGCGATGAACTCGGTGCAGGACTTGCTGTCGGCGTCCCAGAACTTTTGGCCGGAGCGGTCGGCGCGGAAGTGCGCCTCGTCTTCGGGCGAGAGGAAGGCCGACTGGTGATGATCGAACCACCAAGTCAGTTTGTCGGAAGGCGAATACTTGAAATCAACGATGGCGTTCTCGTCGCCGTCGAACATCTCTTCGTCGAAGAGCGCGCCGGGGCGATGCAGGAGCGGCGTGTAATGCACGTCGGCGCGGTCGCCCGTGCGCGTGCGGTAGAAGCGCGTGAAGAGAGCCGCCGAGGCCACCCCGTCGAAGCAATGGCCGTGGTAAAGCAAGCGTAGTTTCATCTGTGCCCGATCAGTTAAGAAATTTGACGCCGAAAGAATGAAGCATTTTAGCAGCAGACCAGCGAATTGCGGAATGCTGACAAGCTGATCGTGTAATGCGGATTGAGTAAATGAGAAATGCAATCAACTACGGCTGGCTGCAACTGAGAAATGCGGATTGGAAGAACATTGATCTTCCAATCCGCATTCCGCGTTCAGCCGTTCCGCAATCGCGTTACGGGTTGGTGGTGTTCGCGCCGAACCGCAGGCGGTACTCAATGGAGTTGAGGAAGCCGTTGATGAGTTGGCGCGAGTTGTTGGTGGCGTTCAGCGCGTTCAGGTTGTTCTGATAGCCCGCCGGTTCGGGCGTGCGGCGCAGGTAGCCGTAGTACTGCACGGCGACGAATGCGCGGTTGAACTGCGCGGCAATGGCCTCACTGCTCTCGACGATGATGCGCAAGACCTGCGGGCGCGACTTCGTGTTCGCGTTGAGACCGGCGACGAGCGAGTTGCGCGTCTCGCCGGTCGCGGAGTCGGGACTCGTCAGCGCGATGCCGAGGTTCGAGAGGATGCGGTCAACGAACATCTCGTTCGACGTGCCGGAGAAGACGTTGGCGACATCGGTGCGCGCCAGAAAGTCTTCGCTGAAGTCGAGCCGCTTGGCGAACACTTCCTCGGCCGTCACGCCGGAGACGCGCCGCGCGTCGCGCACGAAATCGGTATACTCCGGCACGTAGAGCGGGTTGTTCGCGCTGCCGAAAGCGGCCTTGTAGTGGAGGAACACGAAGAGTCCCTTGATGCGAAACTCCGGCGCGCCGAAGAACGCGCCCGACACGGCGATGCGGTCGCAGTTCGAGTTGACCTCAGGCCCGGAGAAGATGTTCTGCGGGCAGTTATTCAGCACGGCCGTCCACGGCTCGCCCGCTTCGGGTTCGCGGTCGAGGAAGTCGAGATACTGTTGACGGACGAAGAACGGAATCTGGTTGATCGGGTTCGACGTGGGCAGTGCCTGATCGTCGCTCTGGATTCTGACGGTCGCCCGGTCGAGCGTGCCGACGGTCGCGCCCTGCGCGTTGAACAGCCCGATGAAGAACGTCTCCTGACCTTCCTGAAAGACGTCGTTGATGAGCGGGACGGTGATCGTCCGCGTCGTCTCGCCGGGAAGGAACGTCAGCGTGTCAATGGTCGAGGCGTAGTCGCAGCGCGCGTAGGCCGTGCCCTGCGGGAAGTTTTCGGTGCCGTTCTTGATGTTCGGGTCGCAGGGGACGGCAGCCGTGTCGTCGAGCGTGGCGTAGTCCACGGTCGTCGCGCCCGACGTGTCGCCCGTGCGCGTGACGTTGATGCTGGCGGCGCGCGACGGGTCGTTCTCGTTGACGATGAACTCGGCGTTGCCGCTGAACTGAACCTGCGGCGTCGTGCCCGCAGAGGTTTGCGTGACGGTGTGCGTCAGCCCGGCGACGGTGATCGTGCCGGTGCGCGTCGCGTTGGTGTTATTGGCGGCCACCGTGTAGCGGACGCGACCCGTGCCCGTGGTGGACGTCGCGCCCTCGGTGATCGTGATGAACGGCGCGGTCGTCGTAGCCGTCCACGGGCAGCCGTTCTGCGTGATGACCGTGAAGCGTCCGGCCGTGCTCGCGGTCTGCGTGAATGGCCGCACGGTCGGGTAGATGGCATAGGTGCAGGCGGAGTCCTGCGTAACGGTGAAGGTCTGGTCGTTGACGGTGATCGTGCCGGTGCGCTGGCTGTTCGTCGCGTTCGCCTGCACGGTGTAAGTGACCGTGCCGTTGCCATTCGCGTCCACGACGGTGCTGTTGACGACGATGAAGCCGGAGTTGCTGGACGCCGTGGCCGAGCAGCCCGCCTGCGTCGTGAAGCCGACGCTGAACTGGCCGCCACTGCCGTTGACGCTGCGCCCGGCTGCTGCGAGCGTCGTCGTGCAGGCCGACGGGTTGACGACCCGCAACGTGTAGTTGCCGGTCTGGTTCGGCTGGAACGAGTTGGCGAGCACCGTGTAAGTGCCGGCCGCGGGCAGGGTGAAGGAGGCCGTCCCCGGAATGCGCGCGGTGTTGTCGCCGTCGTTGTTGACGTCAATCGCCAGCACGTCGCCGTTCGGCGCGAGCAGGAACACGACGGGCACTAACCCGGCGCTCGATGAAGTCATCGTGATGACGATCTGACTGTTGGCCGCGCCGGTGAACGTGTAAGCGTCAATGAACGAACTGTCTTCGAGCAGGCGGCAGTCGCCGTTGGCGAGCGAGCCATTGACCGCCGTGCCGAGCGTGAGCGGGACGGACGCGCAGTCGGTCGCCGCCTTGGTCAGCGTGACGTTGTAGTTGCCGCTCTGCGACGTGAGCACGGTGTTGACGATGATGGTGTAAGTGCCGGTGACGGGCAAGCGGCCGAAGCCCGCAGTTTGCGGGATGCGCGCGGCCGTGCCGCCGCCGCCGTTGTCGTCGTCGGCGAGCAGGTCGCCGCTCGGCAAGAGCAGGTAGAGGTACGGATCAATGTTGCCGGAAGTGCCGCTCAGCGTGATGGCGATCTGCTGCCCGGCCGTGCCGCTGAAAGTGTAGTAGTCAACCGGCGTGCCGTCTTCGTCAACCGGGTTCGTGCAGTCGCCGGCGTTGAGCGTCCCGTTGATCGTCTGGCCGAAGGTGATGGTCGCCAGATTGCAGGTCGTGCCCGCCGTCAGCGAGACGCTGTAGGGGCCTCCGTCTTCGGGGCGGAACGAGTTGGCGAGAATGGAATAGACGCCGGTCGAGGGCAGGGTGAAAAAGCCGGTCGGCGGGATGCGCGAGTCGGTCGAGACGTTCGGGTTGGCGTCGTCGTTGGCGACGAGCACCGAGCCGTCCGGCCTGAGCAGGTAGAGGAAGGTGTCGAAGGTCGCCGACATCGAGACGGCGATCTGCTGCCCGGCCGAGCCGTTGAAGGTGTACTCGTCAACACGCGACCCGTCGCCTTCGATGGGGTTCAAACAGTCGCCGTTGGCGAGCGTTCCGTTGATCGTCTGGCCGAAGTTGATCGTCTGCGTCTGCGCGCAGACGGCCGACGGCTGGATGCCCACGCCGCCCGCACGTTTGGACGCGCCCTTGGCCTCGGACTTTCCGGTCTCGCGCGCGGGGGCGGCCTTCGTCTGCGCCGCGCCCGCCACTGCTGCTGCCTTGCCGCTCGCGCGCTTCTGCGACTGCGAAGCGGCCGACGCCGCCGGGGCGATGCCGAGACGCGGGCTGCTCATGGCAAACACCATCAGGCACAGGAAGGAAAAGAAGGCGAGCCGCAACGCGAAGCGACTGGAAGTGGGACGAATGTGAACGTTCGCAAATTTCATGTTGAACCTTAATTACTTCAGAGTGGTCGAAAGCCGACGGTTGATACCGAACGCGTGGGAGCGGCCGCCCATAAGGCGCGCCGCACGCGTGGGGAGAGTATGAAAATTAACAAGACGCATTTTTGAGCGCGAACTTCCCGGACTGACGGGAGAGTCGCCATGTTTGATGCCACAAGTTGCTATCTGGAAATCGCGCGTCCGCTATAGAGTGAAGCGCGGGGTTAGAGGCAAACGGGTTGCGCAAAAAGCCCTTCATTTCCGGCCTGACAACGATCCGAACCCGTAAGTAGAAACTCCTCTGAAACTAAGTCACAGGGAGGAGCTTGAACTCTAATTGATACGGGTTGACGGGTCAAGTCAACAGGAGGGATGAGGGCGGGGGAACGAGGGATGAAAGAAGACAAGTAAATCGTGAATCGTCAATCGTGAATAGATAAAACCTGCTTTCCTCTATTCACGATTGACGATTCACGATTCAAGGCTTTGCTTCATCCCTCTGCCTTCATCCCTTCCATGATGGCTTCGGCGAATTCCATCGTACCGGCGTGGCCGCCGATGTCGCGCGTGCGGACGTGGCCGTCGGTAAAGACTTTCAACATCGCCGTCTCGATCTTCTGCGCGGCGTCGCGCTCGCCGAGGTGGCGCAGCATGAGGATGCCGGATTGCAAGAGCGCGGTCGGGTTGGCGATGCCTTGCCCGGCGATGTCGGGCGCGCTGCCGTGGACGGCCTCGAAGACCGCGCCGCGCTCGCCGATGTTCGCGCCGGGGACGAGTCCGAGTCCGCCGATGAGACCGGCGCACAGGTCGGAGACGATGTCGCCGTAGAGGTTTTCCAAGAGCATGATGTCGAACTGTTCGGGGCGCATCACGAGTTGCATGCAGGCGTTGTCAACGATCTTGTCGTCGGCCTCGATCTCCGGATAGTCTTTCGCCACGTTGCGGAAGCAATCGAGGAAGAGGCCGTCCGAGAGTTTCATGATGTTGGCCTTGTGGACGGCCGTCACCTTCTTGCGCCCCTCGCGCCGCGCGTACTCGAAGGCGTACTTGGCGATGCGCGTCGAAGCCTTCTCCGTGATGATCTTGATGCTCTCGACGACGCCGGGCACGACGACGTGCTCGATCCCCGAATAGAGGTCTTCCGTGTTCTCGCGCACGACCACGAGGTCGAGTTCGGGGTAGCGCGAGGGCACGTTCGGCAGGGCGCGCACGGGGCGCAGGTTGGCGTAGAGATCGAGCGCCTTACGCAGTCCGACGTTGACCGAAGTGAAGCCCTTGCCGACGGGCGTCGTGATCGGCCCTTTGAGCGCGACCTTGTTGCGCTGGATGGATTCGAGGAGGTCTGCGGGCAGCGTCTCGCCGAACTTTTCGAGCGCCTGCGCGCCCGCGTAGTGCGTCTCCCACGCGACCTCGACGCCCGCCGCTTCGATGATCCGCACGACCGCCGCCGCCACTTCCGGCCCGATGCCGTCGCCGGGAATGAGTGTGATAGTATGTTTCATAGTCAGTTGTTCGTGGTCAGTTGTCCGTGGTCAGTTGTTCTCCGTTTCTTTGCAGGTGACTAGCACAGATTATTCCGCAACTACATCACCGACAAACAACGGACGACTGGCGACCGACAACTGACGTTTTTTATTTTGTCGCATCATACCAGCAACTCTAATTCAATGCGAAACGTGGGCGAGTTACCGGAGAGCGCGGACGTGGTGGTCGTGGGCGGCGGCGTGATCGGGTTGGCCGTGGCGCGCGAACTGGCGCGCGGCGGCGCGGAGGTGTTGTTGGTGGAGCGCGGCGAGGCGGGCGCGGAGTCGTCTTGGGCGGCCGCCGGGATGCTCGCGCCGCAAGTGGAGGCCGACGCCGCAGACGAGTTTTTCCGTCTGGCCGCGGCCAGCCGCGACGCCTACCCAGACTTCGCGCGCGAACTCGAAGAAGAGTCGGGCGTCTCTGTCGAACTCGACCAAACGGGCACGCTCTATCTAGCCTTCGACGAAGCGGACGAGGCGGAGTGCGCGCGCCGCTTCCGCTGGCAGACGCGCGCCGGGCTGCCGGTCGAACGCCTGACGGCGCATGAAGTGCGCGCGCTTGAACCGCGTGTGTCGGCGCGCGTGCGCTCGGCCTTGAGATTTCCGCTCGACGGGCAGGTGGAGAATCGTCTGCTCGTCGCCGCGCTCGTGAAGGCTTGCGCGCGGCGCGGCGTGCGCGTCGTGACGCGGACGGAAGTCGGCGCGATCAAAGTCGAAGCGGGGCGCGCGACGGGCGTCGAGACGGCACGCGGCACGACGCGCGCGTCGTCGGTCGTCGTCGCATGCGGCGCGTGGTCTTCGCGTCTACGTCTCGACGTTTCATCCGCGCACGGCGGCGGCGGCGACGATAAGACGCAGACGCGCCCGCGCATCGAACCCGTGCGCGGGCAGATGCTCTGTTTCGCACCCGCCGCTTCGTCGCCGCAGTCGCCGTTCGTCCGACACGTCGTCTACAGCCCGCGCGGCTATCTCGTCCCGCGACGCGACGGCCGCCTGCTCGCGGGCACGACGACCGAACATGCGGGCTTCGACAAGTCTCTGACCGACGCAGGGCGCGCGCGCGTCTTGACGCACGCGCGCGAGATCGCGCCCGACGTTGACGCGCTCGTGCTGTCGGACGCGTGGGCGGGCTTGCGACCGCGCGGCACGGACGCGTGGCCGGTGCTCGGCGCGCTCTCGGACGTGCCCAATTTGTTTTACGCCACCGGCCATTACCGCAACGGCATCCTGCTCGCGCCGTTGACGGGCGCGCTCGTCGCCGCGATGATCTTGCAGCGCGGCGCAACCTCTCCCCTGCTTGAGGCTTTCACGCCCGAACGTTTTCGCCGCGCCTCCTCCTGCGCGGTGTGATGAACTAGAGAGATGAGCTTTACAAACATGTCTAAGAACTCGCCCGCACTACTTAGGAACTCGCTCGCATTACTAATGATCGCCCTCGCCGCGTTCTGCTGTCCCGCTCCGACTCTCGCGCAGAGCGCATCCGTCGCGTCGCCCGCATCAACTAACGGCGCGGCGAGCGTCGCGGCGTTGTACGCGGAGGCCGAGGGCTACGCGCGGAAGAAGTACGAGGCGTTCGAGCGCGAGGGCACGGGTTACGATCCGAAGCTCGTCGAACAGGTCGAGCGCGAGCAGCGCGCACTCGCCGCGCGTTATGCCGCCGAGGTCGAGGCGCGCGGATCGCTGGGGGCGCAAGAACTTTTTTTCCTCGGTCAACTTTACAACGTGGCCGATGACGGCGAGCGCGCGTTTGCGACGATGTTCAAATTTCTCGCGGAGCATTCGCCGTCCGCGAGCGACCGTGAGAAGCAGACCGCGCGTTACGTGATCGCCTTGCAGACGGCGAAGAAGGGCGCGCTCGTCGAAGCTGAAACCGCGCTCGCCGAGTATTTGAAAGTTGCCGCGCCCGCCGCGCACGAGCAGCGTTATCGTTTGGAGAGCGCGCTGGCGACGAGTTATCGCGCGCGGAAGCAACCGCAGCAAGCCATCGAGCACGCGCGTGCGGCTCTCGCGGCGGCGCGCGAGTTACACGCCGCGCAGCCTCTGGACGCGGCCACGCGCGACGCCGTGTTCTACCGCACGCTCTCCTTCATCCACGACGCCGCGCTCGACCTGAAGCAGACCGGCGAGGCCATCGCCGCCTTACAGGAACTCAGACGCCTGAGCGTCAGTTTCCCTTCGGCTGATCTCTACCGGCGCGCGACGATCCTGCTCGGCCGCATCGTGCCGCCCGTGGCTTACGTCTCAAGGCCGGACGATCCTCTGTTCAGCGCGGGCGCGCGACTCGCGCCGGAGATCGCGGTGAAAGACTGGATCGATCAGAAGCCCGCGACGCTCGCCTCTCTGCGCGGGCGCGTCGTGCTGCTCGACTTCTGGGCGTTGTGGTGTACGCCGTGCCACGCCGCGCTGCCGCACATCGCCGAGTGGCAGGAGAAATATGAGAAGCGTGGATTAAGCGTCGTCGCGCTCACGGAATATCGCAACACGGTCAACGGCCGTCGCGTGCGGACGCCGCAAGAGGTCGGGGAGTTACGCAACTTCAAACGTGGCGCGCGCCTGCCCTTCGGCTTCGCCGTCGCCGACTCGACCGCGACCGCAGACGCCTACGGCGTGACGACGATCCCGGTCGCCGTCTTGATTGACCGGCGCGGCGTCGTGCGCTTCCTCAACGTCGGCGCGCACGAGACGGACATCGAAGAACTCCACCAGATGATCGTGCGTCTGCTGGACGAGAAAGACGAGAGTGAGTGACAAGTGACGGGCGGCGATTGATGTGTGATGATTGACAAGTGACGGGCGGCGATTGACGAGTGATAGATGACGAGCAACGGGTGACGGTCGGCGAGTGAAGAAGTTATGAAAAGATTTTTTGTTTCGGCGTGCGCGTTGTGGTTCGGCGTCGCGTTGTTGTTGACGGCGGCGGACGGTTTCGCGCAGACGGGCGCGGCGCGTGGGAGCGAGCCGAAGGCGGAGGCAACGCCGGTAGTAGTTGTCGCCCCCGCTGCGGCGTCGCCGTCTCCGACGCCGCCCGTCGAGGCGAGCGCGCTCTACGCGGATGCGTCGAAATACGTCGAGCGGAAGTTCGAGGAGTTCAAACAGAAGCGCGTGCCGTTCAGCCGCGCGCTGGCGTCGGAAACTTTTCAACAGCAGCGCGACCTCGCCGCGCGCCACGCCGCCGCACTCTCCGCGCGCGGCAACCTCGCGGGCGCGGATCACTACTACCTCGGCCTGCTCTACAACCTCGCGGGCAAGTCCGCCGAATCAATCGAGCCGCTGCGCCGCTTCCTCGCGCCCCCCGCGTCCGGCACGAAGGAGCAGTGGCAGAACGCGCGGCTCATCCTCGGCACGGAGGCGGCCACGCTCAAACGCTTCGACGAGGCCGAAGCCGTGCTCGCCGATTACGAGCGCGGCCAACCCGCGACGCCGCAGGGTCTCTTCAAACTTCACCACGCGCTCGCGCGCGCCTACTCGGCCGACAAGAAATTCGAGCGGAGCGCGACGCACGCGCGCACGGCGTTCAAGGTGGCGAAGGAGTCGCCGCCCGTGGCGGGCGAAGAGTCAGACCGCGCTCGCATCATCGGCGCGGCGGCCGAGTTTCTCGCAGACGTGCAGGTCGAGTTGAAGCAGGAGGCGGAGGCCGCGCAGACGATGCAGGAGTTGCTGCGCCTCGGCCTCTCGCTGCCGTCGGCGCAACTCTTCGCGGGTGCGGCGCGCTGGCTGGAGACGTATGAGCGGGGCGAACTGATCGAGCGCGTGCTCAACGAGCCGCCGGACGCCGCCAACGCGACGGCGACCGCGCCGGAGATCAACATCGCCGATTGGATCGATCACAAGCCCGTCAAATTGTCCGACCTGCGCGGGCGCGTCGTGCTGCTCGACTTCTGGGCGACGTGGTGCGGCCCGTGCCGCTACACGATGCCGAAGTTGAAGACGCTCCACGAGCGTTTCAAAAAAGACGGGCTGACCGTCATCGGCCTCACGCAGTATTTCGGTCGCGCCGGGAGCACAATCGTGACGCCCGCGGAAGAGTTGCAGTTCCTGCGCTCCTACAAGCAAGAGTTGAAGTTGCCCTACGCCTTCGCCGTCGCCGCGGACGAAGACAATGACGTGCGCTACGGCGTGCGCTCGATCCCGACGGCCTTCGTGCTCGACCGGCGCGGGCGCGTCCGTTACATCTCAGTCGGCGCGGCCGACGCCAACCACGAAGAACTATCGAACATCATCAAGCGTCTCCTCGCCGAACAGCCCTAGAGCGCGCGCATGAATTTCCACGACGACGAGGCGAAAATTAACGAAGCCGTCGAGCGATGCCTGAGGTCGTATTTGTCGCCCGACGTGGAACAACTGATCGCCGAATTTCTCAGGCCATCCGTTGACGCGCTCCCGGTCGAACATTCGTCATGCACACATTCATCCACCGCGCGCACATCTGGCTGGGGCTAATCGTCGCCGTGCCGGTGCTGGCGTGGGCGACGAGCGGTTTGCTCTACGCGTGGCCGAACGCGGTCGAGGGTGGCGAGGTCGAAGCGATTGACGCCGCGCGCGTGCGCTTGACGGCCAGCGAGGCGTTAGCGCGCGCGAACGCCTTCGCCGGTCGCCGCCTGCCCACGACCGCGCTCACGCTCCTGGTGCGCGAGGGTCGCCCCGTCTATCAGGCCGTCGGCGGCCTGGGCGCGGACTCGCTGTTGATTGACGCCGAGACCGGCGCGGTCATTAAGACTCCGCCGCCCGGCGCGCTCACGCGCTACTTCCGGCAAACGCATTTCTACTTCTTCGCCGGGGCGTGGCAAGTGCCGCTGCTCATCCTGCTCTCCGCGCTGGCGAGCCTTTCCGCGCTCTCCGGCATCTATCTCAACGTGCGTTGGTGGCGCACGAAGTCGTCGCGCGGCAAGAAGGATAAAAACGTGGATGGTAAATCATAAATGGAGAATGGATAAAACTGGCTCTCATCCATTCACCATTGACCATTCTCCATTCACCATTTACCCGCCTCTTATTGTAAGCTGACCTGAGTTATGGAAGGCACTAATCTCAGTTTTTCGCTCATCATCGCGTTCGTCGGGGGGTTGGCCTCGTTCCTCAGCCCGTGCGTGCTGCCGCTCGTGCCGGGTTACATCTCGCTCATCTCCGGCGTCAGCATTGACCATCTGAAGGAAGGGCACGCGGCGCGCACGCACGCGCGCCGCGCCGTGATGTTGAACTCGCTCGCGTTCAACGCGGGGCTGTCGCTGATCTTCGTCGCGCTCGGCGCGGCCGCAGGGTTCGTCGGCTCGGCCATCACGTCGAACCCTTGGGTGCGCGTCATCGGCGGCCTGATCATCATCGGGTTCGGGTTGCAGTTGATGGGCGTCTTGAAGATCGGCGCGCTCTACCGCGACACGCGCAAGTTCTCCGACGAGAAGCCGCGCGGCATGCTCGGCTCGTTCACTTTGGGGCTGGCGTTTGCCGCCGGTTGGACGCCTTGCATCGGCCCGATCCTCGGCGGCATCCTCGGCCTCGCCGCCACGAGCGGCGGCTGGCAAAGCGGCCTCGTCCTCTCGGCCTTCTACGCCGCCGGGCTGGCCGTGCCGTTTCTGTTGACGGGTCTCGGCATCAATAAATTTTTGAGTTTCTACACGCGTTTCCGCCGCCACCTGCATAAGGTCGAAGTGGTCTCCGGCGTCCTCCTGATCGTGATCGGCCTGCTCGTCGCCACCAACAACGTGACGCGCCTTGCGAGTTATGCCTCCGTCCTCCCGAACCCTGAGACGTGGGTCAACTCTTGGGCGAAGCGAAGCAACACCACGACGGCGACGACGGGCGGGACGACCGTAGCGAAGCCCACGAGTTCTTACGCCGTCGCGCCCGATACGGAGATGAAGACGCTCACGGGCGAGCCGTTCCGCGTCTCAAGTTTGCGCGGGCGCGTCGTCGTCGTGAACTTCTGGGCGACGTGGTGTCTGCCCTGCCGCGCAGAGATTCCCGATTTCAACCGGATGCAGAAAGATTACGAGGCGCGCGGCTTCGCGGTCGTCGGCGTCTCGTCGCACGACACGCCGGAGATGATCCGCGACTTCCAGAGCGTCGTCCGACAGGAGTACACGCTGTTGACGAGCGGCGACGACGCGCCCGCGGAGTTTCAGACGGGGCCGGGTCGCCCCGCCACCTTCATCCTCGACCGCGAGGGGCGCATCCGTGAACGCTTCATCGGCGAACGCGACCGCGCCGCCTTCGACGCGGTGGTGCTACCGCTCTTAGACGAACCGCAGCAGGCCACGGCCAGCAATCAATAAAGCGCGCGACACCGATCGCGCCCGATCAGTAGTTACAGCCATTCAGGAGTTACAGTCATGCGAAAAATTCTGAGCCTCGTTCTCTCCGTCATCTTTGCGCTCTCCGCGTTTGCCGCACCCGCCGCTCCGAGCGACGGGCACGAGTACGCGCCGATTCAGGAGAAGAAGATCAAGTACAAGGACTGGACGTTTAAAAAGTTGGCGACGGGCGAGCCGGTGAATTTGCGCGAGTGGGCGAAGGGGAAGAAACTCGTGCTCGTCGTCTATCTCGCGCCGTGGTGCAACAACTGGAA